>JAHCAZ010000001.1 GCA_019634615.1 Opitutaceae bacterium
ACGGACGGACCGACGATCCGGCCCTGGCTGTCAGTTCGGATCGCGAGGCCCGATCGAACAGCCCAGGGTAATCGCCGTTCAGGCCGGGGTGATCACGGTGCGGATGACAGCCTCGCGCACGGGGGTGGCGCAGCGCAGGGCGACGCGCACGGGGTGGGGCGGTTGATTGATGGTGTCGGTCGACACCGCCAACTCCGCGCCTTCGATCGTGACCTCCGCGATTACGGCGGCGTGACCGTCGTCCAAGCGGATGCGGTTGCCCTCGATCGTGGTTCGGCCCAGCGAGATGAGCGCTGACTCGAATTCGGCCGGGGCGACGAATTCCACGCGATCGGTGATGGTGAGCGAACCGGCGCCGCGGCGGTCGAAGAGGAATTCGCGTTCGAGCTGGCGGAGGCCCGGCACATCGTAGGCGCCGCGGAGATCGAGCACCATGCGGTCGGTGTCGGCGGTGAATGCCTTGGCGAGCACGCGGGCGCGCCATTCCGGGCCGGCTTCCTGCAGGCGGCCGGCGACGCGCGGCACGGGGTGGCCGTAGGAGTTGAGCAGCTGGCTTTCGTAACGCTGTTCGCTGAACGTGCGGTAGCTGTAGGCCTCGAGGCCGGGATCGAGAATGAGGGTGCGGCCATCAAGCACGACGGTGAAGGTGCCGAGGTCGTTGTGATTGTGGTTCACGCCGTTGTTGCCGCCGAGGAACGTCGCGGCGAGGCGCCGCGTCGTGGTCGGGGCCGGCCGGCAGATGAGGAGGGCCGACTGCTCGAACCAGTTGCGCAATGCTGGCGGGGTGCTCAGTTGCACCGGCTGACGCGGCGCGCGCGTGCGGAACATCCAGACCAGCGCGTCGACGCCGAAGCCCAGGTCGGCCATCGGATCCTTGCCCGGCGCCAACGGCGCCACGGGCAGCGGCGGCTGGCCCACGCGGTTGTCGGGCCACAGCCGCGCCCAGAGGGGCGGGTTGACGTCGAGATTGCAGTCGGCGAAGGCCGGGTACACGCCCGGCTGGATCTCCGCCCGCAGCGGGAAGCGCGCGGCGCGGGCCATCTTGGGCTCGGCGAGGAGGTCCACCGCGTCATTGGTGGCGACGCGCAGCAGCTCGCTCATGAAGATGTAGTGGCTGAAGCCGTAGCCCCAGTAGGCCACGCCCTCGGTGCAGAAACCGTCGTCGGTGAAGCTGTCGCGGAAATTGATCACATGGGCCTGCGCGAAGGCCAGCCACCACGCCCGCTCGGCCGGGTCGTCCAGCAGCGCAACCGCCGCGTGCGCCGTGCAGAACAGGCAGACCGAGCTCCAGTTGTGCTTCACGGCGATCCACCAATAGAGATCGCGGCCGGATTCGATGCGCTGGCGCAGCGGGGCGAACAGGCGGCGCTGCGTCTCGGTGCGGATCAGGGCCCGCAGCGAGGCGGGGAGGCGATCCTCCAGGAGGTAGTCGGTCAGGGCCAGCGCCTCGGCGAAGTGCACCGACACGAGGTCGGGTTCGACCGTCTTCAGGTCGTAGTTGAGGCGCTTGAGATCATTGCCCGGGTGCGTCCACGTGTTGACGCGGCAGATCGCCTCGGCGTCGGTGCGGATCACCTCGAGGAACTCGCCGGAATTGGCGATCGCCTCGGCGAGGAGGAAGAGCATCTGCCGCTTGCGCGCAATACCGAGCACCGCGTTGATCTGCGTCGTGCTCTGCTGCTCGAGGCTCGCGAGCCAGGTCGCGTTGTTGTACTCCGGGAAGGGCTGCGCGGCGAACTCGCGGGCGGTGGCCAGCACGCGCCGGCCGAACGGGTCGTCGCGCCACCGGTCCCACGCCGCGCGGTCCGTGGCCTTGGGGGCCAGGGCGAAGCGCTCGCGCGGCATCAGCGCCTGGAGGGCGCGGACGCGTTCGGGCTGGGGGAGGAAGGTTTCGTCGGCCGCGAGGTCGAAATTGAAATCGTAGGCGCCCATGGTGCGCGGAGCATGGTCCGCCCGGGGGCAGCGGCAAGCTTGCGAATGATGGCCGATCCCGGATTCGGGGTGCGCGGTGCGTTGACATCACCCAGCGGGCGCGGTCTGGTGGGCGTGCGCGTGCAACTGTTCCCGGCCATCTGCCCAGCCCTTCGGGATTCATTCCAGCCCTGCATCCGTCGGATGCGGTTCTGCCTTCTGGGTGCGGCGCTGCTGCTGCCGCCGCGGGCCGCCGCGACCGCAACGGAGACCGAGGGCTGGCAATTGCTCGCGGGCTACCTGTACCGCGACGCCTTCGAGGCCTTTGAGCGCGCTCCCGCCGGCAGTCGTGCCCGCGAGCTCGGGCTGGCCGCCAGCCTCCTGAACCATCCGCCAGTCACGGGCGGCAAGATCGCCACCGCCGAGGATCGGTTGCGCGGGCTCATCGCGGCGGACGGCACCGACGACACGGCCATGTATGCGCGCCTCCTGCTGGCGCGGATTGCCCACCTGCACCGGGAGGCGCCGATGCCCGAGATCGAGGCCGCCTACCGTGATGTCCTGAGGGCCGACCCCCGCCATCCCGCGGCCCAGATCGCGGCCAGTCGCCTGGCGCTGGTGCTGCTCTATCAGCGTCCCGATCTCACGGTGCCGCAGCGGCTCGACCAGGCCGCCGCCCTCGCGGACATGGCGGGCGCCGCGGCGTTGCCGGAGGCCGCCTGCGCCTACTACCGCAACCTCGCGAGCGCCGCGCTGTTCTACGAGATCCGCGATGACCGGGTCCTCGCCTGGCTCCAGCAGGCCGATGCCATCGGTTCCGAGGACCCCATTGTCGCGGCCAATCTCCGCATCCAGCTCGCCGAAGTCGCGCGCCAACTGGGCCGGCGCGCGGAGGCGGTGGCCTACTACCGCCGCTTCCTCGCCTCGATCCTGCCGACCGACAACCGCTACCTCACGGCGCGCGAGCGCATGCAGGAGCTCGAAAGGACGGCCCCGTGAAGCGCCGCATCCGCCCGCTGCCCCTCCTGGCCCTGGCGCTCCTGGTCACGGCCTTCACGTTCTCCGCCGTGCGGCTGTTCCGCGCCAAGACGGCCGCGATCGTCGACCCGAGCATCGAGGTCGTCCGCCTCGCCCACTGGCAGCTCGAGCCCGGCGTGCGCGAGGCCATCGACGCGATCATCGCCGACTACGAGGCCCTGCACCCGAAGGTGCGCGTCGAGCAGATGGATATCCCGGGTCGCGCGTGGAAGCAGTGGCTGCGCACGCAGCTCGTGGGCGGGAATCCGCCCGACCTCATCGAGCTGGCTTCGTACGAGAATCCCGACGACATGCTGGCGCGCTACTTCACGCCCCTGTCGTCCTACCTGGCGGAGAAGAATCCCTACAACGCCGACGAGCCCGACCTGCGGGACAAGTCGTGGCGCGAGAGTTACGCCGCCGAGCTGGTCCCGGCGCCGGAGGGTCTGGGTCACTACTACAACGCCAACCTCCTCGAGTACTACGGCGCGCCCAGCACCCTCGTCACGGTGCGGATGTTCTACAACCGCAACCTGATCAAGGCGGCGCTCGGCGAGGATCGCGTGCCGCGCACCTTCGACGAGTTCGTCGCGCTCTGCGAGGCGCTGCAGCGCTACGCCCAGGAGTCCGGCCGACCGATCAAGCCCTTGGGCGGCTCGGTGTTCAACATCACCAAGCTCACCGACACCCTCTTCAGCACCGTCACCCAGCGGCTGGCCATCGAGCTGGATTTCGGGCGGAACCTCGAGTTCTCTTCCCACGAGCTGCAGATCAAGTACATGCGCGGCGACTGGTCGCTGCGTTCGCCGGCGGTGCGCGCCAGCCTGCAGACCGTCGAGGCCTTCGGCCGCTACCTGTCGCCCGGCTGGGTGCAGCTCGGACGCGAGGACGGCATGCTGCAGTTCCTGCAGGGCCGCGCCGCGATGCTGGCCACCGGCACCTGGGATGCCGGCGGCATCCTCATGCAGGCGGATTTCCCGGTCGGCGCGTTCAAGATGCCCTCGTTCCGCCGCGATGATCCCAAGTTCGGCGCCGCCACGCTGGGTCAGGTCTCCGAGGCCGCGACCTTCGCCGCGCTGCCCTTCGGTTTGACCCGCGCCTCGAAGCATCCCGAGCGGGCGATCGACTTCCTGCGGTTCCTGACCAGCCGCCGGTCGAACACCAAGTTCAGCAGCATCTCGAAGTGGCTCCCCGTCATCAAGGGCGTGCCGGTGCCCCCGGACGCCGAACCGTTCCGGCCGATCGTCGAGGGTTATGTCGGCGGCGTAAACGTGCGCATCCTCGGTGGCACGAGTAACGATGCCTTTGTCCAAAACCTGCACCTCCTCAGCGGGGTCAACGCCAGCGCCGATGCCTTCATCGACCGGCTCGAACCGGTGGCCGACCGCAGCATGCCGCAGGAGATGGCCCGCATCGCCCGCGTGAACCTCACCACGCTGCGCCAGCGCGACTCGGTCCTGGCTGGGCTTTATTTTACTCGTCCGCCCACCGGCCTCGCCCGCTCGAAGTTCGATCGTCTCGCCGCCAGCCAGCTCGACAGCGAGGCCCAGCGGCTGCAGTCGCTGCGCACGATCGAAGACTACCCGGCGCCGGTGCGCCGGGAACGCTGAACGCTTAACGCTGAACGCCCAATGAAGACACTGCGCCCCTCCTCCCTCAACCGCCGGCAGTGGCTGCAGGCCACGGGCGCGGCGGTCGCCGGCCTCACGCTGGCGCCCCGGCTCCGGTCGGCGCCGACGGCCGCGCCGGTCGAATACCTCCCCGTCACCCCCGAGGGGCTCGTCCAGCTTTCGCTTAATGAGAACACCCTTGGCGCCTCGCCGCAGGCCATCGCGGCGATGCGGGCGCATCTGGAGCAGACCTGCCGCTACCCGTACGGTCTCACGCCGTCACTCGTGAAGGCGATCGCCGCCAAGGAGGGCGTGACCCCGGAGCATATCGTCATGGGCGTCGGCTCGGGTGAGCTGCTCGAGGGCTGCGGGGCGCTGTTCAGCCGCGAGCCGGGCGACGTGATCGCGGCGGTGCCGGGTTACCTGCAGATGGTTGCGGCCATGGAGCGCCGCGGCTGCCGGGTCGTGGGCGTGCCGCTCAACGACCGGCTCGAACACGACCTCGACGCGATGGCGGCCAAGGTCGGCCCGGCCACGCGCTGCGTGTACATCTGCAACCCCAACAACCCCACGGGCACCCTCGTCGCGGCCGACCGGCTGCGGGCGTTTGCCATCGCCGCCGCGCGCCAGGCCCCGGTGTTCATCGACGAGGCCTACCTTGAGTGCGCCGACGACTTCGCGGGCAATACGATGGTCGGCCTCGTGCGCGAGGGTCACAACGTCGTCGTCGCCCGCACCTTCTCCAAGATCTACGGCCTCGCCGGCCAGCGCGTCGGCTACGCCGTGATGGCGCCGGAAACGGCTCGCGCCGTCCGCGCCCACCTCAGCGGCTCGATGAACCTCCTGGGGATCGTCGCCGCCCAGGCCAGCCTGGCCGACACCGGCTTCGTGCCCGCGGCGCGGGCGCGGATCAAGGCCGGGCGCGACGCGCTGCTGGCCGTCCTCCGCGCCAAGGGCCGGCGCTACGCCGAGCCGCAGGGCAGTTTCGTCTTCTTCCAGACCGGCCAGCCGATCGCGGATTTCCAGGCGAGGATGCGGGCCGAGGGCGTGATCGTGGCGCGCGCCTTTCCGCCGCTGCTCGACTGGTGCCGCATCTCCATCGGCAATCCGGCGGAGATGGCGGTCGCCCACGCGGCGCTGCAGAAGGTCCTTTAGCCGGTCGCCGCCATGCGCACGCTCGAGTTGCCCGGTCGCTGCTACGACATGCTCCCCATCGGGGCGCAGCGCGGCTACCAGGAGGAGACGCTGCGACTGCCGCTCGACCGCACGGCCTTTTTCCCGATCGACATCTACGGCCTCGGTTATTCCGACGGCGAGCCGCGGCCGGAGCGCGAGCCGCTCTGGTTTCCCGGCTCGTTCGAGCTCGAGCGCACCATCCTGCGCGAGCGCATCGCGCCCTGCCTGCAGGCGGCGCGGCGGATCGGACTGCCGGTGATTTACGCCAACAACAGCAACCCGAACGTGCGCGGTGACCGCGGCGAGTTCGGCGCCGTCCTGCGCCGCACCCACGGGTTGACCGACGCCGAGCGCTGGCAGCAGGCCTCGCCCGAGGAGTTCCGCTTCAGCGCCTGCGTGGCCCCGCAGCCGGGCGACCACGTCGTGCCCAAGCTTTTCTACAGCGCCTTCCACGGCACGCACACCGAGACGCTCCTGCGCAACCTCGGCATCGAGAACCTGATCGCCGTCGGCTTCGCCACCAATGCCTGCGTCCACACGACCCTGGCCGAGGCGATGTACCGCAACTTCCGCGTGATCCTGCTGCGCGACTGCACGCTGGCCATGGAGTGTGACGATACGTGGCGCGACCTGACGCTGACCAAATCCTTCGTGCGGTTCATCGAGACCCATGTGGGCTACACGGCCACCGCTGCCGCGTTTCTTGCGGCCTGTCGCTAGCGTGGGTCGGATGGTGTCGTCGCCGGGGGGCGGTCATGGTGGTTTTTGATCCGCATCAGCGCGGCGCCCATGGTTTCCCTTGTGGTTGGTCGGTTGGGGCTCTTTGTTGGGCGGGATTTTCCCATGCGTCCGTTCCCGCTCCTGCGTCGTCTCGCTCCCATCCTCGCGTGCCTGACCCTGGCCCTGCCGGCGGCGGAGCCCGACCGCTCCGGCCCCCGGATCGTCGTGCAGGCCGAGGCCTACCAGCTGGGCGACCGCTGGTATTGCCCCCAGTGCCGGCAGGAGGTGCCGAATGGCGACCGCACGGGCTGGGATCTCAAGCTCAGCCTCTCGGAGTGGCATGACCTGTTGATCGATCCGGCCTACTTCCGGGACAAGATCCGCGCCATCTCCGATGCGGAGCTGGTGGACTCGCTCCACCTCCCGGCGATCGAGCCCGCCCTGCGGGCCGCCGTGCAGGCCGGAGACAGCGCGCGGCTGGCGGCGCTCCTGCATGAGTACTTCGCCGGTCGCGCCGACAACGGCCGGCTCTCGCTCTACGACCCGGCGCACAAGCGCTATTTCGGCACCGGGGACGAGTTTCGGCGGGAGGTGGCGGAGGACCCGGCGCGGGCGGCCGCGATCCGGCAGGCGTCCGCCGCCCTCCACTCACCCGCGACCGGCTTTACGATCCGGGGCGTTCGCTGGGGCCAGCGCATCGACTTCAATCATGAGTATGAGGGATTCAGCCGCTGGGGCGTGCACTACCTGGGTTTCGTCAACGACCTGACCAATGACTATCTCCTGCGGCGCGATCCCGCGACCGCGGCCGCCTTTGCCGCCCTGTTCGAGCAGTGGCATGACCAGATCGACCGCGTCGGCCCGCCGGAGGTGGCCCCCGGCGAGAAGTCCTACGATTTCATCTGGTATGAACTCGGCCTCGCCAACCGCACCGAGCACCTCATCAACGCGCACCGCGTCTTTGCCCGCGAACTCTCGCCCGCCACCCACCTGAAGCTCCTGAAGATCATCCTTGGCTCGACCCGTTGGCTGGACCAGGGCGTGACCCGGGTGCCGTTCCATCCGCACAATTGGCAGACACACGCGGCGTTCACGCTCTCGTACGCGGCCGTGGCGTACCCGGAATTCGTCGAGGCGGCGACCTGGCTCGACCGCGGCCGGGCCAACATCGTGCGTCATCTCCAAACCGATATCCTCGACGACGGCGGCTACGTCGAGCGCACTACCGGCTACGCGGCCTACATGTTCTCCGTTTATTACCGCTACATGCTCATGCTGGAGCATTTCACGGGTGACCGCTCGCTGCAGGCCAAGTACCTGCCGCGCCTGGAGAAGATGATCGAGTTCTACGCCCTCACCAACACCCCGGTCGGCGTGAACGCACCCTTCAACGACGCCCGGCGCAGCAAGGGGCTCGTGCCCGTGTTCTGGGAGATGGGGCTCTTCTATCGCCGGGGGGACTTCATTGGCGCCGTGCGGCACGAGTTTGCCCCGGAGAAGCTCGCGGCGCTGCCGTTCCCGGTCACGGAGCCGAAGGCGAAGTCGGCGGACTTTCCCTTCTCGCGCTACGTCGTCATGCGGGACTCCTGGGACCCGGCCTCGTACTTCCTGATGCTGAACTACGGCGACTTCCAGAATCACTGTCACTTCGACCAGCTGTCGTTCGAGCTCTACGCCAACGGCGCCGCGCTGGCCGTGGACGCGGGCATGTCGCCGACCGGCTACGTCGACCCGCACCACGCCGCCTGGCACAAGCACCCGTCGGCCCACAACATGCTCACGATCAACCAGGCCGTGCCCGAGAAGCTCAACCAGGCCGGCTACGACAAGGTCTGGTCGCCGCAGTCACGCCTCGAGGTCTTCGCCGCCACGCATGACGGCTACCTGCGCTACCAGCAGGCCCGGCACCGCCGGCACGTGATCTTCGCCAAGGCGCGCTATTGGCTGGTCGTCGACGAGGTCCAGACCCGGGGCCGCAACCAGGAGATGGACTTCAACCTCCACACACCCTGCACCATGCGTGAACTCCCCGACGGGTTCGACTCCGAGCAGGCCCGCGGCTTCGTGATCAAGCACGACCAGCGTGACACCGGGGTCGTGCGCCTCCGCCAGCAGGGCAAGGCCGACCTCGGCGGTCTCGAGGGCGAACCGCCGTACCGCGACATCGACTGGCTCATCTTCCGGAAGCAACTGACCGGCGAGCGGGCCAATGACCGTCTGGCGACCCTCATCTTCCCGCATGCGGACAACGCCGGCTTTGATCCGGCCACCGTCACCGTGGAGCGGGTGGACTTGCAGGACGAGGCCGCCATCGGCTACCGCGTGCGCTCCGCCGGGCGTGAGGACCTCGTCATCATCTCCGACGGATTCTACCGTCGCTTCACCGACGACGTGGCCGGGGACTTCCTCTACGCGGTCATCAGTCGCGATGCCGCCGGGACCGTCGATTATGTGGGCGCCGTCGGCGCCGTGGAAGTCGAGGTCAAGGGCGGGCCAACGGAGACGTTCAAGGAGAAGCGGGATTACGAGTATGTGAGGTGAGAAGGTCGGAGAGAAGGGGCGATGGGGGTGGTTCCCCCTCAGTCCATCCCGCCTATTCTCAAGCCCGCAGCACCGCCAGCGCCTCCCGCCACGCCTGCCGGGTGCCGAGTTCGAAGGTCGCGCGGCGGCCGAAGACGGCCCGGTTGAGCGCCAGCGCAAAGCCGACACAGGTCCACAGGGTCACGAACATCAGGTGGAGGAAGTGCGGCGCCGCCGGCACCGCGTCGGGTGAACGCGTGTGCCAGGCCGGCCAGGCGAACGACAGCAGCGCATAGAACCCGGCGCCGAACACGATCGTCGCGATCACGGCGCGCGCGTCGACGTTGCGGAACAGCAGGCCGGTGATGAAGGCCGCGAGGATCGGCATACTGAAGAGGCCGAGCAATTGCTGGATGAGCTGGATAATGCTGTCGGCCCCCTGGTACAACGGCACCAGCGCGATCGAGAGCAGGGCGAAGCCCACCTGCAGCCAGACGCTGAGGCGGGCGACGTGGCCGTCGGGATTGATGTATTTCTGGTGCAGGTCGCAGACGTAAAGGGCGGCGGCGGAATTGAGGGTCGAGTTGTAGCTCGTCATCACCGCCGCAAACATCGCCGCGGCGAAGGCGCCGAGCAGCCAGGGCGGCAGGAGCTGGCCCACGATGTGCCCGTAGGTGGCGTCGCCGAGCGGACCGTAAAGCTTGTAGGCGCAGACCCCGGGCAGGGCGATCATCGGCGGCACGATGAGCAGGCGGATCACCGCCGCCCCGTAGGCACCCTTCTGCGCCTCGCGGATCGACGGGGCGGCGAGGATGCGCTGCGTGATCGTCTGGTTGGTGCTCCAGTAATACAATTGGGTGAAGATCATGCCGGTGAGCAGCGTCGGCCAGGGCAGCACCGAGTCGGGTCCGCCGAGCAGCGTCAGGCGCTCGGGGGGAAGGCCCGACAGGTCCCAATCCACGGCATTCATCGCCAGGACGGCGACGAGCAGCGACATGCCAAGCACGATCACGCCGCTGTAGGTGTCGGAGATCGCCACGGCCCGCAGCCCGCCGAAGATCGCATACGCCGCGCCGGCGGCGGCGATCCCGGACGCGAGGACGAGCAGCGGCACCTTCAGGCCGAACATCGTCTGGATCACCAGCGAGCTCGTATAGAGCATGACCGGCAGGAAGAGCAGGACGCTGCTGAGGAGAAAGATCGTGGCGACGGTGGCGCGGATGTGCTTGCTGCCGTAGCGCCGCTCGAGGAGTTCCGTGACCGTCGTGCAGTTGTACTTGTAGTAGAGCGGCACGAAAACCTTCGCGAGGAGGATGAGTCCCGGCACGCCCGCGAGCTCCCAGCAGGCGATGAGCAGCATCTGGTTGCCGTTCCAGCCGACGAGAGTGTCGGTGTTGATGTTGGTCAGCGTCAGCGACCCCGCGATGAACACCCAGCCGAGCGTGCCGCCGGCGAGAAAGTACTCCTTCGCGTCGCTGGCCGACCGCGGACTGCGCCGGCAATGCAGCCAGGTGACGACCGCGACGAGGGCATTGAGACCGAGAAAGACGCCGAGCTGGATCAGGAGGGCCGTGGACATGGGGCGGGGTGACGCCCGCGATGCTGGGTCCGCCCGGGTCGCCGGCAACCGGCGGTCGCGCAGGACAGTCCGGTGAACGCGCCTAGAAGGTCACCTGCGCCGTCACCGGATAGTGATCGCTCGGCGCCAGCCCGGCCTCGGCGTAGTCGAGGATCGCGGTCTCATCCACCGCGGCCACGGCGCGACCCAGGATCCAGTCGATGCGCTCGCCCCGGCGCTGCGGGCCCTTGTGGCCATTGAAGGTGTTGAGATCCTCCGGTCCGCGCCGCCGGGCGACGTTCCAGGCATCGGTCAAGCCGGCGCCAACCGTGAGTTCGGTGTAGGCGACGCTGCGGCCCGCGACGCAGTTGAAGTCGCCGAGCAGCAGGAGGGGGCGGTCAGTCGCGGCCAGGCGCTGGCGGATCAGCGCGGCGGACTTTACGCGCGCCGGCTCGACCTCGTGGTCAAAATGTGTGTTCCACACCTCGAACTCCCGGTTGGTCGCGCGTTCGCGGAAGCGCACCCACGTGACCATGCGGCGGTACTGGTTGCCCCAGGTGGCCGAGCCGACAACCGCCGGCGTGTCCGACAGCCAGAAATGGTCGAAGGCAACCGGCTCGAACCGGGCGCGGCGGTAAAAAACCGCCATGAACTCGCCCTCGCTGCCGCCGTCGCGCCCGACACCGATCCAGTCGTAGTCCGGCAACGCGGTCGCCAGGTCGCGAACCTGCTCGTAGCGGCCCTCCTGGGTGCCGATGACGTCCGGGGTCTCGCGCTGCAGGAGCCGCACCATCAGCGGCAGTCGCAGCGCCCAGGCGTGGGGCGGTTGCGTGCCGGCGACCTGGATGTTGTAGGTCATCGCCTTCACGGTGAAGGGCGTCGGGTCGGCGGCCATCAAGAGAGGGGAAACGGCACTCATGCCGATCACGAGACTCAACTGCCGCAGGCGAGGGGACAAGCTCATGCCGGAAACGTCAGCGAACGTGCCCGCGCTGTCACCCCAAATGCCGGGCCAGCGCCCGCACGATCCGCGGTGCGGCGTGGCCGTCGCCGTAGCCGCGAAAGCCCTTGGCCATCGCGCGATGCACCGCGGGGCGGTCGAGCAGGCGCTGGGTCGCCGCGACGATGGCTTGGCGGCGGGTGCCGACGAGCCTGGCCACGCCGGCCGCCACGCCCTCGGGGCGCTCCGTGTTGTCGCGCAGGACCAGAACCGGCACGCGGAGCCAGGGGGCTTCCTCCTGAAGCCCGCCGGAATCAGTCAGAACCACGTACGCGCGGCGCAGGAGCCCGATCAGGGTCGGGTAGGCAAGCGGCTCCGCCAGTGTCACATCGCGCACGCCGGCCAGTTCGCGCCGCACGGTTCCGCGGACCGCCGGATTCGGGTGGACCACAAACAGGATCCGCACCGAGCCGCGGTTGCGGGACGCGAGGTCACGCACCGCCGCGCAGACCTGCCGCAGCGGGGCGCCATGGTTCTCGCGCCGGTGGCAGGTCACGACGACCAGCCGGGGGTCGCCGGGGGCCGGGGCTGCGCCCAGGCCGAGCTGACGCAGCACTTTGCCGACCGCAGCCGGCGCCGGCCGGGAACCGCATTGCCGCAGCGTGTCGATCACGGGGTTGCCGGTCACCCGAATCACGCGGGACGGGATGTTTTCCTGCCTCAGGTTCTCCCGCGCCTGGGCGGTGGGGGCGAAATTCAGCTCCGCGAGCACCGAGAGCAGGCGGCGGTTGGCCTCCTCGGGAAAGGGATCCCGACGGGAGCCGCTGCGCAGGCCGGCCTCGACGTGCGCCAGGCGCACCTGACAATGATGCGCCGCGATGCCCGCGCCCAGGGCCGAGGTGGTGTCGCCGACGACGACCAGCCAGTCGGGTCGCACCTGCGCGAGGAGCGGCTCGAGCCGCTGCAGGATGGCCGCGAGCACGGTCCCCGGCGTCTGCCGCGGACGCATGACGGCGAGATCGAAATCCGGCCGCACGCCGAAAAGCGCCAGGGCATCGGTCAGCAACTCGCGGTGCTGGCCGGTCGTGCAGACGAGGGATTGCACGCCGGGCGTCCGGGCGAGGCACTGGATCACAGGCCCCAGCTTCAGGGCCTCGGGGCGGGTGCCGATGACAGTGAGAACCTTCATGAAGGGGCGGTACGGGAAGCGTGGTGGTGTCCGGACAATGACAATCCAGCGGCGCGGTTCCGCCATCGTCGACGGCAAAATCCACGGAAATATCCACCGGCGACCCGCCGACGCCACTGCGTCCTTGAAAATGCGTCCGCAGTCGGTGCTGATGCCATATCGGCATGCGAGCACATCGCACAATCCTGGTCACCGGCGGCGCCGGCTTCGTGGGCGGCCACCTCATCGAGGCGCTCCTCGACCGGCGTTACCGGGTGATCTGCCTCGACCTCATGACCTACGCCGGTTCGCTCGCGCACCTGCGCCCGGCGATGGACCGTTATCCGCACCGGATCGTCGACCGGCTGTGGTCGCCGCGGGCGACCGCGGTGCCGCTGACCATCGTGCGGGGTGACATCAACGATGCGGCGATGGTCGGCGGGCTCCTGGCCCAGGGTGACGGGATCATCGCCCTCGCCGCCGAGACGCATGTCGACTTCAGCTATCACACGCCGGGCACCTTCGTGCGCGCCAACGTCAACGGCACCCATGCCCTCCTGGAGGCGCTGCGCCACGCGGGCGCAGGCAAGCGGATGCTCCACGTCTCGACCGACGAGGTCTATGGCGAGCGGGTGCGCGGCCGGTCGACCGAGACGGACCCGCTGCGCCCGCGGAACATCTACGCCGCCACCAAGGCCTGCGGCGACCTGCTCGTGCGTGCCTACGCCGACGTGTACGGCCTGGACGTGGTGACCGTGCGGCCGTGCAACCTGTTCGGCCCCGGGCAGCAGCCCAAGGACCTGATCCCGAAGACCTTCGCCTACCTGTTGGCCGGCCGAAAGATGACCGTGCACGGGGACGGCCGCCACCGGCGCGAGTACCTCTACGTGCGCGACGCCGTGCGGCAGATGATCGCCGTCTATGAGCGCGGGCGCAGCGGCGAGGCCTACAACCTCGCCTCGGGCGTGCACCGCAGCACCCTGCAGGTGGTGCGCACCGTGGCCCGCAGCCTCGGGCTGGACCCGGCCGTGGCGATGACGTTTGTCGCGGACCGGCCCAATCCCGACCGGCGTTATGCCGGCGACAACCGCAAGCTCCGCCGCCTGCTGGGACGGCGTTTCCGGCTGACGCCGTTCGCCGACGTGATTGACCTGATGCGGGCGGAGTTTGTCCGCCAGCCGCCGCCGATCCTGCCCTGATTTTCCTATGCCGCTTTACGAACATGGAGTCTGCCTCGGTGACAGCCTGACCGCCGGTGCCCGCACGCGATATGGCCTGGCCGAGGGCTTGGCCGACCAGCTCAACCGCGCGACCAACAAGCGCTGGCTGCTGCGCTGCGAAGCCGTGAATGGTGAAACCGTCCTGCAGGTGCTGCGTCGCCTCGACCAGAAGCCGTGGATGTGGAAGGACGCCACGTTCTGCACCCTCCTCATCGGCACGAACGACACCAAGGCCGCGATCGCCACGCCGCCGGAGGTGTTTCGCATGCTGTACGGCCAGGTCCTCGACCGCCTGCTGGTGGCGAAGCTCCTGGTCTTTCCCGGCCTCGTCCCCGACCTGCAACTGGGCGCATCGCTGGCCTCGCCGTACGACTCGAGCTGCGTCGAGCGGGTCCGGCGGTTCAATGACGTCATCCGTGAGGAATGCCGCGCCCGCGACCTCGGGGGCTGGCTGGTCGACACCTCGGGTCTGGCGAGCGAGCATTACGTCGACGGCGTGCACTTTTCCGAGGCCGGCATCGCCGAGCTGGCCCGCCGGTTTGCCGACCGGATCACCCGGCGATGACCGTGATCATCACCGGGGCGGGCGGCCTGCTGGGCCACCGGCTGGCCGCGGCGGCGCGCCACGCCGGCCACCGGGTGGTGGCGATCGGCCGGGCCGCGCAACCACCGGCCGGCCTCGCCTGCGACGAATGGCTGCCGGGCGACCTGGCGGATCCGCGGCTGCTCCGGCAGGACTGGAAGCGGCTGGCCGGGGCGCCCGTGTTTCATCTCGCGGCCGACACGCGGATCTACGAGCCGGGCCGGAGTTTCGCACCGGACGCGACGGCCGTGACGGCGACCGTCATCGCGATCGCCCAGCGGACGGGAGGGCGGCTCGTTTTCTTCAGTTCTGCCGCGGTCTACTCGGGCCCGCGCACCCGGCGCCCGCTGCAGCGGCTGTCAGAACAGGACGAGACCGCCCCGGCCACGGCTTACGGCCGGGCGAAGCTCGCGGCGGAACGGGCGCTCGGCCGCGCGGGCGTCGATGCGGTGAGCTTGCGGCTGTTCGGCATCCTGAGCGAACGCCTGGCGACGTCGCCCGACCGGGGCAACCTGGTGCAGGCGATCCTCCGCGCCTGGCGAACCGGGTGCGAACTCGGGCTCGCGGTCGATGACACCGGCGCGCCCGCGATCCGCGACTACGTGCACGAGGAGGATGTCTGCCGCTGCGCCCTGGCGGCGTTGGCCTGGCCTCGCGGCGATGCCGGGCCGATCATCGCCAATGTCTGCACCGGCGAGGGCGTCAGCACGGTGGAAATGGCCGCGGCGGCCGAGCGGGCGCTGGGCGGCCCCTGGCGATCGCGGTTGGATCCGCTGCCCGGCGCAGTCAGCCCGGTGATGGTCGGCGACCCGACGACGCTCAGGTCGCTGCTCGGCTGGGTCCCGCGGAATCGGACGGCGGAGTATTGGGCGCAGTTGCGGACAACGCTGGCGCCAGGTCCAGGATCGTCCGCCAGTGGCCCGGCAACACCCGCCCGGCCGTGAATCGGTCCAGGACCCGTTGCTCGGCCTGACGGCCCAGCCGCGCGGCGAGCTCCCGATCGGTCAGCAAGCGGTGCATGGCACCCGCCAGCGCCGTGCTGTCGCCCGGCGCGACCAGCAGGGCCTCCTCATCGGGCCGAGCGATCTCCGGCACGGCATGGATGCGGGTGCATGCGATCGGCAGCCCGAATCCCATCGCCTCCAGCAGCACGCGCGGGAAGCCCTCCTCGAAGCTGGACAGCACGAACAGATCGGCGGCGGCGAAGTAGTCCCCGACCTGCGGCGTGGCCGGCAGGATCTGGATGTGCTGCTGCGGTCGGCGCGCCACGAGCGCCGCCACCATCCTGCCGTAGTCGTCGTCATGGGCGCCGATCAACAGGAAGCGGCAGCGCGCCGCCACCCGCGGATGGTCGCGCCAGAGCTGGTCGATCGCGTTGACGAAGTGCAGCTGGCCCTTGCGGCTGCAGACGGTGCCGACGGTGATGACGAGGCGCTCGTCCGGGGCGAGCCCCAGGCGATGGCGCATGGTGGCTCGGGCGTGGATCGGGTCGGCCGGAAGCACCCGGCCCAGGTCGGTCCAACCGGGCTGGATGCAGCTGCGCCCGTGGCGCATGAGATCCTCGTAATAAGCCTGCGTCGCTTGGCTGGGGAAAGAGACGAGGGTGTCGGCGTCCGCGAAGGCCTCGGCCGCCAATCGCCTGACGGCGGATCCCAGGTGCCCGAGATAGTGCAGCCCCAAGACGCCGGGTTCGTGAATATAGAAAAGCGCGGGGCAACCCGCCTCGCGGGCGGCGAGCACCGCCCAGAAGCTCTCGATCGTGTTGGCGATGACCAGACTGGCCTCCGCGGCGCGCAGTTCCCGTGCGAGCCCGGCCACCGCCCGCTGCGCCTCCCGCCGCGTCCGCGCCTGCCAGAGCGGGCCACGGTCGACCAGCCGCACGGTCATGCCCGCACGCTCAAATTCCTCCCGCAGCGGACCGTCGGCGGTCGAGATGACGGTGAGGCTCGCGTTCGTCCGCGGCCGCGCAAACTGCGCCAGCTCCAGCAGGAAGTAAGGCGCTCCCTCCCGGTTCAGGTTGTGTGTCACCGCGACCAGGCCGGGCCGCGCCGGGTTGGCCCGGGCGTGGCGATCGCGCCGGGAAGCTCCCGGCAAACGCCACGGCCCGCGGCCCGGCGCCACGGGCTTCGCCCCGAGCGCTTCCGCCTCGAGGACCTGGCACCGCCGGACGTAGACCAGATGCCAGGCGCCATCCGCCAACTCCGCCCAGATGCGCAAGGTGAGCGGCTGGGCGGCCCGGCTCGGCAGGGGCACGAAGCCCGCGATCGCGCATCGGCGGGACGCCGGGTAACCGGGGAACGACCGGTGGATGGCCTCGCTCGCCTTGCCGTGGGTGAGCGGCAGCCAATCGGCCAGGCCGAACGAGGCGACCACGCGGCGGATCTCCGCCGTCTCGTGGAACAGCCAGCCCCGAACCGCCGTGCCGCCGTACACCGGGCGCACGAGCGCCTCCGGTTCATCCCAAAATCCATGGAAGGGCAGTGCAGGGTAGCGCACCGCCTCGCGCCACGCCTTCGCCTGGTCTGCCTGGGTCGCGAAGCGGGCCAGGAGCTGCTTCGCGCCTTCGATCAGCCCGCCGATTGATGGTGCGGTCGGCGCGGCCCGGTCGGCGCGCCCGATGGTCACTTCCATCGTGGTTACCGGTGCCCAATCGGCGCCGGCGTCCGTCCCCAAGGCCTCGAATGCCACCTGCATCCGCCCGGGTGGCAGCTTGGCCTCGAGCGCAAAGCCCGCGGGGAGGAAGTCACCGGCGTGACCGGCGGCGGCGGCGAGATCCGGCCGGGGATGTCCGTACGTGAGGAGATGGACCCGGCCACCTGCGCGCAGGCGCAGCTCGGCGATCCTGCTGCCCGGTCGCGGCAGGCACCAGCCGCTCAGCACCTGGTCCCCGTCGGGCGACTCCCTGCCGGCGCCCGGGCGCTCGAGAAAGAACCACCCGCCGGTAAATGCCACCGCCCCCGCCGGCATCCAGGACGGCAACGGATCGAGCGATGGGCGGGAGTCGCCGTCGCCACCGGCGAACAGCTCCGGGCGCACCCACGGGTCGATCCGGCCGGCGTGGATCTGAACGAAGGCCTCGTCCTCACGGGTGCGGACCGGCTGATCGGTTCCCTCGCCGGCGGCCAGGTGCAGCGTGGCCTGCGGCGTGAAGACCACGCGATGTTTCAGGCCGTGCAGGCGCAGGCAGTAGTCCGCGGCGTAGTGGACCGCGGGAAAGCGGGCGGAATCGAAACCGGCGAGCTCGCGGAAGATTGTCGTGCGCGTCAGCATGGCGGCCGGATCCAGCAGCAACGAATCGCGCGCGGCCTGCGGGAGAAACTGGCGCCCGGGATCATCCGCCGCCTCGCCCGCGAACAAGGCCCGGGGCCGGCCGCTCCGCGGGTCGATCGTCCATCCGGCACTGTGCAGCGTCCCATCCGCCGCGATGACCCGGGGGCCCACGGCCGCGAAGCCGGGGACGGTCGTCCAGCCGACCAGATCCTCCAGCCATCCCGGCGCCAGCGGCGCCGCCCCCGCGTCGAGCAGGAGCAGCAAGGCATGCCGCGCCCGGGCGGCCCCGAGGTTGAACAGCGCGGCTTTCCCGGTGCCAGCCGGCGCCCGGACAAGCTCCACGCGATCGCCGTCCGCCCGGGCGTCTGCGGGGCCTTCGCCCCCGGCGACGACCACGACGATCTGCAGCGCCCCCGCCGGCACGGTGCGGCAAAGCGCGGCCACGGTCCGGCGCCAGTCATCGCCTGCGGATGGAGCCGCGAGCACGGCGCTGACGGGATGCTCGCGCAGCAGGGCCGGGTCCCAGCGCAGCTGGTGCAGGTTGAGGCCGTAGAAATGGGCGAACGCGGGCAGGAACGGCTCCGCGCGGAGCTGACGCCGGCGGAGCGCGTCGGCGATGCCGCGCCGCGCGGAATCGAACATGTAGTCCTTCTGGTCGCCCCGGCTGGCCGTGCTGCCGGCGTGAACGCGCCAATGGTAGCAGACGGCCGGCACGTGCACGATTTCCCCCGGCTGCGCCAATTCCTGGCAGCGCAGGTAGAGGTCGAGATCCTGCGAGCCATCGTAACCCGGCCGCAATGCCCCGGCCGCCTCGACCAGGCGGCGCCGGATGACGGTGAGCTGGTGCAGGTAATTGTGGGTGAGCCCCATCGCGGGGTTCCAGGCGCCGCGCAGCTCGAGGTCGAAGCGCCGGCCCTCGTCATCGACCTTGTCGCGGTCGGTGTACAGAAACTGTGCCCCGGGGTGGGCGCGGATGGCCTCGACCACCCGCAACAGGGCCGCGGGCGGGAGCAGGTCGTCGTGGTCGAGCAAGGCCACAAACTCGCCGCGAGCCATGGCCAGCGCGTCGTTGGTCGCCCGGGCGATGTGGCCGTTGGTGGCCCGGAAGGCTGGACGAATGCGCGCATCGGCCCGGGCCCAGCGCTCCAGCAGCGGGCGGACATGCCGGGCCGTGGAGGCGTCGTCGACAAGGCAGAGTTCCCAGCGCGGGTAGGTTTGGGCCTGCACGCTTGCGATCATGTCGGCCAGGTACCGCTCGGGCGGGTTGAAGACCGGCACGAGAATACTGAGCAAGGGATCCTGCTCGAGGGGTTGCACGATCGCCGGGGCCGCGGGGCGGGTGCGTGCGATCTCGCGCCGGGGCGCAGGACGTTCAGCGGACGCTTCTGGTGGACGCCAGCGGGCGATCTCCCGAGCCCAAGCCCGCCATGATTCCGGCCGGTACTGCCGTGCGCCCGCGGCCAGGGCCAGCAGCAGGGCGGCCTGTGCGTGGTGCCACCCTGCACCGGCGGGATACAGCCGAAAGAAGCGGCGCGACAGCGCGAGCGCGACCGAGCCGTCGGCCGACTCGACATAAAGGCGGAACCAGCAGACGCGGGCCGGGGTGGGCGGCAGGCGAATCATGCCGGTAAACCCGCAGGCCACCGGCGCCGGCGGCCGCCGGAAGGCGGCGGCCACGTCCGGCCGGGGCTTCGGGAACACCACGTGGACCGCGCCCGCGGGTTCCGCGTGCGCGAAGACGCGGCGGACGGGCGACCGCCGATTGAAGACCCATCCGCTGATCCGGAGGAAATCACCGGCGAAGCCATTGCCGGCCGGCTCGTCCAGGTGCACGGCCAGTTCCGGGTTATCCGCGTTCGACGGATCGGGGCTGGCGTAGTCCTCCAGTGCACCCGCCAGTTGGTCCCGCGCCTGCTGCCACGATCCCGTGCGGAGCGCCGCGGCGGTTGCGGCGATCAGGACCGGGGTGAGGGCCGCGGGCAAGACCGGGCGGTCCGAAGGATCGGGCAGACGCTCCGCCTGCTCCCCGGGTTCGCGCCAGAACTCATGCCATTCGCCGGCGCCATCCAGCCATTCGAGGCGGAGGCCGGGCCCGCCGGGGCCGGCGGCGTCGATGCTGAATCCGCTCAAACCTGCCGACGGCTCGCCGGCGTACGCTGCGGCCACGTCCGGCCGCGGCCTGCCGTAGTTCGCCAGGACGATGCGGCCCTGGTCGCGGGCGCGCACGGCGCAGCACCGATCAGGACCCCGGCAAAAAATCCAGCCGGAGATCCGCCGCGTCCGGTCGGGCGCGACGGGAGGCGGAGATTGGTCGATGAAAAAAAGGATCGCCGGAACGGATGGCACGCGTGCTTTGCAGGGAAACGACAGCCCAACCGCGCTAAGCTGCCATCCGGACGGCGGAAATCCAACCGGAATGCGACCTCAATAATCCAGGTATGGCGCCAGCCACTTTTCGGCCTCCGCCACTGTAATGCCCTGGCGCGCGGCGTAGTCCTGCACCTGGTCGGCGCCGAGCTTGCCGACGGCGAAATACTTGGCCTCGGGGTGGTTGAGGTAGAAGCCGCTTACGCTCGAGGCCGGGGCCATGGCGCAGGATTCGGTCAGGGTGATGCCGGTGGCGGCGGGTGCGTCCAGGAGGGCGAAGAGCGGCGGCTTGGCCGTGTGGTCGGGGCAGGCCGGGTAACCGGGCGCGGGGCGGATGCCGCGGTATTTCTCGCGGATGATGTCAGGCATCGCGAGGTTCTCGGTGCGGCCGAAGCCGCAGAAATCGCGGGCCTTCTTGTGCATCAATTCCGCCAGCGCCTCGGCGAGCCGGTCGCCCAAGGCCTGGGTCATGATGGCGGAGTAGTCGTCGTGGACGCGCTTGAACTCCGCGGCGAGCGCCTCGACACCATGGCCGGCGGTGACGGCGAAGCCGCCGAGGTAGTCGAGGCGGCCACTGTCGCGCGGCGCGATGTAGTCGGCCAGGCAATGGTTGAACTGGTTCGCCGGCTTCTCGAGTTGCTGCCGCAGGAACGGAAACGTGTGCAGGACGCGCGCGCGCTGCACGTCGGCGTAGACCTCGACGCTGTCGCCGACACTGTTTGCCGGCCAGAACGCGATGACTGCGCGGGCGGTGAAACGCCGCTCGGCGATGATGCGGGCGAGGAGCTGCTGCGCGTCGGCATGGAGCTTCTTGGCCTCCGCGCCCACCGCGGGATCCTCGAGGATCTCCGGGAAGCGGCCGTGCAGCTCCCACGCGGAGAAGAAGGGCCCCCAGTCGATGTAAGCGGCGATTTCTTCCAGGGTTAAGGGGTAAGGGTTAAGGGGTGAGCCGGGGTCAGCTGGTTCGGTGGCGTAGGCGCGCGTGCCGAGGAATTCGGGCACGGGGATGTCGACCTGCGCCCAGTCGAAGGTCTGCCGGCGGGCGCGGGATTGCTCGAGCGTGAGCAGGGGACGCGCCTGGCGACGGGCGGCGAAATCGGCGCGCTGCTTTTCCTGCCTGGCGGTGTTCGCGGCCACGAAGGCGGGCTGCTGCTCCTTGCTGAGGAGCGCGGAGACGACGCCGATCACACGTGAGGCGTCGAGGACGTGCACCACGGGCTGGGCGTACTCGGGGGCGATCTTGACCGCGGTGTGCGCGGCCGACGTGGTGGCGCCGCCGATCAGAAGGGGGAGGGTGCAGCCGGTGCGGGTCATCTCCTTGGCGACGTGCGCCATCTCGTCGAGCGAGGGGGTGATGAGGCCGGAGAGGCCGATCACGTCGGCGTGCTGTTCCTTGGCGGTGGCGAGGATCTTCTCGCAGGGGACCATGACGCCGAGGTCGATGACCTCGTAGTTGTTGCAGGCGAGGACGACCCCTACGATGTTCTTGCCGATGTCGTGGACGTCGCCCTTGACCGTGGCCATGACGATGCGGCCCTGGGGGCGCGCGGTGCTGCCGGCGGCGAGGTGGCGCTTTTTCTCCTCCTCCATGAACGGCTGGAGGTAGGCGACGGCGCGCTTCATCACGCGGGCGCTCTTTACGACCTGCGGGAGGAACATCTTGCCGGCGCCGAAGAGATCGCCGACCACCCTCATGCCGTCCATCAGCGGGCCCTCGATGATGTCGAGGGGCTTCGGGTATTTCTGCCGCGCCTCCTCGGTGTCGGCCTCGATGTGGCTGTCGATGCCCTTGATCAGCGCGTGCGAGAGGCGCTCCTCGACCGGGGCCTGGCGCCAGGCGTCGACCTCGACCGCCACCGCGGTGGCGGTGCCGGCGGACTTGGCGGCGGCCTCGCGGGCCTTGATTTCCTCGGCGTGGGCGATCAGGCGCTCGGTCGCGTCGGGCCGGCGGTTCAGCAGCACGTCGTCCACGAGGTCGCGCAGGACGGGTTCGATCTCGTCGTACACGCCGAGCATGCCGGCGTTGACGATCGCCATGTCGAGCCCGGCCGCGATCGCGTGGTAGAGGAAAGCCGTGTGCATCGCCTCGCGCACGGGGTTGTTGCCGCGGAAGGAGAAGGAGACGTTGGAGACGCCGCCGCTGACGCGGACGCCGGGAAGCGTCTCCTTCAGGATGCGCGTCGCGGCGAAGAAATCGGCCGCGTAGTTGTTGTGCTCCTCGATGCCGGTCGCGACGGTGAGGATGTTGGGGTCGAAAACGATGTCCGCCGGGGCGAAGCCGATGCGCTCGGTGAGGAGGCGGTAGGCGCGCGTGCAGATGCGGACCTTTTCGTCGCGGGTGGCGGCCTGGCCGTTCTCGTCGAAGGCCATGACGACGGCGGCGGCCCCGTAGCGCTGCACGAGCTTGGCCCGGCGCAGGAACTCGGTCTCGCCGTCCTTCAGCGAGAGGGAGTTGACGATGCCCTTGCCCTGCAGGCACTGCAGGCCCTTCTCGAGGACCGACCACTTCGAGGAGTCGAGCATCACCGGCACGCGGCAGATGTCGGGCTCGGCGGCGATGAGGTTGAGGAACTTCACCATCGTCGCCTCGCCGTCGATCAGCGCCTCGTCGACGTTGATGTCGATCAGGTTGGCGCCGGACTCGACCTGCTGCTTGGCGATGGCGAGGCAGGCGTTCCAGTCGCCGGCCTTGATGGCCTTGGCGAACTTGGGTGAACCCGTGATGTTGGTGCGCTCGCCGATGACGAGGAAGTTGGAGCCGGATGGGGTCATGGCGATCAGGCAACCGTCAGGGGTTCGAGGCCGCTCAGGCGGAGTCCGGCGGCGAGCGGGGCGGGGGCGCGCGGCGGGCGTCCCTTCACGGCCGCGGCGATGGCCGCGATGTGGGCGGGCGTCGAGCCGCAGCAGCCGCCGACCAGGTTGACGAAACCGCTGGCGGCGAATTCGCCGAGCACCTTGGCCATATCGGCCGGGGTCTCGTCATAGCCGCCGAACGCGTTGGGCAGGCCGGCGTTCGGGTAACAGCTCACGTAGCACTCGGCGAGGGCCGCCAGCTCCTCGACGTAGGGTCGCATCGCCGCGCCACCGAGGGCGCAATTGATGCCAACGGAGAACGGCCGGGCGTGCCGGATGCTGTGGTAAAAGGCGCCGATCGTCTGGCCGGAGAGCGTGCGGCCGGAGGCGTCGGTGATCGTCACGGAGATCATCACCGGCACGCGGGTGTCCGCTTCGTCGAAGACCTGCTCGATGGCGAAGAGCGCGGCTTTGGCGTTGAGCGTGTCGAAGATGGTCTCGACCAACAGCGCATCGACGCCCGCGCCGACCAGCGCGCGCACCTGCTCGGTGTAGGCGGCGACCACCTGGTCCCAGGTCACCGCGCGGTAGTCGGGCCGGTTGACGTCGGGTGAGAGCGAGAGCGTGCGGTTCAGCGGGCCGATGGCCCCGGCGACGAAGCACAGGCGGCCGGGCGTGGCCGCCTCGGCCGCCCGGGCGGCCCGCCGGGCGCAGGCGACGGCGGCGGTGTTGAGCTCGGCGACGAGTGCCTCGGTGCGGTAGTCCGCCTGGGAGATGGCCGTGGAGTTGAACGTGTTCGTCTCCACGATGTCCGCCCCGGCCGCGAAATATTCCGCATGGATGCCCTCGATCACGTCGGGGCGGGTCAGGACGAGCAGGTCGTTGTTGCCCTTGAGATCGTGCGGGTGGTTCCGAAAGCGCGCGCCCCGGAAATCGGCCTCGGTCAGCTCCCGGTCCTGGATCATCGAGCCCATGGCCCCGTCGAGCACGGCGATGCGCTCACGAAACAGGGCCTCGAGGGCGGCGGTACGGTCGTTGGGCATGGTCGGAGCACAGGGGGGAACCATCCGGATGGCAAGACACATATCTCTGAATCCGTATGCATTGATATTTAATGTGCCAAAATCTATCAGTTGCGGTCAAGGGGTGCGCCCGGGCTGACAAATTATGCGCAAAGAAACGGTTTGCAGAGACGGGTGGGCTGGCATGGTCTGGCCGCGTTCGTGTTCTTTTTCATGTCTGGGGCAGCGGGGAAGGCCGTGAGATCCGGCCACAGTTGCGCTGCGGTGACACATCAGTCCAAACCTCCAGCGTGCGGCGAACGCACGGCAGGCCAATCGGGGTCGCACCCGGTGAAGGCGGAGGAGAGGCCGCCGGCGAAAGCCGGCCGAAATGTGAAGTCCGAACATCCCGTCTCAGGCACTCACGCGGCTTGGCATGGAACTTTTGCGCATGCCGGGTCGCTCAAACTTCATCGCAAATATGAAGCGTGAGGGCAGCGCCACCCGGCCACCGGCCAACGTGTCTGCTCTTACCCAAGCGTAGACAGACACATCATGATCGCCTGCCTCTCGGCCCGCCTGTCGGGTCGGATTATCGCCAGCCTTGCGCTGGCCGGGACCCTCGCGTCCGGCCGCGCCCAGGATTCCGCCGACACGACGGAACCCATCAACCTCGACACCTTGGTCGTGACCGCCCTGCGGACGCCCGTGTCGTTCGCCCAACTCGCCTCGGCCGCCAGCGTCGTGACGGCCGGCGACCTCGCCGCCCGGCAGCAGGCCGACCTGCTGGCCGCACTCGGCACGCAGCCCGGCCTGCCGGCCGCCACCACCGGGCAGACCGGCGGGGTGACCTCGCTGTTCACGCGCGGCTCCAACTCCAACCACACGCTCGTGCTGGTGGACGGCATCCGTTTCAACGACGCCAACACCGAGTACTTCAACCTCCTCGGTGGCGCCGTGCTTGGCGCCCAGGAACGCGTCGAAATCGTGCGCGGCCCGCAGAGCACCCTCCACGGCGGCGAGGCGCTCGGCGGCGTGATCGCCCTCAGCCAGAACCGCGGCAGCGGCCCGGCCGCCAGCGCCCTCACCGTCGAGGGCGGCAGCTTCGGCACCGCCCAGGCCGCCTACGCGACGCAGGGCGGGGACGGCGCGACGGACTACGCCTTCAGCCTGTTCGGCGGCCGCACGGAGAACGACCGCGCCGACAGCGCGTTCACCCGCGGCAATTTCGCCCTGCGCCTCGACCGCGACGTGGGCGCCACGACCAGCGTCGGCGCGACGCTGCGCGGCTACCACGGCCTCTACGAGTCACCCGGCGACCGGTTCACCAACGATCCCAACAACACCGAGCGCGAGCGCATCTTCCTCGCCACCGTCTTTGCCGACCTGAAGCCGTCCGCCGACTGGAACGTGCACCTCATTCTCGGCGCCCAGCACCGCGAACTCGTCTCCGACAACCCGCTGCCGAACCCGCCCTGGGCCACGCCGCCCTCGCAGGACCACAACCGCACCCGCCGCGCCGTCCTCGACGCCCAGGCCACGTGGACCGGGGCCGAGCGCCACCGTGTGACCTTCGGCACCACGGCCGACCGCTCCGAGACCCGCAACACGGGCTTCGGCAACATCGACCGCGACCAGACCCTGCTGGCATTCTTCGCGCAGGATGAGATGACCCTCGGGGAGAGCCTTTTCCTCACGGTCGGCCTGCGCAACGACGACCACGACACCTTCGGCAACGCCGCCACCGGCCGCGCCGCGCTCGCGTGGGTCGCACAACCGAGGCGCCTCAAGTTCCGCGCCAGCTATGGCACGGCCTTCCGTTCGCCCAGCTTCCTCGATCTCTACGGCACCTCGGCGTACTACGTGGGCAACCCGACGCTCGATCCCGAGGAGGCCAAGGGCTGGGACGCCGGCGTCGACCTCACCCTGCCGGACGGCCGCGGCCTGCTGGCGGTGACCTGGTTCGACACCCGTTTCGAGAACCTGATCAACTACGATTTCATGGTGTTCCCCTCGACCGTGCGCAATGTCGGCGAAGCGAAAAGCCACGGCGTCGAGACGACGCTCCAGCTCAACCTCACCGCCGACACGCGGCTCGATCTCGCGCACACCTGGCTCGAGGCCGAGGACACGACCGCCGGCCTTCGCCTCCTGCGACGCCCGCGGCACAGCGTGGGCGCCGACCTGCGTCATGACCTGAACCGCAGCTTCACTATCGGCGCCGGCGTCGCCTGGGTCGCCGACCGCGAGGATGTCGACGCCGCCACCTACGGTCGCACCGACGGCGAGGACTACACCGTGCTGCGCGTCTACGGTGCCTGGTACCTGCGCGACAACCTCAACCTCCGCCTGCGTGTGGAGAACGCCCTCGACGAGCAATACGAGGCCGTGAACGGCTTCCCCTCGCCGGGAATGGCCGTGTACGGCGGGCTCGACTGGCGCTTCTGAAACCCTCTCATTCCTTCGCCATGGCGCACCCCCGCCGCTTCCTCACCGTCATCTTCGCCTGCGTCGCCTGTCTGGCGGCGCGGGCGGAGCCCGTCCGCGTCGTCTCGCAGACGGTTGGGACCGATGAGCTGCTGCTCGCCGTGGCCACCCCGGAGCAGATTGCGGCCTTGAGCCATTTGTCGCGCGACCCGGTTTTTTCCGGCGTCGCCCGCGAGGCCGCCGCCTACCCGGCGATCGGGCACGGCGACGCCGAGACGATCCTGCGCTACCGGCCGACGCTCGTGCTGTTCAGCGATTACAGCCGCGCCGAGCTCGTCGAGCAGGTGCGGCGCGCCGGCGTGCCGGTCGTCGTCTTCGACCGGTACCTCACGCTGGAGGACGCCTACGCGAACCTGCGGCGCCTGGCCGCCGCGCTTGGCGACCCCGCGGCCGTGGCGCGGGCCGAGACGGTCATCGCCGACTGCCGCGCGCGGCTCGCCCGCCTGCAGGAGCGCCTTGCCGGCGCGACGCCCGTTCGCGTGATCGCGCCGTCGACCTACGGGGTGATCGCGGGCGCGGGCACGACCTTCCAGGACATCTGCGATCATGCCGGCGCCGAGAATCTGGCCACAACGCTCGGGCGGCTGCAGGGCCACGACACGCCACCGGGTGAGGCCATGCTGCTGTGGCCGGTGGAGACGGTCGTGCTGGGTGGCAGCAATCTCGACGAGGCGTTAGCGCCCTACCTCAAGCTGCCGCCGTACGCGCATTTTCCCGCCGTGCGGAAGCGCCGGGTCGCGCTGCTGGACGCCTGGGCCCTGGGCTGCGTCACGCACCTTCGCGTGCACGCCTATGAACAACTCGCGCGGCAGCTGCACCCCGGGCGATTCCGCGACCCCGTGCCGTGAAACCCCTGCTGCCCGCCCGCATCGCGCTGCCGCTGCTCCTCCTCGCCCTCGGGGGGCTGACCTTCGTTTCCCTCGCGGTCGGCGACGTGCGGCTGGGGCCGGGTCAGATCGTGGACGGCCTGCTGGGGCGCGACGAGTTTGCGGCTACGATCCTCTGGCAGATCCGCCTCCCGCGCCTCTGCGTGGCGCTGCTCGTCGGGTCGGCGCTCGCGGCGAGCGGCCTCGTGATGCAGGCCTATTTCCGCAACAGCCTCGCGAGTCCCGACCTGCTGGGCGTGAGCAGCGGCGGCGCGGCGGGTGCCGTCATCGCCATCGGGGCGGGGTGGGCGGCGACCTCGTTCATGCTCGTCCCGGTCACGGCGGTGGGCGGCGCCCTCTGCGCCACCGGCGCGGTCATCGTCCTCGCCCGGCAGGGCGCGGGCACCGAGCGGCTCCTCCTCGCCGGCATCGCCCTGAACGCCCTGCTCGGCGCCGTCACCAGCTATGTGCTCTCGCAGGCCACCCTCACGTACGAGCGCAACGCCCAGATCCTGTTCTGGCTGCTCGGGGGGCTCGAGGACCGCACGTGGGAGCATGTGATCATGGCCACCCCGATCCTGCTCGGCGCAGCGCTGTTGTGGCCGCTGGGCCGGCCGATGGACCTCCTGAGCCTCGGCTGGCGGGAGGCGCAAAGCCTCGGCGTCGATGTCGTGCACCTGCGCCGGCGCCTGCTCAGCCTCGCCACCCTGATGACCGCGCTCGCCACCGCGGTCGCGGGCACGGTGGGCTTCGTCGGCCTCGTGGTGCCGCACATCCTCCGTCTCCTCGTCGGGCCCGAGCACCGGCGACTCGTGCCGCTCGCCTTGGTCGGCGGAGCGACCTTCGTCCTCGCGTGCGACCTCGCCGGCCGCGCCGCCGGCGGGCTGCGCCTCGGCATCGTCACCGCCCTCGTGGGCGGCCCGTTTTTCCTGTGGCTCCTGCGGAGGCAGACATGAGCGCGCTCGAACTCAGGGAAGTCTGCGTCCCCGGCCGGCTCGCGCCGGTCACGCTCGCGCTCGGACCCGGCCAGATGGCCGGGCTCGTCGGACCCAACGGCTCGGGCAAATCCACCCTGCTGCAGGCCGCCTGCGGCCTGCTGCCGCACACGGGCGAGGTGCGCTGGCTCGGCCAACCGCTCGCGCGTCTGCCGGTGAACGAGCGGGGCCGCATGACGGCCTGGGTGCCGCAGGAGGCCCATTTCGAGTTCGGTTTTTCCGTGCGGGCCGTGGTGGCCCAGGGCCGCTACGCCCACGGCGACGATGGCCGCGGGGTCGAGGAAGCACTGGCCCGGTTTGACCTCACGTCCCTGGCCGACCGGCCCGTCAATCACCTGTCGGGCGGCGAGCGTCACCGGGTCCTGCTGGCGCGCGCCCTAGCCACGGGCGCCGCCATCCACCTGTGGGACGAGCCCCTCGCGGCGCTCGATCCGCGCCACGCCCTCGAGGTGCTCATGCTGGGCCGCACGCTGACCAAGGCCGGATCTACCCTAATCTTCTCGCTGCACGACCTGCGCGTCGCCTACTGTCTCGACGTGGTCGTCGTCCTGCACGCGGGGCGGCTCCGCGCCGTGGGCCCACCCGAGGAGGTGCTCACGCCCGATCTGCTCCTGGAAGTCTTCGGGGTTCAGGCACGACACGAACCCGGCCTGGCGCTTTTCCTGCCGTGAGTCCCGTGCGCACGCTCCGGTGCGAGCCGCTCGACCGGCAGGTGAGGCTGCCGGCCCGGCCGCGGCGTGTAGTCAGTCTGGTGGCCGGATTCACCGAGGCGTTATGGGCCATGGACCTGGCGGACCGTGTGGTCGGTGTCTCGCACTATTGCCGCCGTTATGTCGATCCGGGCACCCGCGCCGTGGCGGGGGATTACCTGCGGGTGGACGAGGCCGCGCTCGACGCGCTGGCGCCCGATCTCGTGCTCATGACCGGCGGTGTGCAGCTGGGCGTCGCCCGCCGGTTGGCGGCCGCCGGGCGGCCGGTCTATGTCCTGCCGCTGCCCGACAGTTTTGCCGGCATCCTGGAGAATATCCGCCGGTTGGGGGCGCTCCTTGGCGCGATGGCGCCGGCGCTGGCGCTGACCGCGCGGCTTGAGCGCGAGGCGGCGGATCTGCGGGCACAGGCGCCGGCGGTGCGCCCGCGCGTCTATGCCGAGCTGTGGTTCGGCCGGCATCCGCGCATGGCGGGCGGTCTCACCTTCATCCACGACCTGATCACCCTGGCCGGGGGCGACAACATCTGGGCGGACCTGCCCGAGGGGTATCCGGATCTTGACCTGGCGGGCGTGGTGGCGGCGCGGCCCGACATCGTCGTGCTCTTCCATGAGGAGGACGATCATCCGCTTGACGTTGCGGCCTGGCGGCACGAGCGCGGGTGGGACGGACGCTGGCCGTTCCAGCTGGTCGAGGCCGGGATCGCGCGCGGGCGCAACCTCATCCACGACGGACCGTCGCTGCTGGAGACCGCGCGCTGGCTTCAGGGCCGATTCCAGGGCGCCGGCTGAGCGGCCCCGCAGACCATGCCTGCCGCCTTCCCGCCTTCCTCCAGTTGCCTCCTCCGGTCCATGGTCGTGCCGGGCCGCCGGCGGCCAAGACGCGTGGCGGTGCCTGGACGGCTCGGGCTGGTCGTCATCCATACGGGTGACGGCAAGGGCAAGACCACGGCGGCCCTCGGCCTGGTGGCGCGCATGCTGGCCCACGGCGGCCGATGTGCGGTGGTGCAGTTTGTCAAGGAGCGGCGCGATGCGGCGACGCGCCTGCTGCGTCATCCGCGCCTGCATTGGCATTGTGTCGGCGGCGGCTTCACCTGGGAGGCGGCCGATCCCACGCATCTGCGGTTGGCCTGTGAAACCGGCTGGCAGCTGGCGACCGACTGCCTGAGCGACCCGGGTTACGACTTGGTGCTGCTGGACGAGCTGAACATCGTCCTGGCGGCCGGCTACCTCGATCCGGAGCCGGTGTTGGCGGCCCTGGCCGCCCGGCCGCGCACGCAGCACGTCGCGATCACCGGGCGCCACGCCCTGCCTGAGCTGGTGGCTGCCGCCGACCTCGTGACCGAAATGCGCCCGGTGAAGCACCCGTTCGACCGCGGCCTGCCAGCTCAGGCTGGGATCGAGTTCTGACGCCGCCGGCGTGCCGGGCTGGTTAAACTGGGGTTGTCACGGCACCTGTGCCCTGACGTCACCACACCCCGGTAGGGGGATCCTTCCGTTTGGCTCCCATGATCGACTATCTGCAAAAGATCCTCGCCGCCCGCGTACACGACGTGGAGAAGGGGACGCCGCTGCACCTGGAGGCCTGCGCGAAATTCACGTTCGTGCACCCGTTCGACGATCCCGACGTGATCGCAGGGCAGAGAACCATCGCGATGGGCGAGCCCGTGCGAATGACGGGAGCAGGGCCGGCTCAGAGCTTGGCCAGCGCCTGCTCAAGGTCGGCCTGCAGGTCGGCGAAGTCCTCGATGCCGAGCGAGAGGCGGATGTAGTCCGGCTTCACGCCGGAAGCGGCCTGCTCCGCGGCACTGAGCTGGCTGTGGGTCGTGCTCGCGGGATGGATGGCGAGGGACTTGGCGTCGCCGATGTTGGCGAGATGGGAGAACAGCTTGAGGCTCTCGATGAACTTGCGGCCGGCCTCGAAGCCGCCCTTGACGCCGAAGCCGAGCAGGCCGCCGAAGCCGCCGCTGAGGTACTTCTTGGCCGCGGCGTGGTTGGGGCTGGACTTCAGGCCGGGGTAGTTGACCCAGGCGACCTTGTCGTGGGCGGCGAGGAACTCGGCGGTCTTGAGGGCGTTCTCGCAGATGCGCGGCATGCGCAGATGCAGGGTCTCGAGGCCCTGCAGCATCAGGAAGGCATTGAAGGGCGAGATGCAGGCGCCGACGTCGCGGAGCAGCTGCAGGCGCATCTTCAGGATGTAGGCGACGTTGGCGCCGCCGGCCGGCGGGAAGGACTTGAAGGCGTCCCAGTGGACTAGGCCGTGGTAGCTCGCGTCCGGCTGGGTGAAGCCGGGGAAGCGGCCGCGGCCCCAGTCGAAGTTGCCGCCGTCCACCACGATGCCGCCGATCGACGTGCCGTGGCCGCCGATGTACTTGGTCGAGGAGTGGACGACGATGTTCGCGCCCCACTCGAACGGGCGGTTGAGGAGGGGCGAGAGGCAGGTGTTGTCGATGATCAGCGGCACGCCGGCCTCGCGGGCGATCTTCGCGACCTCCTCGAAGGGGAAGATATTGAGCGCGGGATTGCCCAGGCCCTCGCCGTAGAAGGCCTTCGTATTGGGCTTCAGCGCGCGGCGGAAGGCGTCGGGGTCGCCGGCGTCGACGAAGGAGACCTCGATGCCGAGCTTTGGCAGGGTGTAGTGGAAGAGATTGTAGGTGCCGCCGTACAGCTGCGAGACCGAGACAAGGTGGTCGCCCGCCCCGGCGATATTGAGGATCGCATCGGTGATCGCCGCCTGCCCCGAGGCATGGGCCAGCGCCCCCGAGCCGCCCTCGAGCGCGGCCACGCGCTGCTCGAAGACATCGGTCGTCGGGTTCATGATGCGCGTGTAGATGTTGCCGAGCTCCTTCAGCGCAAAGAGGTTCGCGGCGTGCTCCGTGTCGCGGAAGACGTAGCTCGTCGTCTGGTAGATCGGCACGGCGCGCGAGCCGGTGGCGGGGTCCGGCGATTGGCCGGCGTGGAGGGCCTTGGTTCCGAGTCCGGGGGTTTTCATGGGAGGGCGAATTGAAGGTGGCGCCCGCGGAAATGCAACCGCGCGGCGTGTCATGGCCGGAAAAATGGGTTCGACATCGCCGCCCCCGGCTGGCACGACCACCCCTCCGGAGGGGGTATCCCTCTGCCTAGCTCCCATGATCGACTACCTGCAAAAGATCCTGACCGCCCGTGTGTACGATGTGGCGAAGGAGACGCCGCTGGAGAAGGCGGCGCACCTCTCCGCGCGGCTCAACAACACCCTGCTCCTGAAGCGCGAGGACATGCAGAGTGTTTTCTCGTTCAAGCTGCGCGGCGCGTACAACAAGATGGCGCAGCTGTCCGCGGCGGAGCTGGCGCGCGGCGTGGTCTGCGCCTCCGCCGGCAACCACGCCCAGGGTGTGGCCCTGGCCGCCAAGCGCCTGGGCGCCCGCGCGGTGATCGTGATGCCGGTGACGACCCCGCAGGTGAAGGTGCACGCCGTCAAGGCGCGCGGCGCCGAGGTGGTCCTGCACGGCGACACCTACGACGACGCGTACGCCCATGCGCTGGACCTGGCGGCCCGCGAGAAGGTCACGTTTGTGCACCCGTTCGACGACCCCGACGTGATCGCGGGGCAGGGGACGATCGCGATGGAGATCCTGCAGCAGCACCCGGGGCCGCTGCACGCGATCTTCGTGGCGATCGGCGGCGGCGGCCTCGCTGCCGGCGTGGCCGCCTACGTGAAGCGGGTGCGGCCCGAGGTGAAGGTGATCGGCGTGGAGCCCGTCGATGCCGACGCCATGGACCGCTCCCTCAAGGCCGGCCGCCGCGTGCGGCTCGACCGCGTGGGTCTCTTTGCCGACGGCGTCGCCGTGCGGCAGGTCGGCGTCGAGACGTTCCGGCTCTGTCGGAAACACCTCGACGGGATGATTTTGGTGGACACGGACGACATCTGCGCGGCGACGAAGGACGTCTTCGAGGACTCGCGCGCCGTGCTCGAGCCGGCCGGCGCCCTGGCCGTGGCCGGGGCCAAGGCGTATGTCGAGCAGCACCGGCTGAAGGGCGAGACCCTCGTCGCCATCGCCTGCGGGGCCAATCTCAACTTCGACCGCCTGCGTTTCATCGCCGAGCGTGCCGAGCTGGGCGAGCACCGCGAGGCTGTCCTCGCCGTCACGATCCCGGAGGGCCCCGGCAGCCTGAAGCGTTTCTGCGCCCTCATCGGCCGGCGCAGCGTGACCGAGTTCAATTACCGCATCGCCGAGGCCAAGGCCGCGCACATCTTCGTCGGCATCCAGACCGCCGCGAGGGGCGAGAGCGAGAAGATCGCCGCGCATTTCAGCCGCCACGGTTTCGAGACCCTGGACCTGACCAATGACGAGATGGCCAAGCTGCACATCCGCCACCTCGTCGGCGGCCGCTCGCCGCTGGCGGCGGACGAGCGCCTGTTCCGGTTCGAGTTCCCGGAGCGCCCCGGCGCGCTGATGCGGTTCCTCGAGTCGATGTCGCCCAACTGGAACATCAGCCTGTTCCACTACCGCAACCACGGCGCCGACTACGGCCGCGTGCTCATGGGCCTCCAGGTCCCCGCCGCCGAGACGAAGCAGCTCGCGGTCTTCCTGCGCCAGCTCGGCTACCGCTACTGGGACGAGTCCGAGAACCCGGCGTACAAATTGTTCCTGCGGTAATCACGGTCGGGCACGCGCTAGCGCGCTGGCCCACGGGCTGAGTGCCGGCCGTGGGAGTCGCCGTAGGTCAGCGCGCTTGCGCGCGCCCGCTTGGGCTAAGTCAACCATTCAGGTAGCGGTCTTTCCAACTCGGGGCCGGGCTTGAACCACTGCGCTTCGTGCTCGCCGAGCCAAAACCACGGATAGGCTTCGTCCAACCGAATCAGGTGGGCGTGGTAGGGATTCAGGTAAATATACCGGATGACATCTTCGACGGGATCGTCGGGTCGCATGCGGTGCTCGTAATAGTTGCCCTGCCACGCGAGCCCGGACGCTTGCAGGGCGGGTCTGGTCTTGGCCTTCAACCGGCCAATCACCTGGCCAAGGGTGAGTCTGCCGGTCAAGACGACCAAGAGATGAACGTGATCAGGCATGATCACTGCCGCCCGCAGAAGGAGGGTTTGATCGTTTACCATGGCGTCCAACTCCCGCCGGATCGCGGATCCGGACGCGGACGAGTTAAGTCCAAGAACGCGATGCCGGGTGCAGAGGGTGAGGAAGTAGCCGGTTCCATCCAACGATACACGGTGCCGGCGGAGTGCTTCATAACCGCCGGACTGTTTCATGAGGGGTGGCAAACCACGCGGTCGGGCGCGCGCGAGCGCGCTGGCCTACGGCGGTGGTTCATTCGAACACCTGCCGCGAGTTGGTCTCCAGGTACGCGGCGATCTCGCGGGCGAAGGTTTCGCCGAACTCGGCGCGCTTCTTCTCGCCGAGGCCGAAAAGGCCGGCCATGTCGCCGACCGAGGTCGGGTACTCGCGGGCCATGGCGCGGAGCGTGGTGTCGCCGAAGATGACGTAGGCCGGCACCGCGCGCTCGTCGGCGAGGCGCTTGCGCAGCTGGCGGAGGCGCTCGAACAGCAACTCGTCGCAGGCGACGTCCCCCGTGCGGCGGACGGCCCGGCGCGCGACCGGGAGGTCCATGGGCTTGGTCAGGGTGACCGGGGTGCGTTGCCGTAGCACCGCCATCCCCTCCGCGGTGAGGTCGAGCGTGGCATACTCGCCCTCGGCCACGGCGACATAACCGAGTCGCAGCAGCTCGCGCCCGATGGCGGCCCAGACGGAGCGGGTGAGCTCGCGGCCGATGCCGTAGGTCGTCAACCGGTCGTGGCCCCAGCGGCGGATCTTCTCCGTGTCGGCCCCGGTCAGTACCTCGATGACGTGGGTCTGGCCGACGGTGAACCGGCTGGCCTGGCGGATGCGGTAGACGCAGGAGAGGAACTTGTGCGCGGCCACGGTGCCGTCGTAGGTCTCGCGCGGCTCGAGGCAGTTGTCGCAGGCGCCGCAGTTGTCGAGGGCGAAGGTTTCGCCGAAGTAGCCGAGCAGCTCCGACCGCCGGCACCCGGCGCTCTCCGCGTAGTGCACGATCTGACGGAGCTGGGTGCGCGCGACCTGCTGCTCCTGCGCGTCGGTCATCTGGTCGAGGAAATGGGTCTGCTTCGCGATGTCGCCCGGGCTGAAAAGCAGCAGGCAGTCGCCCGGCAGGCCGTCGCGCCCGGCCCGGCCGGTCTCCTGGTAGTAGCCCTCGATGTTCTTCGGCAGGTCGTGGTGGATGATCCAGCGGACGTTCGGCTTGTTGATGCCCATGCCGAAGGCGATGGTCGCGCAGATGATGCGGGTGTCGTCGCGCAGGAAACGCTCCTGGTTCTGCGTGCGCTCCTCGGGGCTGAGCCCGGCATGATAGGCGCGGGCCGGGAAACCGCGGCCGGCCAGCGCCTCCGCGAGGCGCTCCGTCGCGGCGCGGCTGGCGCAGTAGATGATGCCGCTCTCGTGTTCGCGGCGGCGCACGAAGTCGATGACCTGCTTCAGCGGCTGGTCCTTGGGCGTGACCCGGTACGTGAGATTGGGCCGGTTGAAGCTCGCGACAAAGGTGGTGGGCTCGCGCAGCTTGAGCTGCGTGATGATGTCGGCGCGGACGCGCTCCGTGGCGGTGGCCGTCAGCGCCATGAACGGCACGTCCGGCAGCGCCGCCCGCAGCCGGGCGAGCTGGCGGTACTCGGGGCGGAAATCGTGGCCCCATTCCGAGACGCAGTGCGCCTCGTCGATGGCGAGGCAGGCGACTTTCCAGCTCCGCAGGTTCTCCTGCCAGCCGTCGAGCATCAGCCGCTCCGGCGCGACGTAGAGGAGCTTGAAGGCGCCCTGGTGAAGGCCGCGCAGGCGGCGGCGCGATTCGTCGGCATCGAGGCTCGAGTTGAGGAAGGTGGCGGCCACGCCGCTGGCCACCAGCTGGTCGACCTGGTCCTTCATCAGGGCGATGAGCGGCGAGACGACGACCGTGAGCCCGGGACGCAGCAGGGCCGGCAGCTGGAAGCAGAGCGACTTGCCGCCGCCCGTCGGCAGCAGCGCAAACACATCCTTGCCGGCCAGCGTGGCCTCGCAGATCTCGCGCTGGAGCGGCCGGAAGGTGGTGTAGCCGAAAGTGGCCTGGAGCGTGCGGGCGAGAGCGGACATGTGGGCGCCCACGGAATTGTTTAACAACGCAGACGCAAGACTCGGCTGCGTTTGCGGGTGAAGATTACCCAAACCGGGGTAACCACGGATGTTGGGTGCGGGTCTTCCGGGGAATATCCTTGAGCCTAATTCCGCCACCGTGGGTCAGCCCGCTTGCGGGCGCGGGTTGGGCGCGCGCAAGCGCGCTGACCTACCGAAGCCTCACACCTTCAATCCGAGGAATCCCGCGAGATCCCGCACCGCGCCGCTGACACGGTAGCCGCGGCGGACGGAGCGCGTGACGACGCGGAGCCGGCGCTGGGGGCGGTCGGCCTTCGGGTCGACGTGGCCGACGAGTTCCGCGCCGGCGAGGATGGGCAGGGCGTAGTAGCCGCGCACGCGCTTGGCCGGCGGGGTGTAAACCTCCCACGTGTAGTCGAAATCCCACACCTGCTGCGTCACGCGGCGGTCGTAGATCAACGGGTCGAGCGGCGCGAGCAGGCGGGGCGAATCGCGATCGGCCGGCGCCGGCGCGTCGAACAACGGCACATCCTCGCGCAGGCAGTGCAACGTGGGGCCGCCGGGCAGTTGGACGGCCAGCACGCGGTCCGCCACGAGGGCCAGTTCCGCCTTTTTCAACAGCACGAGCCGGCGCTGGCGCAGTTTCAGCAGCGCCTCCCAGCGTGCCGTCTCGGCGGAGGACGGCTCGCGGCTGGCCAGGACTGCCGCGGGCAGCACCCGCTCGGGGAGGTCGTAGAGCCGCCGGCTGCCGTCGCGTTGGGCGATAAGCAGGCGACCGTGGAAAAAGAGCTTCTGCATGGCCGACTTGACCAGCGTGGCGGCGCCCCACACGGCGCGGGCGCGGCGGCCGTCGTTGAGCGCATCGGAGTTGAGCGGCCCGCGCTCGGCGAGGGCCGCGAGGATGCGCGGCTCCAACTCGCGCTCGCGCGCAGTCAGCTTGCCCGACCAGGCGCCGTGTCGGCGGGTGCGCGCCCGCATCGCGGCCAGCAGGTGCGGCCAGGCATCGGGCGTGAACACCGTGAGGACCCCCGTCGAGGGCAGGTGGTGCTCGAAGGCACGCCGGGCGGCCGCCGGCAGCGGCGCGCCGTCCCCGTGCACGTGGCGCATCAGGTCACCCTCCCGGTAGCCGGCGACGCGGTTGCGCAGGATCAGGTCGTGCATCCGCCCGCAGACATTGATCGGGTCGATCTGCACATACCCGTGGTGCGTCAGGGCTGCCCCGACGTCCGGCGCCGGCGCATCAAGCAACAGCGCCCGCCGCATGAAGCGACGAGCGGCAAGCGGGGTGACCTTCAGCGCGGCGGGCACGGCCGCCGATTCAGTGCCGCCAGCGTCGAAAAACAAGCCCCGTTCTTTGTCACGCATTACGTGACAAAGCAGGGAGTGACACCCGCCAAGGCGGCCGCGATCGAATGTCACGCAATGCGTGACAACGGAAACGGCCGGGTGGGGTGTTTTCAGGCGTAGGCCAGGGCCGGCCGCCCATACGCGGCGCGGGCGGACAGGAAGTAGTCGGTCGCGGGGGTGTCGGGCGTGAACTCGGGGCAGTGCTCGGCGATGAGTTCGCGGAGCTGCTCGCGGGCGCGGGCGATGCGGCTTTTCACGGTGCCGACGTTGATGCGGAGGGTCTGGGCGATCTCCTCGTAGGGCAGGTTGAGGATGTTGCGCATGGTCAGGATCTCGCGGTGGCGGCGGTCGAGCTGCTCCATGCAGGCGGCGATGAGCGCCGTGAATTCGCCGGTGGCGGTCTCCTGCGCCGGGTCGTGGCTCGGCGCGGCGACGAGGTCGGCGAAGGTGGCGTCACCGGTCTCGCCGATGGTATGGTCGAGCGAGAGCGAGTCCTGCCGGCGGCGGCGGAAGAAGTACCAGTAGCGGTTGCGCGCGAGGTTGACGGCGATGCGGTAGAGCCAGGTGGCGAGCGAGGAATCCCCGCGGAACTTGGCGAGGCCGCGGTAGGCGCGGACGAAGGTGTCCTGGACGATCTCCTCGGCATCGGTGCGGTTGTGCAGCAGGTTGTGGACGGTCGCGAAGATCTTGGCCTGATAACGCTCCATGATCGTGTTGAAGGCGCTTTCGTCGCCGGCGTTGAAACGTTGCACGAGCACAGCGTCGATCGCGGCTTCCGCGGCGCTGTCGTTCTTGGTGGGCGAGGGTGTGCGAAGGGATGGGCGGGAAGGCATGGATGTGGTGGGTTGAACTGAACGCCTTCCTGTTACCCGGATCCGTGCCAGCGGGGCGGAGCCCTTCATAAGTCTCAGCAAACAAGAGGGATGAATACCTCGGACCGGTCGCACGCCGTGAATCGACGGTCGTAATCGGGCACATTGCCCGACGGCATTTTGCCCGATCTTGCATTACGCAAGGCCAGGACGGCCCCAGTAGGCAGCCCGCTCGCGGGCGCTTGTTCGACTCGCGCATGCCCAACTGCGCGCGAGCAAGCTCGCTGCCTACCGGGGCATTGGCCGCGCATCCGGGCAAAGTGCGCTTGCGTCGTCGGTGCGGGCGGCGTGTCGTGGGTTTGCGCCATGTCGATGCCCAACCTTGAACAAGCCCGGCGGCGGTTGTGCCGGTTGCAGGACCATATTCGCGAGGTGTTGTTGGCGGCCCGGTCCCGCCGCGGGCGCGATTTCGCCAAGGTGGCCGGGGTTAGCGCGGCCGACACGATCTACGAGGTGGACCGCATCTCCGAGGAGGCGATCCTTGATTGGTTCGAGCGGCACTGGCCCCGCGCCTGGCCGCTCGAGCTGGTCATGGAGGGCCTCGAGGGTGAGGCGACGACCTTTCCCCGCGGCACGCCGGTCGCGCGCACGCTTTGGAAGTGCATTCTCGACCCGATCGATGGCACGCGGAACCTGATGTATGACAAGCGCAGCGCGTGGATCCTCACGGCGCTGGCGCCGCAGCGCGGGGCCCGCACGCACTTGGGCGACATCGTCGTGGCGGCGATGACGGAGCTGCCCACGAGCAAGATGTGGCGGAGCGACCAGTTGAGCGCGGTGCGCGGGTGCGGCGTGAAGGCGCAGTCCTGCGACGTGCGCACCGGGCGGCGGCAGGCGCTGAAGGTGCGACCCTCGCAGGCGCGCGACTTCGAGCACGGGTTCGCCTCGATCGCGAAATTCTTCCCCGAGGCCAAGGGTCTCCTCGGCACAGTCGAGGAGCGGCTCTGGCGCGAACTGGGCCTCTACGGCAAGAACGGCGGGCAGCTGGTGTTCGACGACCAGTATCTCAGCACGGGCGGGCAGATTTACGAGCTGGTCGTCGGCCACGACCGGATGCTCGGCGACCTGCGGCCCGCGGCGTATGCGAAGATCGGTCTAGGGTCGGCCTCGCTGTGCTGTCACCCCTACGACATCTGCACGGCGCTGATCCTGCAGGAAGCCGGCGGGATCGTGGAGACGCCGGACGGCCGCCCGCTGCGGGTACCGCTCGACACCACGACGCCCGTGACGTGGATGGGCTACGCCAACGCCCGCCTCGCCCGCCGCGTGCGTCCCGTGCTGCGCCGGATCGTGGCCGAGTTGCTCTGAACCGCCATGGATCCCGCTGCGTATTCCCGGGAAATCGAGCGCACCGGCCCGGATTGTGTCGTCTACCGCCCCTCGGCCGAGCGCGCGCCCGACGCGGAGAACCAGCAGATCATCGGGCTCGTGACGCCGCGTGGGCATTGGCTCCTCACGTGGACCATGGCCACGCATGAAAACAATCCGGACCAGCACGTGGTGGTCAGCCGCAGCGAGGATCGCGGGACCACCTGGAGCCCGCCACTCTGGATCGACGGGGCGACCTCGGCGCAGCAGGCCGGACCCGAGCGCGGCAAATATCAGGCAAGCTGGCCGTTCTTCATCGCGGCGCCGGCGCTGGGGCGGATCTTTCTCTTTTATAACAAAAACATCGGCCGCACCGACGCGCGCGACGACACGACGGGCGTGCTGCGCTTTCGTTACTCCGAGGATGACGGTCGCACCTGGTCTGCGCCGCACGATCACCTGCGGATCGGCCGCGGTGCGATTGATCATCCCGATCCGACGACGCCGGTCAATTTCGTCACCTGTTTTCAGAGCATCTTGGCGCCCGACGGTGTGCCGCTCGTCAGTCTGACGCGCTGGGGCTCGGGGAGTCCGCACCTGCTCAACGTCAACAGCGAGGTGTGGTTCCTGCGGTTCGACAATATCCTGACCGAGCGCGATCCGGCGAAGGTCGCGATGACCACGTGGCCCGAGGGCGGCACGGGTCTGCAGGTGCCGCATCCGTTCCGCATGAACCAGAGCGTGGCCCAGGAGGCCGCGACCGTGACGCTGGCCGATGGGCGGCTGTTCACCGTCATGCGCACGCTGCAGGGCTCGCTCTACTGGAGCATGTCGCGCGACGGCGGGCGCAGTTGGGCGTCGCATTGGGCGGATCTCGACGCGACCAAGCCGCTGCCGGTCTTTCCGCTGCGCTACAGCGACGACGGTCCGCTGGTGCATTCGCCGATCGTGTGCAGCCCGATTTTCGAATACGCGCCCGGGAAATACTACCTGATCTATTTCAACAATGACGGCTACCTGCCGGGGGCACGGCATCCGACCGACTATCAGGTAAACCGGCGCGACGCGTGGATCGTGTGCGGGCGCTACGTCGCCGGGGCGGGTCAGCCGGTGGTCTTCGGCGAACCGCGTCGGCTGGCGACGGCCGATGGCGTGCGGCTGGGGCATTACGGTCGTATCGAGCCGGTGTGCTACCCGAGCTACTTCCGGGACGGCGACGACCACTGGCTGTGGTATTCCGACCGGAAGCATTTCGTGCTCGGCAAAAAGCTGAATGCGTATCTGGAGTAAACGGGCATGAACATCATCGGCGTGGACATCGGCGGGACGAAATGCGCGCTCAGCGTGCCGGTCGGCGGCGACCGCGTGCGCGAGGTGGTGCGCTTTCCGACCACCGACGTGTCGGGCACGCTCGAGCGCATCTACGCGGAGATCGCCCGGCTGGCGCCGAGCCGCGACGTGGTGTTCGGCGTCTCGTGCGGCGGCCCGCTCGACTCGAAAAAGGGACTCGTCCTGTCGCCGCCGAATCTGCCGGGGTGGGATCGCATCCCGATTTGTGAAGAGTTGACCAAGCGCTTTGGCGGCCGGGCGTTCCTGATGAACGACGCCAACGCCTGTGCGCTGGCCGAGTGGCAGTTTGGCGCCGGGCGCGGCTGCCAGAGCATGATGTTTCTCACCATGGGCACGGGCATGGGCGCGGGCCTGATTTTGGACGGGCGCCTCTATGAGGGCATCACGGGCAATGCCGGCGAAGTCGGCCACGTGCGCCTGGCGGCCGATGGGCCGGTGGGCTACGGCAAGGCCGGGTCGTTTGAGGGCTTCTGCTCGGGCGGCGGGATTGCGCAGCTGGCGCGGCAGCGCGTGGCGGCGTATGGCGGCGCAAGTGTGCTCAAGGACCTGCCGAAGGGTCAACTGACCGCCCGGGCCGTGGGCGAGGCGGCGGCGGCCGGCGATACCCTCGCCCTGGCGCTGTGGCGCGAGGTGGGGGAGCGGCTCGGCGAGGCGCTGGCGGTGTTCATCGATGTCCTCAACCCTGAGCGCATTGTCATCGGCAGCATCTATCAGCGCTGCGAGCGCTTCATCGCGCCGGCCATGCAGGCGGTCATCGCCCGCGAGGCGCTGCCCGACAGCGCGCGCGACTGCCGCGTCGTGCCCGCCGTCCTCGGCGACGAGATCGGCAGCTACGCCGCGGTGGCGATTGCGCGGTACCACGGCAGGCCGTAACCCTGGTAGCTACGAGCGTGAGCGAGTGGGGGATTGGCGTTCGAAGCCGCACATCCACTCGCTCACGCTCGTAGCTACGGCGATGCCGGCATGGTGGTCGTCGCCGGGCTCGGCTCCTGGCTTGCTCCCGCCACTTTAGGAATGACACCCGACCGACGTTTCGAGTAACCAATTGGTTACAACCGCTCGTCCATCTCCCTCGGCACCTTCCATCCGCCGCCCTCACCCATGTCCTCGCCCGCCTCCTCGCTGTTGTTCGACGCGTCCGATCTGCCTCGGATCCGCGCCAATCTGGATTCGCCGCGCTTGGCCGAGCTCCGCGCCACCGTGTTCCCGGCGGATCTGCCGGCGCGCGAGAAGTTTCTCCGCGAGGAGGTGCGGCTGGAGAACCTCATGTACGACATGCTCAAGGTGCGCACGCACCTCGAGCAGGCGGCCTTCGCCTACGCCGTCAGCGGCGATGCCGCGCAGCTGGCGCTCGCCAAGCTCGCGCTGCGACGGCTGTGCGAGTACCAGCGCTGGGATTATTTCCTCGAGGCCGGGAACAAGACCATCGGCCTGCAGCGCGCGCCCGAGGCGACGATTGCGAGCGTGCTGGCGCTCGACTGGCTCGGTGACCAGGTGACGCCCGAGGAACGCGCGCTGGTCGAGGACAGCATCATCCGCAAGGGCGCGCCGGCGTGCTTCACCACGCTCTACGGCATGAAACACCCGGACCGGGTGCGCGGGTGGACGCAGGACCCGAGGGAGAACATGCCGTTCAAGATCAACATGGCCCGCTGGCCGCTGATCCTGAACAGCACGAATCTCAAGGTGATCCCCATCTGCGGTCTGGGTTACGCCGCGATCCATTTCCATGGCCGGCATCCGGATGCCGGCAAGTGGCTCGAACTGGCGCGCCAGAGCGCCCGGGCCTTCGCCCAGATGTACGGCACCGATGGTTCCTACGACGAGGGCGTGGGCTACTGGGGCTACACGACGATGCACCTGATTTTGTTCGCCGAGGCTCTTTACCGGCGTCTGGGCATCGATGACCGCGACCTCATCAACTACCCGGGCACGGTCCGTTATGCGCTCAGCATGACGATGCCGACGCAGCAGAATCTTAAGGAGGCGGTGAACTTCGGCGACGCCGGGGCGGTGGACACGACGGTGGCCGCCTGGGTCGGGCGGGTGCATCAGGATCCGGTCTCGGATTATGTGGTGCGCCACATCGGCGGCCTCGGCCATTGGCCGGCCGCGATCTGGGTCCGGCCGGAGGCGGCGGGCACGCCGCCGGGGCCGGAGCTGAACGATGTGCGTCTCAGCAACGACCTGGTCATTTCGCGGTCCGGCTGGACGGCGACCGACGGCGTGGTGGCATTGCGCAGCGGCGGGCCGGCCAACCATGAGCATGCGGACCGCAACAGCGTGATCTTCAAGGTCCATGGCGAGCGCTTCTTCCACGATCCCTACGGTGGCGGCTACAGCACGATGGTCCCGAAGTGGCGCCTGCGCTTCACCGAGGCGCACTCGGCTGTGCTCATTGGCGGCCAGGGCCATCAATACCACGATGGCAGCGAAGGCACGAACTCCTCGTGGGCCGAGGCGCGGGTCACGGCATTCCGCCACGGGCCGGGATGGATGACGGTCACGAGCGACGCGACCGAGGCCTACGCGCTCGTCAACCCGGCGGTGCGCCTGGTCGAGCGCACGCTGGTCTATCTCAAGCCGGACGTCCTGCTCGTGCTCGACCGCGTGCAGCTCGACACGGCGGCACCGGTGCAGGTGCGTTACCAGTTGTTCAACGACGATGGCCGCGGTGCAGTGACGGCGGCGGGGGCGGGCTTCACGGTCACGCGGCCGCTGGCGACATTGACGGCGACGGCCCACGGCGTCGGTCCGCTCGCGGTGCGGACCGGACGGATGGAGTTCCCGGCCAACCCGGGCCCTTATCAGACCTCGGCGGCCAGCGTGCAGGAGTATGCGGAGATCGAGAGTGCGGCCGCGAAGGCGCACACGGTGTTGACCGTGGCGGCGGCGGCGCCGGGCGGGGCCGCCGCGAAGCTGACGGTCACCGCCGAGCCGGGCGGCTGGCGCGTTGAGGGCACGCATGCAGGTCGGGCCATCCATGCCCGCATCGTGTGCCGCGAGGGCGCGCTGCCGGAGGTGAGCGTATGATGGCAGTGCTGCCGCAGCTCACGAGCGTCAACGCCTACGATTACGGCCTGATCGCGCTGTATTTCGGCATCGTCATCTGGGTTGGGTTCTACTCGGCGAAGAAAAACCAGCGGACCGAGGACTACTTCAAGGCCGGCGGCCAGGTGCCGTGGTTCATGGCCGGCGTGTCGAACTGGGTGTCGGGCTTCTCAGCCTTCATGTTCGTCGCGGCGGCCGGCTACACCTACAAGCACGGTTCCGGGGCGCTCATCCTGTTCACGTCCGCGTTTTGGGCGTATCTTGCGGGAGCCTGGTATTTCGGTCCGGCCTGGCGCCGCGTGCGGATCACGGCGCCGCTGGAGTTCCTGACCAAACGGTATTCGCCGTCGACGACCTACTTTTACACGGTCACGGCCATCCTGCCGCAGATCCTCGGCATCGCGCAGGGGTTGTACATCCTATGCATCTTCGTGTCGGCCGCGCTGGGCCTGGACCGCGAGGTTTTTCACCTGTTGGGCTTCGAACTCACCGGCTTGCAGCTCTGCATGCTGAGCGTGGGCGTGGTGATGATTCTCTACAGCGTGGTGGGTGGGCTGTGGGCGGCGGTGCTCTCCGATGCGGTGCAGGGCGTGATCATCCTCGTGATGTCGCTGCTCATTTTCCCGATCTCGCTCACCTTCGTGGGCAACGGCGGCGGGTTGCTGGCGGGCATCGAGCGGGTGTTCTCCGACCTGCCGCGGGAGTACCTGATCCCGAGCGGCCAGCCGGTGAACCCGGCGTTCATGAGCGCGTACATCGTGAGCGTCTTCCTCGGCTACAACGTCGCCTGGCACCTCGTGCAGCGCTACAACAGCGTGGCGAGCGAGCGCGATGCGCGGAAAATGGCGTTCCTGTGCGCGTGGCTGTCGCTCGTCGGGCCGCTGCTCTGGGTGCTGCCGGTGATGGCGGCGAAGCTGATCTTCCCCGACATGGCGGTGCTCTGGCCCAACCTGCAGGCGCCGGAGGAGGCCTCCTTTGTCAGCCTCGCAATGCTGCTGCTGCCGCACGGCATGATCGGTTTCGTGGTGGCGGCGATCCTGTCGGCCACGCTGGGTCAGGCCAACGACGCGTTCAACTGGCTGGCGGCGGCGACGACGAAGGACGTCTACGTGCCGCTGCGCCGGCGCTGCGGCTTCGGCGAGGCCTCGGATCATCACCAGTTGCGCGTCGCGCAGTTCACCATGCTGGTCGTCGGCGTGGCGGGCGTGGCGATGTCATTCGTGATCTCGAAGCTCGGCGGCGCCTTCGACTTCGGCCTCAAGTATTACTCGATGGTCGGGCCGGCCTTCATGATGCCGGTGTTGCTTGGGTTGGTTTACCGCAAGACTCCGTGGTGGTCGGGCATCGCGTCGTGCACGGCGGCGTTCACGCTTTCGATTGGCCTGTTCGTTCTCGATGTCTGGCCGGAGCACGCTTATCCGCGCAACGTCTTCAGCGCGGTGATCGCGTCGACGGTCGTGTTCGTGGTGTCGGCCTTTTGGTATCGCGCCGACGACCCCAAGAGCGCCAAGGCGATCCAGCTCGACCGCGACCTCCGCAAGCCGGTGCCGGATGGCCCGGTGCCGGTCGGCGGGTTGCGCGACTATGCGATGCTCGCCTGGGTCTCCGCCCTTCTGGGGGCGGTGCTCCTGTGCTGCTGGTTCCTGCCGGCGCGCCCGCCGGCCTCGGCGACGGTCAACGCGGTGGCCGGCGTGCTGTTGTTCGTCATCGCTGGATTGCTTTGGCGCGTGTCGAAACCCAGGGCGGGGTGATGTTTTTTAACCACGGATTACACGGATTTCACGGATGGCGGATAGGCGAATGAAGCCTGAAGGGATGGCCACAAGAGGCACATAAGGACCGAACCATTGGGTATATTGTCTTTTCTGCGCCTTTTGTGCCTTCTGTGGCCATCCTTTGAGTTCCGATTTCTATCCGTGAAATCCGTGCAATCCGTGGTTACCTTTTCCGTCCATGCCCCCCGTCAAAATTCCTGCCACCTATTACCAGCAGTTTGATGCCGACTATGCGCGGGCCGTCCCGGCTGAGGGGTATGGCGGCTGGAAGAAGGCCGACATCGAGATCGCGCCCGAGCACACGGCGCTGGTCATCATGCATGCCTGGGAGGCGGGTACGATGGAGCAGTGGCCGGGTTGGCGGCGCTGCGTCGAGTACCACCCGAGGGCGCTGAGGATTTTGGCCGACGTGTTTCCGCCGCTGCTGACCGCGGTACGAGCCTCGACGCTGCCGGTCTTCCACGTCGTGGGCGGACGGGACTACTACTCGCATCTGCCGGGTTACCAGCAGGCGGTGAAACTGGCCGGGCCGTCGCCGCGGTATGAGGGCGTGGCCAAGGATCCGGTGTACGAACGTCTCGAGAAATTCCGCGGGGAGAAGGTCTTCGTCGGCGCGCACAACCGGCCCGATGTGGATGCGGGTTGGAAATTCCTCGATTTCGCCCCGCAGGCGCGGCCGGTGGGGGACGAGTACATCGCGGAGGATGGGCATCAGCTGGCCGCCGTGTGCCGGGCGACGGGGGTGAACCACCTCGTTTACATCGGATTCGCGATCAATTGGTGCCTGCTGATGTCGCCGGGTGGCATGGTGGACATGGGTCGCTATGGCGTCATGTGCTCGACGATCGCCGAGGCGGTGACGGCGGTGGAGAACGGCGAGACCGCCCGGCTCGAGTTGGAGAAGCGCCAGGCGCTGTGGCGCGTGGCGATCAACTCCGGCTTCGTCTTCGGCCTGCAGGATTTCACCCAGATGGTGAAAGCGTTCCCGCGGAAGTGACGACTGTTAGTCGTACGACTTGCCGTGGTGGAGCTGCGGGTAGCGGTTGGCGAAGACGTAGTTGGGGGCGGGGTCGAAGACCATTTCGACGACGGTGACGCCGGCGGTCTGGTCCACCGGCTCGCGCGGGAGGTCCTTGAGGATCACGCGGCGGCCGTCGTGTTCGAACTTGATGGGCCGGCCGTCTTTCAGGAAGCGCACGGCCTTGGGTTTGTTCAAATAGCCGCCGACGCTCATCGTGCCGGATTTCGGCCAGAGCCAGTACCAGAGGAAGACGCTCTTGCCGTCGCTGGAGATGTCGCTGCCGCCATTGCCGCCGCACACCTTGATGTCCTTGGTGAGCCGGCCATAGACTGCGCGGCCGTTCTCCTTGAGCCAGTCGCCGACGGTCGAGAGCGGCTCCACGGCCTCGGGTGGCACCGAGCCGTCCGGGGTCGGGCCGATGTTGAGCAGAAGATTGCCGCCCAGCCGGCAGCACGTGTTGAGCATCTTGAGGATGCGGGGCGCGTTGTAGGAATACGGCCGGGCCTGCTCGGAATCCACGTAGCCCCAGCTGATGCCGTTGAAGGTCATGCAGGCCTCCCAGTCCGTCTCCTCGGGCTTGATGTGCTCCTCGGGCGTCCCGAAATCCTCGGGCAGGCGGCTGCGGTTGTTGATGATGAGGTGGGGCTGCAGGGCGCGCAGACGCTGGTTCATCTCGAGGGAGTTCCAGCCCTCGTGGGATTCCAGCGGTTCGGCGACGTCGTACCAGAGGATGTCGATCTTGCCGTACTGGGTGAGGAGCTCGGTGTTGAGGGCCTCGATGTAGCGGTTGAAGCGCTGGCGGGCCGCGCTGTCGAACGTGCAGCGCCACGCGTCAGGATGGTGCCAGTCCATCAGCGACGAATAAAAGCCGATGCGCAGGCCGAACTCGCGGCAGGCGTCGACGAACTCGCGCACGATGTCGCGCTTGGGCCCGTAGTTGACCGAGTTGTAGGGGTTGGCCTTCGAGTCCCAGAGGCTGAAGCCTTCGTGGTGGCGCGTGGTCATGACCATGTATTTCATGCCGGCGCGCTTGGCCAGTTTTGCCCATTCGCGGGGCGCGCCGGGCTTGGGCGCGAAGGTGCGCGCGAGCTTCTCGTACTCCTTGACCGGCATGTTCTCGAGGACCTGGGCCCACTCGTTGCGGCCGATCTGCGAGTAGAGCCCATAGTGGATGAACATCCCGAACCGGGCCTCCCGCCACCAGGCCATCCGCCGGTCACGGCTTTTGGCAATCGATTCCAGGTAGTCCGCCTTGCTGAGGAGCGTTTTCATGGGAGAGGGGAAGAGCTTTTTAACCACGGATTACACGGATGACACGGATTCGGCGGATGAGGCGTGGTTGGATGGCCACAAGAAGCGCAAGAGGCACAAGGATACCTCGGTTCTTTTGTGCATTTTGCGCCTTTTGTGGCCATCCATTACGGCACAGATGCCGGACTTTCGTTAACCGAGCTTCACCGTCTGCCCGGGGCGGAGTTTGGTGGTCTTGGTGCCGAGTGTGACCGTGGCGGCGGTCTTCCCGGGGTTGTGGGCGATGAGGGACTTGCCGGCGGATGTGATTTCCAGTTCGCCGGTGATCGTCACCTCGGCTTCGGCCTTCAGCAGTGTAGCGTGGCCGGGTTGGAGGGTCAGGGTATAGGTCGCGGCCGGCCCGGCGATCTGGGTTACGCCCGCGAAGACCGGGAGCGGCGTCTGCGGATCGAACGTCGCCTGCAGGCGAGCGACCACGGTTTTGGCGCTGAAATTCGCGACCGCGAGGTGGCCGCGGGCGATGAGGGCGGCGCAGCCGGCTGGGGCGCGCAGGCGCAGGAGGCGCGACTTGGCGGTGGCCGTGGCGGACTGCCCGGGGACGATCAGCGCGGCGAGTTCGGTGATGACTTTCCCGGCAGCGATGCGACGCGGCCCGGCGAGGCGGCTCAGCGTCAGGTCGTCGGCCGTGGCCCACCACGGGTTGAAGTGGTGGCGGTTGTGATAGACCGTTTCGCCCGAGCCTTGGAACACGAGGCCGATGCGACCGTCGACGTTGAGCCAAGCGGGGTGGTCGTAGGTGCGGATGATGTCGCTCGACGGATCAGCGCTGACAAACCCTTCGAAACGCGTGGTGCCCTCGGGCGTGGCGATGTCGCGCCAGCCGCGGCAATTGTCTTTCATGGCGGCGTAGCGCTCGTTGATAATGCGGAGGAAGCCCTGCGTAACCTCGGTCACCTCGACGGTTTCGCGGGCGGTCCAGCGTTCGAACGAAAGCGATGAGCCGTCGGGCAGGCCGGCGTAGAGGACCTCCTGGCGCGCGGCGCCTTGGGCGCGATTGAGCACAAGGGCGGCGGCAAAGGCCTGCGTTTGCTGATCCACGTGTACCGAGATTTCCTCCTGGCTGTCGGGTCGGTCCGTGATCGTGACCCGCCCGAGCCAGGAGTGGCTGGCGGGGGCGACGGTCTGGATGCCGTCGCGATTGAGCGGCAGGGCCATCTGGCAATTGCGCCAGGCGAGCGAGGTCTGGCCTTGCGGGTGGCGCTGGAAGACGAAGCCGGAGTGCGGGAAGACCTTCACGCCGCGCAGCTTCGCCTCAAGGGCGCGTTCCGCGATCGGGGCGGGGCCGTCGCCGTGCAGGCGGTGCAGGATGTAGGTGTAGGCGGGGCCGGTGATGAGGCACTCGCGGATCGCCATGGGGTCCTGGATGTCGTGGCAGACCTCGGCGACCTTGGCGTTGATCATGCGACCGCCTTGGCTGTCTTGGCGGGCCTCGAGCGTGGCGAGGGCCCAGCGCTCCAGGCGGGCGGCGTCGGCGTCGCGCAGCAGCACCGCGGCGGCGGCGTGCGTGACCGTGCCGGGATCCGTGAACAGGTACGGCCAGTCCATGCCCTGCACCGGGTGCAGCGAACCAGTGCGGTCGGTCGTGAGCTTCAACTGCTCGTAGATCTTGGTGCGGTTGAAAAAGGCGTGGTCGGGCAACGGGGCGCCGTGGATCCCGTGGATGATGCCGAGGTAGCCGGTGAAGAGCACGGAGGCGCCGGTATAGTTGGGGTGCACCATGCCGTGGTTCTCGGCCATGTAGTCGGGGAGGGCGGTGAAGGTCTCGCCGGTCCATTGGGCGATGGTCTTGCCGTCGGCGAACATCCGCTGGTCCTTGGCGTCCTGCGGCGCGGCGGAGGTCGAGAACATCCAGCGCTTGGCGGTCGCGGCCCACGTGGCGGCGGCGGGGTCGCCGGCGAGGAGCAGCGCGACCGAGGCAAGGCCGCAGGAGGTCCAGCCGTTTTCCTCCATCTGCGTGTTCACGTAGATGCCGCTCTTCGGATCCATCGTGCCGAAGCGCGCGGCGTAGTCGGCGTGGATGGTGGCGATCATGCCCCAGGTCTCGTCGTCGATCGCGTCGCCCAGCAGCGTGGCGGCGATGGCAAGGCCGGAGACGGTGGTGCCGCACTGGCTCTCGCGGAAAAAGCCGAGGCCGCGTTCGCCCCACTTGGTGCCGCAGTTCTCGGTGCGGCCGAGGCCCTGCGCCGGGCGCACGCAGTCGGGCGGACCCGAGTCGTGGGTGAAGCACAGGTAGCGGATGGCCTGGCGGGCCATCGTGCGCAGGTCCTCGCGCGAGCAGCCGCCGACCGCCGGGTCGTATTCCGGCGAGCTGGCGGCGGCAGCGAAGGCGAGCGCGCCGCCGATCGACTCGATGCCGTACCAGTGGCACCCACCGAGGAAGTGCCCGCATTCGGGGCGGACCGGCCAGGGGGCGAAGTATCGCACCCCGGTGGGGATCCATTTTTGAATGACCTGGAGGTACCGCCGGCTGAGGGCGGTCTCCGGGCGCAGTTGCAAGGCCGTTGGCTTGGTCAGGGCTTCGCGCGGCAACATGGGGATGCTCGTGGCTTACCCGTAGGTGCGCGTTGCCGCAATCCATTACCGTCCAGGCTGCTGACCGGAGCGACCGGAAGCTGATCCGGGAAGAATACCACGGTTCGCGACAGATTTTTGCTCATATTAGGCCGGTTGGCGGATCGCGCGTGCAGCGAAGATCGGTTATAAAGGAGGCCTTCATCGGCTGAGTGCTTTTGATGCGTTGCGAGGAGGTTCCCAGCGGGCACCCGGCAGAGGTTGACGCTTACTCATGAATCCCGAAACCGTCCGCGAATACGAACTCAACGGCCTTCCGCTCGCCGAGCTTGAAGCGGAGGTTGACCGCCTGTGGGCGGCGGTCCGCGCCGAGCCCGAACTCCAGCGGGAGGCCGGGCTTTCAGATCGTGACCGCGAAATGCTCGGTCGACCGCGCACCGACCAGATCGAGTTGAAACCCGATGGCCAGCACGTCGATCCGGTGCTGGCCGGAGTGATTGTGGCGTTCACGCCCCTGGCCGTCGCGATGGCGACCCAGGTGTGGGACAAAATCATCCTGCCCCGCCTGATCCGGCGCTTCGGCGACAGGAAGATCAAACCCCGCCGCAAACAGCCGTGACCCCAACCGGTGAAAAGCCCGCCGCTCCTCATCCATCGGAAGGCCATGGCCGCACGCTTCGTCGTGTGGCATGCCCTCCTCGCGCTGGAGGAGCGTCTCGGCGCAGGATTTGCGGCGGCAACGCCGCGTCTGCTCGCGGCGTTGGAGCTCTTCCTGAGCGGGCAGACGTGCTCGGCTGAATGGCAGAAGTTCAGCCCCGACACCGAAACCCTCGAGGCCTTCGTCGGGCGTGCGGTCGATCATATCCGAGACGCAGGTCGCGTTCATTTCACAGGATCCGACAGCGCCCTCGCGGATTTTGACCAGGCCCTCGGTGTCCAACTGGGACGGATTTCGTGTGCCGCCTGCTGTGAAGTGGGCAGCCTGCCCGCGGACAAGATTTGCCGGGGTGGCGAATACACCGATTTGGAGACCCTCGACCGCGGCGGGCTGTGCCTGAAGGAACTCCGCGACCTGTTTGCCCAGTGCCGGGCGCTCGCCAGTGCCTGGCACAAAGTGCCTTGGCCGAAGGATCCCGTTCTCGACGTGGTCATTCAATGGGAGGACCCGGTGAGCGGATTTGGTGAATACTTCGCCGACGGCGTCACCCGGCGCGACGAACAGAGCATCACGATCGAACTTCGACTCAATCACCTGCGCTTCGACGTCTCGTCCTACCTCGCGCTGTTCTACGTCCTGCTGCACGAGTTGGTGGCGCACGGGTTTACGCCGCCGCAGCACGGCAGCCCATCGCCGGAAAGCCAGTTTGACGAAGGCTGGATGGACTACGTGGTCAGTCTCCTGATCGAAGCGCTGGATCGAAACGATCAGGGCCTGGTACCGAGCGGGTCCGGCATCGGCCACCTCCGCCGGAGACTCGACGCCGCCAAGCGCTATCATTTGGAGCGGCATAACGTGCTCGGTCGCCAGGCCGACAGGATCACCCGATCACGTGCCTACGGCCGAAAGCTGGCCTGCCTCACGCTCGACCTGTTTCGCCGCCTTTCGGCCACGCCCGAGGCTGATTTCGTGAAGTTTTCGCTCGAGCTAAACCGCGCGCCGATCGACTGGCGGGAGAAGAACCAGTTCGTGAACGCGCTGGCCCTGATGCTCCCGCCCGAGGGTGTCCTCACGCCCTGGGATAATTTTGATGGGCAGCAGCTTGTCGTGGAGTATCTCCGGCACGGCGACTTGGGGAAATTCATGAACGACGTGCGCCGGAACGTAACATCCGGGGCTTAAGTATTCAGTTGCCAACTGAATGACGAATGCCAGTTTTGGGCCGATACCAGACCAAGCACATGACCGAAAAATACAAGGTGCGCGGTGCCATGCTGGCGCTGCGCGAATTCACGGTCGAGGACCTCGCGCGCCACAGCGGCGTCAATCCGCGGACAATCCACACGGAGCTGATCCGCGCCGGCGACCTCGTCGAGAAGCTGCCGCCCGCCGATGGCCCGAAGGCCCGGGGCGGCCAGCGGCTGCGTTATCGGGTGCGTGCCCCCCGTTTGCCTGACCTGCGTCGCGAGCTCGAGTCCACCTTCTCCGCATTGAGCCAAGCTATCGAACCTGTCCTCCCCGAGGCTCCGCTTTCGCTGCAGGTTGCGGAGGACACGCTGGCGCATGTCGCGGGAGCTTCAGCCGCGGATCGGCCTCACATGCTGCAGATGGCTGGCCTGCAACTCCGGGCGGCGGAGCGCCAGATCGCCGCCTTCGCCACGGCATCAGCGCATCGGGAGATCGTGGATCAACTGAGGCAGCGAATCGCGGCGGCACGCCGACGCCTCGGGGCGGAGGAACCTGCATCCAGGTTTCCTGCCGGGGTGGTGCTGGTCGATGCTGCTGGCGGGCGCCTGCTGCAAAATATCACCGAGGTCGTGGATCTCGCGGACGTCGTGTCCATGGGCGTTTGGTCCGCGCTGCGGCGCCGGGAAATCGAACAAGAAGTCCAGGGACTGGCCCACGCCTTGGTCATTGTGGCCCTCGATTCCGCGCGCTCGGAGATGACTCGTCGCCGGATCCTGGCCGATGCCGTCATCAAGGCCGCGGCCGAGCCTGGGCGCTCGATGTTTCTCGATGCGGGTTACGATGAGAAGCTGCGCAATTACGTGCTGGAGCACGCCTGCTTTTACGTGGGCGAGGCCAATTCGCTCAAACTGACGGCTTTACGTGGGTTGGTCCACGCCTGGCAATTTGGGCACGCGGTTGAGGCTCCGAGCCCGGCGGCATCATCGCGCCCGAAGTCACTGACCGCCCACGCAGCGCGGCGGTGATGCTTGCGGCTGAATCTGCAGGCGGCCCTCCCGCCTAATCGTCGTCGTCCTCGGCGGCGCGCCGCACGGCCCATTCGGGATACGGCGCGGCGGTGCCCTTCACGGCGCGCCACAGGATGCGGTTGAGCTCGTCCTCGGGGGCGCGGTCGACCTCGCGGAAGTTCATGCGGGCGGACGCCAGGGCGTCGCGGCGCAGCACCGGGTCGGTGAGGGCGGCGGGCGCGGGGTTCATCTGGTCGAGGGGCACGAGGTTGGGCACCGCGGTGTAGGGCGTGAAATCGGGGGTGGCGGTGAAGCAATCGAACAGGGGCGTGGCGCTGGCGTCGAACTGGTTCATCACGGGCAGGCCGAGGATCTGCTCGATCGTGCGGATGATGCTCGTGGTGTTGTACTGCGTGCTGACGACCGCCCTTCGCTTCGCGTAGGGGCTGATCACGTAGGCGGTCGTGCGGTAGCCGCTCACGTGGTCCCAGCCGTCCTGCGGGTCGTCCTCGATGCCGAAGATGGCCATCTCCTTCCAGAAGCGGGAGTGGCTGAGCGCCTCGATGATGCGGCCAAAGGCAAGGTCGTTGTCGGCCATGCACGCGGCCGGGGTCGGGGCGCCGGCGCTTGTGCCGCTGGTGTGGTCGTTCGGCAGGCAGATGATGGTGAGCGCGGGGAATTCGCCCTCGGCCTCGAAGTCGCGGAGTTCCTTCAGGATGACATCCGCGCGGTATTGGTCGGGCACGGCCATCTCCCAGCCGACGTAGTGCACGGGCGAAAAGGGTGCGATGGTCTCGATCATCGGCCGGCAGCCGAACGAAACCTCCCCGCTGCCGTCGCGCCACGTGCGGTAACAGGCGGCGAAGTCAGGGCGGCCCTTGCGCCCGTCGCGCCATCGCACGACGGGGCCCATGAACTCGCCGTAATTGCGCAGGCTGAGGCCCTTTTTTAGGGCGTTGTCCCAGATGAAGCCGGCGGGTGAGTAGGCGAGGGCGTCGACGTCGTTTTCGCCCATGCCGTCGGGGTAGCTGCGCGGGAAGCCGGCGAAGCTCTTCTCCATGTAGTCGGTGGCCAGCGCCGTGGTGCTCCACTGGTGTCCGTCCGCGCTCAGGATGCCGGCGCAGTAGGTGTTATCGAGGAGCACGAAGTCGCGCGCGAGCTTGTGCTGGTTGGGCGTGATGTTCTCCCCGAAAATGCAGAGCGAGGCGTCGCCGTTGCCCTCGGGCAGGTCGCCGAGGACCTGGTCGTAGGTCCGGTTCTCCTTGATGATGTAGACGACGTGGCGGATGGGGCTGGGTTCGCCGATGCGTTCGGGGACGGGGCGGGCGGGTTCGCCGGGGCGGGCGGGGAGGCGGGCCTGGGCGATGGCGTCGCGGCGGAGGTTGCGCCAGACCGTCTCCGACAACTGCGGCAGGTCGCGCGCAGACGGGAGGGGGACGAAGGAAAGCGAGCCGGTGTACTGGTGAGTGTTGAAGCCCTCGCCCGCGGTGCGCGGCGCGTCCTTTTTGGCGATGGGCAGGCCCTTGAGGTTGCCGGTGATGAGCGTGCGGCGGGGGGCGTCGAAGATGAGCGCGCCGGGGAACCAGCCGACCGGGATGAGGCCGATCAGCTTCGACTCCCGGTCGTCGGGATCGAATTGGACCACGCCGACGGCATTCTGGGTTCCGTGGGCGACGTAAAGCGTCTTGCCGGACGGGGCGAAGGCGAGGGCGTTGGGCGTGGCCCCGAAGAGGTCGCTGGGCTTCGGGCGCGTCCAGATGGTTTCGACCACCCGGTCGGTGCGCGTGTCGATCACGCTCAGCGTGTCGGCGGCGGCATTGGCGCAGACCACGTGGCGGCCGCCCGGCGCGAGCGCGAGCGCGCTGGCGTGGAGGCCGGTGAGGATCTCGCGCGCGGCGGTTGCACCGGCGGCGGGATCCAGCGGGATGACACTGACCGAGCCCTCGCTCGCGATGCGGCGGACGGGATCGACGCGGACGACGGTGCCACGGCCGGCGGGCCCGGTGAGGTCGCCGGGCCCGGGGCGGCGTCCGCCCCAGTTGCTCACGTAGGCTTTCCCGTCGGCGAGGACGACGTCATAGGGTGCAACGCCGACCGGAAACGTGCGCACCACCTTGCCGTCCTGGGTGTCGAGCTCGAGCAGCTGGTTCGACAGGTTGCCGCACACGTACAGGCGGGTGCCGTCGGCGGAGAAGGCGAGGCCGCTCGGGATCTCCTCCTTGCGGCGTGGGGCGTCGGCCGGCGGCAGCGGCCAGCTGTGGGAGGGGGTCACGGTGCCGTCGGCGGCGATGGCGAACACCTTGATGCTGCCGTTCACGTTGCTCAGGCAAAGCCGGCGACCGTCCGGCGAGAAGGCGAGGCCGGTGAAGCTGACCTGGCCTTTCAGGTCGGGTGCGAGGATGTTGGTCGAGACGACGTCGGGCCGCGGCTCGGCCTGCGCGTCGTTGGGCAGGGCGACGCGCCGGCGGATTTCACCGCTGGCGGGATCGAGCACGAGGACCTCGCTCGTCTTGCCGGCCACCGCGAGCATGCGGCCGTCGGGCGAGAGCGCGATGGCCTGCGGCCGCAGGCCGGGCAGGTCGAGGGTGCGGCCGAGCGGGGTGAGCACCTGGTTCACCGGGGTGATGATCCGGTCCGGGGCGGAGCGGCCAACGTGCTCCGTCGCGGCGGGCGCCGCCGGGGCGGGCGCCGCGCTGCGGCACGCGCCCAGGACGAGGGCCGCGCCGAGGGCGCAGGCGAGTGTCACCGGACCGAGGGCGGACGCGTGACGGCAGGACATGCCTGTTCACTAAGGCGAAGGCGTGGCTGACACAAGCGGTGTCGTGCGCACCCGAGCGGGCACTCATGATGGCGCGAGACGCGGATCGTGAAAATCCGCGGAGAATCGGGAACGTGGGCTTGACGCCGCCGACGCCAGCGGCGTTTTCAACGCTATCCCCTAACCAACATGCAAGGTATCCACTTCATTCAGGATCTTGCCGTCATTCTGGTCGTTGCCGGGGTGGTCGGCTGGCTGTGCCAGCGCATCGGCTTGTCGGTGGTCGTCGGGTTCCTCGCGGCCGGCATGCTCGTCGGGCCGTACACGCCGCCGTTCTCGCTGGTGACCGATCTCGTGCGCATCGAGACGGCGGCGCAGGTCGGCCTGGTGTTCCTGATGTTCGGCATCGGGCTGCGGCTGAGCCTGCGGAAGCTGCGGCGCATGGGGCCGTCGCTGCTCCTCGCGACCTTTGCCGGCGCCATCGGTGTCTATTACCTGACGCGCCTGATGGCCACGGCCGTGGGCTGGGATCCGATGCAGGGATTGTTCCTCGCCGCCATGCTGGTGACGTCATCGTCGGCGATCATCAGCAAGGTCCAGCAGGAGCTGGGCAACTCACACGAGCACTCGAGCCAGATGGCCATGACGGTGACCGTCATGGAGGACATCGTCGCGGTGGTGATGCTGACGCTGCTCGGCTCGATCGTGCACCTCTCGGGGGCCCCGGCGGCCGGCATCGGGCAGACGCTGGGCCTGATGGGCGCCTTCGTGGTGCTGGCGGTGATCGGCGGGCTTTTGCTGTTCCCGTGGCTCCTGAAGCGCATGAGCGTGGCGGCGGACGAGGAGCTGCAGACCCTCGGCATGGCGGCGCTGCTCTTCAGCATGGCGATCATCGCCAACTACGCGGGCTATTCACTGGCGCTGGGGGCGTTTCTCCTCGGCACCATCGTGGCGGAGACCCAGCACCGGCATCAGGTCGAGCGCACCTTCGAGGGCATGCGCGATGTCTTCAGCGCGGTGTTCTTCGTGGCGATCGGCATGCAGATCGACGTGCGGCAGGTGTGGGAGTCGGCGGGCCTGATCGTGGGCGTGTCGGTGTTCGCGCTCGCGGTGCGACCCTTCGCCTGCTCGCTGGCCCTCGTGCTGGTCGGCAAGCCGGCGCGCGAGGCGGTGCGGACGGGCCTGATGCTGACGCCCATCGGCGAATTCGCCTTCATCATCGCGCAGCTGGGCGTGGCGGCGGCGGTCGTGCCCGGCCGTTTCTACGCGATGGCGGTGGGCGTGTCGCTGCTCACGACCCTGGCCACGCCGCTCATGACGCGGCACGCCGGGGCGATTGCGACGAAGCTGCTCGCGCGCCAGCCGCGCTGGCTCGAGGACTGGCTCGGCTATTACCACGGCTGGCTCGAGCGGCTGGGAACGCAGCAGAAGCGCAACACCCTGTGGCAGCTCAGCCGGAAGCGCCTGGTCCAGATCGGCGTGGAAATCCTGTTCGTGAGCGGCCTGCTGGTCTTTTCCGAGCAGCTTTTTGTCTTCGTCGAGGAGTGGCTCGGCCGCGACTGGCTGTTCCCGTTTGGCCCCCAGGTGCTGTTCTGGTCGGTGCTGACCCTCGTCGTGCTCGCGCCGCTGGTGGCGATCTGGCGCAACGTGTCGGCGTTGGCGCTCATTTATGCGCAGGTGGCGACGACGGGCCTCGCGAACGCGGCGCGGCTCGCGCCGGTAGTCGAGGCCAGCATCAAGATGGTGGCCGGCGCGGGCCTGTTCTTCTGGCTGACGGCGGTGCTGCCGGCCGAGGGCACGACGCGCTGGCTGCTGCTCGGCAGCGCGCTGGTCGCGGTGGCCGCCTTGTTTTTCCTGCGGCACAAGCTGATCTACTGGCACAGCCAGCTCGAGGTTGAATTGCACAGCATCATCGAGGCACCCGCGGCGCAGATGACGACGACGGCGGCGCCGTGGCTGCAGGCGCACGAGGACTGGAACCTGCAGGTCGTGGACTGCATGCTGCCATACCTGGCGGATTGCACCGGCAAGAGCATCGCCGAACTGAAGCTCCGCTCGCGTTTCGGCTGCTCGGTCGTCGGCATCGAGCGTCAAGGCTGCATGATCCCGCTGCCAGGCCCGGACCGGGTGCTCTATCCGCGCGACCGCGTGTTGCTGATGGGCACGGCGGAGCAGGTCAAGGCGGGGCGGGAGTTCCTCGGCACGGTGTCCGCCACGCCGCAATCGGACTCGGTGTTCGAGGAGGTGTGCATGTCCGCGCTGGCCGTGCCGAACTGGAGCCGGGCGGCGGGTCGCACGCTGGCCGAGCTGTCGCTGGCGAAGTCCCACGGCGTGCAGGTGTCCGGCATCCGGCGTGAGGGCCGGCGCATCCTGAATCCCGGCGGCGATGAGACCCTGCAACCCGGCGACGAGGTGCTCACGCTTGGCACGCCGGCGCAGATCCGCGATTTCAAGGCGTGGCTGCGCGAACAGCCGGTTTGATGTAGGTCAGCGCGCTTGCGCGCGCCCGATCCGCGCGCGCAAGCGCGCTGACCTACGGTGCGTCGGGGTGCTCAGTTGGCGCCGGGATCCTTGGCGGCCGGCGTCTTGCCGGCCTCGGGGGCCTTCGGGGCCTCGGGCTCGTCCTTGCTGGCCTTCTTGAACTCCTTGATGGATTGGCCGAGACCCTTGGCGAGCGAGGGCAGCTTGGCACCGCCGAACAGCACGAGCAAAATGATCAAGATGATGACCAGCTCAGGTACGCCGAGGCCGAAGATGGCGGCGAGAGTGGCGGCAGAGGTATCCATGGCGTCAAGCTAGGCCGAGGTCGAAGACTGTAAAGCGGGAAAGCGGTCCGGACCCGGCCGCCGGGTTCAGGAACGCGGCAGCGTGGGACGGGGCGGCAGGCCGGCCGGCGGGTTGGGCAGGTGGCCCGGGGCGGCGGCGCCGGGCGGGCGCGGCATGGTGGTCGCGGCGACCTTCATCAGGTTCTGCGCGTTGTCGATCTGCTCGGCGTCGAAGAAGCCGTGCAGCTGGCGGATGCGCGTCGGGTGGCGCATCTTGCGCAGGGCCTTGGCCTCGATCTGGCGGATGCGCTCGCGGGTGACCTTGAACTGCTTGCCGACCTCCTCGAGCGTGCGGCTGTAGCCGTCGACGAGGCCGAAGCGAAGCGAGAGCACGCGGCGCTCGCGCTCGGTGAGGGAGTCGAGGACGTCGATGATCTTTTCGCGCAGGAGGGAGAACGCCGTCATGTCGTACGGGTTTTCGGCGGACTTGTCCTCGATGAAGTCGCCGAAGCTCGTGTCGTCGCCGTCGCCGACGGGCGACTGGAGCGAGATGGGCTGCTGCGCCATCTTCATGATCTGCTGCACGCGCTCGACGGGCAGGTTCATCTCGTCGGCGACCTCCTCGGGCGTCGGCTCGTGGCCGAATTCCTGGAGCAGCTGCTTCTGGACCTGCATCACCTTGTTGAGCGTCTCGATCATGTGGACCGGGATGCGGATGGTGCGGGCCTGGTCGGCGATGGAGCGGGTGATGGCCTGGCGGATCCACCAGGTGGCGTACGTGGAGAACTTGTAGCCGCGGCGGTACTCGAACTTCTCGACGGCCTTCATGAGGCCCATGTTGCCCTCCTGGATCAGGTCGAGGAAGGAGAGGCCGCGGTTCGTGTATTTCTTGGCGATCGAGATGACGAGGCGGAGGTTGGCCTCCACCATCTCGGTCTTGGCCTTGTGGGCCTCGCGGACGTGGACCATCGTCTGCTGGACGACGGCGAGGAGCTGGGCGGGGGCGATGCGCTGGGCGGCCTCGAGCTGCTTGAAACGGGCCTGGATGGCCTTCGGGTCGATGTTCGCGTCCTTCTTGGTCTTCGGGTGCTTGGCGCGCTCGAGCTGGGCCTGGAGGTGCTCGATCTCGTTGAGCACGGGGCGCAGCTGCTCGAGGTATTCCTCGTAGACCTTGAGCTTGAAGTAGAACTTGCCGAAGTTGGCGCGGAGGAGGTTCTCGCGCTTGCGGTACTTGGTGAGGACGCGCTTCTTGTCGGCCTCGGTGCGGGCCTTCAGGTACTCGGCCCAGGCCTCGGCGACGCCGGCCTCGGCCTTCTGCGTGGTCTCGACGAGCTTGGGGAGGGATTTGAAGTAGGCCTCGCGGCTGTCGATCTTCTTGTCGATGACGATGCGGTCGAAGCGTTCCTCGCGGGTGAGGAGCTTGGCGCCGAGGCCGGCGATGTAGGCGCCGACGGCGGAGGCCTCGAAGAGGGCGGTCTGCGCCTTGAGCTCGGCGTTCTCGATGCGCTTGGAGATCTCGACCTCCTGCTCGCGCGTCAGCAGCGGGACCTGGCCCATCTGCTTGAGGTACATGCGGACCGGGTCGTCGAGGATGTCGTGCTGCGAGGAGCGGGTCTCCTCCTCCTCGGCCTCCTCCATGCGCTGCTTGAAATCGTCGACCTGGTCGGGCTCGAGGATCTCGATCTCGAGGTTCTGCAGGATGGAGAGGACGTTGTCGATTTCCTCCTGGTTCTCGACCGACTCGGGCAGGGCCTCGTTGATGTCGTCGAACGTCAGGTAGCCTTGTTCCTTGGAGTGCCGGATCAGCTGGCGGATCTTCTCGTTGATGCCGGCGTTGCCCGCCGCGAGATCGGCGCCCGCGCCGGTTTCGGCGGTCTTTTCCAGGGCGGCCTCGACGGCTTCGGCTTGGGCTTCGGAATTGGCGGACTTGGCTTTACGCGACATGGTTGAAAATAGGGGGCGGCCCTCAGGCGGTGGCAGGCAAGCGGAGCGGTTGGCGGAGCTGGCGTTGGATCTCGGAGCGTTCTTTTAAGAGTGAAATTGGGTCAGAATTACTGTCCGCACCGATGTTGGCCAAAGCAAGTTCTATTTGCCGCAGGCGCGGCTCGAGGGCGCGGTTGCGCAATTGGCTGACCCCCTCGCTGACGGCTTTGGCCGGATCATCGCAACCAGGCGTATCGAAGAGCAGGGAAGCGACAAGCGCTTTTTCCTCAGGGGTTTCCAGCAGCGGATCGAGGTGCTCGCGGCCCGGCCACGCGTCATGCTCGAACTCGCCGAGGAAGCGGTTCAACAACACGCCGGCGGGGTGGTTGCGGTCGATCCATTCGTGGGGGACGAGGCGGCTGAGCGGCTTGCCCACCCCCTCAAAATGCAGGCAGAGCATGAGCAGTTCCTGCTCGGGGGTGACGCCGGACGTGACGCGCGGGGCTGGCGGCGCGGTCGGTGCGGTCGCGGGCCGGGCGGCGTTTTGCCGCTGCTGCCGGGTGGTCAAGGTCTGGAAGTCGCGCTGCAGCGCGGCGGGTGCGAGCTGCAGCAGGCGGGCGGTCTCGGCGACGAACTCGGTGCGCGCGACCTCGGACTCGGCGGCGGCGATCAACTCGAGCACGGCCTGGGCGGCGCGGGATTTCTGCTCGGAGCTGGCGCCCGTGGGCTGGGGCAGGACGGAGCGGCAGGCGAAGGTCATGGCGGACATCGCGTCGCGCTGCAGCTCGGCGTAGACGGGCAGCCCGCGCTCGAGGAAGAGCAGGTCGGGGTCGACCTTTTCCTGGCCGGCGAGCCGGAGGAAACGCACCTCGAGCCCGGCCTTGAGCGCCATGGGCAGGAAGCGGAACGCCGCCTTCTGTCCGGCGGCGTCGCTGTCGAAGAAGCACTCGACCTGCAGGTGGTAGCGCCGCAGCAGCATGAGCTGCGTCTCGGTGATCGACGTGCCCTGCGGAGCGATGGCGGTCTTGAGGCCGACGCTCCAGCAGCGCAGGGCGTCGAGCTGGCCCTCGACGAGGACGAAGGGGCGGCCTTCGCCGACGGCGGTGCGGGCGCGGTCGAGGTTGAAGAGCAGGTTGCCCTTGGTGAAGACGGGTGTCTCCGGTGAGTTGACGTACTTGGCCTCGCGGGCGGGATCGTCCTCGGGCGTGAGGTCGGTCTGGCGGGCGGTGAAGGCCACGACGCGGCCCTGGTGGTCGCGGATCGGGATCATGAGCCGGCCGCGGAAGCGCGGGCGGAGCGAGCCGAGGCCGAAGATGGCGCCGTCGCGCACGAAAAACAGCCCGCACTGGCGGAGGGCCTCCTCGGAGAACTTGCGTTTCAGCAGCAGCGCGGCGAGCCCGTCGTCACCCGGGGCGGCGGCGCCGATCTTGAACTCGTCGGCGATCTCGGGCGCGAATTTGCGCTTGGTTGTCCAATACTCGCGCAGGAACGTGCCGACGGGCGTGGCCGCCTTGAAGGCCTGATGGTAGTGCTCGGTGGCGAGCTCGTGGATCTCGAAGATCTCCTGGCGCAGCGAGCGCTCCTCGCGGGAGGGGCCGGCGCCCTCCTCGTACTCGATCACGATGCCGTAGCGCTGGCCGAGGGCCTCGATGGCCTCGGTGAAGCCGAGTTGCTCGGTCTCGCGCACGAACGTGATGACGTCACCGGCCTTGCCGCAGCCGAAGCACTTGTAGAAGCCCTTGTCGGGATCGACGTGGAAGGAGGGGGTCTTCTCGTTGTGAAAGGGGCAGAGGCCCTTGAGGCGCGAGCCGCCCGCCTTGCGCAACGTCACGACCCGCCCGATGACGTCGGCGAGGTTCACCCGCAACTTCAGGTCGCGGACGCAGGTGGGCTTGATGGCGGGCATGAACGGGCGGAGGACGGTCGGAACCGCAAAGAATGCACTTTCAACCGGCCGGGAGGGCTGTCAAGTTTCGCGGCTCGCGGAGGAAACATCGGCGCCGTTTAGGCGACTCACCCACCAACATGCGTTTCAAGCTACTCACGGTTCTCACCCTGGCCCTCATCCCCTGGATGCGGGCCGATCCGGCTGTCGCCGCCCCCGAGGGGGCCCGTCCCGCGGCCGAGCCGGTCTGGGAATCGCAGTTGCCGGACTTCTCCGCCGAAACCTACGACGCCAAGGTCGAGGGCCTCCTGTCCCAGTTTGAGGCTGCGACGGGGCGCAAGCTGGTCCCGGGCGAAAAGAAAAAGGTGGGCCTCAAGATCTACGCCGACTCGGGCCCGGGCATGGCGACCCCGCTGCCGCTCGTGCGGGCCGTCATCCGGGCGCTCGAGCGCCGCGGTTTCGCGACGGAAAACATCTTCCTCGTCGGCCTCAACCAGCTCCGCCTCCGCATGACGGGCTACCTGCCTTCGCTCGTCACCGGCGAGTCCCCGTTCCCGGGGCATCCGATCTTCGTGCTCGAGTCGGGCAAGTTCTACGACCCGGTCTGGTTTTACGACAGCCCGCTGCCGCAGCGCTTCGACCCCATCTTCATCGAGTCGCAGACGCGCGACGTGCCCAACACCTCCACGAAGGACGAGGACCGCAAGAGCTTCCTCGCGACCCCGCTCTTCCTCGACGCCGATTTCTGGATCAACCTGCCCGTCTACACCGACCACCCCATGCTGGGGGTCAACGGCGCGCTCGTGAACGCGACCCTCTGGAACGCCTCGAACACGGCCCGCTTCTTCCGCAGTCCCGCCAACGCCCCGGCCGCCGTCGCGGAGATGAGCGCCATCCCCGAGCTGCGCGAGACCTGGGCCTGCACCATCGTCAGCCTCCAGCATTACCAGTACATCGGCGGGCCGTTCTTCAACTCCCTTTACGCGGCGTCCGAGCCGCTCATCTGGCTCAGCCGCGACCCGGTGCTCCTCGACACGCTCATGCTCGAGCGCATCAACCGCCTGCGCAAGCTCACGGGCTTCAACCCCGTGCCGGAGGACATCCGCACGCTCGAGTTCGCCGAGCTGCTGGGCGTCGGTTCCATGAACACGGACGCGGCCCGCATCAAGCGGCTGGACCAATAAAACCGCTTGCCGCCCGGCGGGGCTTTCGCGCAGGTTTGGGGCGATGGCATCCGACTACCTTCCGTTCCTGATCCAGGCCGCCTTGGCCGCCCTCATCACCGGCGGCGTCATCGGCGCGAGTCATTTCTTCGGCCAGCGCATGGCCAAGAACCGCATCAAGGACACGGCGTACGAGTGCGGCCTCGCCTCGGAGGGTGTCGGCCGCACGCGCTTCTCGGTGAAGTTCTTCGTCACCGCGCTGCTCTTCCTCATCTTCGACATCGAGGTCGTGTTCCTCATCCCGTGGGCGTTCATCTACCGCGAGTTCCTCGCCCAGAACCTCCCGATCCTCGGCCCGATCCTGTTCTTCATCGGCCTGCTCGTCCTCGGCCTCGTCTATGAGGTCCGCAAGGGCGCCCTCGAATGGGAAAAGTGACGGGCGCCTGATCCCGCGACGCCGGCCCCGCGCCTGACCCCCTGCCATGCGTCTCGACAAGATCATCGCCCGCAGCCGCATCGTCGACCTGCACAGCCTCACCCTGCAGGGCGCGCTGCAGGAGCTGCTCGAGGTCTGCGTCCAGACCTTTCCCGACCTCAAGCCCGACGCCCTGTTGAAGGGCCTGCTCGCCCGCGAGAGCACGATGACCACCTACCTCGGCCTCGGGGTGGCGCTGCCGCACGTGCGCGTGAAGATGAACCGGCGTTTCGTGCTCGCCATCGGCCGCAGCCGCGCCGGCATCCGGCACGACGGCGCGAAGGACGAGGAGAAGGTGCGCCTCATCTTCATGCTCATCGCCGGGCAGCAGGCGCGCGACTACCTGCAGGTGCTCGCGTCGATCGCGCGGCAGGTGCGCGAGCCCGACCTCGTCGAGAACCTCGTCGGTGCGCCCGACCTCGACGCTCTCTACGAGCGCCTCCTCGGCGGTTTCGGCGGCATCCGCCCCGTCCACGCGCAGCAGAACCGGATCAACAAGATCATGTTCAACGAGGCCCAGCGCGTCGCCAAGGGCGCGGACTGCGGCGCCATCATGGTCTTCGGCGACACCTTCGTCGGCGGCATCCAGGCCGGCGCGCTCCAGGCGAAGATCAAGACCATCCTCGTCACCCGCAACCCGATCGAGCCGAGCGAGGACCAGAAGGACTTCGCTGAGACGATCCAGGTGCGCTCGTTCTCCGCGCAGCGCATGGCCCAGCTGCGCAGCGCCATCCTCGTGGCGCTGACCCGCGGCATCGTGGCCTACAACGACCGCGTGTGCTGCATTGGCGGGGTCACGGGCAGCAACCAGTTTGACACCCTCGCGGTGGTCGACATCGAGCGCGAATTCCAGTCGGTCCTCACCGGCCAGAGCCAGCTGCTGCCCGAGGACGTGAAGGCGGAGGTCCTCGAGCGCGTGATCGCCGTCGCCACCGAGCTCGCGGTCGAGGGTCGCGAGGGCAAGCCGGTCGGCTGCCTCTTCGTCGTGGGCGACTCGGGTACCGTCGAACAGCTCAGCAAGCCCCTCGTGCTCAATCCGTTCTACGGCTACAAGGAGGAGGACCGCAACATCCTCAACCCGTTCATGGACGAGACCGTGAAGGAGTTCTCCTCGATCGACGGCGCGTTCGTGATCCGGGGCGATGGCGTGGTGATCTCGGCCGGCAGTTTGATCCAGGCGATCGATACCAACAACGTCCTGCCCAGCGGTTTGGGCACGCGGCACGCCGCGGCGTCAGCCATCAGCCTGGCCGCCCAGTGCATCGCCATCGTCGTCTCGTCGAGCACGAGCCAGGTCACGCTCTTCCGCCGCGGGGTGATGCTGCCGCTGACGGAAAAGCGGCGGTAGGCAGCAAAGAAACTTTGGGGTTGCCCTCATCCAACCCGCGCCTTTGCTCTGACCCTTCAACCTTTTAAAACTATGCAAGAAGTCGTCACCCTGGAATGCACCGAAGCCAAGAAAGAGGGCAAACCCGCCTCGCGCTATCTCACCAAGCGCAACAAGAAGACGGTCACGGAGCGCATCGAGAAGAAGAAGTACAATCCCTTCCTGCGCCGTCACACGCTGCACAAGGAGATCAAGTAAGCTTTCTGTCCTGATCGGACAGCCACAAAGCCGGGCTATCCGCCCGGCTTTTTTGTTTCCGCGCCAGCCGGCGCCTACTTCCGCTCCTGGAGGACGGGGCTGCCGGCGACCCCGGCGCCCTGTTGCTGCTGCCGGCGGGCGGCGCGCCAGCCCTCGCGGTGCTTGCGAATCCAGTCGAGCAGGGCGCGCTCGAAGCCGATGTCGTAGCCCAAGCGCTCCGATTCCAACCACTTGTGTTTCAGGATCTCTTCCCGTTCGGCCAGAAATTCCTGGTAGAGACTGGATTGCTTGACGAATTCACGCGAATTCGCGGGCTCGTGAACGGAGGAACTCATGCGGTGATCACCTGGGCGAATCATCAGAGTGCCCCGCGGCGCCTGTCAATGCCTGCAATGTCGCCATATCGTCACACGGCCGGCACCCGCGGCTGGGCGAGGCGCAGGAGCAGCGTGGCCGCCAGGTCGCGGAAGACGCCGGCGACCGGGCTCTGCGGGGCGCTCACGACCACCGGCCGACCGGCGTCGCCGCCCTCGCGGATGGCCGGCACGATCGGCACCTGGCCCAGCAAAAGCGTGCCGAGCTTCTCGGCGATCGCCGCGCCGCCGCCGCTGCCGAAGAGTTCGTGTTTCTGGCCGGCGGGATCGATGAAGTAGCTCATGTTCTCGGCGACGCCGAGGAGGGGCACGTTGACCTTCTGGAACATCAGGCCGCCCTTGCGCGCGACGTTCGTGGCGGCGGGCTGGGGCGTCGTGACGAGCACGGCGCCGTCGAGCGGGAGCGTCTGCACGAGCGAAAGCTGGGCGTCGCCGGTGCCGGGCGGCAGGTCGACGAGGAGGACGTCGAGTTCGCCCCACTTCACGTTCTGCACGAACTGCTGCACCGTCTTCATGATCATCGGGCCGCGCCAGACGACGGGCGTGTTGTCGTCCACGAGGAAGCCCATGCTCATGACCTTCACGCCGTGATGCTCCATCGGAATCAGCATGGCCTCGGCGCCGTCGCCCTCGACCTCGGGCCGGCCGGAGAGGCCCATCATCAGGGGCACACTGGGGCCGTAGATGTCGCAGTCCATCAACCCGACGCGGCCGTGGCGGCCCTTGGCGCCGAGCACCTGGGCGAGGGCGCAGGCGAGATTGACGGCGAACGTGCTCTTGCCGACGCCGCCCTTGCCGGAGGCGATGGCGACGGCGTGCTTGATCGTCTTCGGGGCGCTGCCGGTGCCGGCGAGGTTGCCGCCGCCCGCGGCCGGGGTCTTCACGGCGGAGACGGCGATGTCGATGATCGTGTCCTTCACCCCGGGCAGCGCGCGCAGGCACTGGTCCACCTCGCGCTTGAGGTGCAGGGGAACCTTGGGATCGCTGGTGGTGACTGCGAGGGCGACCTTGACCGTGCCATCGACGAAGGCGGCGGAGCGGACCAGGCCGAACGATACGATGTCGCGGCTGAAGCCTGGGTACTTCACCTGCTTGAGTTGTTCTTTGATGGCTTCGGGTGTCATGACGAAAATTTGGAACCGGAGGGGATTTAAGTTGTTAAGCGGGGGCGGGGTGTAAATAGAAATGCCCCGGAATCAGTTTTCTTCAACCCAGTCCGCTCATGTCCTTCTTTCTGCGTCTCGCCCTGATTTTTTCCCTCGGGCTCACGGTGGCCTCGGCCCAGACCAAGATCGGTGAGGTGATCGTCACCGCCGACACCAAGACCGTGCCGGTGCGTGTCTCCTCCACGAACCCGGAACTGAATTCCCTGGCCATCCAGGCCTTTCGTTCTCATGGCCGCTACCGCGTCGTCGCGAGTGGCTATACCTACGACATCAAGTTCACGCCGGTCGGCGCGACGCAGGTCCGCGTCGAGATCGCGCGCAGCTCCGGCACGCCGGTGCACAGCGAGGTGGCGACCGGCAGCTCGGCCCGCAACGCGCTGCTGCGCGCGGCCGACGTCGCCGTCGAGAAGACCAACGGCCTCGGACTGAAAGGCTTCTTCACGGCCAAGGTCGCCTTCATCGGCGAGCGCACGGGCAAGAAGGAGATCTACGTCTCGGACCTGTTCTTCGGCGAGGTGAAGCAGATCACCCGCGACAATGCGCAGGCCCTCGGCCCGCGCTGGGCGCCGGACGGTTCCAAGCTCCTCTACACGAGCTACTACAAGTCCGGCTTCCCCGACATCTTCCAGATCGACCTCAACTCCTACCAGCGCACGACCTTCGTGAGCTTCAAGGGCACCAACAGCGGCGCCCGCTTCAGCCCGAACGGTTCACAAGTGGCCATGGTGCTCTCCGGCGAGGGCAATGCCGAGATCTACGTGAGCGACGCCAACGGCAAGCGCGTCTCGCGCCGCACGCGCACCGATGCCGTCGAGGCCTCGCCGTGCTTCTCGCCCGATGGCAGCCGCATCGTGTTCACCTCCGATGCTGCGGGCGGCCCGCAGCTCTACATCATCCCGGCCGGCGGCGGCTCGATGCAGCGCGTGGCGACGAACATCAGCGGCTACTGCGCCGAGCCCGACTGGTCGCGCGCCAACCCAAACAAGATCGCCTTCACGGCGCGCATCGGGCGCGGCTATCAGATCGCGGTGCACGACTTCTCGAAGGGCAAGAGCGCGCAGGCCTCGAACGCGCCGTTCGACGGCGTGGAGCCGAGCTGGCTGCCCGACGGGCGCCACCTCGTCTACACGGCCCGCGATCGCACCACGAGCCGCATCTGCATCCTCGACACCGAGAGCGGCGCCAGCATGCCGATCAGCCCGACGAGCTTCGGCCCGGCGCTGCAGGCGAGCGTCTGGGCGCCGTAACTGCAGGGCACGTTAAAGACCCTCCCACAAAAAAGCCGCCCCAGATCGGGGCGGCTTTTGTTTTGAAGGCGGGGGCGAAACGCTTAGGCGATCGCGGCGTTGTAGTTCTTCTCCGCGGCGTCCCAGTCGACGACGTTCCAGAAGGCGGCGATGTAGTCGGGGCGGCGGTTCTGGTAGTTGAGGTAGTAGGCGTGCTCCCAGACATCGAGGCCGATGACGGGCTTGCCCTCGATGCCGGCGACGGCCTTGCCCATCAGCGGGCTGTCCTGGTTGGCGGTCGAACCGATCGCGAGCTTCTTGTCGGCGCCGACGTAGAGCCAGGCCCAGCCGGAACCGAAGCGCGTGGCACCGGCCTGCGCGAAGGCGGCCTTGAACTTGTCGAAGTCACCGAAGGTCGCGGTGATGGCCGAGGCGAGGTTGCCCTTGGGATGGCCGCCCTTGCCCGGGCCCATGATGGTCCAGAAGAAGGCGTGGTTGCTGTGGCCGCCGGCGTTGTTGCGCACGCCACCGCGGATGGCCTCGGGAACCTTCGAGAGGTCGGCGATCAGGGCGTTGACGTCCAGCGCGGCGAGGGCGGCGTGGTCCTTGAGGAGATTGTTGGCGTTGGTGATGTACGCCTGGTGGTGCTTGGAGTGGTGGATCTCCATCGTCTTCGCGTCGATGTGCGGGACGAGGGCTTCGTAAGCGTAGGCGAGTTTCGGGAGTTCGTAGGCCATGATGAATGGAGGGTTGGTGTGATGGATAAACGAGAAAGGCAAAGATGCACCGCCCGGCGGAAGCGTCAACTGCCGCCTGTGTCTTCCGTGGTGCGCTTGAGCCGGAAAAACGCCTGGAGCAGCTCGCGGCACTCGGCCTCGAGCACGCCGCCGGCGGTGATCTCGAGGTGGTGGTTCACGCGCGGCAGGGCGTTGAGGTCGGTGGCGCCGCCGAGGCAGCCCATCTTCGGATCGGGCACGGCGTAGCACACGCGCTGGAACCGCGACATGAGCGTCGCACCCGAGCACATGGGGCAGGGTTCCTTGGTGACGTAGAGCGTGCAACCCTCGAGCCGCCAGTCGCCGAGTTTCGCGGCGGCCTGGGTGATCGCCAGCATCTCGGCATGGGCGGTCGGGTCGTGCGCACCCTCGACCGTGTTGTGGGCGGCGGCGATCACCTCGCCGTCGCGGGCGATGACGGCCCCGATCGGCACCTCGTCCTGCCGCCACGCATCGATCGCCTGGTTGTAGGCCAGGCTCATGAAAAACCCGTCATCCCGCACGAGTTGCGACGGGAACCGCTTCTCGAACGGGCAGGGAAGAGCGGATGCGGGCTGGGCCATGATTGGGTTAAAGCCTTGACTTACGGGGGGTAGATCGGGCTTACAAGTGGCTTTTCCGCACCGACCTACTGCATGAACCATACTACCGCCGGCTCGTCCCGTTCCTCCCTCCATGGCTGAAGGCAATTCGATTGAAGTTGAGGGTAAGGTGGTTGCAGTCCTCCCCGGCACGATGTTCAAGGTCCAGTTGTCCAACGGACACGTGGTTTTGGCCCATATCTCGGGCAAGCTCCGCAAGCACTTCATCAAGATCGCCGCGGGCGACATGGTGAAGATGGAGATGAGCCCGTACGACCTGGAGAAGGCGCGCATCACTTTCCGCATGAAGGAAAGCTCGCCGCCGCCGCCGATGCCGCAGCGCCGGCGTTACTGATCCGCCCCCCGCCGGCCATGCCGGGCCGCCCCACCAGTCGCGTTCCCGCCCAGCCGGCGCCCAGTGCGGCCTTTGCCCGGGAGATCGACGGCTTCATCGGCTTTCTCGAACTGGAGCGTGGACTCGCCCGCCGCACCTGCGAGAATTACCAGAGCGACCTGCAGCAATGCGCCGCCTGGCTCGCGCGGCACGGCGTCAAGGACTGGGCCGCTGTAACAGGCGAACACGCCAGCGGCTGGATCCGCTCCCTCAGCGGCGACGATTACACGGTCGCCAGCCTCGCCCGCAAACTCGCCGCCCTGCGCGGACTCGCCCGTCACCTCGTGCGGGAAAAGGTGCGCGACGACGATTTCACGGCGCTGCTCTCGAGCCCCAAGCTCGTGCGCCGCATTCCCGGCACGCTCACGCCCGCCGAGGTGGCGAAGCTCCTCGCCGCCCCGAACGGCGGTGACGCGTACTCGCTGCGCGATCGTGCGCTGCTCGAATTGTTTTATTCCAGCGGCCTGCGCGTCTCGGAACTGGCCGGGCTCAACCTGCAACAGGTCGACCTCGAGCACGGCTACCTGCGCGTGTTCGGCAAGGGGTCGAAGGAACGGGTCGTCCCGGTCGGCACCAAGGCAGCCGACGCCATCGCGACGTATCTCGCCTCCGGCCGGCCGCACTTCGTCAAGCCCCGCACCGGCAGCCAGCTCTTCCTGAGTGAGCGCGGCACCGCGCTGTCGCGCATGATGCTCTGGCTCATCGTGCAGAAGTACGCCAAGCGCGCCGGCATCACGAAGAAGGTCAAGCCGCACCTGCTCCGCCACTCGTTCGCCACGCACCTGCTGGAGGGCGGCGCCGATCTGCGCGCAATCCAGGAAATGCTCGGCCACGCCCACATCGGCACCACGCAGATCTACACGACCGTCGAATCCCAGCGCCTCCTCACGCAGCACGCGAAGTTCCACCCGCGAAACCAGGGAAGCCCTTAACCGCGGATTTCGCGGATCTGTAATTAAGAATCTCCGCGACCTCCGCGCCTCTGCGAGAGCCCTCTTCCTGTTACTTCACTCGCGACAGCGTCCGCGCGAAGCCCCAGACGGCGTACAGCAGCAGCAACGCGCCGACCGGGACGAGCAGCACGCCGAGGCCTGGGTCGCCGTCGTGGATGATCAGGCCGCCGAGGAAGAAACCTGCCGGCAACAGCCCCGAGCCCCAGAGCAGCGACTGCGACTGCGCACGCGTCACCTCGAAGCCCTTGACTGCCCGCAGCGTCAGGCCGGCGGCGATGTTGACAAGGCCAAGCAGCGTGCCGTGGGCGTGCGCCAAGGTGAACATGAGCCGCCGCATGTCCGCGCTGGCGTCGAGGTACCAGCCGATCTTGAAGCCGTGCAGGACCTCGAGCAGGACGCCGAGGCTCAGGAAGATGCAGACGGCCCACCAGCCGTAGCGGAGATGTCGGTCGGAGGAGTTCATGGGAAAGGATCAGATGGCGGGCCGCATTGGGGTTGAGCGCCACCGTAGGCAGCCCGCTTGCGGGCGCTCGAACGGCATGCGCACGCCAAACCAGCGCCCGCGAGCGGGCTGCCTACGGTGGCGGGTTAGGTTGGCTGGGTTCATTCCACGAGCATCATCTTGCGCGTGCTGCGCTGGTCGAGCAGTTGCTCGAGCAACTGCTGGCGGAACTGGCCGTCGGGTTCGAGCAGGACCTCGGAGCGGAAGGGTTCGCGCTTGTTGCGCACCTCGAACCACCAGCGCTGGTACGACTTTGCGACGGCGGCCTTCTGGTGGGCGTCATCCGCGGTGTAGTCATAATCGTGCTCGGCGAAACCGGGCAGCGTCTGCAGCGACTTGTCGGCGGCGAAGCGCACGGCGGCGTACGGGTCGTTGAGCGTGAAGATCAGGTGCGGGTAGATCCACTCGTAGCCCGAGGCGAACTGCGCCGGCTGCCAGCCCATGCTCCAGGCGATGAGCGCGCGCTGGCCGGCGTCGCCCTTGAGGAGCCATTGCACGCTGGCCGACAGCTCGTGGTCCTCGCGGGAAAGGGCGACCGGCGCCTGGCCGTACCACTCGGTGAGCTTTTCCCCGGTCCAGGCGAGTGACTTGTCGAGGTGGCAGAGGTTGCAGGCATTGGGCCGGCCGACCTCGACGCTCTCGCGCACGGTCGGCGACGTGATGGTGTGGCTGCGGATGGCGCGCAACAGGCCGTACGTGGTGTGCGGCATGTGGCAGTTGTAGCAGCTGCTGCCACTCGAGGCCGGCGCGTGGCGGGTGTGGGCCGTCAGCTTGGCGGTGTCGGCGTATTGTTGGTGGCACTGCAGGCAGGCGCGGTTGGCGTCCATGCCCGGCGCCATCTGGTCGGGCCGCCAGGCGGCGAGCGACGCGGCGTCGGTGCGCTCCGGGTGCATCTCGTGGCACGACAGGCACGAGAACTTGCCGCCCTTGAAGCAGGGCGACGCCTGCGTGCCGTTGAGTTCGCGGCCGGTCACGCGGACCTGGCCGTCGCCCCAGAAGCTGTCGCCGAAGGGGTGGGGGCTCGTCTCCAGCAGGGCCGCGCGTTCGTCGGGATGGTCGGTGCCGTGGGGTTGAAAGACCCAGCGCTCATCGAGCTCCTTCATGCCGGGGCGGAAGCGGTCGCCGTCGCGGTCGAAGCGCGTCGTGTCGTTGGGGTTCTTGAAGGCCCAGATGCTGTGACAGGAGCCGCACACGAGCGACGACGTGGGACCGTCCATGCGCGCGGGATTCGCGATGGTCGGGTCGGGCGCGCCGGTCAGGTGGAGGGCGAAGCGGCGGAGCGGGTTGCGGTTGCGCTCGACGTGTTCCTTGCCGCCGCTGTGGCACGCCTCGCACGCGATGCCGAAGTCGGCCACGCGCGAGTCGAACACGCCGTTGCCCTCGGGCCGCGCGCGGCCGTGGGTGGTGTGGCAGTTGATGCAGCCGTTGTTCCAGTCGCCGCGGTCGTACACCTGCTTCGGGCCGGGCGGGACGAGGAACGTCATCTCCATCGGCACCCACTTCTTCTCGGCCACGAGATAGCCGTACGGAAACTGCGCAAGCGTCCGACCCTCGCCGGCGGAGAGCCAGAGGATCTGCAGGTTGTGTGAGCCGGTGGTGAGGACGACCTCCTGCGGCGGACCGAAGGCGGAGGCGGGGGCGGCGGTGGGCTTCGTGCGGACGAAGTACGCGTCGCCCGTGCGCTCGACGCGGTAGTCGAGGCCGTCGTAATTCACCTCGAGCCCGTCGATGTCGGCGGCGAGGTGCGCCGGTTTCGCCACCTGCGTCATCGTGCGGTGGTGCGAGGCGTGCCAGCTCGCGTGGTTGCCGGGGTGGCAGGCGCGGCAGGTGTCGGCCGTGATGTAGGCGCCCGTCGGCGTCTGGATCGGGCGATTGGCCGGCGGCGTGGCGCGCTCGGCCTGGATCAGCGAGAGCGCGGTCATCGCGAGGCCCCAGGCGACGGCCAACAGCCCCCAGCGCGCGGCGCGCGAGGCGGGCAGGAGCGGGTTGCGGCGGGCAGGTGCGGGGGGCGCGGGGTCGGCCACGCGGAAAAGAAACGGGGATGCGCCCGTGGTGGAAAGAATTTTCGCTAACAGCCGCGCTACGCCAGCGCATCGCACCGGCTGCTAACTCGGCCCGGGCCGCGACGCGGCGCTGACATCACCGGCCGCCGGGAGTAACCAAAGGGTTCCCCGGCCTGCCGCCGGGTGCCTCATCATGAAATCGCACGATCCCAATGACGTCACCTGCCGCGCCATCATGGACCCGGCCCCGGCGGTCCTGGCGCCCGCGGTGACCTTCGCGGCGGCGGTGCAGCGGCTCCTCGATGAGCGCCTGCTGGCCATGCCCGTGGTCGATGCGGGCGGGCGCTACCTCGGCCTGTTCCGCAAGAACCTCGTGATCTCCACCGTGCTCCCGCAGGTGGCGGTCCACTCCGACCGCTTCAACCAGGTCGTCCGCATGATCGATGCCGGCCTCCTGCGCGACAACCTGCGGGACATCCGCGACCGCTACGCCCTCATCGCCCAGGACCCGGTCGCGAGCCACCTCGACAAGGATGCCCCGGTGCTGCGCCCCGACCAGTCGCTCGTCACCGCCCTCTACCACCTTTACCGCGGCCGGAACTTCCTGCCCGTGGTCGATCCGGCCAACAGCCGCCTGCTGGGCGTCGTGTCCACCTGGGACGTGCTGGAGACCATGCGGGGAGGCGTCTGAGCCATGAGCGCCGGCACCTTCCTTGCCTCGCTGACGGGGTCGGCGGCGACGTGGCTCGCGGTCGGCATCCTGCTGCTCACGTATGCGGTGATCATGACCGAGCGGCTCAACCGCGCCATCGTCGCCCTGCTCGGGGCCGTGCTCATGATCGCCGCGGGGCTCCTCAACCAGGAGGAGGCGGTGGCGGGCATCGACTTCAACACCATCGGCCTGCTCGCAGGGATGATGGTGATCGTCTCGATCGCGCGGAAGAGCGGCATCTTCGAGTACCTCGCGATCCGCGCCGCCAAGCTCGCCCGGGGCAGCCCGGCGGGCATCCTTGCGCTCCTCGTGCTGGTGACGGCCGTCGTCTCCGCGCTCCTCGACAACGTCACCACGGTGCTGCTCATCGTGCCCGTCACGCTGGTCATCTGCAACGAGCTCAAGGTGCCGCCGTACCCGTTTCTGCTCTCGCAGGTCATCGCGTCGAACATTGGCGGCACGGCCACGCTGATCGGCGATCCGCCCAACATCATCATCGGCGCGCAGGTCGGCCTGTCGTTCAACTCGTTTCTCTACAACCTCACGCCGGTGATCGCGGTCATCCTCGCGGTCCACGTGGTGGCGATCCACGTGTTCTGGGGCCGGGCGCTGCGGACGAGCCCGGAGGCGCGGGCGCGGATCATGGCGATGGACGAGCGGGCGGCCATCACCGACGGGCGGCTGCTGGTGAAGTCCATGGCCGTCCTCGGGATCGTGCTCGCGGCCTTCGTGGGCGCGCGTTTCATCGGCCTCGAGTCGGGCACCATCGGCATCGGCGGCGCGGCCCTGCTGCTCCTGCTCGACAATCTCGGCCGGCCGGCGGCGCGGCAGTCCGAGAACGTGACCCAGGTGTTCAACGAGGTGGAGTGGGTGACGTTGTTCTTCTTCATCGGCCTTTTCGTCGTCGTGCGCGGCGTGGAGCACACCGGCGTCCTCCACACGCTCGCCGGGAAACTGCTGGCGGCGACAGGCGGACGCCTCGAGGCGACGGGCCTCGGGATCCTGTGGTCCTCGGCGCTGCTGTCCGCGATCGTGGACAACATCCCCTTCGTCGCGACGATGATCCCGATGATCAAGGCGATGGCCTCGGCCTTCGGCGGACCCGACGGGCTGCTGCCGCTTTGGTGGGCGCTGTCCCTGGGCGCGTGTCTCGGCGGCAACGGCACGCTGGTGGGGGCCAGCGCCAACCTGACTGTCGCCGGCCTGGCTGAGCGGAACCACGTTCCCTTCCGGTTCCTGACCTACACGAAGCACGCGCTGCCGATGATGTTGGTGCACGTCGGCATCGCGCACGTGTACTGGGTGTGGCGTTATCTGTGAGGGGCGGAATCCGGCAACCGTAGGCAGACCGCTTGCGGGCGCTGGTTGGGCATGCGCTGCCGGTTCGAGCGCGCGCAAGCGCGCTGCCTACGGGGCCGCACCGCATTCCCGGTTGCCAACGCTTCCGGGCCGGCGTAGGCGAACACCATGTCCTCACCCCAACTCAAGGCCCTCAGTAACCTTTGCTTCACCCTCGGTTTCGTCTCGATCGCGACTTCGATCGCCCTTTGGTACCTCATGAACGGCGACACGGCCGTCGCCCAGGCGCATGCCGAGCGCACCGGCATCTTCGTCGGCATGTGGGCGCCGACGTTTTTCATCCTCTCCAACCGCTTTGATCGCTACGCGGAGAAGGCGGAGAAGGGCGCTTGAAGTCCCGGGTGGCTACGAGCGTGAGCGAGTGGCGAATCAGCCGAGCGGGCCTCACGGCCACTCGCTCACGCTCGTAGCCACCCGGCCTGGCGCCGATGTCAACCCACCCAGGCGCGGGCGTTGTAGAAGAGCTGCATCCAGGGCGAGTCCTCGCCCCATTCGCGCGGCGACCAGCTCATGCAGGCGGAGCGGAAGACGCGCTCGGGGTGCGGCATCATGATCGTGACGCGGCCCGTCGTCGTGGTCAGCGCCGTCAGGCCGAAGGGTGAGCCGTTCGGGTTCAGCGGATAGTGCTCCGTGGGCCGGTGGTGGTTGTCCACGAAGCGGCCGGCGACGAGGCCGGAGCGATTGAAGGCCTCCGCGGCGGCGGCGTCCTTGAACTCGGTGTAGCCCTCGCCGTGGGCGACGGCGATGGGGATCACGGATCCCGCCATGCCCTGGAACAGCACGCTCGGACTCGATTCGATCTTGAGCGAGACGAAGCGGCCTTCGTAGCGCTCGCTCTGGTTCTGCACGAACCGCGGCCAGGCTTCGGCGCCGGGGATGATGGACTTGAGGTTGCTCATCATCTGGCAGCCGTTGCACACGCCGAGGCCGAAGGTGTCCTCGCGGGCGAAGAACGCCGCGAACTCGGCGCGGGCGCGATCGTTGAACAGGACGCTCTTGGCCCAGCCCTCGCCGGCGCCGAGCACGTCGCCGTAGCTGAAGCCGCCGCAGGCCGCGAGGCCACGGAAGTCGCGGAGCGAAACCCGGCCCGCGAGGATATCGCTCATGTGCACGTCGACCGCGCGGAAGCCCGCGCGGACAAACGCCGCGGCCATCTCGACCTCGCCGTTGACGCCCTGCTCGCGCAGGATGGCGACGGCGGGGCGGGCGCCGGCCGCCTTGAATGGCTTCGGCGAGAAGGTCACCACGGGCGTGATCCCGGGGTTCTGCCGGTCGAGGCGCAACTGGTGCTCCTGGTCGGCGGCCGCCGGGTTGTCGCGCAGGGCGGCGATGCGGTGGGTCACGTCGGACCAGATCGCGCGCAGCGCGAAAAGGTCTTCCTCGAGCAGCACCTTGGCGCCGCGCCTGACGCGGAAGGTGTGCGTGGAATTCAGCGTGCCGAGACGCGACACGCAGGCCTTGAGGCCGTGCTGGCGGAAGGTGAGGAGGACGTGGTCGAGGTCCGACTCGCGCACCTGGACGACGGCACCGAGCTCCTCGCTGAACAGGGCCGCGAAGGCGTCGTGGCCCGGCGGCAGCGTGAGGTCCACGCCGGTGTGGCCGGCGAAGGCCATTTCAACGGCGGTGGCGAGCAGGCCGCCATCGGAGCGGTCGTGATAGGCCAGCAGCTTTTGCTCGCGGCCGAGTTGCTGGATCGCCTGCCAGAAGTTCTTCAGGTCATCGGCGCGGTCGACGTCCGGCGTGGCCGCACCCATCTGGGAAACGACCTGGGCGAGGATGGAGCCGCCGAGGCGATTTTGCCCGCGGCCTAGATCCACCAGGAGCAGGACGGAGTCCGATACTGGCTGGAGCTGGGGAGTCAGCGTCAGTCGGATGTCGGCGACCGGCGAGAAGGCCGACACGATGAGTGAGATCGGGGCGGTGATGCGCTTCGCCTTGTCGCCGTCCTGCCAGACGGTGGACATGCTCATGCTGTCCTTGCCGACGGGGATGGTGATGCCGAGGGCGGGGCAGAGTTCCAGGCCCACGGCCTGCACGGCGGCGTAGAGGTCGGCGGCGTCGCCGGGGACAGCCGGGGCGGCCATCCAGTTGGCCGAGAGGTTGACCTTGCCGAGGTCGCCGATCTGGGCGGCGGCGAGATTGGTCAGGGCCTCGCCGACCGCGAGGCGGGCGGAGGCGGCGGCGTTGTTGACGGCGACGGGGGTGCGCTCGCCCATGGCCATGGCCTCGCCGGTGTAGACGTCGAAGGCAGCCGCCGTGACGGCGCAGTCGGCGACCGGCACCTGCCAGGGGCCGACCATCTGGTCGCGGGCGATGAGGCCGCCGAGCGTGCGGTCGCCTATGGCGATCAGGAAGGTCTTGTCGGCGACGGCCGGGTGGGCGAGGACGCGGCGGACCGCCTCCGCCAAGGTCAGGTCGCCGAGATCGAGCGGCTGCTGCGGGCGCGTGAGCGACTGTTCCTGCCGGTGCATGCGCGGCGGCTTGCCGAGCAGGACCTCGAGCGGGAGGTCGATGGGCTTGTTCTGGAAATGCGGGTCCTCGACGGTGAGCTGCTTTTCCGCCGTGGCCTCGCCGACGATGGCGAAGGGCGCGCGCTCGCGTTCGCAGAGCTGGCGGAAGGTGTCGATGCGGTCGGCGGGGATGGCAAGGACGTAGCGTTCCTGCGACTCGTTGCACCAGAGTTCGAGCGGGGACATCCCGGGCTCGGCGTTGGGGAGCTGGCGCAGGTCGAACTTGCCGCCGCGGCCGCCGTCATTGACGAGCTCGGGCAGGGCGTTGGAGACGCCGCCGGCGCCGACGTCGTGGATGAACGCGATCGGGTTGGCGTCGCCGAGCGCCCAGCAGCGGTCGATGACCTCCTGGCAGCGGCGCTGCATCTCGGCGTTGTCACGCTGCACGCTGGCGAAATCGAGGTCCTCGCTGCCATGGCCGCTGGCCATCGAGCTCGCTGCGCCGCCGCCGAGGCCGATGAGCATCGCGGGGCCGCCGAGGACGACGAGCTTGTCGCCGGGGTTGATCTTCCCCTTCTGCACGTGGTCGGCGCGGATGTTGCCGAGGCCGCCGGCGAGCATGATGGGCTTGTGGTAGCCGCGCAGCTCCGCGCCGTTGGCCCCCGGGACCTTCTGCTCGAAGGTGCGGAAATAGCCGTTGATCGCCGGGCGGCCGAACTCGTTGTTGAAAGCGGCGCCGCCGAGGGGGCCCTCGATCATGATGTCGAGGGCGGAGACGATGCGGCCGGGTTTGCCGTGGTCCTTTTCCCAGGGCTGGATGGCGCCGGGGAGGCGGAGGTTGGACACGCTGAAGCCGACGAGGCCGGCCTTGGGCTTGGCGCCGCGGCCGGTGGCGCCCTCGTCGCGGATCTCGCCGCCGGAGCCCGTGGCGGCGCCGGGGTAGGGCGAGATGGCGGTTGGGTGGTTGTGCGTCTCGACCTTGCAGAGCAGGTGGATGTCTTCCTCGGCGGTGACGTATTCGTTCGTGCGCGGGTCGGCGAAGAAGCGCCCGCCCTTCGAGCCGACGAGGACGGCGGCGTTGTCCTTGTAGGCCGAGAGAATACCGTCCGCGTGCAGCTGGTAGGTATTCTTGATCATCTGGAACAGCGACTTGTCCTGGCGGAGGCCGTCGATCTCCCAGGTGGCGTTGAAAATCTTGTGCCGGCAGTGCTCGGAATTGGCCTGCGCGAACATCATCAGCTCGACGTCGTGGGGGTCGCGGCCGAGTTTGGTGAACGCGGCCACGAGGTAGTCGATCTCGTCCTCCGCCAGGGCGAGCCCGAGCGCGGTGTTGGCCTCGACGAGGGCGGCGCGGCCCTGGGCCAGAATCGGGACCGTGGTGGCGGGGCGCGGGGACTCGTGGCGGAAGAGGGCGGCGCAAGAATCGAGGTCGGGGAAGACGACCTGGGTCATGCGATCGTGCAGCCGGGCGCGGAGGAGGGCGAGCTGCGTGGCGGGGACGACGTGCAGCGGGGGTCGCAGCGCCGCGTTGTCGATCGCGACGGTGTAGGCGATGACCCGCTCGATGCGCCGGACGTTGGTCAAGCCGCAGATGTGCGCGATGTCGGTGGCCTTGGACGACCAGGGGGAAATGGTGCCCGGGCGCGGGGCGACGACCTGGAGCAGCCCGGTGACGGCGGCGGCGGAGCGGCTGGGGCCGTAGGTGAGGAGCCGATCGAGGATGGCGCGTTGCGCAACCGTCAGGTCGCCGTCGATTTCCGCAAGATGCACAAACTCGGCGCTGATGGCGCGGACCGGAAACCCGGCGGCAGTCAGGCCTTCGAGGAGCTTCTGGAGCCGGAAGGGAGAGAGGGCAGGCGAGCCGCGGAGGATCAGCATGGTCGGAAAAGCGATGTTTCCCAAGTCCCCGGGCGCGTCAAGGGGCGGGCGCGCCGGGCGCGGACTTTTTGCCGCCGCGTGACCGAGAAAGCCGTTGACGATTGGTGACGACTGCGCGGAATGAACGGCTTTGCCGCCCGTGAGGACCAATTCCGACCAGAAATCCATGCCGCGCCGCCCCGAGGGGAGCGCCATGGACACCAAAGGACACCGGCCATGAGCGACCGGATCACCCACGAATGCGGCGTCGCCCTCGTGCGGCTCCTGAAGCCGCTGTCCTACTATCAGGAGAAGTACGGTTCCCCCCTGTGGGGCTTCACCAAGCTTTTCCTGCTCATGGAGAAGCAGCACAACCGCGGCCAGGACGGCGCCGGTGTGGCCTGCGTGAAACTCGATACCCCGGCGGGCGACGCGTTCATGTTCCGCGAGCGCAGCGTGAAGAGCAACCCGCTCGACAAGATCTTCAAGACCCTCCTCGCCCAGTACAACGAGAAGGTCGGCGCCGGCACCATCCACCCGGAGTTCGCGGACACGGTCAAGAAGCACTTCGACTTCGGCGGCGAGCTCCTCATGGGCCACCTCCGCTACGGCACCAGCGGCGGCTACAACCTCTCCTCCTGCCACCCGTTCTTCCGCCGCAGCCCCTGGCCGACGCGCAACCTCGCGCTCTGCGGCAATTTCAACCTCACCAACACCGCCGAGCTCAACGCGTCGCTCACCGCCATGGGGCAGCACCCCATCCACGCGACCGACACGCAGGCGATCCTCGAGAAGATCGGCTTCTTCCTCGATGAGGAGCACGAGGACATCTACCGCTTCCTGCGCAAGCGCGACCTGAGCGGCGACGAGCTGTCGCGCCGCATCAGCGACGAGCTCGACGTCACCCGCATCCTCACCCGCGCGTCGCAGCGCTGGGATGGCGGCTTCACCCTCTGCGGCCTGATCGGCAACGGCGACGCGTTCGTCGCCCGCGATCCCTCGGGCATCCGCCCCTGCTTCTGGTTCCAGAACGACGAGGTCGCCGCCTTCGCTTCCGAGCGCGCCCCGCTCATGACCGTGTTCGACCTCGCCGCCGAGCAGGTCCGCGAGGTCAAGCCCGGCCACGTCGTCGTCCTCAAGCGCGCCGGCGCCATCACCGAGAACGCGTTCACCGCGCCGCTGCCGCGCTCCTCGTGCTCCTTCGAGCGCATCTACTTCTCGCGCGGCAACGACCTCGACATCTACCGCGAGCGCCAGGCCCTCGGCGGGCAGCTCGCCGACCAGGTCATCACCGCCATCGGGCACGACTGGGCGAACACCGTCTTCAGCTTCATCCCCAACACCGCCGAGGTCGCCTACTACGGCCTCATGTCGGCCCTGCGGAAGCGCCGACGCGACGAGGTCAAGGCCGCGATCCTCGAGGCCTGCCGTTCCGGCAAGCTCGATGAGGCCCTGCTCGACGAGCTGATCCTGCGGAACTGGCCGCGCGGCGAGAAGGTCGTCAGCAAGGACATCAAGCTCCGCACCTTCATCGGCCAGGAGGGCCTGCGCAACCAGCTCGCCAGCCACGTCTACGACATCACCTACGGCTCGATCAGCCCCGGCGACAACCTGGTGTGTGTCGACGACTCGATCGTCCGCGGCACGACCCTCCGCAAGTCCATCCTCCGCATCCTCGCGCGCCTCAACCCGCGCAAGATCGTCATCGTCTCCACCGCCCCGCAGATCCGCTACCCTGACTGCTACGGCATCGACATGTCGGAGCTCGGGAAATTCATCGCCTTCGAGGCTGCCGTCGAACTGCTCAAGGAGCGTGGCCAGGGCGACCTGCTGCAGGAGGTCTATTCCCTCTGTCGCGACGAGGTGAAGCGCGGCGGCTCGGTCAACCACGTCCGCAAGATCTACGAGTCGTTCACCGCCGAGGAGATCTCCGCCAAGATCGTCGAGCGCGTGCGGCCCAAGGGCGACTGGAAGGGCGAGATCGAGATCATCTTTCAGAAGATCGAGAGCCTCCACGCCGCCGTGCCCAACCACACCGGCGACTGGTACTTCACCGGCAAATACCCGACGGCCGGCGGCTACCGCGTCGTGAACCAGGCCTACCTGAACTATTTCGAAAAGGCCGAGGGAAGAAGCTATTGATCGCGGGGGCGTTCCCGCGATTCAACCATGTCACTCAGCTACGAATCCTCCGGCGTCCGCTACGACCAGCTCGATGCGTTCAAGCGCGCCTGCCAGCAGGCCGCGCGTACCACGGCGCCGCTGCTCCAGGACCACGGCTACGCCGAGCCCGCCACCACCCGGGGCGAGAGCGCCTACCTGATCGAGGCGTCCGACCATTACCTCGCCCATGTCGAGGAGGGCCTCGGCACCAAGAACCTCGTGGCCGACGCCGTCTACGCCGCCACGGGCAAGGGATTCTACCGCGAGATCGCGATCGATACGGTCGCGACGATCGTCAATGACCTCGCCACCTGCGGCGCGCTCCCGATCTCGGTCGCCATGCACGCCGCCGTGGGTGACTCGGGGTGGTTCGCCGACGCCAAGCGCATGCAGGCGCTCGTCGCCGGCTGGGCCGACGGCTGCCGGCAGGCGGGTGCGGTCTGGGGCGGGGGAGAAACGCCGACCCTCAAGGGCATCGTCAACGCCGACACCATCGTCCTCGCCGGTTCCGCCATCGGCAAGATCGCCCCGAAATCGCTGCGCATCACCGGCGACGTGCGCGACGGCGACGCCATCATCTTCCTCGCCAGCTCCGGCGTGCAGACCAACGGCCTCAGTCTCTGCCGCCTCATCGCGGACAAGCTGCCGCAGGGCTATCAGACGCCCATCGGCCACGGCGACTCGCGCACCTACGGCGAGGCCCTGCTCGCGCCGTCGGTCATCTACGTCGCCTTCGTGCGCGAGTGCCAGCGCCGCGGCCTCAAGCTCAACTACGTCGCCCACGTCACCGGCCACGGCTGGCGCAAGCTCATGCGCCTCGAGGAGCCCTTCGTCTACGAGATCACCACGCCGCGCGCCCCGCTCCCGCTTTTCCAGTTCCTCGAGCAGGCCGGCCCGATCACGACGCGCGAGATGTACGCGACCTTCAACCAGGGTGTCGGCTTCGCCGCCTACGTGGACCCGAAGTCGGCTGACGCCGTCCTCGCCGCGGCCAAGGCCGCCGGCTACGACGCCTGGCTGGCCGGCCGCGTCCACAAGGACGGCACCCGCAAGGCCGTGACCGTGCCTTCGCTGGGGATCACCTTCGAGGGCGACACGCTGCAGGTGCGGTGAGACCCCTTGGTGTAGCCACGAGCGTGAGCGAGTGGACGTTGGGGCCAGGTTGCCTGCGGTCCACTCGCTCACGCTCGTAGCCACACGGCTTCTGCCTCCGATTATTCCGCCGGCGCCCGGTTGAGCGTGCGGCGCACGAGCCGCGCCACGGCCTCCTGCTCGAGGCTGGCTTCCCACAGCGCATCCCGCCGGGCGGCATGCACCGCCGCCTCAGGGCCGGCGAGGCTGGCCAAGCGGTCGAGGCAGGCGCCAATCGTCTCATTGCGCAGCACCGTCTCCTCGCGCTCCTTGATGTCGCGCCGGGCGTCCACGCGCATGGCCCGCTCGTATAGCGGCAGGACCTTGGCCACGTAGCGATCCTCCGCGCCGGGGCGCGCGTCGGCCAGCAGGTACAGGTTCGCCTGGTCGATGCGCGCGATCTCGCCGGCGCGGCTCGTGTCGTAGCAGGCCAGGTCGAAACCGAGCTGGAAGCCGCCGGCCTGGTCGGCGAGATAGGGCCGGAGGTTCGGGTGCGGTTCGACGCCGACGATCGACGGGGTCCACCGCGCCACCTGCGCAAAGATCCGGTTGCCCTGCTCGCTCGTGGCGAACCGCAGGAAATCGAGGGCGCGGGCGCGGTTGCGACCATTGAGGGCCAGGCCGACCTCAAAGTGGGAGGTGTAGCTCTTGTCCTCGGCGGGGCCGGGGACGTTGCGGCCGAACCGGGGTGTCGTCGGCAGCGGGGCGGGCACGCGCACGACGCCGAGGGGAAATTGGATCTGACGGCGCACGGATTCATCGGAGTTGCTGAAGCTGATCAGGGTCAGGGCGTGGCCCTGCGTGAAATACATGTCGGCGTCCTCGCGCCCCAGCTGGGTGAAACCCGGCTGCATCAGGCCGGCCAGCTCGTGCGTCATGCCCATGAGGTCGCGGATCTCCGGCGTGGCGAAGCTGTAGCGGCCCTCGAGCCAGGCGATGGTCTGCTCCGTGTTGGAGTAGCGCAGCGTGCGCGTGAGATTGAACTCCTGCGCGAGCCGGGCGGTCTGCGTGCGCACGAGCAGGCGGACGAGCACCGGGGCGTGGTAGAGCGAGCTGGCGATGGGGTGAACCTTGCGGCCGGTGCGCTCGGCGTAGGCCTGCGTCTCGCGGCAGAGCTGCACAAAACCCTCGTAGGTCTGCGGCCACGGCCGGTCGCCGAAGATCTCGCGGTACAGGTCGAGGTTCACGAGCAGGCGCGTCGTCGTGTTGGTGAACGGCACGCTGTAGTAATCCAGCAGGGTGTCGAAATACGAGCTGCGCAGCCCGGCGGCGAAGGTGTTGCGCCAGGGCACGCCGGCGAGGCGCGTGCCGGCGTTGTAGGGGTTGGGCTTGGCCAGCTCGTCGCCGAGGGGCTGGATGTAGCGCGCCAGCCGCTCGTTGGTGCTGCCGGCGTGGATGGCGAGGATCTCGGGCGTATCGTGGCTGAGGAGCTGGGTGATGAACCAGCTCGCGTACAACCGGTGCGGCACGGCGATCTGGACCACGCGCACGCGCTCGCCGCGCTGGCGACAGGCCTCCTCGTAGGCGCGGCCCAGGGCGTCGATGGCCGGCTGGGTCTCGAGGAAGATATGGCCGATGCGGACGACCTCCACGTCGCCCGGCCCGAGCCACCCGGTCCGGCGGGCCAACTGCCAGGCCCCGAGCCCGGCGAGGCCGAGGAGCAGCGTGGCGAGGATCAGGGCCGGCCGCATCGCGGGGCGCGGGGCTCAGCTGGCGCAGCGGACCCGCGGCTCGGCGGTCGCCTCGCGCGGCGGGATCGGGCTCGTGGTGCCGCGGAAGGTGTGGGGGTTGCCGGCGCCGTACGGGTTGGCCCGCCGGCCCGAGAGCATCTGGGCGCGGTAACCGTTGGGCGTGCCCATGAGGTGCGTGCGGAACAGGCGGCAGAAATAGCCGACATCGTGGTAGCCGAGGTCGAACGCGATCGTCTTCACCGGATGATCGGTCGTCGCGAGCAGGCGCTGCGCGGCGCGCAGCTTCTGGTCGACGATGTAGCGCCCGAGCGCGACGCCGCTCTCCTCGCGGAAGATGCGCGCGATGTGGCGCACGCTGTAGTGGAAGTGGCTGGCGATGTCCTCGAGCTGGATCGGCTGGTTGATGTTCTGATGCACGAAGTCGACGATCTGCTGGTACTTCGAGGTCGCGACCGACTCGGGATCGATGGGGAAGGGCGCCTGGGACTGGGGGAACGAGGTCTGCGGGGCGGCGCGATCGATCATCTCCTGCACGAAGAGCTCGGTGAGCGAGCGCAGCTTGTCCGCCAGCAGCGGGCTCGGCGGCGATTGGTGCAGGAGTTCCCACATCGTCTGGTGCAGCCGGGTGTGCACCGGGTTGCGGCGGATGTGGAAGTGCCCGGCATCGACGCGATCGAGGAGGGACTGGAGCGTGTCCTGGCCGGACTTCTCGAGGGCGCCGACCTTGATCTGCAGGCTCGCGATGACGACCGGCGCCTTGAGCGTCGACCAGCTGTGCTGGCGCCCGGGGGGCATGAAGAAGATGTCGCCGGGCTGGAAGGTCGCCGCGTGCTTCGGCGTGCGGTATTGCAGGCGTCCCTTGCACAGCAGCGCGATCTCGAACCAGTCGTGCTGGTGCATCGTCACGCGGTAGTCGGACTCGACCGGGCAGCAGTAGTAGAAGCATTGGAGGTACCAGCGCAGGCCGCACAGGAGCCACGGCGGCGCGCCGTCGAGGTGCTGCGCCAGCGTCTGGTTGCAGCGCAGGAAGGCCCGCATATCCGCGGCGGCGACAGGAGTGGGGTTACCGGGCATGGTCGGAATCTCCTATCCGCACCCAAGCCGCTCCCACGGGATTCGGCAAGCCTCCGTCCCTTCCTTCCCATGCATGTCCTAAAAGTCCCATACCGCGGACTTCGCGAATCGGGGGTCGCCATGTCCTGATGAGCCGATGGATGTCCGCTCAAATGTTTTGCCGGAAATCGCCGGCCCGGCGAAACCTGCGTCATGACCACCGCTTCCCCGGCCACCCCCGCGGCGCCCAGCCATGCCGGCCTGAAGGCGCGGCCGTTTGCGTACGCGGACATCTACCGCCACCCGGCCACGCCGGGCCGCGACGTGTCGCCCGCGCTGGCCGGACTGCGCAAGAACGAGTCCGCCAACGTCGTGATTCGCGCCGACGGGGCCTGGCTCGCGACCTGGAGCCAGGGTTCGTCGGAGGCGGCCCTCGACGAGCGCGTGGTCGCGGCCGTCAGCCACGACCTGGGCCGCACGTGGAGTGAGCCGTGGACGGTCACGGCCTCGACCCCGGACTTTCGCCGGGCCTACGGCTGCCCGTTCGTGGTGCCGGGCAGCGGGCGCATCTACTTCTTCCTGCATGAGGGCCGCCAGCACGGCGGCGGGCTGGAGCGCACCGCGGTCGAGGTGGATGCCGGCTGGTTCGCCTATCATTTTTCGGACGACGGCGGCGTCACCTGGTCGGCGCCGCACCGCGTGCCGGTGTTCCCGCGCGACATCAGTGTGTTCGCGGATCGCATCCACGCGCACCTCAACCATGGTCCGCAGGTGATGCCCGACGGCGAGGTCGTCCTGCCATTCACGCACCATCACCGCAACGGCGCCACCCGGCGCGCCTGGCAGCTGTGCTGGGCCGAGGCGTCGCTGCTGCGGTGCGAGAACCTCCTGACCGAGCGCGATCCGACCCGGCTGCGCTTCTCGCTGCTCCCACCGGGCACCCACGGCCTGCGCGTCGATGTGCTGGAGCACGGCACCAATCCCGCGGTGCGGCGCCTCGCGGCGGCCTACGGCGGGCGCCCCGTCGAGCTCGCGGCCAACGCCCAGGAACCCACCGTCGTGCCGCTGGCCGGTGGCCGCTGGCTTTGCGTCGTGCGCACCTACCTCGGCTCGCCCGGCTATGCGATCTCGGCCGACGCCGGGCTGACCTGGACGCCGGTGGAGCGGCTGCGCTATGCCCCGGGCGGCCCGTTCATCGATCATCCGCACACCATGTGCCCGATCGCACGGCTGCCGGACGGGCGCTATCTGCTCCTCTTCACGAACAACGACGGCACGCGCAACGGCGCCGCGCACGTCTGGGACGGCGGCAACCGCACGCGGAACCCGCAGTGGTTCGTGGTGGGCCGCGAGACCCCGGGCGAGACCCGCAATGCCGGCCTCGTGTTCGGCGAGCCGCGGATCCTGGCGGAGGCGAACGACGACGAATGGCCCGACGGTTTCCGCGCCTCCTTCTGCACCGGCATCGCGATGCCGCAGTATTTCGCCGCCGCGGGCCGGCACTTTGTCCAATACGGCCTGAAGAAGGAGCACATCCTGCTCGACGAGATCCCGGCGTCGGTCATCGACGCCATGACGCCGGCGCTCCCGCGATAACGTCCCCAACCGCCATCCCCGCTGCCATGTCCAACCCCGAGAAACCCGATCCGGCCGCCGTGCCCGTGGTGAGCCGCCCGGCGGTCGCGCTGGCCTGGCATGATGTCACGCAGTGGGGGGTCGAGGGCCGCGCGTGGTTGGACCAGCCGCGGCTGCGCTGGTTCGACCGCCTGCCCGCGGCGGCGCAGGCGGAGACGAGCAGGCTCCTCGACTTCTACGGCAAGTTCAGCGTCTGGGATCTCAGCCGCTGCAGCGCCGGCATGATGGCGCGGTTCCGTTCGGACGCCACGGCGCTGCATGTGCGCTACCGGCTGACCTCGCCCGAGCTGGCGCTGCCGCACATGCCGGCGACGGGCGTCAGCGGGGTGGACCTCTACGCCCGCGACGCGACGGGCACGTGGCGCTACGTGCAGGGCAACAAGCCCAAGGCCCAGGATTTCGAGGGCGAGATCATCGCCGGCCTCGCGCCGGGCGAGCGCGAATACGCGCTTTATCTGCCGCTCTACAACGGACTCGAGCGCCTCGAGATCGGCGTGCCCCGGGATGCGCGGTTCGCCGGCCTGGCGCCGCGGGCGCGGCCGGTGGCGTTTTACGGCACCTCCATCACCCAGGGCGGCGTCGCCTCGCGCCCGGGCATCTGCCACACCGCCATCCTCGGGCGGCGGCTGGACCGGCCGGTGCTGAACCTCGGGTTCTCCGGCACGGGGCGCATGGACCCCGTGATTGGTCGCTACCTCACGCAGGTGGACGCCGCGCTTTTCGTGATCGAGTGCTGCGGCAACATGCAGCCCGCGCAGATCCGCGAGCGCTGCGTGCCGCTCGTGCGGCAGCTGCGCGCGGCGCGGCCGGACACCCCGATCGTGCTGGTCGAGGACCGGGGTTTCCCGAACGCGTGGATCGAAACGGCCAAGGCGGATTACAACCGCGCCAACCACGCGGCCCTGCGCGAGGCCTACGCGGCGCTCCAGCGGGAGCGGCTCCCGCGGATCCACTACATCGCGGGGGCGGAACTCTACGGCACGGACTCGGAAGGCTCGACGGACAACGCGCATGCGAACGATCTCGGCTTCCTGCGCATGGCCGACGTGATGGAGCCGGTGCTGCGGGCCGCGCTGGCCTGAGGCGGCGGGGGAAGACCGGCGGAATCCCGGGCGTGGCGCGGCCGGTTCGGCGGGAGGGCCGGGCGGAGTGCCATGGAAGTCCGATTTGTCCCATAGCGTCCCCCGGGTCGCTCGTCTATGATGGACGCACCGAGCGCGGCCCGTGCCGTGCGGCCGGCAACCCCAAATAACTACACCATGAAAGTTCCCCTGTCATGCTTTGCTCCCGCGAGACTGCGCCGAATGCTCGGCGTAGTGATCGCTTGCCTCGGCTTGAATGCGCAAGCGCAGACTCCCGTTGCCCAGGATGACGCGAAGGAAAACACCGCGGCCAAGGAGGAGGAGATCACCAAGCTGAACGTGTTCACCGTCGAGGCGACCAAGGGCCAGGGCTACGGCGCGTCCAACCTCGCCTCCGCCACCCGCCTGAACACCCCGGCGGAAAACGTCCCGCAGTCCATCAGCGTGATCAATTCGAACCTGATGAAGGACATCGGGGCCTACCAGTTCGACCAGGTCATGCGCTACACCCCCGGCGTCACGCCGCGGCAGAACGCGCCCAACGCCACCATCGTGCGCGGCTTCATCGTCGGCAACCGCTACCGCAACGGCTTCTTCATGCCGCGCATCGAGACCGACATCGCCAACCTCGACCGCATCGAGATCATCAAGGGGCCCTCCGCCTCGATCGCCGGTTCGTCCGAGTCCGGCGGCCTGGTGAACTTCATCACCAAGCGCCCGCAGTTCACCCCCTCGAACTCCGTCTCGGCGACATTCGGCTCGTTCAACTTCATGCGGGGCATGGTCGACACCACCGGCCCGGTGCCGGGCCACGAGAACATGGCCTTCCGGCTGATCGCCTCCGCCACGCAGTCCGACACCTATCGCGACAACGACCACCTCAGCAAGACGGCGGTCTATCCCTCCTTCCAGTGGAACATCACCAGCAAGACCCAGCTGCTGGTGGAGGTGGAGCTGCTGAACGCCAATTTCCCGACCGGTTTCGGCGCGGTGTACCTCGCCCCGGTCGAGGCGGGCGCGCCGTTCTCCACCGTGTTGCCGGTCGGCGTCACGCCGCGCGTCCAGGTGAACCGCTGGGCGCCTCTCACGCTGAACACCAGCGGTGAGCCGGGCATGCACTGGAAGCACGACGTGAACGCGATCTTCGTCACGCTCAGCCACCAGTTCAACGACGTCTTCTCGGTCCGCCAGGCGCTGGCGTGGTACACGTTCGTGGACGACCACTACTTCGCCTCGGTGAACAACACGCTGTTCTTCGACAGCGCCGGCAACATCTTCTCCAACCGCACCATGACCAAGTTCTGGCGCGACGAGACCAACTTCCGCCTCCAGGGCGACCTGGCGGTGAAGAAGCAGGTCGCCGACAACAAGTTCGGCCTGGTCTTCCTCGCCGGCTACGACATCGGCGACGTGGAGTTCGACCAGCGCCAGGCGAACGGCGTGCTGCAACCCATCAACCTGATCGACCCGGTGTACGGCCTGCCGGCCACCACGCCGCTGTCCGCCATCAACGACTCCAGCGGCGACACCGGCTCGGTGGGCATCTTCGCCAACACCCAGATCTCCGCCTTCAACGACCGGGTCATCCTCACCGGCGGCCTGCGGCGGGATTACAACAAGGCGGCGACCACCCGGAACAACTTCACCAACACCGCCACCAACACGCCCAAGACCCCGACCATCCAGAGCCCGCTGTTCGGCCTCACGATCAAGCCGCTGCCGTGGTTGTCGGTCTACGCCGTGGACAGCGAGGCCGGTGCCGCCCAGACCACGATCTCCATCTACCCCGGCATCCCGACGAACGACCCGCTGCAGAAGCTGGTCACGATCGAGCCGGTCACCACGAACAAGGAATTCGGCGTGAAGATGAACTTCCTCGACGGCAACTTCACGGTGAACTTCGCCAAGTTCAAGATCGTGCAGAGCGACTTCGTGCGCCCGCAGACCGACTTCAGCGCCCCGGGCGGTTCCTACCGCATCATCGACCAGGGCGTCACGATGGACGGCTATGAGATCGAGTGGGCGGGCGACCTCACCAAGCAGCTGCTCCTCTACGGCGGCTATGCCCACATGAAGACGAAGGTGCCGGCGGTCCGCCCCGGCGGCCTCGACGGCGAGCAGCGCGGCGTGCCCCGGCACAAGTTCCAGCTGTTTGCGCGCTACAACCTCTCGGATTACCGCGACCGCGGCTTCAGCGTGCGGGGCGGCGTAGTCTACCAGAACTCCCACTTCGGCATCGCGCAGAACACCTACCGCGTGCCCGGCGCCACCCGCTATGACGCCGGCGTGGACTACCGGATCGGGCCCTGGAACCTCAGCTTCACCGTCGAGAACCTGACCGATGTGATCTTCTCGCAGGCGGCCATCGCGGCGGGCAGCAACACCGTGGATGCACCCCGGTCCTACTATGTCTCCGGTTCGCGCAGCTTCTGAGCGAGGCGGTGGTTGATCTTGCCTGCCGGGCGGGCTTGTGGAGGTAAATGGGCGTGCGCACTGCCATGGCCCTCCGCCTGATCCGTCACCTTGGCCGGCTCGGGTTGGTGGGTTTGTCGGGCTGGGCGGCCGCCGCCCAGCCCGAGCCCGCGAGCGAGGTTTTGGAGGATACCTGGCGCCTGGGGGCGCAGGGGCACTTCATCGAGGCGGCGGCGGCGCTCGAGGGTGCCGCCACCACCGAGGAGGAGACCCGCTTCACCCGGGCCCTGCTGCTGTTCAACCGCCAGCCCCGCACGGAGGCGGACCTGGTGGCGGCGGTCGAACTGTTGGCGGCCCTGTCCAAGGACGGTACAACCCCGGCCTTGCGCGCCCGCAGCCTGTATTTCTGGGCGCGGGCGGAAACCCTGCGGCTCCGCGAAGGATCGCCGGCACCGGCGGTGCGCCTCTACGAACAGCTTTGGCGGGAGTACCCGGCGCAACCGTATGGGCAGCGCGCCCTCGTGCACCTGCTGCTCATCGCTCTCTACGCCGACGAATCGCGGGCAACGATCCTGGCCCAGGCTGCGCAGATCGAGCGGCAGGCTGACGGGCTGACCGATCCGCTGGTGCGCTCCCAGTTCCACCAGGTCGCTGCGCGCGGCTACCTTCACCTGGGCGGAGCGGAGCCGCAGGCCCTGGAGCATCTCCTCGCGGCACATCGGCTCGGCGTGGTGCGGCGCGAGGCGCAGGGCGACCTGCACGTCAGCATCGGCCTGCTCGCGGCCGCGCACGGCCGGCCGGAGGTTGCCCGGGAGCACTACGCGACGTTCCTGCGGGAGTTCCCGAACGATCCGCGCGCCTTCACGGTTCGCGCGTGGCTCGCGGCCTTGCCGCCTGCACGGTAGGACGGGCCCGACGATGCGGAATGCATGGTGGCGGCCGCGGGGTGAAACGCGCCCACGTTGACGGCCAACGACTTGCCGGCACCGGCGGCCGTGGCACGCGCGCTGCAAGGATAGCGTCGCCATGAAAAACCAATATCACACCCAGATCATCACCCTGTTCTCCTGCCTGTTCGTCCTCGTCACGCCGGCCCTGCTGGTGGCGTCGGCCGTGCCCCCGCCCGATGTCATGATGACCGCCGCCGTCGCGGCGGATGAAGCCGAAACCACGGTCACCGGCAAGGTGGCGACAAAGGACAACGGCAGCCTCCAGATCGACGGCACCACCGTGCTCGTGACGGATTCGACCCTCTACGTCCGCGGCGGCGCGTCGGTGAGCCTGGCCGATATCCAGATCGGCGACGAAGTCAGCGTGACCTGCGTCAAGGGCACCGGCGGGAGCCTGGTGGCCATCCGGGTTGAAGTGACGGCGCCGGCCGGTTGAACCGGCGGCGGCGACCGGCCCGGTGCTCCCCCGCAACGGCGGGCGCCGGGCCGGATCCGCCTCGCGCTCAGCGCTCCGGCACGGCGATTTCCCCGATCAATGACCGTGGGAGCCGCTTCCCGAGGAGGAAGAATTTCCGCTCGGGGTACCACAGGATGTGCCCCTCGTCCGTCGGCGTGAGGCTCGAGTACATCGCGAGATCGGGCCGGCGCAGCGAGACGCCGCCGTTGTCCATGAAGAACTGCGGTTCCGAGAACCATACCGGTTGCCGCGCGCCGGGCCGGAATTGCCCGCGGAGCAGCCAGATCGGGCGGCGGTGGAGATTGCAGTCCATCGGCCCCCAGCCCCCGATGTGCCCGTCGTGATTGTGAATGAAGAACACGTAGTCGCCCGGCCCGACCTCGTAGATGGGGCAGGGGCTGCACGGGTGGCGCAGCGGGAGGCTCGTGTCGGTCTGCCGCAACGGCACCGGCTGGGTCCAGGTCGTGCCGCGGTCGGCTGACTCCGACCAGACCGGGTGGCCGACGTTGGTGCGCATGATGCAGAACAGACGTCCGTCCGGCAGGGGCACGATGCCCGGTTCCTGCAGCACGCTGACCTCCGGGTGTCCGATGTGGCCGTAACGCAGCGCGTCGCCGTCGTGCGCGCACGGCGTGACCTGCAGGTCGCGGGGCGCGGGATCGGCGTCGACGTTGTCGAAGCGCATGAACTCGACGACCGAGGCGTCGGACCACCAGACCTTCAGCTTGCTGGGCCCGGACACGACCGGGCTGAGCCAGCGCGTCAGGCCGACGAAGTAGGGTCCGCCCAAGAGCCGTTGCGGGAGCTGCCAGACGATCGCGTTGGCCGGCACGCGCGGGTCCGGGTTGTCCCAGCGCGTGCGGGGCATGGGCACCACCTGCTCCTCCGACCAGGTGTGGCCGGCGTCGTCGCTGGTGACCGCCGCGGTGACGCCCGTGACCGAGGCGGCATAATCGTGCACCCCAACGTAGCGGTTGTAGAGAATGTAGATGCGGCCGGAGCGGGACACCAAAGAGTACCCGAAACGGGCCATGTGGCGCGTGCCGTCCGGGCCCGCGATCATCACCGGCCGGCTCCAGGTTGCGCCGCCATCGCGGCTGCGGGCGAACACCACCCGCTGGTCGGGCTTGCCCTCGTGCGTGCCCTGGGTCCAGACGGCCATCAGCTCGCCGTTGGGGTGGGTGAAGACCAGGAAATGCTCGTTGCCGGTGTTCTGGCCGGGTCCGTCCACGCTCTCCGGCCGATAGGCGATGAAATCAGGCTGGGTGCGACGGATTTCGCGGGCGAGGTCGCGGGAGCCGGGAGCGTAGGGGCCTTGGCGCCCGGCCGGGGTGGGGGAGGCGGAATTCATCGCGGGTGGCAGCGGCCACTTATACGATGGAAGAAGAGAACACGCGATGCGGAGCCCGAATGATTGGCGGATGCGTTTATCTATGGGACATTACGGACAGGTTCGCACGTCGCCGACCTTGAGACCCATCGCCGCGCCCGGCCCTACATGATGCCATACTTGGCGAAGGCGGCCTTGGCGCGCATCCCGCGGGCGATGGCCTTTTGCACCACCTTTTCGCCGCGGGCCTTTTCGAGCGCCCGGGTGAAGACCTCGCGCTCGAGCGCCTTGGGCACGGCGCATACGCCGTCGATGTCGCCGAAGAGGATGTCGCCGGGCTCGATGCGCACGTCGCCGATCTGCAGGGGCACGCGGAAGTCCACGACCTTGCCGCGCGGGGCCTGGTCCTGGGCATACGGGCCGTACGAAAACGTGGGGAAATCCAGCGCCAGGATCCCGCGCGTGTCGCGGGAATAGCCGTCGACGATCGCGCCGACCGCGCCGCAGCGCAGGGCGCGGGTGCTCATCAGCTCACCCCAGAGCGCATAGGTCGGCGAGGCGCCGGCGCAGACGTAGATTTCGTTCGGCTGCAGGTCGTCGAGCGCCTCGAGCATCAGGCCGAAGGGCTTTTTGAGCAGCGCGTTGCGGCCGCCGGCCGGGCGGTCGGCGAAGACATCGGCCTCGAGGACGGTCATCGCGCGGCCGATCGTCACCATGTCGGGCCGCAGCGGCCGGATCTGCGGCGGCAGGAACTGACGCTGTGCGCCGAGCTTGTCCATGATGTCGCCGACGACCGCGGTGAACAGCTCCGCCCGGGCGAGGGCGAACAGGCTGGCGTCGTCGGACCAAAGGCGGTTTTTGGCTTTCATACGTAAAAATTGCGGCCGGCCGGCACGGTGCGGAGCCCGGGGTGCCGGCGCAACTCGGCCTCGTTGAGGTCGAAGCCCAGGCCGGGCCGGTCGGGCAAAATGAAGTAGCCGCGCTCGATGGGCAGGGGGTGGGAGAGGCACCCGTCGCGCCAGGGCACGTCGTTCACCATGAATTCCTGCCGGAAGAAGTTCGGGATCGTCGCCATCGTGTGGGCCGACGCGATAGTGGAGATCGGGCCGTTGGGGTTGTGCGGGGCGAAGGGCACGTTGTGGGTCTCCGCCAGGTTCGCCATCTTGCGCATCTCGGTGATGCCGCCGCAGCGGGTGATGTCGGGCATGACGACATCGGCCGCCTGCGCCTCGAGCACGGCGCGCAGCATGAAGCGCGAGTGGATGCGCTCGCCGACGCAGACGGGCAGGGGGATACGCCGGCGGATGTCGGCGATGGCCGCAGGGAACTCGGGCAGGGCCGGCTCCTCGTACCACATGCAGTTGAAATTCAGACGTGCGAGCCGCTGCGCCATCTCGACGGCGGTGGGGCCGTTGAGAAAAGCGTGGGTCTCGATGGCGATGGCAACCTCGGGGCCGACGGCCTCCGCGACCGCGGCGACGACATCCACGGCCAGGCGCTTCTGGGCCTCGGTCAGGCTGTTGTTGTCGCTTAGGTCGGAGCCGTACGTGTAGTTGACGTGGGCAAAGGGGTCGAACTTCAGCGCGGTGAAGCCCTGCGCGACCGTGGCCTTGGCCTGCCGGGCGTAGTCGGCGGGCGAGTGGCTGCCGCCGGTGAACCAGTAATTGGCGTAGAGCTGGATCTTTTTGCGGTAAGCCCCGCCGAGGAGCTCGTAGACTGGGGCGCCGAGCGCCTTGCCCTTGAGGTCCCAGAGCGCGATGTCCATGCCGCTGATGGCCGAGAGCAGCGGTCCGGCTTGGCCGAGCCAATGCAGGTCGCGATACACCTTTGTCCAAAGATAATCGATTCGCCGTGGGTCCTCGCCGATGAGGCGCTCGCCGACATGCCGGCACGCGGCCTCGACCAGCGGCGAGCCGGGCCAGTTGGTCGCCTCGCCCCAGCCGTGCAACCCGGCGTCGGTCTCGATCTTCAGGAGGGTCCAGTTGTACTTGATGCCCTCGACGAGGAAGGTTTCGCAGGCGGTGATCTTCATGGGGTGATCAATGGGAGCGCGGAGGTTACGCTAGGAAACACAGTCCGGCCGGCGGTGCACGATGCGGCAGTTGGATAATGCGGACATGCATGGCAGGGACCGACGCAACTTCTACCGGTAGACGCGACGCAGCGTTGACCCTGCGCCCGACGAGTTCAACGGTGCGGATCGAGTTTCCCATGCGCCCCGTCGTGCAAATCTCCCTGGACCTCACCGACATCAACGAGGCCCTCACCACCGCGACCATGGCCCGCCGGGCGGGCGTGGACTGGCTCGAGGCCGGCACGCCGCTCATCCTCGCGGAGGGCCTGCACGGCGTGCGGGCGCTGCGCGAGCGCTTCCCGGGCGTGCCTATCGTGGCCGACCTGAAGACGATGGACGGCGGCTACCTCGAGGCCGAGATGATGGCCAAGGCCGGCGCGACCCACGTCGTCGTCATGGCCCGCGCCCACGAGGAGACCCTCAAGTGCGTGGTCAAGGCCGGCCGCGACTACGGCGTCAAGGTCATGGGCGACAACCTCGGCTGCCCCGACATGGTCGCTGGCGCCAGGCTCATCGAGGATCTCGGCTGCGATTTCGTGATCCACCACATCGGCTACGACGAGCGCCGCGGCATCGCCGCCGCCGGCCGCCGGATGCCGAGCCCGCTCGACCAGCTCCGCGAGGTCGTCAAGGCCGTCAAGGTGCCGGTGCAGGCCGTCGGCGGCCTCACGCTCGAGCAGGCCGTGCGCACGCCGGAGTACGGCGCGCCCCTCGTCGTGATCGGCGCCCCGCTCGCCGTGGATGCCGATGCCTTCCGCACCGCGGACGGCAACCTCGAGGGCACGCTCCGCCTGATCTGCGAGAAGGTGCACGGCTACGGAGATGTCGCCGTGAGGGATCGCGGACAATGAACGATTTGATTTTACAGGAGGAAACGGAGGCGGCCCAAACTGTTTCTCCTCCGCCGCACCCAGGCGCCTCCGTTTTTATCTGAAATCCTGAGCGTCTTTCCTCTGTTCTCTCCGTTTCCTCCTGTAAGAATCCATTCCTTTCTTTCCCCATGAAAAGCCCTGCGGTCGTCAACTATGCGTCCGAACCCCACAGCGTTGAGCTGCGCGAATTCGCCCGCCCCGAGCCCGGCCCGGAGGATGTGATCCTCGCGGTCGAGGCCGTCGGTGTCTGCGGCAGCGACCTCCACCAATGGACCAGCTCGCACAGCTGGAAGGTCAATTACCCCGTCGTCCTCGGTCACGAGTTCGGCGGTGTCATCGCGGCAAAAGGTGCGGCGGTGAAAAACTGGTCGGAGGGCGACCGGGTGGTCAGCGAGACTGCGGCCGTCATCGACCCCGACAGCCCGCTCAGCCGCGCGGGGCTCTACAATCTCGACCCGACGCGCAAGGGCTTCGGCTACGGCGTGGACGGCGCGATGACGCGCTACGTGCGCGTCCCCGCCCGCTGCCTGCACCGCGTGCCGGCCGGCCTGCCGATGGAGCATGCGGCGCTCACCGAGCCGTGCTGCGTCGCCTACAACGCCGTCATCAACAACGCCAAGATCCGGCCCGGCGACCGCGTGATCGTCCTCGGCCCGGGGCCGATCGGCATCCTCTGCGCGGCGATGGCCCGGCTCCACGGCGCGCAGGTCGCGCTCGTCGGTCTCGAGCGCGACAAGGTGCGCCTCGAGAAAGCCAAAGCCTACGGCTGCGAGGTCATCATCGGCGACGCCTCGGCCTGGGCGAAACAGCGCGATGGTTTGGGCGCAGATGGCGTGATCGACGCCGCTGGCGTCTCGGCGGCGCTCAAGGCCGCGCTCGAGCTCGTGCGGCCCAACGGCTGGATCAGCAAGGTGGGTTGGGGCCCGCAGCCACTCAATTTCTCCCTCGATCCGCTCGTGCAGAAGAACATCACGCTGCAGGGCAGTTTCAGCCACAACTGGCCGGTCTGGGAGCGCGTGCTCGCGCTGCTGGCGTCGGGTCAGCTCGACCTGAAGCCCGTCATCGGCGGCGTCTGGGGCCTCGAGGCCTGGCACGAGGCCTTTGAGAAAATGCACAGCGGCGCCATCGTGAAGGCCGTGCTCAAGCCGGCTTGAGTTCATGTCCGAGCACAAGGCGACCATCGACTGGCGGCGCAGCGGCCCGGATTTTGGCAAAGGCCGCTACTCGCGCGAGCACACGTGGACGTTCGACGGCGGCGTGACCGTCCCGGCCTCGCCGTCGCCGGCCGTGGTGCCCGTGCCTTGGTCGAATCCGGCCAACGTCGATCCCGAGGAGGCTTTCGTCGCCGCCGTGGCCAGTTGCCACATGCTGACGTTCGTGTTCCTCGCGGCCCGGGCCGGATTTGTCGTGGATGCCTATCGCGACGAAGCGGTCGGCGTGATGACCAAGAACGAGCGCGGCGTCCCCTGGGTCAGCCGCATCGCCCTGCGCCCGCGCATCACGTATGACCCCGCGGCCAAGCCTGACGCCGCTGCCGAGGCGACGCTGCACCACCAGGCCCACGAGCAGTGCTTCATCGCCAACTCGGTCAAGACCGAGGTCGTGGTGGAGGCGGTTGTATGATGGTTCCGAACAGATTGCCTCCGTGGGTAGGGCCCGGCCTCCGGACGGGCCGCGTAATGCCTACGCATGCCGAACCGCCCGTCCGGAGGCCGGGCGCTACCCACTAATCGGAGGTTAGTTTCTTTCCCCATGCGCCTCAAAGACAAAGTCATCATCGTCACCGGCAGCACCACCGGCATCGGCCGCGCCATCGCGGAGCGCTGCGTCACCGAGGGCGCACGCGTACTCGTGCACGGGCGCGACCGTGCGCACGGCGAGGCGGTCGTCGCGAAGCTCGGGCCCGCGGCCGTGCTGCACCTTGATGACCTTTCCGATCCCGCCTGCCCGCCGCGCATTGCGGCCGCGGCGATGAAGGCCTTCGGGCGCATCGACGGCATCGTGAACAACGCCGCCATCGTCCCGCGCACCACGATCGAGACCGCGACGGTCGATGCCTTCGAGTACACCATGGCCGTCAACGTGCGCGCGCCACTCTTCCTCATCCAGGCCGCCTTCCCGCAGCTCAAGGCCAACCAGGGCAGTGTCCTCAACATCGGCTCGATCAACGCCCACAGCGGCGAGCCGACCTTCCTGCACTACGCAGTCTCCAAGGGCGCCCTGCAGACGATGTCGCGCAACCTCGCGAACGCCCATGGCACCGACAAGGTGCGGTTCACGCATTTCAACGTGGGCTGGGTGCTCTCCGACAACGAGTACGCCAAGCAAGTCTCCGAGGGTCTCCCCGCCGACTGGCATCTGAAGGTCCCGCCGCAGTATGCTCCCTCTGGCCGCATCATCGCCCCCGAGACCATCGCCGCCGCCGCGGTCTTCTGGCTGAGCGACGAGTCCCGCCCCATCAGCGGCACGGTGATGGAGCTGGAACAATTCTCCGTCTTCGGCCGCAACCCGGCCAAGACCTAACTCCATGCCCAAGCTCGCTGCCTTCCCCAAAGCCTACATCCGCGCCCTCGTCCAAGGGGGCATGAACCTCCGCGAGTGGGTGGATCTCGCTGCACCGCTCGGGCTCGACGGGCTCGAATTCTACAGCGGCTTCCACGAGCTCGCCGATCCCAAGCGCTGGCCGGAGCTGCGGCGCACGGTGGAGTCGGCGGGGATGACGATTCCGATGATGTGCTGCTCGCCGGACTTCTCGCAGCTCGACCCGACGCTGCGCCGTCAGGAGATCGAGAAGGAGAAGCAGTGGATCCGCATGTCGGCCGAGCTCGGGGCGAAGTATTGCCGCGTGCTTTCGGGTCAGCGCCGGCCGCAGCTCACGCAGGAGCAGGGCCTGCGGATCGTCGTCGAGAACATCGAGGCCTGCCTGCCGGAGGCCGAGAAGTGCGGCGTCACCCTGATCATCGAGAACCACTACAAGGACGATTTCTGGGAGTATCCGGAGTTTGCGCAGAAGATGGATGTCTTTTGCGAACTCGTGAGTCGCATCCATCACCCGCGTTTCGGCGTGAACTACGACCCGAGCAACGCGTTCCTGGCGGGTGACGACCCGCTGGAGCTGCTTGAGCGCGTGAAACACCGGGTCGTCACCATGCACGCGAGCGACCGCTTCCTGCTCTCCGGCACCCTGGAGGATCTGCGGCGCGAGGAGGGCGGGGCGCAGGGCTACGCGAAACGCCTGAGCCACGGCGAGATCGGCAAGGGCCTCAACGACTACGACGCCATCTTCCGCATCCTCCGCGGCGTCAGCTTCGACAGCTGGATCAGCATCGAGGACGGCGTCGATGGCATGGAGCAGCTCCAAGGTAGCGTGCGCTTCCTGAAGGCGAAGATCGCCCAGCACTGGCCGCGGTAGGCACGGCGAGGGTAGGAACCGCGAAGGACGCGAAGAGACGCGAAGGAAACCGGGGCATCGGAAGGCAGCCCGCTCGCGGGCGCGGATTGCTCATCTCCTGGACCGGGAGCACCGCAAGGCGGAGATAGCGTTCAATCTCGGACGGTGATAATGGAAACCAGGAAACCCAACTGATCTGAGCTGAACTCCTGCTTTTTTCCGCGCATGGCCACTGTCCTGAAGGATTGCCTCCCTAAGCGGCAGGGCACATTCTTGGCCGGAATCGAAAGGAACAAGCCATGCAAAGTACTGCGCAGGAAGTCTTGGCTGATCTGAAAGCCAAACGCGAACTAACCGGCCCAGCGTTACACTTCCGTGATTACTGGCGAACGTATGGCTTGTTGGTTCTTTATGGAGCTGCCGTTCCGTTCTTGGCTGTGAATCTGAAAAGTCACATTGCCTGGATCTTCGGTTACGCGGCGACGACGGCCATCATCGCAACCGCGGTGAATGACAGCCGGAGAGCGATTAACCGCCGATTCGAGGTCTTGGTGGAACTGCTCCAAAAAAAGGGAGTGCTGTAGAGATAAAGAGCGACCGCGGAGTGCCCGTACCACGCCATACCCGGGGCGGGACACCGGTGGTATTCCAAGGCAGGACGGAGTCCGTAGCCACGCTGCGTCGCGCGCTTGAGTTCTTTGCGATGCACCTGGGCGAACCGAAATGTACGGACGGACACGTGTCCAGAGTTCCGATTGTTCGACCTGCCGATGCGATCGAAACCTGCCCGCGTACGCTGTTCGCAGCTTGTCTCCGCCCTTGCCACAGCCGGGCTGGCGGCCAGTTTTTCGCGCATGGCGAAATACCTGATCTCGTTTCCCAGTGCGGCGATGAAGGTGCCTGACGGCGAGTGGGAGGCGGTGGGGCGCGACGCGCACGCGGTGATCGACGAGGCGAAGGCCGCCGGCGTCTATGTCTTCGGGGGCGGTATCGACGAAGCCGTGGCGCCCGTGCTTGTCGCGGCCGACGGCACGGTCACCGCGGGCGGCTACCCGTGGGCGCCCTCGCTCGACGGGGGTTTCACCGTGCTCGAATTGCCCTCGCGGGCGGACGCCGTCGCATGGGCCGCGCGCATCGCGAAGGCCTGTCGCTGCCGCCAGGAGCTGCGCGTCTTTCAGTTCGACCCGCAGTCCTGACGGATCCTGGGCGCAGACCCAAAAATCCGTCTGCGTTTTCTGTGCGCATGCGGCAGCGGCTTGTTTCATGACGTGATCGCACCCTCCGCCTCCGCCACGCGGATCGGGAGGATCACGAGGGGCAGGTTCGCGAGCAGGAAACGGCGCTGGAGGGTGAAGGCGGTGTGGTTGTGGAGCCAGCGGGTGAGGTTCGTCTCGCGGGCGAAGACGAGCTGGCCGGCGAAGAAGACCTGGTTGGAGAAACGCTCAGCTGCCTGGCGGGCGAGCTTCATGACCTCGCTGGTGAGGTCGTGGCCGATGGCGGTGTAGGTTGCCGTGCCGTAGCCGTGCGCTCGCGCCCAACTGGCGTAGCGGTCGGCCTCGCTGGCGGTGTGGGCCTGCAGCGCGTCGAGTTCGGCCGCGCCCTTGAAATTTCCGGCGTCGACCACGCCGACCTGGATGAAGGCGAGGTTGCGGAAGGTCTCGCCGAACATGCGCGGCACCTGCAGGGCGGTGTGGAGGCCGAGACCGTTGAATCCGTTCACGAGGATCACGGCGGTGCGGGCCAGCGGGTCGGGCTCCGCCGGGGCAGGGCGGCGTGAGGTCGTCTCGACGGCCGCCGCCTCGACGATGACGTCGAGGCGCCCGAGCTGGGTGGTGACGTTGCGGTAATGACGCCGGATCGCGAACGCGAGGGCCACGAGCAACCCCGTCGCGACCAGCGTCACCCAGCCGCCCTCGTGGAATTTCACGACGGCAAGTGACACGAGAATGAACGTGGTCAGCGCGAGGCCGAGGCCGTTGACGGCGATGCGCCGCCGCCAGGCCGGATCCGCGCGCCGCTGCTGCCACCAGTGGCGCACCATGCCGAGCTGCGAGAGCGTGAAGGTGATGAACACGTTGATCGAGTAGAGCACGACGAGCAGCGCGACCGATCCACGCGTGACGAGCATCATGACGAGCGCGGCGCCGCCCATGAGCAGAATGCCGTTCTGGGTGACGAGGCGGTCGCTGAGATTGGCGAAACGCGTGGGCAGCCAGCGGTCGACGGCGAGGTTGGCGAGCACGCGCGGACCGTCGAGGAAGCCGGCCTGCGCGGCGATGAACAGCAGGGCGGCCTCGGAGGCCAGGGTCGCGCCGACAAATGCCGTGGCCGCGCCCGGCGACCAGTCCGCGGTGAGGCGGCCAAACAGCACGGCATTGAGCGTCTTGCCCTCCTCGGGCGCGACCGCGAAGAGCAGGTAGGCGAGAAGCAGCCCGGCGACGGTCAGGGCGAGCGAGACGCCCATGTAGAGCATCGTCCGCCGACCCGTGCGCACCCGGGGCTCGCGCAGGATGGGCAGGCCGTTGCTCACGGCCTCGATGCCGGTGTAGGTGCCGGCGCCCATGCTGTAGGCGCGGAGGAGAACGGCGCCAAGGCCGAGCCAGCCGACCGAGCTGCTGACGGTCTGCACTTCCGCGACGGTCGCCCGGGCCACGTCATCGAGGCCGGCGGCGTGCGTGATGAGGGCGTAAAGGACCGCAAAGGCGTGGGTGCCGATGAAGACGAAGAAGACCGGCACCCACAGGAGCACCGATTCGCGCACGCCGCGGAGGTTGAGCACCGTCAGGAAGACCACGCCCGCGAACGCGAAGGGCAGCTTGGCGGCATGCCAGGGCGGGGGCAGCAGGCTGAAGAGGGCGTCGGCGCCGCTGGCCACCGAGATCGTGATGGTCAGCACATAGTCGATGAGGAGCGCGCTGCCCGAGACGACGCCCACCGCCGGCGACAGCAGTTTGCTCGCGACGAGGTAGCCGCCGCCGCCCGAGGGAAAGAGCGCGATGATCTGCGCGTAGCTCGCGCAGATCACGACGATGGTGACGACCGAGGCGAGCGCGACGAACACCGCAAGGTGCGGGTGGGCGCCGAGGGCCCGGAACGCTTCCTCCGGGCCGTAGCACGACGAGGACAGGCCGTCGGCGCCGAGTCCGACCCAGGCGAAGACGGCGATGAGCGAGACTTTGTGGAATAGATGCTGGTCGGTCAGCGAGCGGGCGCGACCGATCACGAGGGCCTTGAGGGACCCGAGGAACGAGTGGTGTGGCATGGACTGTCTCCGGCAAGGTCCGGGCCGCGACGGTGTTCCCGCCGCGGCGTGCGGACGCAGTTAACGTGGGGAGACCGTGGAGACATCCGCACTGGCGGAGCCCTAGTGGATCACCCTTCCCGCTGCCGACGAGGTTAGCTGACGGGCTCGGTCCCAGGAAGTGACCTTGGCTGCGGTTGCCCGCGGCCGTGCGCCCCGTCCGCCGCCGGTGAAGGCGACGGAATTTGGTTCCCCCGTGACGCCGCGCAGGAAGGCGCGCCGCCTTAGGCGATGAAAGAACGCGGCGGAGAATGGAATTGCGCGACCGGCAGGCAATCCTTGCGACACCCTAGACGGCCTAAGTGACGTCGGGCGCGCGGCATGGCCGTGTAATTTACGAATGTGTCAGGCCCGGCGGACGTCAGTGGCTACGAGCGTGAGCAAGTGGTGATAGGACGGATGCGCCGGCCAACCCACTCGCTCACGCTCGTGGCTACGATTGCTGCATGGCGAAGAGATCCGCCTCGCGCAGCGTGAAGCGCAGGCGGATGGGCTGGCCGGCGAGCTGCGACCAGGCGCGTGACTTTTTCCAAGTGACCGGATGCATGACCGCGTCGCCGAAGAGGACGGGCGCGCTGCGACCGGAGAAACCAGGGATCGGCCGGCCCTCCGCGGTGAGCGCCTCGACCTTGACGGTGCCGGTGGCGCTCGTGGCGAAGTTGAGGCAGAGGCGTTCGCCAGCGGCGATAAAGGGGCGGGTGAGCGCCATTCCGGGCTTCGCTCCGGCACGCAGGCGGGCGAAACCGTCGGTGCGGACGGTCATGAGCTCGATGCGGTTGCGGGTCGTGCCGTAGCCGTGCTGGCGGTAGAAGCCGATGCGGTCACCGGGCAATTCGAGCAGGCCGAGCGCGGCCATGTTGCTGCGACCCACCCAATCGGTGGGCTCCGGGCCCGGGCGGACGAGAGCCTGTGGGAACTGCCGCTGGTAGCGGTTGCCGCCGCGGGTCGTCAGGAAGACGAGGTCGGAAACGTCGCCTTCGCGGCCGTCAAGCACGCCCGCCGCCGCAGCGGTTGCATGATCGAGCCATTGGCGACCGGGCACGAAGCGCGATGCCAGCGCGACGCTGAGATGCGGCGCGGGCGGGTAGGGTTGCGTGGCGTTGGTGTAGAGGTGCTCCGCCGCCGCATCGCCGAACGTCATGCGCTCGGGCGGGGTCCAATTGAGGAAGTCCGGCGAGGTCGTGCGCGCGATGGTGCGAAAGCCATGGTAGCCCTCGCCCGTCCACACGCGGAAATAGAGCACGTAGCAGCCCTCCGCTGCCGACCAGAAAGGAACGTTCTGCGAATCGAAAACACCTTGGGTGAAGACGGGCGCGTCCTGCAGCGGGCGCCACTCGATGCCATCGGGCGAACCGTAGGCCCGCAGGCCCTCCTTTTCACCGGCGACACCCTTGAAGCGGGCGGAGGAATCGGCGGCCGGGTTGGTGTCGAGGAAGGGCGTGAAGTTGTGGCAGAGCGCGGGGTCGTCGGCGAAGAGGATGTTGTTGTCGGTGCTGCCAGCGAAGGCGTGTCGGCCGAGCGAGGGCCGCTGCCAGGCAATGCCGTCGGCGCTGGTGGCGAGGCAGGTGAACTCCTTGTCGGCGGCGTGATCGCGCCCGCGGTAGTAAAGCAGATATCGGCCACCGTCGCGGATGAGCGTGAAGTACCCGGTGTACGGACCCTCCCATGGCCGATCGAGGGTGAAGACCTGTCCGGTCGGCACCGGGTCGGCGAGCTCCCAGCTCAGGCCGCCTGACGTGCGCTCCAGCATGTAGTCGTCGAAGAACGGCTCGCGCCGCAGGCCAAGGTCGAGGGGAAGCGGGGGGATGGCGGCCATGGTCGCGAAGCTAGGTTCGGCGAGGGTGATGGCCAAGGGAATACGCAGACGAGGGTTCTGAAACCGCGAAGAACGCGAAGAGGCGCGAAGGCATGTTATTGGGTAGGGCCCGACCTCAGGGCGGGCCGTTGGGCGTGCGCGGGTCGAACCGTCCGTCCGGAGGCCGGACGCTACCCAATGAGAATTTCTCTTCGCGCCCCTTCGCGTCCTTCGCGGTTTCAAATTCGTCGCCTGCGATTGTGCTCCGCTTTCCCGCGCCCTTCCCGTACCCTGCGACATGGAAAAACGTCCGTTCACTGAACTCGGTCTGTCCGAGCCCCTCCTCAAAGCCGTCGACAAAATGGGATTCGAGGAGGCTTCGCCGATCCAGACCGCGGTCATCCCGGCGATCCTCGGCGGTCGCGACGTTGTCGGCCAGTCCTCCACCGGCTCGGGCAAGACGGCGGCGTTTGCGATCCCGGCGATCGAGCGCGTGGACCCGCACGTGCGGGCCGTGCAGGTGCTGATCCTGTGTCCGACGCGCGAGCTGGCGGTGCAGGTCGCGGAGGAGGCGGGCAAGCTGGCGCTGTTCAAGCGCGGCGTGATGGGGGTGCCGATCTACGGCGGGCAAAGCTACGAGCGGCAGTTCCGGGCGCTGGCCGCGGGCGCGCAGGTGGTCATCGGCACGCCGGGCCGCGTGATGGACCACATGGAGCGGGGGACGCTGAAGCTCGACCGGCTCAAGCTCGTCATCCTCGACGAGGCCGACCGCATGCTCGACATGGGCTTCCGCGACGACATCGAGAAGATCCTTTCCGCCGTGCCCGAGGAGCGGCAGCTCCTCTTCTTCTCGGCCACGATGCCGCGCGGCATCCAGGAACTCATCAAGCGCTACAGCCGCGATCCGGAGTGGATCAGGATCGAGTCGGTCGCGCAGAACGCCCCGCAGGTGGAGCAGGTCTATTTCGAGGTGGACCGGCGCTCGAAGATCGAGGCGCTCACGCGGCTGATCGACGTGCACGACTTCCGCTACGGGATCATCTTCTGCAGCACCAAGATCATGGTGGATGACCTCGAGGAGCACCTGCACGCGCGCGGCTACCTCACCGACCGCCTGCACGGCGATATCTCGCAGGCGCAGCGCGACCGCGTGATGGACAAGTTCCGCCGGCGCGGCTTCGAGTTTCTGGTCGCGACCGACGTAGCGGCGCGCGGGCTCGACGTGGACGACCTCGAGGTGGTGTTCAACTACGACCTGCCGAACGACGCCGAGGACTACACCCACCGCATCGGCCGCACGGGCCGCGCGGGCAAATCCGGCCGCGCCTTCACCTTCGTCTCCGGCCAGGAGATCTACAAGCTGCAGAGCATGGTGCGCTGGGCGAAGCTCAACGTGAAGCGCGGCACCATCCCGTCGCTCGACGAGGTCGAGGAGGCGCGGACCAATGTCTTCTTCGAGAAGATCCGCACGACGCTCGACGCGAAGCAGTTCAAGCCGCACGACCGCATGATCGACCGCCTGCTCGACCAGGGCTACGCGAGCACGGACATCTGCTCGGCACTGATCCACCTGCTGCAGAGCGGGGCGACGACGGCGAGCGCGGGTAGTGCGCCCGCACCCGCGCGCCCGAAGTCGGCCAAGGCACCGGCCTCCGCGGCGGCGCCGGTCTGGGCCAAGGCGGTGGCTGAGCGGCCGGCGGATGAATCACCGGCACACCGGCCGACGCCTGCGGGCAAGAAGGCCAAATATGCGCGCCCGGCGCGGACGGGACGCGAGGCGGGGATGACGACGCTTTGCCTGAACGTCGGCCTCGAGCACGAGGTCACGCCGGCGGATGTCGTGGGCAAGATCGCCGGCGTCACGCGCCTGCCGGCCGATGTGGTCGGCGCGATCGACCTGCACGGGCGCCACCTGCTGGTGGACGTGAAGGCGGATCAGGCCGCGTTCATCGGCAAGAAACTTGCCGGCATCAAGCTCAAGGGCGTGGCCCTTGCGCCGACGCTGCCGTCGGCGCAGGACAAGGGTTGAGCCTTTCTGTAGCCACGAGCGTGAGCGAGTGGATGCTCGGCGAGCGTTGCGCCCGGGCCACGCGCGCACGCTCGTAGCTACGGAACGATGTCAACCGCCGCGCGATCGTCACGGTCCAGACCCTTGACAGTCCGGACGCCGCGGCGCTAAAGCCATGGCCCCGTATGGAGCTCGCCCTTGATCAACCGGTCCTGGTGCTGAACCGCCTCTGGCAGGCGGTGAACATCATCGGCGCGCGGCGGGCGTTCAACCTCCTGGCCCGCGGGCATGCGCAGGTCGTATACAACGACGAGGACAACTTCCGCACTTTCTCGATGCTGGATTGGATGGATTTCTCGGTGCACAACCCGCCGATGAAGGACATCGAGACCGTGCACACGCCGACCCGCACGATCCGGCTGCCGCGGGTGATCCTGCTGACCTTCTTCGACAAGCTGCCCTGCAAGGAGCTGAAGCTGACGCGCAACAACGTCTTCGAGCGCGACAAGAACACCTGCCAGTACTGCGCGCGCGTGATGCCGCGCGAGCAGCTCAACCTCGACCACGTCATCCCGCGCCACTACGGCGGCAAGACCACGTGGGAGAACATCGTGTGCTCGTGCATCCGCTGCAATTCGCACAAGGCCAACCGCCTCCCGCACGAGGCGCACCTGCGCCTGATCCGCAAGCCCGTCCGCCCGAAGTGGCGCCCGGTGATTTCCCTCGTCCTCGGCAACCAGCACCGCGAGATGTGGAAGGATTTCCTCGATCTGGCGTACTGGAACGTGGAGTTGGATGAATGACGGCGGGCCGCGGGCGGCCCGAACGTTCAACGCTCAACATTCAACGCTGAACGCTCAAGTGACGGCAGGTAGCTACGAGCGTGAGCGAGTGGCCGTTGTGCGCACGCCGCGTCTCATCCACTCGCTCACGCTCGTAGCTACGCGGTTCGGCGGTGAGCGTTAAAAGTTGCGAGTTAAGCGTTGAGCGTTCCCTGTCCGACGCGGTAGCGTCGGCCCATGCTCACGACCCTTGTCATGACGGTCATCGGGGCCGATCGCCCCGGTCTGGTGCAATTGGTGGCGGCCCGCGTGGCCGATCACGGCGGCAATTGGCTGGAGAGCCGCATGTGCCACCTCGGTGGGCAGTTTGCCGGCATCCTGCGGATCGAGGTTTCGGCGGATAAGGCCGAGGCGCTGATGCAGGCGCTGCGGGGGCTCGAGGCGTCCGGGCTCCAGGTCGTCTTCCACACGGTGAGCGGCACGCCGGTCGCCGTCAGCGGCACGATCGCTTCGCTCGAGCTCGTCGGCCACGACCGGCCGGGCATCCTGCGCGCCGTGTCGGCGGTGCTCGCGCAGCACGGGCTCAACGTCGAGGACCTCGCCTCGGAGCGCGTGAGCGCCCCGATGGGCGGTGGCACGCTGTTCCAGGCGCGGGTGCGGGTGGCGGTGCCGCCGACGGCGAACCTCGCCGCGGTGCGTGCGGACCTGGAGAAAATCGCGTCTGACCTGATGGTCGACCTGCGGTTGAACCCGGCGGCGGGCAAGTAGCCGCGGTCGGAGGTCAGTTCTTCTTGGAGAAATACTGGCGGCCGACCAGCCACACGGCGGCGGCGGCAACGAGGTCGGTGAACGCCACGCCGAGGCGCAGCGGCAGGGGCAGCTTCACGGGCAGAATGAGGAGCAGCACGGCCCCGAGCACCAGGGCGCTGCACACGATCGTCATCGTGAGTTTCTTGCGGGCGATATCGCCGGCGCGGGGATCGGTGGGCGGGAGGGGCATGGGAGAGTGGGCTAGACGCTACCGCGCGAGGGGGAGGTTGAGGCGCAGGGTGGTGCCGGTGGGGCCGGTGGCGACGAGGACGATGTCGCCGTGGTGGCTGAGCATGACGCGCTTGGCGATGGCGAGGCCGAGACCAGTGCCACCTTCGCGGCCGGAGAGGAAGGAGTCGAAGATGCGGTCGCGGATGCCCGCCGCGATGCCGCTGCCCGTGTCGGCGACATCGAGCGTGGCCTGGCCGGATTCGGCCCCGAGCGTCAGCGTGAGCGTGCCGCCGGCCGGCATGGCCTGCATGGCGTTGAGGATGACGTTGAGGAGCACCTGCTGGAGCTGGCCCTTGTGGGCGTCGACCAGCGGGGCGCGGGCGGGCGGGTCGAAGCGGACCTGGACCTTGGCCTGCGCGAGCTTGAGGCGCACGAGGAGCAGGGTGTCGTTGACGATCTCGGCGAGCGACCAGCGCGAGTGGAGGCTTTGGGGCGCCTTGCCGAACTGGAGGACGCGGGTGACGATGCCCTCGAGCTGGTCGAGCTTCTCGTTGATGATGCGCAGGTCGGTCCGGCGCGGGTCGTCGGGCGCGAAGTCGAGGCCGAGCCCGCCGTGCAGGAGCTTGAGCACGGTGAGCGGATTGCGGATCTCGTGGGCGATCTCGGCCGCGAGCAGGCCGAGGGTCGTGAGCTGCTCGCTCTTGCGGAGCGTCTCCTCGCTGCGGAAGACGCGCGCATAAAGGCGGGTGTTCTGCAGGGCGACGGCGCCGAGGCTGGCGAGGGCGGCGGCGAGGCGCTTGGCGTCGTTGTCAAAGCGGTGCACGCGGCCGCTGTACACCGCGAGGGCGCCGAGGGTCTCCTGCTCGTAGATGAGCGGGGTGATGAGGACGGAGTGCAGGCCGGGGTCGCTCGGGAGGTCGGCCAGGCCGCGGAACTCGGGCGACTGCACGTCGGCAAACTCGGTCTGCCGGCGGGTGTTGAGCGTGGCGCCAGCCAGGCAGGTCGCGACCGCGAGGTCACCCGCGGGCGCGGCCATCGGGCGGGCCGCGTTCAACGAGACACAGCGGAGGGTCTCGTGGGCCGGATCCTGCAGGAGCAGCGTGGCGGTCTCGGCGCCCAGCATCAGGCGCGCATCGCGCACGATGGTGTCGAACAGCTCCTGCGGCTCGAACTTGGCGACCAGCGCCTGGCCGGTGGTGATGAGCGTCTCGAGCTGGCGGGCCTTGCCCTGCAGGTGCTCGAGGAGCCAGAGGCGGCGCAGCGATCGGGTGGCCTCGTCGGCGAGGGCCACCAGGGTTGCAAGGTCCGCGGGCGCGAATCCGTGCTTCCGGCGGTGATCGAGGAAGACGACCCCGAGCACCTGGTCGTCGGCCGCCAGCGGCGCCGCCATCTGGCACCGGACGCGATCGTGCACGGCACGGTAACGGGCGTCGGTGGTCACGTCGGCGACCAGCACGGGCTGGGTGTGCAGGGCGACCCAGCCGGGCAGGCCCTGGCCGAGGTCGAAGGTCAGGCCGTCAGCATCGGCGAGGGCGTGGCTCGCCTCGACCTCGAGGCGGTTCGTGTCGGGGTTGAACAGGAGCAGCGCCCCGCTGTCCGCCCTGACCGCCCGGGCCATGATGGCGAGCGCTTCCTGGGCCGCCACGGTGGCCGCAAGTTCGCGGTTCGCAAGCGTGGCGATCGCGTAGAGAAAGTCCGAGACCGGAACGGTGCTGGGTTTCGCCGAGGATTTTGCCACGACGGGCAGTTATGAGCGATACGCCTTCATTGGCCAGATATTCTCCGGCCTTTCCGGTTTCCGGTATCCCCCATCCGAAATCACTTCGCCGGTGCTTCCGGTTCCGCCGGCTTGATCACCTCGGCGAGCGTGTCGCGCAGCGTGTGCAGCCGCGCCGTGTCGGCGGGGCGGGCGGGGTCGGAGCTCTCGATGTAGAACGTGTCGAGGGCGACGCCGCGCTCGGTGCCGATGCGGGCGAAGGTGATGTCGAAGCCCTGGTCGGAGATGGTTTTGGCCAGCCGGTAGAGGAGGCCGATCTGGTCGCGGGCCTGGATGTCGACGATCGTGCGCTCCATCGAGAGCTCGTGGTAAACCTCGACCGTCGGCGGGAACGAGGTGTGAGGGCCGGCGGCGGCACCCGGGGCGTAGCGGCTGGTGTACTTCTTGGCCTGCGTGAGGATCTCCGGGTAGAGGTCGCGGTTGGTGACGAGGGCGGACTCGATCGTCTTGGCGAAGAGCTCCTGGGCGTTGGCGCTCTGGACGACGCCGCGGCCGGGCTCGACGACGTAGAAGGTGTCGATGGCGATGTGGTCGGAGCGCGAGATGACCTTGGCGCCGAGGATGGAGAGGCCGGCGACGCTGAAGGCGCCGGCGAGCTTGTAGAAGAGGCCGGCGCGGTCCCAGGTGACGACGTTGACGATGGTGAGCGAACGGTTGAGGTCGTCCTTCCAGTCGATCACGGGCTTGAGGGTGCCGACGGAGTCCGCGGTGGAGATGGACTTCAACAGGCGGTTGACCATCGAGATGTGCAGGGAGATCTCGGCGGCGTCGGTGTGGACGAAGTAGCGCTCGGGCAGGAGGCCGAAGTGGGCGGTGATCTCCTCGGAGCTGATGCCGGGGATGGTCTGCGCGATGAGTTCCTGTTGGATCATGAGCTTTCTCTCCTGATAGCTGGCGTGGACGGCTTCGCCAAGTTTCAAGCGCTCGAGGGTGGAGCGGAAAAGGCTGGTGTGGAGGGTGTCCTTGTAACTGTTCCACAGGCTCGCCGCGGTGCCGCGGGCGTCGCAGAAGGTGTGGACGTAGAGATAGCGGAGCTGTTCGTCATCCTCGACGATCTCGGCAAAGGCGGCGGCGGTCTGGGGGTCATCAACGTCACGCTTCTGCCAGAATCGTGCCATGATGAGATGATTTTTGATGACGAAGGACACGACCTTTTTCATCCGCGGCGGGATGTTCTGGCGGTCCATGATCGGCCCGGCGATGCGGACGCCGCTCTCGGCGTGGCCCTGGATGCCCTCGGCCTTGCCGATGTCGTGCAGGAGGAGGATCAGGTAGAGCAGGTCGGGGTCGGCGGTCTCGTGCAGGGCCTCGCGGTATTTGAGCGTGATGGGCTCGGCCTGGGTGAAGATGCGGTCGAGCTCGCGGATCGTGTTCAGCACGTGCACGTCGGCCGTGTACCGGTGGTAGAACTCGTGCTGCACCATGCACGTAAGCTTATCGAATTCCGGTATGAACCGGCCGAGGACGCCCAGCTCATGCATCAGGCTGAGGGTGGGGTGGACCTCGCCGGGCTGGGAGAGGATGGCGCGGAAGCTGGTGTTGGCGTCGGGGGAGTTGACGATCGCCGGGGTGATGAGGGGGAGGCTGGCCCGGATGAGCTGGGTCAGGTGGATGTCGGGCGCGCAGTCGAGCTGCTGGCAATGCCGGAAGACGCGCACGAGGCGGTTGGGATCCTCCTGAAAGACGTCGGGCTTCTCCGCGGCGAGTTCGCGGCCGCGGAGGACGAAGCCGTCGATGCGCTTGGTGCGCTGGTTGCGCTGGGCGCGGAGGATGTCGCGGAACGAGATCTTGATGCCGCCGGTGCGCTCGAGGCCGAGGGCGAGGCGGCTTTCGACGAGCTTGGAGATGCGGTGGATCGTGTTCGCCGCCCGGTAGTAGTCCTCCATGAACCGCTCGACCCGCTGGAGGGCGCCGGGCTGGGTGTAGCCGAGGCTGATGGAGATGCGGTTCTGGCTGTCGAGGTCGAGGAGGTCGGTCGGGCGCTTGACGAGGAAGTGCAGCTCGTTGCGCACGCGCAGGAGGAAGTCGTAGGCCTGGCTGAACGCCTCGATGTCGGCGAGCGGCAGGTAGTTCTGCGTGGCCAGCTCCTCCATCGTGGTGATGCCAAGTTTCACCCGGGCCATCCACAGGGTGTTCTGGTAATCGCGCAGGCCGCCGACGCCGTTCTTGATGTCGGGTTCCTGCAGGAAGACCGTGTCCCCGAACTTGGTGCGGCGGGCGACCTGGTCGTCGAGCCGGGCGGCGATGTAGCTCTTGGGGTCCTCGGTGGTGAAGTAGCTGCGGTAGGCCGACGCGAAGTTCTCGTACAGCACGGCCGAGCCGGCGATCAGGCGGGATTCGAGCAGGGCGGTCTTGGTCTGGATGTCCTTGCGGGCCTCGACGAAGACCTCGTCGACGTTGCGGGTGGAGTGGCCGACCTTCAGGTCACAGTCCCACAACGGGTAGAGAATCTCGTTGGTCAGGTGCTCCTGGAGGGTCTTGACGAGGGCTGGCTTCGTCTTGGCCGGGAAGAGGAACATGATGTCCACGTCGCTGCGCGGGCTGAGTTCCCCGCGGCCGTAGCCGCCGAGGGCGACCAGGGCGACGGGGGCGGGCGGGTTGCCGTGGCGGCCCTGGTAGGTGTGGAGGGCGTGGGCGAAGAGGCGGCGGAGCAGCTCGTCCACGCGGGCGGCCCGGGCCCGCACGACGGCGAAACCCGAAGCCCCGGCCGCGTGGTGCTCCCGGAGAGCGGCGTCCTCCGCCTGCAGGAAGGCCCGGCAGACAGCGAGGCGCTCCGCGGGATCGATATCGCCGGGGAGGGCCAGCACGGTGCGGGCGGGGGGCACGGGGAGGGCGGACATGGGAGGAGGCAGGAGTGAAGCCAAAAACCCGCGGTCGGCGAGGGGATTTAACCACTTGCCTCGCGCCGCCCTGCGCGGTTTTCTCCGCGGTTCATATCCCGCAACCACCCATGGCCGAAATCAGCAAGAGTTACGATCCGCACGAGGTTGAGCAGAAATGGTATGCCGCCTGGGAGTCCGCGGGCGCCTTTGCGGGACGCGTCAACCCGGCCAAGCGACCCTACACGATCATGATCCCGCCGCCCAACGTGACGGGCGTGCTGACGATGGGGCACGTGCTCAACAACACGTTGCAGGACATCCTGATCCGTCGCGCCCGCCTGCAGGGCCAGGAGGCGCTTTGGCTGCCGGGCACCGACCATGCCGGCATCGCCACGCAGACCGTGGTCGAGCGCGAACTGCGCAAGCAGAAGGTCCACCGCCGCGACCTCGGCCGCGACAAATTCCTCGCCAAGGTCTGGGAATGGCGCGAGGAGAAGGGCGGCATCATCCTCAAGCAGCTGCGCGCCCTCGGCGCCTCCTGCGACTGGGAGCGGACGCAGTTCACCATGGACCCGCATTACTCGCGGGCGGTGCTCAACGTCTTCGTCGACCTCTTCGCCAAGGGCCACATCTACCGCGGCAAGCGCATGGTGAACTGGTGCCCGGTGTCGCTCACCGCCCTCTCCGACGAGGAGGTCATCATGAAGCCGGTCAAGGGCCACCTCTACCAGGTGCGCTACGAGATCGTGGACCGCCCCGGCGAGTACATCACCGTCAAGACCACCCGCCCCGAGACGATCCCGGGCGACGTGGCCATCGCCGTGCACCCCGAGGACCCCCGCTACACCGCGCTCCTCGGCCGCAAGGTGCGCCGCCCGCTCGGGCCCGCGGCGGAGATCCCGATCATCGCCGACGCGATGGTGGACAAGGAATTCGGCTCCGGCGCGCTCAAGATCACCCCGGCCCACGACAAGGTCGACTTCGAGATCGGCCAGCGCCACAAGCTCCCGCCCATCGACGTGCTCAACGCCGACGGCACGTTGAACGAACTCGCCGGCCCCGAGCTCGCCGGCCTCGACCGCTTCGCCGGCCGCAAGCGCGCCGCCGAGCTGCTCAAGGAGCGCGGCGCCCTCATGCAGGAGGAGGCCTACGAGAACAACGTGGGCTACTCCGAGCGCGCCGACGTGCCGATCGAGCCCCGCCTCACCTGGCAGTGGTGGCTCAGGTACCCGCGCATCGAGGAGGCCAAGGCCGCCGTGCGCGATGGCCACATCCGTTTCCACCCCGAGCGCTGGTCCAAGGTCTACCTCCACTGGCTCGAGAACATCCAGGACTGGTGCATCAGCCGCCAACTCTGGTGGGGCCACCGCATCCCCGTCTGGTACCGCGCCGGCCTCGACAAGGAAAAGCTCACCGAGGCCGACCTGCGCGACCCGGAAAAGGTGCACGTCTCGCTCGACGGCCCCGCCGACAAGACCGGCTGGGTGCAGGAGGAGGACGTCCTCGACACCTGGGCTTCGTCCTGGCTCTGGCCGCTCGCGACGCTCGGCTGGCCCGATCAGGCGGCCATGGGCAAGTCCGGCTACAACTATTTCTACCCGACCAGCACGCTCGTCACGGGCCCGGACATCATCTTCTTCTGGGTCGCCCGCATGATCATGGCCGGCCTCGAGTACGCCAACCCCGGCCAGCCGATCGAAAAACGCATCCCGTTCCGCGACGTTTATTTCACGGGCATCATCCGCGATTCCCTCGGCCGCAAGATGTCGAAGTCCCTCGGCAATTCGCCCGACCCGCTCGATCTCATCGCCAAGTACGGCGCCGACGGCCTCCGCTTCGGCATCGTGTCCATCGCGCCGCAGGGCCAGGACATCCGTTTCCAGGAAGACCGGATCGAGGGCGGCAAGAACTTCTGCAACAAGCTCTGGAACGCCTGCCGCTTCCGGCAGATGAGCGGCGAGATGGCCGACAACTCCTCGGCCTCGGCGATCCTCGGCCGCTTCAATCCCGCCTGCTTCGACGCCGACGACCACGCGATCCTCGATCGCCTCTTCGCCACGACGCGCGAGGTGGACCGCTGCTTCGGGCAGTTCGAGTTCAGCGCCGCCGTGCAGGCGATCTACGGTTTCTTCTGGAACGATTTCTGCGACTGGTACGTCGAGGTCTCGAAGGCCAAGCTCCAGGACCCCGCGCTCAAGGCCAATTGCCTCGCCATCCAGGACCTCGTGCTGCGGCAGACCCTGCTGCTGCTGCACCCGTTCACGCCCTTCATCACCGAGGAACTCTGGCGCATGCTCGGCTACGGGGCCGAGGGTTCATTCATCAGCCAGGCCGGCTACGATGACGCTTCGAGCCTTGCCAACGCCGGCGTGCTCCACGGCCTCCATCTCAACATGGACGCTGCCGCCGAGGTGGCGCAGATCAAGCAGACCGTCTCCCTTCTCCGCGCCCTGAAGGCGGAGCAGGGCGAGGCGGCGAAGAAGGACTGCGAGTTCGTGGTCGAGTGCGCCGACCGGCAGTGGGACACCATTGCCGCCAACCTGGCGAAACTGAAGCGCATGGTGGGCGCGGCCAGCATCACGCGCGGGGCGATGTCGCCCAACGCGCCGGTCTGCGTCACGGCCCACGGTTCGTGGAATCTCATCCGCCAGCTCAAGGGCGCCGACATCGCGGCCGAGAAGGCCCGGCTCGCCAAGGAGATCGAGGCCCTGGCGAAGCACATCGCCGGCACCGAGGCGCGCCTCGGCAACGAGGCCTTCGTGAGCAAGGCCCCGCCGGCCGTCATCGCGGGCGCCCGCAAGCAACTCGCCGACCAGCAGGCCAAGCGGGCCGAGCTCGAGCGGCTGCTCAAGTCGCTGGGGTAAGTGGCGAAGGAGGTTTAGCCGATTTGGTGTAGGACCGGTGGCTTGCGCTGGCGGCTGGTCGGGCTTGCCTATGGTCATGCCCACCACACCCCGTATCCTCGCTTTCGCCGGCAGCGCCCGGCGGGAGTCGCTCAATCGCAAGCTTCTCGCCGTCGCCGTCGAGGCCACCCGGGCGGCCGGGGGCGATGTCACCCTCATCGATCTCAACGACTACGCGCTGCCGCTCTACCACGGCGACCTGGAGGATGCCCAGGGCCTGCCGCCGGCGGCGGCGAAACTGATCGAGCTCGTGAATGCCCACGCCGGCCTGCTCATCGCCTCGCCCGAGTACAATTCGTTCATGACGCCGCTGCTCAAGAACACGATCGATTGGATCAGCCGCGCCGACGACAACCCGTTCACGGGCAAGGTGGCCGCGGTGGTGTCGGCGTCGCCCGGCGCCCTCGGCGGGGCGCGCTCGATGATGCATGTGCGGCACCTCCTGCTGCACCTTGGCTGCCATGTCGTGCCGGCTCAGTGCCTGCTCCCCCATGCCGACACGGCTTTCGACCCGGCTGGCAAGCTGATCGAGGCGCGCCCGCGGCGCTCGGTCGAGACCTTGGCGCGGCAGTTGGTCGATCTGACGACGCGCCTCGGCCGGTGATGCACGACGGCGAGGGCGTTTGAACTTTCAGGGCTTGTCGGCGCCGGGTGCATTTGTCTGAGTTCAACTCAAAATGAAGAAAGCACTCATCACCGGCATCACCGGTCAGGATGGTTCCTATCTGGCCGAGCTGCTGCTCGCCAAGGGTTACGAGGTGCACGGCGTCATCCGCCGGGCCTCGACCTTCAACACGGCGCGCATCGACCACCTTTACCGCGACCCGCACGTCAACGGCGTGCACCTGTTCCTCCACTACGGCGACCTCGCGGACTCGGTGCAGATGGTGAAGCTCCTCTACGAGCTCCAGCCGGACGAGATCTACAACCTCGGGGCGCAGTCCCACGTGCGCGTGTCGTTCGACATACCCGAGTACACCGGCGACGTCGACGGCCTCGGCGCCCAGCGCATCCTCGAGGCCATCCGCGAGGCGGGCCTCGTGAAGAAGTGCCGGTTCTACCAGGCCTCGTCCTCCGAGATGTTCGGCAAGGTCCAGGAGGTGCCGCAGGTCGAGACGACGCCGTTCTGGCCGCGGTCGCCCTACGGTTGCGCCAAGGTGTACGCCTACTGGCTCACGGTGAACTACCGCGAAAGCTACAACCTGCACGCCTCCAACGGCATCCTCTTCAACCACGAGAGCCCGCGCCGCGGCGAGACCTTCGTCACCCGCAAGATCACTCGTGCCGCGACGCGCATCAAGATGGGCCTCCAGGATGCGCTCTACATGGGCAATCTCGATGCCAAGCGCGACTGGGGCTACGCCAAGGAATACGTCGAGATGATGTGGGTCATGCTCCAGCAGGACAAACCCGACGACTACGTGGTCGCCACCAACGAGACCCACTCCGTGAAGGAGTTCATCGAGGAGACGTTCGGCCTGCTCGACCTCGATTGGCGGAAATACGTCAAGCACGACGCCCGCTATGAGCGTCCCGCCGAGGTCGAACTCCTTATCGGCAACCCGGCCAAGGCAAAGAAGCAGCTCGGCTGGGAACCCAAGGTGAAGTTCAAGGAGCTCGTGAAGATCATGACCGAGGCCGACCTCGAGCTCGCCAAGCGCGAGGCCCAGATCGCGAACCTGCCGAAGCCGTGAGGCGCTTCCCTTGAAGATATTCGTCGCAGGACATAACGGGATGGTCGGCGGGGCGCTGGTGCGGCGGCTCCAAGGCGAGGCGGGCGTGCAACTGGTATTGCGCAGCCGGCGCGAGCTTGACCTGACCGACCAGGCGGCGGTCAACGCGTTCTATGCCGCGGAGAAGCCGGACGTCGCCATCATCGCGGCGGCCAAGGTGGGCGGCATCCACGCCAACAACACGTACCCCGCGGACTTCATCTACGCCAACCTCATCATGGCGGCCAACTGCATCCACGGGGCCTATGCCGCCGGGGTGCAGCGCCTGCTCTTTCTCGGCAGCTCGTGCATCTACCCGAAGCACGCGCCGCAGCCGATGCCCGAGGATAGCCTGCTGACGGGTCCACTCGAGCCGACCAACGAGGCTTACGCCATCGCGAAGATCGCGGGCTTGAAACTCTGCGAGTTCTACCGGCGCCAGCATGGCGTCTGTTTCCACTCCGCGATGCCCACCAATCTCTATGGTCCGGGCGACAACTACCATCTGCAGAACTCCCACGTGCTGCCGGCCCTGATCCGCAAGTTTCACGAGGCCAAGATCGCCGGCCGCCCCGAGGTCGTGGCCTGGGGCACGGGCTCACCGCGGCGCGAGTTCCTGCATGTCGATGACCTCGCCGATGCCTGCGCCTTCCTGCTGCGCCTGCCGGGCCCGCCGGACCTCATCAACGTGGGCACCGGCACCGATGTCACCATCCGCGAGCTCACGGAGATCGTCGCCGTCGCGGTCGGCTACACGGGTCGCATCACTTGGGACGCCACCAAGCCCGACGGGACCCCGCGCAAGCTGATGGACGTCAGCAAGCTCACGGCCCTCGGTTGGCAGGCCCGCACCGCGCTGCGCGACGGCGTGGCCGCGACTTACGCGAGCTTTCTCGCGGAGCAGGCCGCCGGGACGCTGCGGGGTTGAGCGGTCGGATCGTACTCGTTCTCTTAATCGTTCTCGTTCTCGACGGGTTCGAAATCCGAGAACGAGAACGATTAAGAGAACGAGTACGATTCCCGCGAATTCCCGCTTGCACCTCCCGCCAGTCTTTGCGGCCATTGCCCCCCGCCATGATCGCACCTGAGACCTTCAGCCACATCGAGAACATCAAGAAGCGCGCCGGCCACCTGTGGAGGTTTCTTTGACTGCGAACAAAAGCAGCGTGAGATCGAGGCTATGGAGGCCCAGCAGGGCGCTCCGGATTTCTGGAACAACAACGAGCGCGCGCAGAAGCACATCGCGAAGCTCAACAGCCTGAAGAAGGCCGTCCTCCCGGTCGTCGCCTTCCACAAGCGCGTCGAGGACCTCGACGTCATGGTCGAGCTCGTCGAGGCCGCCAGCGGGGCCGAGCTCGACACCTACGCCCGGGAACTCAACGAGACCGTGGCCGGCATGGTCACCGAGCTCGACGCCCTTGAGATCGCCTCGTTCCTCACCGGCCAGTTCGACCGCAACAACGCCATCTTCTCCATCCAGGCCGGCGCCGGCGGCACCGAGTCCAACGACTGGGCCGACATGCTCTTCCGCATGTACAACCGCTGGGCCGAACGCCGCGGGTTCACCGTGGAGCTGCAGGATGTGCAGGCCGGCGACCAGGCCGGCATCAGCAAGGCCACCATCCTCATCAAGGGCGAGAACGCCTACGGCTACGCCAAGGCCGAGCGCGGCGTGCACCGCCTCGTGCGCATCAGCCCGTTCGACGCCAACAAGCGCCGGCACACCTCGTTCTGCGCCGTGGACGTGATCGCGGAGGTCAACGAGGACATCGACATCGAGGTCCCCGACAGCGAGATCCGCGTCGACGTCTACCGCTCGTCCGGCAAGGGCGGCCAGGGCGTCAACACGACCGACTCCGCCGTGCGCATCACGCACATCCCCTCCGGCATCGTGGTCGTCTGCCAGAACGAGCGCTCACAGATCAAGAACCGCGCCAGCGCCATGAACGTCCTCAAGGCGCGCCTCTACGAAAAGAAGCTCGATGAGCAGCGCAGCGAGATGGAGAAATTCTACGGCGAAAAGGGCGAGATCGGGTGGGGCAGCCAGATCCGGAGCTACGTGCTGCAGCCCTACCAGATGGTGAAGGACCTCCGCACCGGCGTGAGCACCAGCGACACGCAGGGCGTACTCGACGGCGACATCGACCGTTTCATCAACGCCTGGCTCCGCGCCGGCTGCCCACGGCACCGGAACAAGGACATCCAGATGGATGACGAGTGAGGCGGCGCCCGCGCCGGGCGCGGGCGAACGCTGAACGTTCAAGGGGAGGGAGGTGGCTGCGAGCGTGAGCGAGTGGCCTGCGTGTAACGGATGTCCAACGGCCACTCGCTCACGCTCGTAGCTACGGGCATCGGATCCTCCGTATTCTGATTCGCAATTTCGCAGCTTCGGCCTTCAGTCTTCCCCTTTCATGTCCGACCTGCCTTACGCCTCCATCCGCGCCGCGCTCGACGCCCAGCCTTTGTTCGAGGCGAAGACCTGGCAGTTGTCGCCGGCGGCGTGGATGATCACGCCGGAGCAGGCTGAGGAACTGGCTGCCATCGGCGCGGCCTGCCTCGAGTTTCACACGGCGCTGGAGACGCTCTACCTGCGGTCGGTCGGTGGCCGCAACCTGCTGCGCAACAAGCCGCTCGTCGCCCCATGGGTGGCCGAGTATCTCGACCGCGGCAAGCCGGCGGAGCTCATCGCCCATGCCCGCGATGCCCGCAACCGCGGCGCGGTGCCGCCGGTGCTGCGGCCCGACCTGCTGCTGACCGACGACGGGTTCGCCCTCACCGAGCTCGATTCCGTCCCGGGCGGCATCGGTCTCACGGCCTTCCTCAATCGCCTCTACGCCAGCCAGCCCGGCATCATCGGGGAAGGCGACCGCATGATCACCGGCTTCCACGCCGCGCTCGCCGCCCTCCGACCCGACCTCCCGAACCCGCTCATCGCCCTCGTCGTGAGCGAGGAGGCGGCCACCTACCGACCCGAGATGGAGTGGCTGGCGCACCAGCTGCAGCTCCTCGGCAAGCGCGTGTTCTGCGTGCGGCCCGAGGCGTTGTTCCCGCTGGAGAACTCGCTCTTCATCGACCACGACGGCAACCCGGAGAAGGTCGACATCATCTACCGCTTCTTCGAGCTCTTCGACCTGCCGAACATCGGCTCGCTGCGCTACATCCTCGAGGCCTGGCAGGCCGGTGAGGTCGCGCTGGCGCCGCCGCTGCGCCCGTTTCAGGAGGAGAAGGCCTCGCTGGCGCTCTTTCATCACCACCTGCTGCAGGATTTCTGGGTCGAGAACCTTTCCGCCCGCAGCCTCAAGCTCCTGCGCCGGCTCATCCCGCATTCGTGGATCATGGATCCCGCGCCGCTCCCGCCCGGCGCCGTGCTCGACGGCCCCAAGGTCGGCGGCCGGCAGCTCAACGACTGGCGCGACCTGATCGGCGCCTCGCAGAAGGAGCGCGACCTCATCATCAAGATCAGCGGCTACCACGAGACCGCCTGGGGTGCCCGCAGCGTCGTCCTCGGCAGTGACTGCTCCCGCGAGGAATGGCAGGCCGGCATCGAAAACGCCATCGCCCTCGCCCCGACCAACCTCCACCTCCTCCAAACCTACCGCAAACCCAAGCGGATCACGCACCCCGTCTACGACACGTCTCAGGAGGGCCTGCCCACCGTAGGCTCGGCGAAGGAGGGCCTGCCAGCCGTAGGCTCGGCGAAGGCTGGGCGCCTCCGCCTTTGCCCCTACTACTTCGTCCGCGATGCCAAGGCCGAGCTTGCCGGCGCCCTCGCGACCTTCTGTCCGCCCGACAAGAAGATCATCCACGGCATGCAAGATGCGGCCTTGCTCCCTACTAGGGTTTTCTCCTTAAACGAAATCCGTGCGTAACTCCGCCGTTCCGAATCGGAATTTCCTCCTCACCCCGCGCTCACGCACGCTCCTGATGGCGGCGCTGCTGGCGTTGGGGCCGGGCGTGGCACCCGTGGCGGCGCAATTCGACCTCGCGGCGATTCGCGCGCGGGCGGAGGCGGGCGATGCCGACGCGCTCAACACCCTCGGCAACCTGGCGGCTAACGGGCAGGGCCTGCCGCAGAGCGACGCCGAGGCCATGCGCCTTTACCGGCTCGCGGCCGAGCGCGGTCATGCCCCGGCGAATTTCAACCTCGGCATGATGCACGAGCTGGGGCGCGGCACGCCGCGCGACCTCGCGGCCGCCTTCGGCTACTACCTCAAGGCCGCCGAGGCGGGCTTCGCCCCCGCCCAGTTCAATGTCGGCAACATGTACGCCAACGGTGTCGGCACGCCGCAGGACTACTTCGAGGCGGCGATCTGGTTCCGCCAGGCCGCCGAGCGCAACGTGCCCGAGGCGCAGTACAATCTCGGCCTCGCCTACGAGCTCGGCCGCGGCCTGAGCAAGGACGAGACCCTGGCGATCAAGTGGTACCGCTCCGCCTCCGAGCAGGGTTACGCCCGCGCCCGCTACAACCTCGCCCTCATGCTGGAGGAGGGCCGCGGTGCCGCCGTCGACGAGGTCACGGCCGCGCAGCTCTACCGCATCGCCGCCGAGCAGGGCTTCGGCCCGGCGCAGAACAATTACGGCATCATGCTGGCCGAGGGCCGCGGCGGTCTCGTACCCAACCTCATCGAGGCCTACGCCTGGCTCGCGCTCGCGGCCGACAACGGCGTCAACCCCGTCGGCCGCGACCTCATCGCCGGCCGCCTCGCGCCCGACCAGCTGGCAGCCGCGCGCAATCGTTACGCGACCGCTCGCGCCCAGCTCACCGGCCAGGGTGCGGCCTCGGCCCCGACCCCGGCGGCGGCCGCGCCCTCCGCACCCGCGCCGGCCCCCGCGGGCGACGCGGGTGCCGCCCAGGCGGCCGCGTTGGCCTCCCGCCTGCAGGCCGCCGAGGCCGACCTCGAGCGCCTGCGCGGCGAGAACAACCGCCTCGCCTCGGCCGTGCAGGCACTGCAGCAGGAACGCGGCACGCTCGAGCAGCGGCTGAACCAGGTGGCCGCCGCCGCCCAGGCCGCGCCCGCGGCCCAGGCGCAGCTCGAGGCGGACCGCAATGCCCTGCGCACGGCCAACGCCGGCCTCACCGACCAGCTGGCGCAGAGCCGCGAGGAGTTGCGCCGCGCCACCGACAAGCTGACCCGGCTCGAGGCCGAGCAGGCCCGCCTCGCCGCCCGACCGTCCGCGCCCGATCCCGCCGTGGCCGCCTTGCGGGAGCAGGTCGAGCGCCTCACGCGCGAGACCTCGACGCTCCGCGAGGAAAAGGAGGCCCTGGCCGCCCAGAACCGCGATTTTTCCGCCCAGCTCCAGGCCGCCCGCACGGCGACCGCCCCGGCCGTGGCCGCGGCGCCCGAAAGCACGGACGAGAACCTGAACCGCCTGCGGGCCGAGAACCAGCGGCTCAACGACGAGGTCAAGCGCGCCACGATCGAGCTCAGCAACCTGAACCGCCGCCTGCGCCGCGCCGAGGAACGCGCGGCCGGGGCCGCGCCGGCGACGACCGAGGCCCCGGGCGCGGAGGCGACGGCCCAGCTCGCCGCGCTCCAGCAGCAACTCGAGGCCGCCCAGGCCACCAATCGCCAACTGACCGAGGAGAACGCGCGGCTGGCGGCGCGACCGGCGGGCGATCCGGCCGTGGCTGAACGCCTCGCCGCGGCCGAGAACGAGGTTCAGGCGCTGCGCCGCGACGTGCAGGCGCAGGCCGCGAGCCTCGAGCAGGCCCGCAGCGCGCTGGCGGCGACGGAGCAGCAACTGGCCGCGGCCACCGCCGCGCGCAGTTCGGGTGAATCCCAGGGGAACGCCGAGAACCGCCGCCTCGCCGCCGCGCTCGCGGACGCGCAGGCCAAGCTCGATGAGACCACGGCCGAGCTGGTCTTGTCACGCCGCGAGGCCGAGGAGCTTCGCACCGAGGTCCAGGCCGGGCAGGGGCGCAGCACCGTCGAGATCAGCCGCCTGCAGGGCCAGTTGGCCGACGTGACCCGCCAGCTCGAGACCATCCGCGGCGAGAACGCCGCGCTCCAGCAGCAACTCGAGACCGCCGCGGCCAAGCCGGCGACCGGCAACCCCGAGTTCACCCAGGCCATCGCCGATCTCGCCGCGACGCGGGCCCGTCTGGCCGAGGCCCGACAGGCGGCGGACAACGCCGCCCAGGCCCTTCGCAATCGCGAGACCGAGAACACCGAGCTGCTCACCCAGATCGGCACGCTCCAGTCCCAGGTGGCGGCCCTGCAGAACCGCCCGGCCGCGCCCGACGTCAGCCAGGAACTGGCCGACCTGCGCGCGGAACTCGCCGTCGCCAAGGACGAGGCGGCCCGGGCGCAGCGCGATCGGCAGCGCCTCGCCGCGGAGGCGGCCGAGTCCAGGGATACGCTGAAGCGGACCGAGCAGGGCAGTGCCCAATGGCAGGCGCGGACCACCGAGCTCCTGGCCGAGGTCGATCGCCTCACCCGCGAGAACCGCCAGCTGGCCGCCGCGCCGGCGAAGGCCGAACCGGGCCAGGACGTCGCGCAGTTGACCGCCCAACTTGACGCCGCCGCGCACACGCTCGAGGCCAAGGATCGCCGCATCAGCGAGCTTTCCGGCCAGGTCACGTCGCTGCAGGAGGATCTCGAGGTCGCAAAGCAATCCGCCGCCGCCGCCCTCGCGGCCCAGGCCACGGCGGCCCGCGCCGTGCCCGACGCGACGGCCATGCAGCTCGAGATGCAGACCCTGCAGGATCGGGTGAAGACCCTCGAGGCCCAGAACCAGCAGGACCAGAAGAACGCCGCCGAGGAATTCGCCCGGCTGGCCGGCCAGCTGCAGCTCGCGCGCGAGGCCAACCGCGCCCTGGCCGAGGCCAACCGGGCCCTGCTCAACTCGAGCAACACGGAGGCGGTGCGCACGCAGGAATCCGAGCAGCTCAACGCCAAGGTGCGCGAGCTGACCACGACGGCCGACAAGCTGACGCAGGAGCGCGACGGCCTGCGGACGCAGGTGGACGACATGTTCGCCAAGCTGGCCGACGCCGAGCGCCGCCTCACCCTGCTCAAGCAGGAAGGCGACCTCGCGCGCAACCAGGCCCAGAGCGCGCAGGCCGACCTCGCCGCCCTGCAAGCCAAACTTGCCGAGTCCGATCACGCCACCGACAAGCAGAGTGCCACGGTTGCCGAGCTCACCGGGCTCAACGACCGGCTCGCGCGCGACAAGACGAATCTCGAGTCCCAGCTGGCCCAGCTGAAGCAGCAGGCTGACCGCAGCCAGGCCGACCTCACGGCGCTGCGCGACCGGCTGGCCGCGGCCGAGCGGCTCGGCGAGATCCAGAAGGCCGACGCCAACGACCTCGCGACGGCCAACGAGCAATTGCAGGCGCAGGTCAAGACGTTGACCGCGCAGGTCGACGCGTTGCGGGCCGACAGCTCCCGCCTCGGCCTCGCGGAGCAGGCGCGCCAAGAGGCGGAGGCCCGCGCCGCGAGCCTCGGCAGCGTGACGACCCAGCTCGCGGCGGCCCAGCGTGACGTCGCGACCCTCCGCGCGGAGAACGCGCGGCTCAACGACACCCTGCAGGCGGTCGAGCGCGACCGCACCGGTCGCATCGCGGCGCTGCAACAGGAGAACGCCGCGATCAGCGCGCGTCTCCGCCAGGCGCAGGGGACCCTGGACCAGATCGCAGCGGCGGCGCGCCTGATGAATCCCGGAGCCGGCAGCACGGTCACCCCGGTCCGCCCGGTGGGCCCAAGCCCGGAACCGGCCGCCACACCGGCGACGCCGCAGACCCGCACCCATATCGTGGTCGACGGCGATTCGCTATCGCGCATCAGCCTGCGTTACTACGGCACGCCGAACCGCTGGCAGGAAATTTACGACGCCAACCGCGACACCCTGGCCGGCGCGAATGCGCTGCGTCCGGGGCAGCCCCTGCGGATCCCGTAGGCCGCTCGCGGCCTACCGGTGCCGCTGCCGGAACTCGTCGAGGCGCACGGTCCGACCGGTCACGCGGGATTCCTCGGCGGCGAAGCCGATGGCGTGACTCTCGACCGAGCGCTGCAGCGAGGAGCGCATGTCGGCCGGGTTGGGACGCTGCAGCTCCGCGTGCAGGAGATCCATCAGCCCGCGGTCGCCGCCCCAGTGACCGGCGAACTCGCCCTCGAGCACGGGCACGTCGTGCCAGGTGACCTGTTTCGTCGCGTGGTCGGTGATGGCGATGTCGTGGCCGGTGAGGCGCCGGACCGACTCGCCGGCCTGCAGGATGCCGCGGGTGCCGCGAATCTCGATTTCGCGGCCCTCGCTGAAGGCCGTCATCGTGAACGTCGCGGTGACGCGGTTGGCGAAATGCAGGTTCACCGACTGGCGATCCACGGCGGTGTTGTCGCAATGGTACACGCAGCGCCCCCACTTGCTGGTGGCGAGCCAGGCCTTGATCTCGGCGTCGGTCGCGACGTCGTCGCGGTCGTAGACCCAATGCAACCAGCCGCGCTGGTCGCCGAGGTAGCGATGGGCGTCGTAGGGGCAGGTGGCGGCGACCGGGCAGCCGTCGGTGCAGCGCGCCGGCGCCCCGGCGGGGGCGTGGGCGGCATTGAAGTAGGAGGTGGACCCGAAGCTCGCGACGGCCTCGCAGGGGGCATCCACGAGCCACGAGAGGATATCCAGGTCGTGGCACGACTTGGAGATGATCATCGGCGAGCAGCGCTCGGTGACGGCCCAGTGGCCGCGCACGAAGGAGTGGGCCTGATGGAACAGGCCGACGCCCTCGGTGGCGTTGACGGCGATGAGGTCGCCGAGGGTGCCGGCGGTGATCAGGTCCTTGATCTTCGAGTAGAACGTCGTGTAGCGCAGGACGTGGCAGATGAGCACGCGGCGGCCGAGGCGGTTGGCGGCGGTCTCGAGGCGCTGGACCTCGCGGAAGTTGGTGGCGATGGGCTTCTCGAGGAGGACGTCGTAGCCGAGCTCCATCGCGGCGATGCAGGGGCCGACGTGATCCGGGTCCTGCGTGCCGATCATCAGGACGTCGGCGAGCTTGCCGGCGGCAAAGAGCTCGCGGTCGTTGGCGAACGTGCGCAGGCCGGGATTCTTCGAGAGCTGACGCACGCGCTCGAGGCGATCGGGGATCGGATCGGCGGCGGCGACCACGCGGTAGCGATCCGGCATGGCGGCAGCGAGGGCGCTGTAGACCTGGACACGTGAGCCGCAGCCAACAGCGGCGAGGGTGAGGGGCGCGGAGGACATGGAAGGCCGGCAGCTTGAGCGAAATCCGCCCGCGGGGGAAGGCTACGGTAGGCAGCCCGCTCGCGGGCGCGGGTTGGGTAGGCGCGCGCCAAAACGAGCGCGAGCAAGCTCGCTGCCTACCGTGGCTAAAACTCAGCGACTGAATCCTCAGGCCGTCTGGCGGCCGTCGTGGGTCAGGTCGTGGAAGAAATGCTCTCCGATGGCGAGTTCGAGGTCCTGGCGGGAGTGCGTGCTTTGCAGTCCCGTGGCGCGACCGTCACTGAGCACAAAGGCCCAGCGGGCGGGGGCGCCGGCTTCGGGTTCGAGGCGCACGATGCTGCCGATGGGCGAGCGGTCGTCGTCGAGGTAGACGTCGATCAATCGCCGGGCACCAGGCAACGTGCAGCCCGCGCTTCCGGCGGGCCGGAAACGCAGCACACGGCTGGGCGCGTTCATGCGGCGGTGGCTTTGCGGGCCGCGGCGGCCTTGGCCGCTTCGCTGGCGAGATGGTTGAAGAACGCGTCGCGGCGATCGCGCGCCACCTTCACGTCCTTGGTCCCGAGGGAGCGGCGGATGCGCTCCTTGGTGAAGGGCGTGGGGTGCACCGTATAATGCAGGAACCACGTGCCGTGGTTGTTCCACAGGTGGTGGTTGGCGTTGTCCGGGCGGACCCGGATACCGGGGAGTTTGGTGATGGCTGACATGTTGCGTGATAGTTCGTGGTTGGAGTTATCGCGCAGCAGGGTTGAAAACAAAAAACCGACCTGGGCATCAGGTCGGTCTCGTCTTCGGGAGCGTTGCTGGTTCGCCCCCCTTGCGGGTGACGCACATCCGGGGTTGCCCCCGATCCACCGTGGCCGCTCCCGGCCCGGTTGGCGGAGCCGGCTTTTGAGGGCCGACTCGTTCCTGATGCGACGGCAAGCGTGAACCGCGTCATCCGGGTGTCCAGCATTTTTTGCACTTTTTGTCCCGGGTGAATACCTCAACTAATACTGCGAACGGCCAGACCCAGGCCTTGGCCCCCGCGCCTCCGCGTGAGCTCCGTTTGGACATCGATGTCCGAAAATGAAAAGGGCGCACAAACCTGTGCGCCCTCGAAGGAAACGATTTCCGTTTGGCGGCCTCAGCTCAATTTCACGCCCTTGGCCTTGGCGGCGCGGAGGAGGGCGTCGGCCATGTCGGAGGGGGTGACGGCGACCTCGATGCCGCACTCCTTGAAGACGGCGATCTTGGCGGCGGCGGTGTCCTCGGCGCCGCCGACGATCGCGCCGGCGTGGCCCATGCGGCGGCCCGCGGGGGCGGTGGCGCCGGCGATGAAGCCCGCGACGGGCTTCTTGCAGTTGGCCTTGATCCAGCGCGCGGCCTCGACCTCGGCGTTGCCGCCGATCTCGCCGATCATGATGATGCCGTGCGTGTCGGGGTCGGCGTTGAAGAGCTTGATGACGTCGAGGTGCGAGGTGCCGTTGACCGGGTCGCCGCCGATGCCGACCGTCGTGCTCTGGCCGATGCCGAGCGAGGTGAGCTGGAAGACGGCCTCGTAGGTGAGGGTGCCGGAGCGCGAAACGACGCCGACGTGGCCCTGCTTGTTGATGTAGCCGGGGGCGATGCCGATGCGGCAGCCGCCGTGGGAGTCCTTGCCGGGGCCGGGGCAGACCATGCCCGGGCAGTTCGGGCCGACGAGTCGGGTCTTCTTGCCCTGCATGGCGCGCTTCACGCGGACCATGTCCTTGATCGGGATGCCCTCGGTGATCGCGACCGCGAGGTCGAGCCCGGCATCGGCGCACTCGAGGATGGCGTCGGCCGCGAACGGCGGCGGCACGAAGATGGCCGAGACCGAAGCGCCGGTCGCCTTGGCGGCGTCGGCGACGGAATTGAAGATCGGCACCTTGTGGCCGGCGTGTTCGAAGACCTGGCCGCCCTTGCCGGGCGTGACGCCGGCGACGACCTGCGTGCCGTAGTCGAGCGAGAGCCGCGTGTGGCGCGCACCGAATTCACCGGTGATGCCCTGGATGAGGATCTTGGTGGTGGGAGTGATGAGAATGGACATGGGAGTGGATCCTTAGGCGACGAGTTTGACGATCTTCTGCGCGGCGTCGGCCATCGTGTCGCCGGAGGTGAGGGTGAGGCCGGAGGCGGCCAGGGTGGCCTTGCCGGCGGTGACGTTGTTGCCCTCGAGGCGGACGACGAGGGGGAGTTTGAGGCCGACTTCCTTCACGGCCTCGACGATGCCCTGGGCGATCACATTGCAGTCCATGATGCCGCCGAAGATGTTCACCAGAATGCCCTTCACGTTCTTGTCGCCGAGGATGATCTTGAAGGCCGCGACGACTTGTTCCTTCGAGGCGCCGCCGCCGACGTCGAGGAAGTTGGCGGGCGTGCCGCCGAAGTGCTTGATGATGTCCATCGTGCTCATGGCGAGGCCGGCGCCGTTGACGAGGCAGGCGATGTTGCCGTCGAGCGCGATGTAGTTGAGCGCGTGCTTGGAGGCCTCGATTTCCTTGGGGTCCTCCTCGTTGAGGTCGCGCAGGGCGACGATGTCGGGGTGACGGTAGAGGGCGTTGTCGTCGAAGGAGACCTTGGCGTCGAGGGCCAGGACCTCGCCCTCGGGCGTGGTGATGAGGGGGTTGACCTCGACCATGGCGGCGTCGGTGTCCCAGAAGCAGTTGTAGAGGTTGCGGATGAGCTTGCCGGCGTTCTTCGCCTCGGCGCCGGTGAAGCCCAGCTTGAAGATCAGCTCGCGCACCTGGTAGTCGGCGAGGCCGTAGGCGGGATCGACGAGGACCTTCGTGATCTTCTCGGGCGTCTCGTGGGCGACCTTCTCGATCTCGACGCCGCCCTCGGTGGAGGCGACGATGACGGGCATCGAGGTCGCACGGTCGAGGAGGATGGCGAGGTAGTACTCCTTCTTGATGCTGCTCGCGACGGTGAAGTACACGGTCTGCACCTTGCGGCCGGCGGGGCCGGTCTGGAGCGTGACGAGGGTGTTGCCGAGCATCTTGCCGGCGAGATCCTTGGCTTCCTGCTTGGTTTTGCAGAATTTGACGCCGCCCTTGAAGCCGTCGGTAAACGTGCCCTTGCCGCGCCCGCCGGCGTGGATCTGGGACTTCACCATCGTCGGACCCTCGGGCAGCTGCGCCAGCGCGGTCACGAAGTCCTCGGGGGTGGTGGCGGCGGCGCCCTTGGGGACGGGCACACCGTATTTTTCGAAAAGGGCCTTCGCCTGATACTCGTGGATGTTCATGTTGGTAAAGCGTCAGTATGGGCGGAAAGGAACCGCGAAGACACACAAAAATCCGCACCATTAGGACTCTTTAGGGGTGACAGTCCGGCAGGCACCGAAGCCTTATATCATTGCCGGAACACTGGGTTGCATTGGCATTGCGGAACGTGCAGCATGCAAGGTCTATGCAATCGCATGAGGTATTGCGGGAGGTCCTGAAGCAGACGAGCGCCAAGCAGATTGCGGCCGACATGTCGCTCTCCCTGTCCCTGATCTACAAATGGGCGGAGCCCCCGGCGGACGACAGCGGCAGCGGGGCCAACAACCCGCTCGACCGCATCGGCCAGCTGATCCGCTCCACCAAGGATCCGCGGATCGCGCAGTGGGTCTGCGAGCAGGCCGGCGGCTTCTACATCCGCAACCCGCAGTCGCTGCAGCACTCGGGGCAATTGATCCCGCTGACGAATGACATCGTGCAGGATTTTGCCGACATGCTGGCGACGATCGCCCAGGCGGCCGGGGACAACACCATCACCAAGACCGAGGCCAAGATCATCCGCCGGCGCTGGGAGGACCTGAAGAGCGTCACCGAGCGTTTCGTCCATGCCGCCGAAAGCGGCAATTTCGGCGAGATCCCGACCGAGAAGCCGAAAGAGTGAGGTAGGCTAGCTCCGCTTCGCCAGCAGTTGCTTCGTCAGGAACGCCGTCTGCAGGCCGGCGAGTTCCTTCAGGCCCTTCTGGGCGAGGGCGATGAGGCTGGTGAGCTGTTCCTGCGTGAAGGTGGCTTCCTCGCCGGTGCCCTGCACCTCGACGAACTTGCCCTGGCCGGTCATGACGATGTTGAAATCGACCTCGGCGTCCTTGTCCTCGACGTAATTGAGATCGAGCAGCTCCCGCCCTTCGAAAATGCCCACGCTGATGGCGGCGACGGAATCGACGAGCGGGTTCTCGGGCAGTTTCTTGTCGTCGAGGAGCTTCTGCACGGCGAGGCGCGCGGCGAGGTAGGCGCCGGTGATCGAGGCCGTGCGCGTGCCGCCGTCGGCCTGGAGGACGTCGCAGTCCACCCAGAGCGTGTTCTCGCCCAGCTTCTGGAGGTCGATCACGGCGCGGAGCGAGCGGCCGATGAGGCGCTGGATCTCGACGGTGCGGCCGTCGAGCTTGCCCTTGGCGATGTCGCGCTGCTTCCGGTCCAGCGTGGAGTAAGGCAGCATCGAGTACTCGGCCGTGAGCCAGCCGCCCTTGACGCCCTGCTGGCGCATCCACGCCGGCACCTTGGGCTCGATCGTGGCGGCGCAGATGACGCGCGTGGCGCCGAAGGAGACGAGCACGGAGCCGGTCGCGTGCGGGGCGATGTTGGCCTCGAAGGTGATCGGGCGCAGTTGGGCGGCGCGGCGGCCGTCGTGGCGGGCGGTGGAATCGGGCATGAAATCAGGCCTCGGTGTGGCGCGTCTCGCGGATGATGGGTTTGATCTTCGTCGGGGCGACCGCGGACTGCTGGCTCATGAAGGCGATCAGGCGCTCGTTGAAGTCCTTGGCCGGGTCGTGGCCCATGCGCTTGAGGGCGTGCGTCAGGGCCGCGACCTCGACGAGCCGGGCCATGTCGCGGCCCGGCCGGACGTAGAGCTCGATGTGCGGCACCTTCATGCCGAGGATCTCGAAATAGTTCTCCTCCAGGCCGGTGCGCTCCTCGACCACGTCGGGCGTCCACTCCTGCAGCGAGATCACCAGGTCGACCCGTTTCTCGAGGCGGATGGACTTGATGCCGAACATCTCCGCGATGTTGATGATGCCGATGCCGCGGCACTCCATCCAGCCCCGGTTGAGCGGGCGGCTGGTGGCCATGAGCTCGCGCTCGTCGAGCAGCTTGATGACGGTGAGATCGTCGGCGACGAGCGAGTGCCCGCGCTCGATCAGGGCGAGCGCGCACTCGCTCTTGCCGACGCCGCTGGAGCCGCGGAGCAGCACGCCCACGCCCTTGATGTCGAGGGTCGTGGCGTGCTCGGTGGCGGAAGGGGCGAACTCATTGTCGATGCACAGCGTCGCCAGGTTCACGAAATTCATCGTGATCATCGGCGTGCGGAAGAGCGGCAGGCGCATCTCGCGGGCGACGTCCAGCATGGCCTTGGTGCCGTGGTAATTGCGCGTGAGCACGAGGCAGGGGATGTGGCGCTGCACCATCTGGCGGAAGATCGAGGCCTGCGTCTCCGCCGCGAGCGTCTTCATGTAGGTCATCTCGGCGGCGCCGAAGACCTGGACGCGCTTGTTGGCGAAGTACTTGAAGAAGCCGGTGAGCGCGAGGGAGGGCCGGTTGATGGACCCTTCCTTGATCAGGCGATGCAGGCCGTCCTCGCCGGTGAGGAGCTCAAGCTTCAGCTTCTCGCGGTAGGTCTCGAAGAAGTGCGCGACCGTGATGCCGTGGATGGCCTTTTGCATGCGTCAGTAGCGAGTAGCGGGTCGCGGGCGGCGAGTAGAGCAAAATCAACCGGGAACCGGCCGGAATTGGCCCACGGAATACATGGATCCGAGCAATCCGTGCGATCCGTGGTTACAGATTGAAATTCTCGCCGAGGTAGAACTCGCGGGCCTGGGGGTCGTTGATGAGGAACTCGCCGGTGCCCTCGGTCAGGACCTTGCCCTGGTGGATGAGGTAGGCGCGGTCGACGATGCGGAGGGTCTCGCGGACGTTGTGGTCGGTCACGACGACGCCGATGCCGCGGCGCTTGAGCTGGAGGATGATCTTCTGGACCTCGGCGACGGAGATGGGGTCGATGGCGGCGAACGGCTCGTCCATCAGCAGGAACTTCGGGTTCGGCACGAGCGCCCGGGCAATCTCGAGCCGGCGGCGCTCGCCGCCGGACAGGGTGTAGGCCTTCTGCTTGGCCACGTGCGTGAGGCTGAGCTCCTCGAGGTGCTTCTGCACGCGGGCGACGCGCTCGGCCCGCGGGACGCCGATGGCCTCGGCGATCGCGAGGATGTTCTCCGCGACGGAAAGCTTGCGGAAGACCGAGGCCTCCTGCGGCAGGTAGCCGATGCCGTGGCGGGCCCGCTCGTGCATGCGAAGGTGCGTAAGGTCGTGGCCGTCCAGGAGAACGCGGCCCTTGGTCGCCGGGATCAGGCCGACGATCATGTAGAAGGTCGTGGTCTTGCCGGCGCCGTTGGGGCCGAGCAGGCCGACGACCTCGCCGGCGGCAAAGCCGAGGTTCACGCCGTTGACGACGCTGCGCTGGCCGAAGGTCTTGACCAGGCCCTCGGTCCGGATCTCGGAGGTCGCGACCGCGGCGGCCATCACGGGGTGCCCGCGGCGGGCGCGGCGGTTGCGGGTTTCTTTTCCTCCTCGAAACCGAGGTCCTTGATCGCCGGCAGGGTCAGGCGGACCCGTTCCGCCGGCGTGCCCTCGATCACGGCGCGGCGCTGGCCGCGGTAAAGCACGAGCTTCGGGCCGGCCGCGACGTACTGGTCGTCGAGGCTGCGCACGACCGGATCCTCGCTGAGCACGATGCGGTCCTCGCCCGGGAAGACCTCGGCGCGCCCGCAGGTGGCCTCGCGGTCGCCCTGCACGATGCGGACGTTGCCCGTGGCGACGAGGGACTTGAAATAGCCGTACTGGCCGATGGTGGCGGCCGGGTCGCCCTTGCGGATGGCGACGACTTTCAGGAAATCGCAGTAGAGTTTCAGGTTGTTGCCCGTGACGACGACCTTGTCCTGAAAGGTCGAGAAGGTCTCGGTGTCGGTGCTCACGGTCTCGAACAAGCCCTCGCAGGTGATCTCGGTCGGGGTCGGCACGTCGACGGCGCGCAGCGCCAGGGCGAGCGGCGGCAGGAGGGCGAGGAGCAGAAGGCGGAGGGATCGGGTCATTTGAGGATGTCGGGCATCTGGGCCTGGAAAACTACCCGCGAGTGACGGGCGATGGAAACCTTTTTGCCGCGATGGTCGTAGCGCCACTCGGAACCGGTGATCTCGACGTCGTCCCGGATGAACCGGACCACGCCGGGTCCGCTGATGATGTCCGTCTCGAGGTCGGCCACGGCGGTGGGGCTGAGGATGATGGTCTCGACCTGGTTGCGGGCGTCGCCGGTGAACAGCGACAGGTTGAGGCCCGTCAGCTCGACCCGGTGGGCGCCGACCTGGGCCTCGGTGCCCTGCAGGAGCATCGAGCGATACCCGTCCTTCGTGAAGGTCGGGAGCTTGAAATTGCTCACCGGGGTCCGACTGGTGGTCGACTCGGCCCCGGTGAGGCCAAGCACGCAGACCAACGGGAGAAGCAGGCGGAGTGGTTTCACCGGGAGGCAGGCAGACCACGCGCCTGCAGGATATGTTCGCAGATTTCGCGCACGGCACCGCGGCCGGCAGGGCGGACGGTGACGAGGTCGGCGGCCTGGTGCGCGGCGGGCATGGCGTCAGGGACGCTGACGCCGATCCCGGCCCACGCGAGCGCGGGTGCGTCGATGTCGTCGTCACCCATGTAAACGCAGTTTGCGGCCTCAAGGTGAAGGCGGCCGGCCAGTTCCTGCAGCGCGGCCAGCTTGTCGGTGCGACCTTGGATGAGATGGGGAACCTTCAGTTCCTCCGCGCGCCGGGTCGTGGCGCCCGAGGGCCGGCCGCTGATCCACGCGACGGCGATGCCGGCGCGGTTGAGGCGGACGATGCCCATGCCGTCGAGGATCGAAAACGATTTGGACTCCGTGCCATCCGAGGCGATGCGCACCGTCCCATCGGTCAGCACGCCATCCACGTCCATCGCGAACAAGCGGATGCGCGCCCAGCGGGCTCGGAAAATGGCGGATCGGCGATTGCGGATTGCGGATTTTTTGGTCGCCACAGCGAGGAGAGATTGCGGGGCGGGGATGCGGGCGCCAACCAGAAACGCCGCTCACCCTATCCACGCCGTGATCTGCTCGATGACCTTGTCGCGGGTGGGGCGGTAGGCCTGCTCGAGCTCGGGGGCGAAGGGCACCGGGATGTCGAGGGCGCCGATGCGCAGGGGGGCGGCCTTGAGGTTGCCGAACTGGGTCTCGGTCAGGCGCGCGACGAGCTCGGCGCCGAAGCCGTGGTTGCGGCGGCCCTCGTGCAGGACGACGAGGCGGCCGGTGCGGGCGAGCGAGGCGGCGATGGCATCGAGCTTGAGGGGCGAGAGGCAGCGCAGGTCGAACAGGTCGAAGCTGTGCTCGTACTCCTCGGCGAGGAAGTCGCAGACCTCGCCGGCCACGTGCACCATCTCGCCGTAGGTGACGAAGGTCGCGAAGTCACCCAGCCGCAGCTGGCGGGGCGACCAGACCTCGCGGTAGTTGGGATTCCAGGCGACCGGTTGGCGGCCGCGGCGGTACAGGGCCTTGTGCTCGAAGAGGATGACGGGGTTGTTGTCCTCGTAGGCCACGAGCATCGCGTCGAACGCGTCCTGCGGCGTGCTCGGGTAGAGCGCCTTGAAGCCGGGGAGCGACAGGAAAAGGGTCTCGAGTTCCTGCGAATGGAAGGAGCCGAAGGTGAGCCCGCCGCCGCAGGGGAGGCGGAGGACCAGCGGACACGCGGCGCCGGAGCGGAAGTGCAGCGTCGCGGCGTTGAGCGCGAGCTGGGTGACGGCCTCGGTGGCGAAGTCGGCGAACTGGAACTCCTCGATGGGCCGGTGGCCGTTGACGGCGAGGCCGATGGCGTAGCCGGTGCAGGCGCTCTCGGCGAGCGGGGTGTTGAACACGCGGCCACGGCCGAACTGCTTGAGCAGGCCGTCGGTGACCTTGAACGCGCCGCCGTACTTGCCGATGTCCTGGCCGAGGACGACGGACTCGGGACGCTCCGTGAGGATCTTGCGCAGGGCGGCGTTGCAGGCCTGGGCGAGGTTGAGCTGCGCGGGCGCGGCGGGCTCGGGTTTCCAGGGGAGGGCCGGCGCAGGCGGGGCGTAGACATCGGCTTCCATGCCGGCGGGTTCGGGCCGGGCGATGGCGAGACTGGCCTTGATGCCGGCCTCGATGAAGGCGTTGAGCTCGGCGTCGAGGGCGTCGAGTTTGGCGGCGTGGCCGGCGGCCACAAGGCGGGCGCGGAAACGGGGCAGCGGGTCGCGGGCGAAGAACGCCTCCGCCTCCCCGGGCTGGAGATAATCGCAGGTGTCGTAGGCCGCGTGGCCGCGCAGTCGCAGGGTGTGGGCCTCGACGAGCATCGGCCGCGAGGTGGCGCGGACCTTGGCGATCGCGGCGGCGAGCGTGCGGGCGCTGGCCTCGGGGTCGGTCGCGTCCATCGCGCAGCCCTCGATCCCGTAGCCGGCGGCGCGCTGCCAGAGCTCGGTGCCGGCGGCGAACTGTTCGCTCATCGGCGTCGAGTAGGCGTACCGGTTGTTCTCGATCACGAAGACGATCGGCAGCGAGAGGAGCGAGGCGAGGTTGAGCGACTCATGCACGTCGCCCGTGCTGGATCCGCCGTCGCCGAAGAACGCGAAGCCGACCGCGGGCTTTCCGTTCCGGCGCTGGGAGTCGGTGGTGCCCAGCACGGTCGAGATCATCGCCCCGAGGTGACTGATCATCGGCAACGACCGGTGGGCCGGGTCGCCGTGGTGGATGTTGCCCTCGCGGGCGCGGGTTGGGCTGGCGGCGTTCGCGAGGTACTGGTTCAGGTGATCGCAAAGGTGACCGCTCCAGATGAGGTGGCCGCCCAGGCCGCGGTGGGAGAAGGAGACGACGTCAATGGCCTTGTCGGCCAGCAGGGCGAGGGGGACGATGAGGCCTTCGTTGCCCTGGCCGCCCGTGACCGTGCCCTTGATCAGGCCCTGGCGAAACAGGTCGAGGATGCGGTTGTCGGCCGTGCGGGCCAGATGCATCCAGGCATAGATGCGCAACAGGGCGTCGGGTGAGTTTGCGGCCAGTTCGTCGGCACGCAGGTCGCGCGCGGCGAGGATGGCGGGAGGGTTTGGATAAGCCATGTTCCGGGCGAGACCTTGGTTGGCTCGGGCGCCGCGGGCAAGCCTGCGCATGCGCGCCGGGGCGCGCAAGCGAACGCTCAACGCTGATCGTTTAACGCTGAAGGACTAGCCTGTAGCTACGAGCGTGAGCGAGTGGAAATCCGGCTTCGCTGCATGATGACCACTCGCTCACGCTCGTAGCTACACGGCTGATGCATTGAGCGTTAAGCGTTAAAAGTTGAACGTTGAGCGTTATGCATCGGGTGCTCACAGCGCCAGCGTTTCCCCCGCGGCCATCACCTTCACGGCATGTCCAGCCTGCGCGGCCCGCGTGGCGAAGGCGTGGGGGTCGGCCTTGATCGGCGGGAAGGTGTTGTAATGCATCGGCACGGTCAGGCGCGGACGCAGGAGCGAGAGGGCGTGGAGCGCATCGTCCGGGCCCATCGTGTAGTGGTCGCCGATGGGAATGAGCGCGAGGTCGAGGCCGTGCCGGCCGATCAAGGCCATGTCGCCGAACAGCGCGGTGTCACCGGCGTGGTACACGTTGCGGCCGCCGGCGCGCACCAGATAGCCGGCGGGAACGCCCATGGCGCGGTTCTCGCCGTTCGGCAGCTCGAGCGCCGAGCTGTGGATCGCCGGCGTCATCTGGATCCGGCCCCAGGGGAGATCGATGCCGCCGCCGGGCATGAGATCGATCGTCCTGGCGCCCTGCGCCGCGAAATGCTCGGCGAGTTCGTAGGGAGCGACGATGGCGGCGCCGTGCAGCCGGGCGAGCTCGAGGGCGTCGGCGATGTGGTCGTTGTGCGCGTGCGAACACAGCACGAGATCGCACGGGACCGTTGCCGGATCGACCGCGCCGTGCGGGTTGTCGCGGAGGAACGGATCGAACACGAGCCGGACCGGGACGGTCCCGGGCACCTCGAGGCGGAAACAGGAGTGGCCGTGGTAGGTAACGCGCATGGGAGGACCGTCAGTTGGCCAGGGGCGCGGTGAGGCTTTCGATGCGCTTGAGCACCTCAGGGGTGAGCTGAGCGACGACGTCGAGGGCGCCGAAATTCTCGCGCAGCTGTTCCACGCGCGATGCGCCGAGGATGACGCTGCTGACGTTGGGATTGGTCAGGCACCAGGCGAGCGCGAGGCAGGGCAGGGTGGTGCCGAGCTCGCGGGCGAGGCCGGCCAGCTGCTTAACGGCCTCGAGTTTCGCTGCGAAGCGCGGGTCGGAGGTGAGGCGGTCGCGCAGCCACTCCATCCCAGGCGTGTCGAGACGCGATTGCGCCGGCACTCCGTCGTTGTACTTGCCGGTGAGCAGCCCGGTAGCGAGAGGCGACCACACCGTGGTGCCGAGGCCGGGTGAGCGGTAGAAGGGGGCGTACTCTTTTTCGACGCGCGAACGGTGGAAGAGGTTGTACTGCGGCTGCTCCACGATGGGCCGGTGGAGGTTGAGCTTGTCGCACACCGCAAAGGCCTCGGCGAGGCGGTCACCGCTCCACTCGCTGGTGCCCCAGTACAGCACCTTGCCCTGCGTGATGAGGTCGTGCATCGCGCGGGCCGTCTCCTCGACGGGTACCTCGGGATCCGGGCGGTGGCAGTAGTAGAGGTCGAGGTAGTCCACTTGCAGACGTCGCAGGGCGGCATGGCAGGCCTCGACGATGTGCTTGCGGGACAGGCCGACCTGGTTGGGGCCCTCGCGCTCGGCGCCGAAGAAGACCTTGCTCGAGACCAGGAACGTGTCGCGGGGCCATCCGGACTTTTTGAGGATGTCGCCCATCACCACCTCCGCCTGGCCGTCGGCGTAGGTCTCGGCGTTGTCGAAGAAATTCACGCCCGCATCGTAGGCCGTGTGCAGGAGGTCGCGGGCGGTCTTGTCGCCCACCTGCTTCCCGAAGGTCACCCAGGCACCGAAAGACAGCGCGCTGATTTTCAGGCCGGAGGAACCGAGGCGACGGTAGGGCATGCTCATGGGCAATACCATGCCTGCGGCTCCGGCGCTTGTCTACCGGCGGGCGAGAAAATCTTGGGAGACCGTCAGATCGTCGGCCGTAAGGTTGTGGCCCGCATTGAAGAAATGCACGGCGACATCGGCCCCGCCGGCCTTGAGCAGCGCGGCCAACCTCGGTGGGTGGTCAGTCGGCACAATCGGGTCGGCGCGGCCACTGGCGATGAGGACGCGTTTGCCGGCGAGGGAACCGGGTGCCGCCGGCTGGTCGAGGACGACCATCGGACGCAGGAGGACGGTGCCGCCGAGGGTGTTCGGGTGCAATTGCAGCAGTACGGCGGCGATGTTGGCGCCGTTGGAGAGGCCGACCGCGGTGAGCTGGCTCGAATCGAGGCCGTAACGCACCGAAGCCTCGCGGATGAAGGTTGCGAGCGTGGCGGCCCGGGTGCGCACCTCGGCGGGATCGAACACGCCCTCGGCGAGGCGGGCGAAAAACCGCCGCGCGCCGCGTTCGACGACGTCGCCGCGCGGACTCAGGATCGCCGAGCCCGGCGAGATGCGCCGGGCGAGCGGGATGAGATCGTTTTCGTCGCCGCCGGTGCCGTGGAGCAGCAGGAGCGGCGGGGCGGGTGGCGCGCCGGCGGGCGCGGGTTCGAAGCGGTGGTGGTAGGCGAGGTCGGACATGGCGGGATAGTGTTCGTGTAGGCAGTCCGCTTGCGGACGCGGTTCGGGCGCGCGCAAGCGCGCTGGCCTACGGGGTGGTGAGTTTCGGCAACGCCGCCTCGATCTCGGCCCGGAAGGGCTCGAGGCGCGGGGGCAGGCCGAGCTTGGTGCCGAGGCTTTCCACGGGCTCGTCGATGGCGAAGCCGGGCTGGTCGGTGGCGATCTCGAAGAGCACGCCGCCGGGTTCGCGGTAATAGAGCGACTTGAAGTACGCGCGGTCGATAACCGGGCTCACGCCCAGGCCGGCGGAGGCCACCTCGCGATGCGCGGTGACGTGGGCCGGATCGTCGGGCGCGCGGAAGGCGACGTGATGGATCGTGCCGGCGCCATTGAGGCCGCGGGGCAGTGCGGGGTCGGTCAGGAGATCCACGTAGGTGCCCGGGCCGCCGGTCGCGACGGTGTAGCGCGTGCGGTACCCGTCTTGTGCGACCTGGTGGTACCCCATCGTGCTAGTCAGCACCGCCGCGGTGGGTGCGGCGTCATTGAGCGCGAGGGTGGAACTGTGGAAACCGCGAATGGCGTGAGCCGCGGGAACGTCCGTGGACGGCGCCGGTGGACGCGGGTCAGCCTCGGCGGTTGCGACGAGTTCGAGGCGCAGGCCATCGGGATCGAAGACCGTCAGCACGGAGTCGCCGAAACGCGTCTCGACCGGGGCGGTCGGCACCTGTAGGCGCGCGAGCCGCTCCTGCCAGAAGTCCAGGGCGCCGGCCGGGATGGAAAATGCCGTCGCGTAGGCCTGGCCATGTCCGGGGCGACCGCGCCGCAGTCCCATCCAGGGGAAGAACGTCAGCACCGTTCCGGGCGAGCCGGCGTAGTCACCGTAATAGAGATGATACGTGCCGGGATCGTCCTGGTTGACCGACTTCTTGATGAAGCGCAGCCCGAGCACGCGCGTGTAGAAATCAAGGTTCTGACGCGGGTCGGAGGCGATGGCAGTGATGTGATGGAGGCCGAGGAGATTCATGGTGTGGGGAGTAGGGCGGGTCTTCGACCCGCCCTGTTGGTGCGTAGTGCGCGGTGTGGCGTTCACGGGGCAGGTCAGACCTGTCCGCCGTAGGCTTGGCGAAGGAGGAGACCTGCCCTACTTATTTGGTCAGCTTGCTGTCGGCCGAGAGCGCGCCGCCGCCGGAGATGACCAGGGCGACCGACATGGCGAGCAGGCTCAGGGCGAACTCCATGCCGGCGGGCAGGAAGAACGCGCTGCTGTGCACGGTGAGGATGGCGACGAGCATCACGATGGCGGTGTTGAGGGCCGCGAAGCGCGTGGCGAGGCCGAGGATCAGCAGGAGGCCGCCGAAGAACTCGCCGCTGCCGGCGAGGGTGGCCCAGAAGATGCCGGGCTTCATGCCCAATTGCTCGGCGAAGAAGCCGGCGGTGCCTTGCAGGCCGTAGCCGCCGAACCAGCCGAAGAGTTTCTGTGCGCCGTGGCCGGCCATGGTGTAGCCGAGGACGAGTCGGAGCACGACCGGGGACCAGTTGTGCGCGTTGGTGCTGAGGAGCTTTGTGAGCAGGTTTTTCATGTGATCTATGGGTGGTTGATGGTTTGAACTTGAAGTATTTGCTTCGGGAAAAGGACTAAACGGGATGGAGCAAGGCTTGTTACGGGGTGGGGGGAGTGGCGGAGGTCGGAGCTCCGACCTTCTTGCACAGCCAGCCGAGGGTGAACTGCTCGGCGGATGAGAGGGCACTGAACTCGCGGGTGATGCTGGCGGCGACCTTTGGAAAGAGATCCGCGATGAAGGCTTTGCCCTTGGGCGTGAGGGAGACGGTGATGAACCGCCGGTCGTCCTGGTCGCGCTCGCGGGAGACATAGCCGGCTTTCTCGAGATTATCGACGATCAGCGTGATGTTGCCGCCGCTCTTCAGGAGCTTGCCCGCGAGTTCACTCTGGCAGAGCGGGCCGCGGTGCAACAGGGCTTCGAGGACGCCGAACTGGGAAAGCGTGATCTCCTTGGGCAGCACACTGTGGGCGCGTGCGGTCACCGACTCGGCCGCCCGCATCAGCTTGATGTAGGCGTTGAGGGCGTCGGTTTCAGCTTTGGTGCCTTGGTAGTGCGTTCCCATAACGATTCAATGTTGAAGCAATATTAGATATGATGTCAAAAGATTTCATATCAAAACAGAAATTAACACTGATAATCAGCTATTTATCGATAATCTTCCTCAAGCCATCGAATCGAGTTTCTCGATCCGACGCACGTGCCGACCGCCTTCGAACTCGGTTTCGAGCCAGGTGCGGACGATCTTGAAGGCCATTTCGAGGGTGATCGTGCGTTCCCCGAGCGAGAGGCAGTTGGCGTCGTTGTGGGAGCGGTTCCAGATCGCGACCTGCTCGTTCCAGCAGACGCCGCAGCGGACACCTTTCACGCGATTCGCGGCCATGGCTTCGCCGTTGCCGGAGCCGCCCAGGACGATCCCGCGCTGGAACTCACCGGCCGCCACGGCGCGCGCCACCGGGAAGCAGAAATCCGGAAAGTCGCAGCTGTCGGCCGAGTGCGTGCCGAAGTCGCGGACGGTGTGGCCCTCGGCGAGGAGCATTTCCTTGATGGCTTCCTTGTACTTGAAGCCGGCGTGGTCCGAGCCGATGGCGATGGTGAAGGTTTTCATTAACGGGTGAACAGTTGAGGGGTTGCCGTGTCATTGGCGGGTGACACACTAGGGTCCGCAAACAAATTCCCACCCCATGAAGCGCTGCCTTTTTCTGCTCATCGCCGCCGGGTCCCTGTTGGTTGCCGGTTGCAGCACGCTGGAGAGCCGGATCAGCGCCCAACAGGCGCAATTCGACTCCTGGCCGGCCGACGTGCGTGAAAAGATCCAGGCCGGCCGCATCGACATCGGTTTCAGCCCGGAGCAGGTGCGGGTGGCCTTGGGTGAACCCACCCGCAAATACCAGCGCACCACGGCCGCAGGCAGCTCGGAGGTCTGGGCCTACGCCGGCGGTCGCGTCGGGCTGTCGCTCGGCATCGGCGTGGGGTCCGCCCGCGGCTCATCCGCCTACGCGGGCGGGGTGGCCTACGAGCCCACAACCTACGGCGCCGATGACGAGGCGGTGCGGGTGGTGTTCGAGGACGGCAAGGTGACGTCGGTCGAGCGGCGCGCGAAGTAGGAGTGCCCGGCCGCTTTGTCGTAGCCGTAGCTACGAGCGTGAGCGCGTGGCTGCACGTTGCATGCGCCGAACCTCCACTCGCTCACGCTCGTGGCTACGTTAGCCAGCGACCAATCGCAGGAACGCCGCCGTGTCGGCGAGGTTGGGCAGCGCCACTGTCGGCCGGCAGGCCTCAAGTTCCGCCAGCGAGTAATGGCCGGTCGCCACGGCGATGGTCTGCGCGCCGATGACCTGGCCGCATTCCACGTCATGCGGCGTGTCGCCGATAATGAACGTGTTCTCCGGCGAGAACTCCGCGCCGTGGTGCGCCTTCGCCCGTTGCAGCGCCACCGGCCCCAGGTCGTTGCGCCGCGGGCTGTCGTCGGCGAAGGCGCCGAAACGGAAGTAATGCCAGACATTGAAATGCGACAGCTTCAACTCGGCGCCGCGCACCACGTTGCCCGTCAGCAGGCCCTGCACGACGTCGCGGCGCCCATGCACGTGCTCGAGCAGCTCCGTCACGCCGGGCAGCAACTGGCCGGAACGGCCAGCGCGCAACTCCACCGGCAGCAGCGAAAGGTACGCTTCCAGGTAGGCCTGAGTGTTCGCTGCGGTGTCCGGGAGGCCAACATGCCGCAGCACCTCGGCCACGATCCAGCTGTCGGTGCGTCCCGCCCAGTTGATCTGGCGCAGATCCACCTCGCGGCCGAACTGCTCGCGCAGCGCGCGCTGCATGGCGCGAAAACCCGCGCCGTGCGACACGATCAGCGTTCCATCTATATCCCAGAGCAGCAATTTTGGCGAACTCACCCGCCCACCTTGCCGCCCGCGCCCGCCCCGGCGCAAGCCGCAACCCCACCCGCCGCGCCCACGCTTTGTCACGTACTGCGTGACAAAGGCCGGCGGACGGGTGGGCGTTGGGGCCGGGGCGGCGGGAAGGGGCCTTACGCTTGGCGGGGGCGGCTGGCGTAGGCGGTGGGGGTGAGGCCGGTGAAGCGGCGGAAGACGGTGGCGAAGTACTGGGAACTGGAGAAACCGAGACGGTGGGCGAGGGTGGTGATGCGAACATCGGGGTCGCGGAGTTCAGCGCAGGCGGCGGCGAGCTTGGCGCGAAGGATGTACTCGCCGGGAGGCAGGCCGACCTCCTGACGAAAGCGGGCCTTGAAGCGCGACTCCGAGAGGTGGATGGCGCGGGCGAGCTCGGGCACGTAGAGCGGCGCGTGCAGGTGGCGAGCGATGTGGTCGAGGCAGCGGGCGATGCGCGGGGAAACCCCGGCACCCGCGTCGGCCCGGGCGGCAGCGAGCGTGGCGAAGAGGTAGCGCAGCACCAGGTTTGCGGCGGCGATGCGGTCGATCGTCGCGACCGGCCGGCGGGTCAGGGTGTGCAATATTGCACTGGTCAGCGCGGCGGCCTCGCGCGAACCCGGGAAGTGCCGGTCGGGCAGGTTCAGGAGGGCCCGCCGGAGCGCGACGGCGGCGGAGCGCTCGAGAAACAGCAGCGGCGCGTCGATCGGCTGCATGCGGAGGAGGATCCAGTGCAGGCGGCTCTTCTCCTCCGGGGCGCCGGCCGTGTCGAGGCAGTCCCCGGGAAACGTCAGGAGTTGGTCGCCACCCTGCAGCTGATAGACCTGATCCTCGATCCGGTAGGTCTGCACGCCGCGGGCGAGGTAACAGATGCCGAGGCAGCCGGCGTGCGCGACGCCGGTCAGGCCGCGCCGGGCCGCCCGGTAGTGGTAGCTGCCGATCTCGAGGACACCCGGGAGGTTGATCGCCGGGGCGAACAGGTCGACGCGCCCGGTCTGGCGGGCGCTCGGCAGGCGCCGGCGGGTGTTCGATTTCATACTGGGCGACATTCTTGGACGCAGCGTGCGCCGGGACCGGGCATACTGTCGAGCGATGAATACCCCCGCCACCACACCGGCGGTGCCCGACTACGGCGCACCGGCCAGACTTCAGCCCACGATCCGCCTGACCCCGACGCAGATCGCCTTTTACCATGAGCACGGCTACCTCGCGATCGACGCGATCATGCCCGCGGAGGAGATCGCGGTCGTCCGCCGGATCTACGATCGCCTCTTCAACGAGGACCGGGCGCAGACCGGCCGCGATACCTACGACCTCACAGGCGCCAAGGACCGGGGCAAGAAGGAGGCCATCCCGCAGATCCTCCAGCCCGCCAAGTATGCGCCGGCCCTGCTGGAGACCCAGATGGTGGCCAACCTGAAGGCCATGATGCAGCAGCTGCACGGACCGGAGACCAAGATGGTCGGCGACCACGCGATCAACAAGCCGCCGCACAACGCGGCGGCGACGCCCTGGCACCAGGACGAGGCGTACTGGAATCCGGCGCGGGAGTACTCGAGCCTGAGCGTGTGGATCCCCCTCCAGCCGGCGACGAAGCAGAACGGGTGCATGTATTTCGTGCCGGGTTCGCACCGGCTGGAGATTGTGCCGCATCGGCCGATTGGAGACGATCCGCGCACGCCGGGGCTTGAGGTGGTGCCGGGAGCGTTCGATTTCAGCGCGGCCGTGGCCTGTGAGCTGCCGGCCGGCGGGGCGACGTTCCATCACGGGCGATCGCTGCACTACACGCCGCCGAACAATTCCGACGACTACCGTCGGGCCTACATCGCCATGGGCTCGGCTTACGAGCGCCCGCTGGCGGTGCCGCGGAGTTTCCCGTGGCAGGAACGGCAGCGCGAGGCGAGGGCGACGGCGGCGAAGTGAGTATCTGTTGCAGGGCGGAGATTCCGTGTAGCTACGAGCGTGAGCGAGTGGTGGCTTGGCGCACGCAGCCTGTGATCCACTCGCTCACGCTCGTAGCCACAGAATACGAGGCGGGGATCGGAATCCCCGCCCTACCTCGATATCACCGGCGCGCCGCCGGCAGCACCGTTCCGACCAGAATCATCGCCGCACCGACCATTTCGTAGGCGGCGAAGCGCTCGCCGAAGAACACCACGCCACCCAAGGCAATGCCGAGCGGCACGAGGATCTGCAGCAGCGAGCCCTCGCCCACGGGCAGGTCGCGAAAGGCCCGCGTCATCGTGATCTGGCCGAGACCGGCGCTGAGGGCGGCGACGAGCATGAGCACCCAGGCCAGCGGCGGATGGGACGCCCAGGCGGCAAGGGCGGGACCGAGGCAGAGCAGCAGGCCGTAGACGCATTGGGCGGCAAAGATGGTGGAGGTGTGCTCGCCCTCGGCATGGAGCTGCCGGATCGTGACGACGATGTAGGCCGAGCCGAAGGCCACGGCGATGGCGAGAAGGTCGTAGGGACTGACCTGCGCGCCGGAGGCGAAGACCCCGGTCAGCAGGCCGAGCCCGGCCAGGGCAAGCACGCCGCCGATCGCCAGGAGCGCGCCGAACCGCTCACGCAGCATGATCACGGCCAGGATCGCGCCGAGGACCACGTAGGTGTTGTTGATGAAGGTGGCCCGGCCGGCGCCGAGATGGACGACGGTCAGGTAGTAGCCATAGACCCCGAGGGAACCGATGATGCCGCGGGAGATGAGGCGCCGGTTACGGTAGAGACGGAGCGGTTGAAACTCCTCCGGGCCGACCCGGTAGATCGCAAAGATGAGTCCCAGACCGACGACAAACCGCACCGAGGCGAGCAACCACACATCCACGGCCTGCACCGCGCCGAGCGCGCGGATCAGGAGGGCGTTGGCCGTGAAGCACAGCGCCGACCCCAGCATGAGCAGGACGCCCCGCAGGTGCTGGGAGGAGGGAATGGCGGTCGGAAGCGACACGCCTCGAATCCGAGCCATCGCCCCAGTGACGTCAATCCAGCGCCGGCGACGCCTATCGCAGGATTGGACACCGCGCCGCCAGTCGTGATGATGGAACCATGGATGCGGAATCAGACCGGCGGGTCAGGCGCGCGGCGCTCCTCGTTTCGACCATGACGGCCCTGCTGACGCCGTTCCTGGGCTCGGCCGTCAATGTCGCGTTGCCAGCGATGGCGGCTGAGTTGCGCCTCGACCCGGTCGAACTCAGCTGGGTGGCGACATCTTTCCTGGTGGCCACGACGGTGTGCCTGGTCCCGTTCGGACGCTTGGCAGATCAGGTGGGGCGCAAGCGGGTCTTCCTTCTGGGCATGGCGGTCTTCCTGTTGGCGGCGGCCGGCTGCGGCCTGGCCGTGAGTGCCGCCGGGCTCATCGGCTTCCGCGTGGTGCAGGGAATCGGCGCGGCGATGATCTTCAGCACGGGCCTGGCGATCCTGACCTCGGTGTATCCGCCGGGCGAGCGGGGGCGAGTCCTGGGCTTCAACGCGGCGGCGGTTTACCTGGGCTTGTCGATCGGTCCCGTGGCGGGCGGCTACCTGACGCAGCACTGGGGCTGGCGGAGCGTGTTCTGGGTATGCGTGCCGCTGGGCCTGGCCACGCTCGGAATTGCCTGGCGCGGGTTGAAGGGCGAATGGCGCGGCGCGACGAGCGGCGGCTTCGACTGGGTCGGAAGCACCCTGTACGGCCTGGCGTTGATCGCGTTCATGCTCGGCTTGTCGTCGTTGCCGGGTTGGAAAGGCGCGGGCCTGACGGCTGCCGGCCTCGCGGTGTTCGCCGTCCTGCTGCGCTGGGAACGACGCGTGGCCACGCCGGTGCTCGATGTCGCGTTGATGACGCGCAACGTCGTTTTCGCCCGTTCCAACCTTGCCGCGCTGATCAACTACAGCGCGACCTTCGCGGTGACGTTTCTCCTGAGCCTGTACCTGCAGTATGTCCGCGGCCTCGACCCGGGGCAGGCCGGGCTCGTGCTGCTCACGCAGTCGGTGATGATGATGCTGGTGAGCCCGTTGGCCGGGTGGTGGTCAGACCATGTGGAGCCGCGCATCGTGGCATCCGTGGGCATGGGCCTGACATTGCTGGGGCTGGTGGCGCTGGCTCGCCTTGGGCCTGCGACACCCTTGGGCGGGATCGTGGCGATGCTCGTGGTCGTGGGGGCGGGATTCGGACTGTTTTCCTCGCCGAACACGAACGCGGTGATGAGTGCGGTTGAGCGCAAGGACCAGGGCATCGCCTCGGCCACGCTGGGCACGATGCGCCTGATGGGCCAGACCGTGAGCATGGGCCTGGCGGCGGCGGTGCTGGCGGCCTACGTCGGCCGGACGCCGATCACACCGGCCCTGCACGAACCTTTCATTGCGGCGGTGCGGGTGGCCTTCGCGATTTCGGCGGCGCTGTGCGTCGTGGGCCTGTGGGCGTCGCTGGCGCGCGGCAACGTACGGACCGCGAAGGCGGCGGTGTAGCGGAAATCAGAGTGCGTGGATGGCGCTCTTGCTGACGGCGAGGCCGGCTTCCTTGACGGCTTCGCTCATTGTCGGGTGCGCGTGGATCGTGCGGCCGAGGTCCTCGGCGCTGCCACCGTATTCCATGTGCGTCACGACCTCGCTGATGAGTTCGCCGGCGCCGCGGCCCAAAATCTGGGCGCCGAGGATCTTGTCGGTCTTGGCGTCGGCGATGATCTTCACGTAGCCGTCAGTCGCATCGGCCGCGATGGCGCGGCCGTTGGCGGCGAAATTGAAGCGGCCCACGTTGACCGCGATGCCCTTGGCCTTGGCGGCGTCCTCGCCGAGGCCCACGCCGGCGACCTCGGGGTCGGTGTAGACGATGCCGGGGACGAGGTCCCAGTTGATGTGGCCGGCCTTGCCGGCAATCCATTCGGCGACGGCGACGCCGTCCTCCTCGGCCTTGTGGGCGAGCATGGGACCGGCGACGACGTCACCGATCGCCCAGACGCCGGGGGCGGTGGTCTTGAGGTGGGCGTCGACCTTGATGCGCTTCTTCTCGTCGAGCTGCACGCCGGCCTTGTCGAGGCCGAGGCCGTCGGTGTAGGGGCGACGGCCGACGGCGACGAGGACGGTGTCGGCGGGGAATTCCAGCTTCTTGCCCTCGCGCTCGGCGGTGAGGACGCCGTTGGCGTAGCCGGTGACCTTGGCGTTGACCTCGATCTTGAGTCCCTGCTTTTGCAGCAGGCGCGTGAAATTGCGGACGATGTCGTCGTCGTAGTTGGCGACGATCTTGGGCAGGAACTCGACGACGGTGACGTCGGCACCGAGGCGTGACCACACGGAGCCGAGTTCCAGGCCGATCGCGCCGCCGCCGACCACGACGAGTTTTTTCGGCACGGCGTTGAAGCTGATGGCGTCGTCGCTGGAGACGACGCTGGTGCCGTTGAACTTGAGGAATGGCAGCTCGACCGGCGCAGAGCCGGTGGCAATGACGATGTTTTTGGCGGTGAGCGTTTGCGCGGCGCCGGAAGCGGGGGTGACGGCGACGGTGTTGGCGGCGGTGAAGGCGGCGCTGCCGGTGACAACGGTGATCTTGCGGGCCTTGGCGAGCTGGGCGACGCCGGCGGTGAGCTTGGCGACGACGTCATTTTTCTTTTTCAGCAGGGCGGGCAGGTCGAGTTCGACCGAGCCGAGCTTGATGCCATGGGCGGCGGCGTGACCCTTGGCGAAGACGAACTGCTCGGAGGAGTGGAGCAGGGCCTTGCTGGGGATGCAGCCGACATTGAGGCAGGTGCCGCCGAGGGTCGCGCGCTTGTCGATGAGGGCGACCTTGAGCCCAAGCTGCGCCGCGCGGAACGCGCAAACATAACCGCCGGGGCCGGCACCGATGACGATGAGATCGAAGGAAGACATGGGTTGGGTGATGGGTTATGGGAGATGGGTCATGGGACCAGAGGCGGGTTCAAGACCCATGACCTATGACCCATCACCCATGACCAACTAGGCTCCGATCAGGAGCCTGGCCGGATCCTCGATGACCTGCTTGGCCTTCACGAGGAAGGTGACGGCCTCGCGGCCGTCGACGAGGCGGTGGTCGTAGCTGAGGGCGAGGTACATCATCGGGCGGATGACGATCTGGCCGTCGACGACGACGGGGCGCTCGTTGATGGCGTGGAGCCCGAGGATGCCGGCCTGCGGGGCGTTGAGGATCGGGGTCGAGAGCATCGAGCCGAAGATGCCGCCGTTGGTGATGGTGAAGACGCCGCCCTCGAGGTCGGGGAGCGTGATCTTGCCCTCGCGGGCGCGCTTGGCGAGGTCGGCGAGGGACTGCTCGATGCCCGCCATGCTCTGCTGGTCGCAGTCGCGGAGGACGGGGACCATGAGGCCGCGGTCGGTGGAGACCGCCACGCCGATGTCGAAGTAGTTGTTCTGGATGATTTCGTCGCCGGCGAACTGGGCGTTGAGGGCGGGGACGTCGCGGAGGGCGGCGACGACGGCCTTGGTGAAGAACGACATGAAGCCGAGCTTCACGCCGTGCTTCTTCACGAAGTCGTCCTGGTATTTTTTGCGCAGGGCGATGACGGCGGACATGTCGACCTCGTTGAAGGTCGTGAGCATGGCGGCCTCGTGCTGGGCCTGGACGAGGCGCTCGGCGATGCGCTTGCGGAGGGGGCTGAGCTTTTTGCGCGTCTGGCGCTCGGAGGGAGATTTCGGATTGGGAATTGCGGATACCGGAGAGGCGGAGGTGGTAGGCGTGGGGGGCGGGGTGGGAGCGCCCGCGAGCGGGCTGCCTACGGGGGCGGATTTCCCGGAAGAGGCCTCCAACATGTCGCCCTTGGTGACGCGGCCGGCCTTGCCGGTGCCGGTGACGGTGGCGGGGTTGATGCCGGTTTCGGCGGCGAGGCGGCGGACCGACGGAGATTGCGGATTGGCGATGGCGGATTGCGGAGAGGTGGGAGCAACAGGAGCGCCCGCGAGCGGGCTGCCTACGGTGGCGGTGTTCGACTCGTCGATCTTGGCGACGACGGCGCCGATCTTCACCTCGGTGCCGGCGGCGACGAGGAGACTGACGCGACCGGCGGTCTCGGCGGTGCCCTCGGTCGTGATCTTGTCGGTCTCGAGTTCGAAGAGCGGCTGGTCCTTCTTCACGACGTCGCCGTCCTGCACGTACCACTTGGCGAGGACGCCGGAGTTGATGGATTCGCCCATGGGCGGGATTTTGACTTCGAAGGGCATGATAAAACGGGTGATTGGTGATGGGTTATGGGTTATCGGTGCTGGATGGTCTAGGCCAATGACCCATGACCCGGCACCCACGGCCGGCGCTAGAGGGCAAACGCATCTTTGAGCAAGGCGGCGAGTTCCTGGCGGTGGCGGGCGAGGGAGCCGACGGCCGGGGAGGAGGAGGCATCGCGGCCGGCGTAGAGCGCCTTGCGGCCGAAGATCTCCTCAAGGTGCGGGGCGATGTAGGTCCAGGCGCCCATGTTCTGCGATTCCTCCTGGCACCAGATCAGCTTCGCCGGGCCGTAGCGCCTGGCGATTTCGGTCAGGCGCTTGCGGTGGAGGGGATAGAGCTGCTCCAGGCGGACGATGGCGGTGCCGGTGTGCTTGTGCTTCGCGCGGTAGTCGACGAGGTCATAATAGACCTTGCCCGAGCAGAGGATGAGGCGGTCCGGGGCGGTCTGGCCGACGGGGAAAGGCGCGCGGGTCGAGGCGCTGGCCGTGGCGAAGAGCGGATCGTCGATGATCTCGTGGAAGCTGCCGGCCTGGAACTCGTCGAGCCGCGAGACGGCCGCGGGGTGGCGCAGGAGCGACTTGGGCGACATCACGATGAGCGGCTTCTTGACGTCGCGCTTCACCTGACGGCGCAGGGCGTGGAAGAAATTCGCCGGGGTCGTGATGTTGGCGACCTGCATGTTGTCCTCGGCGCAGAGGTTGAGGAACCGCTCGAGGCGGGCGGACGAGTGCTCGGGGCCCTGGCCCTCGTAGCCGTGGGGGAGGAGGAGGGTGAGGCCGCTGGTGCGCTGCCACTTCGATTCGCCGGCGGCGAGGAACTGGTCGATCACGACCTGGGCGCCGTTGGCGAAGTCGCCGAACTGGGCTTCCCAGATGCAGAGCATGTCGGGGTAGTCGAGGGAGTAGCCGTAGTCGAAGGCGAGCACGGCGGCCTCGGACAGGAGCGAATTGTACACGCAGAAGCGCGCCTGGCTGGGAGCGAGGTGCTTGAGCGGGGCGTAGGTCGCGCCGGTCTCCATGTCGTGGAGGACGGCGTGGCGGTGGCTGAAGGTCCCGCGCTCGCAATCCTGGCCGCTGAGGCGGATGGGCACGCCCTCGACGACGAGGGTGCCGAAGGCGAGAGCCTCGGCGAAACCCCAGTCGATCGGACCGCCCTCACGGTGCGCCTTGGCGCGGGCGTCGAGGAAGCGGCGGATCTTGGGGTTGGGCTTGAAGCTCGGCGGCAGCGTCGTGAGGCCCTGGACGACGAGGTCGATCGTGGCGGGTGAGACGCCGGTGGGGACCGGCTTGAAGTGGAAGTCGGGCTGGAAGATGGCGGTCGAGCCCTCGAACTTCTTCTGTTCCTCCGCGGCGGAGCGCCGCGCGGTCTTGGCGGACTCGGCGGCGCGGGCCTTCTCCAGGTTGCGCTCGAGGGCGGCGGAGTACTCGGCGCGGATGGCGTCGGACTCGGCCGGCGTGATCGTGCCGTCGGCGACGAGTTTGCGGCTGAAGACCTCCGACACCGCCGGGTGCTTGGCGATCTTGCGGTAGAGGAGCGGCTGGGTGAAGGCGGGCTCGTCGGTCTCGTTGTGGCCGTGCTTGCGGTAGCAGACCATGTCGATGACCACGTCGCGCTGGAACTTCACGCGAAACTCGAGCGCGAGCCGGGCAATGTGGCAGACGGCCTCGGGGTCGTCGCCGTTCACGTGGAAGATCGGGGCCTCGATCATCTTGGCGACGTCGGTGCAGTAGAGCGTCGAGCGCGAGTCACGCGGGAGCGTGGTGAAGCCGATCTGGTTGTTGACGACGATGTGGACCGTGCCGCCGGTCTTGTAGCCGGGCAACTGGGAGAAGTTGAGCGTCTCGGCCACGATGCCCTGGCCGGCGAAGGCGGCGTCGCCGTGGATGAGGAGGGGCAGCACGCGGTGCCGCTCCTCGGTCGCACCGCGCATGCGCTGACGGGCCCGGGCGTTGCCCTCGACGACAGGGTTGACGATCTCGAGGTGGGAGGGATTGGCGGCGAGGCGGACCTCGACCTTCCGGCCGGCGGCGGTGTCGAGGATGACCTCGTAGCCGAGGTGGTACTTCACGTCGCCGTCGCCGCCGACGGTGTCGGGAAGGTAGTTCTCCGAGAACTGCTCGAAGAGTTCGTCGAAACTCTTCCGCATGACGTTGCAGAGGATGTTGAGGCGGCCGCGGTGAGCCATGCCCATGACGACCTCCTCGACCCCGAAGGTGGGGCAGCTCTCGATGATCGTGTCGACCGCGGCGACCATGGTCTCGCCGCCTTCGAGCGAGAAGCGCTTCTGGCCGACATACTTGGTGTGCAGGAAGCGCTCAAACAGCTCGGCCTTGTGCACGCGACGGAGGATGCGGATGCGCTCGCCCTTGGAGAAGTCGGGCTGGTTGCGCGTCGACTCCATGCGCTCCTGCAGCCAGTGCCGCACCTCGACGTCCTGGATATGCGTGTACTCGACGCCGATGCGGTCGCAGTAGGTCAGGCGCAGCGAGATCAGGATGTCGCGGAGCTTCATCTGCCCGCCGCCGAGATACGTGCCGACGTCAAAGACCGTGTCCAGGTCCTCTTCACCGAGGGAGAATTGCGCGAGGCTCAGCTTCGGGTTCGGCGGGGGCGGTTCGCCGAGGGGATCGACATGCGCCTCGAGGTGGCCCAGGGCGCGGTAGGTGGCGATCAGGTAGTGGACGTGGGACTGCTTGAGGCTGTCGATGATCGAGACGCCGGCTTCAGCCGCGCCCGGGGTGGTGAGGGCACCGCCGCCGTTGCCCAGGGTGAAGCCCTGGAAAAAGGCGCGCCAGGTCGGATCGACGGAGTTGGGGTCGGCCTGCCAAGCCTGATAGGCGGCCTCGATGACCGCCGCATTGGCGTGGTTGGGTAAGGAAAAATTGCTCATGGCTGATAAGAATGACGCGCGAGCGAAAGAGAGATTTGGACCGTTTTGCTGGGAGGGCTATTAGGGAATATTGTTCTAGAACGCATCATGACTGGCCGCGTGACACAAGGGTCCGGGGGGATGGAGGCCGAGGATTGCAAACGCGCTTAAGGTCCGTAGCAGAGGGAACAGGTATACTCATCACGGATATGGAGTCCCAAATTAAAGTCGCCCTTATTTCGTTGCTCGAGGCCATCAAGCGGTCTGATGGACCCGTGATCGCGGCCGAGATGGCGCGGCTCGACGCTTTTCTCGACCAAGGCCGGGGCAGTCTGCACCCGCAACTGGTTCATTTCATGGAAAATAGGAGTTATGCCAAGGCGCTGATGTTCCTCGGCGGCGAAAGCGATATCCCGGTGGGCGTCTGTGGCGGTCGGGCCGGCCGGAAGTGAGGGTCATGAGCAACGGCGGTAAAATCTCGACGGATGGCGGGCAGGGGTTGGGGCAGAATCCTTTTGGAAGCCTAAGTGCGGCGGGGTTGCCCGTCGCGCCCAAGGCACCGGGTTCGGCGAACCCGGCTACAGCGGTCCCGGCGACGAGGAATCGCGGCCGGGTCGACATCAAGCGCACGACGGCGGGGCGCGGCGGCAAGACCGTCACGCTGGTGACCGGTTTTGTGGGCATCGGCCTGCCGGAAAAGGAGGCCCTCGCGAAGAAGATGCGCGCCGCCTGCGGTTGCGGCGGCACCGTCAAGGACGGCGACATCGAGATCCAAGGCGACCAGCGGGAGACCGTGGCGCGGATCCTGACCGAGGCGGGATTTCGGCCGGTGCAGGCCGGCGGGTAGGCTAAGTCGCCGCTTCTCGTTCCTTCTCGGTCTTCAACCGCAGCTGGCCGCAGGCGGCGTCGATGTCGTGGCCTTTTTCGCGGCGGAGGGTTACGGAGACGCGGGCGTCGCGCAGGACGTCGGCGAAGCGCTCTTGGCGGTTGTTCGACGGCCTTTTCCACGGCAGGCCCTCGACCGTGTTGTACGGGATGAGGTTCACGTGGGCGTGCAGGTCGAGCGCGATGTCGCGGAGCTTTTCCGCCTGGGCGATCGAGTCGTTGACCTCCTCGATCAAAATGAACTCGAGCGTGACCATGCGGCCGTGCTTTTCGCTGAAGGCCTTGATGGCGGGGAGGAGCTTCGCGAGCGGGTACGCCCGGTTGACGGGCATGATCTTCTCGCGGACCTCGTCGGTGGCGCCGTGCAGGGAAATGGCGAGGCGCAGGCCGAGGGGCTCCTCGGCGAGCTGGAGGATCTTCGGGACGAGCCCGCTCGTGGACAGCGTGATGCGACGGGCGCCGAAGCCGAGGCCCCAGTCGGCGTTGACGATGGTGAGGGCGCGGATGACCGCGTCATAGTTGGCGAGGGGTTCGCCCATGCCCATGACGACGATGTTGTCGAACGACGCCAGTTCCATCCGGGCGCGGGGCGTGCGGGCGTCCTCGCGGTAGCAGACCTGCAGGAGCTGGGCGACGATCTCGCCGGCGTTGAGATCGCGCTTCAGGCCGGCGAGGCCCGAGGCGCAGAACGCGCAGGCCATGGCGCAGCCGACCTGCGTGGAGATGCAGATGGTCTTGCGGGAGTGATCGAGGCCGACGCCGTCCTGCGGGGCGCGGATGATGACGGTCTCGATGAGGGAGCGGTCGCCGAGCTCGAGGAGGAGCTTGTCGGTGACGTCCTCGGACTGCTTGTTGAGCACCAGCGCGGCCGGCATGAGCTCGAAGGTGGCGTCGAGCCAGGTGCGCAGCGCCTTCGGCAGGTTGGTCATGTCATCCCAGGACCGGGCGCGCTTCTTGTACACCCACTCGAGGATCTGCTTCGCACGAAACGCCGGCTCGCCGCGCTCCTGGAGGCGCGCGGTGAGCGAGGCGAGGGTCTCGCCCGTGAGCGGCGGTTTCGCGGGAATGTATTTCATCGAGGAGCCTCTGAGGAATGAATGTGGAAATCAGGAAAGCAGGGGGAAGGTCCGGGGCTTAATCCGTTTCCCGTGTTCCTGATTTCCACATTTCATCCGGTTTGCGCGCTTTGGCTCTCAACGCGCGAGGGCGCGGTTGAGGGCGCTGACGATGGCCTTGATGGACGCGAGCTCGATGTTGGTGTCGATGCCGGCGCCGAAGAGAGCCTGGCCGCGGGCGGTCTTGATCTGGATGTAGCTGACCGCGCGGGCCTCGGCGCCCTTGCCGAGCGAGTGTTCGGCGTAGCTGAGGACCTCGAACTTGGGCAGCGCCGTGGTGCCGAGCGCGCGCACGAAGGCGTCGATCGGGCCGTTGCCGTCGGCGGTGAGCTGGTGGGGCGTGCCGTCGAGCGTGATGGTCGCCGTGCAGGTGACGGCGCTGTCGCTCTCGCTGGTCTTGAACTGCTTCAGGGCCACGGGGGCGGTGCGCTCGAGGTATTCGGCGCGGAAGGCGTCGTGGATCTCGGCGGCGGTGAGCTCGCGGCCGGTCGTGTCGGCGAGGTCGTTCACGATGCGGCCGATCTCCTTATGCATGAGCTTCGGGAGGCTGTAACCGAACTCGTGCTCGAGCACGTAGGCGACGCCGCCCTTGCCGGACTGGCTGTTGATGCGGATGATGGCCTTGTAGCTGCGGCCGATGTCGGCGGGGTCGATCGGGATGTAGAGCACGTCCCAGGGTGCGCCGGGCTGCTGCTTCTCCCACGACTTCTTGATGGCGTCTTGATGGGAGCCGCTGAAGGCCGTGAAGACGAGTTCGCCGGCGTAGGGCAGGCGGGCCGGGACTTCGAGCTTGGTGCAGCGCTCGTAGACGTCGCGGATGCCGTTGATGTCGCTGAAGTCCAGGCCCGGATGGACGCCGTGCGTGTAGAGATTCAGGGCGACGGTGACGATGTCGAGGTTGCCCGTGCGCTCGCCGTTGCCGAAGAGCGTGCCCTCCACGCGGTCGGCGCCGGCGAGCAGGCCGAGCTCGGTGGCGGCGACGCCGGTCCCGCGGTCATTGTGCGTGTGCAGGGAGATCAGCGTGCGGTCGCGGCGGGTGAGGTGCGTGGACATCCACTCGATCTGGTCGGCATGGACGTTGGGCGTGGCGTACTCGACCGTGGCGGGCAGGTTGAGGATGATCTTGTTTTCGACCGTCGGCTGCCAGGCGTCGGTGACGGCCTCGCAGACCTCGAGGGCGAAATCGAGCTCGGTGCTCGTGAAGCTCTCGGGCGAGTACTGGAAGCGCACGTTCGTCCCGGCGGCCGCCAGCGGGGCGGTGTGCTGCTTGACCCACTCGGTCCCGCGCACGGCGATGCGGCGGATATCGTCGCGCGAGGCGTTGAACACGTACTCGCGCTGCTTCGGCGAGGTCGAGTTGTAGAGGTGGAAGATGATGTTCTTCGCCCCGCGGAGGGCCTCGCAGGAACGCGTGATCAGCTCCTCGCGGCACTGGCAGAGGATCTGGACGGCGACGTCGTCGGGGATGCGCTTTTCCTCGATGAGGCGGCGGCAGAAATCGAACTCGATCTGGGAGGCGGACGGGAAACCGATCTCGATCTCCTTGAAGCCGATCTTCACGAGCAGGTCGAAGTACTCGAGCTTCTCCTCGACGCTCATCGGCTGGGCGAGGGCCTGGTTGCCATCGCGGAGATCGACGCTGCACCACATGGGGGCTTGCGTGAGCGTGCGGCTGGGCCACTGGCGGTTGGACAGGGCGACGGGCGGAAACGGGCGGTATTTCGTGATCGGAGCAGGTTGCATGGCGAAGACAGGCTTTAAAGTGATGAAGACAGGGAGGATATCTGACAAACGCGCGCTCGGGGCGGCGGTCACTCAATCAGGCAGGCAGGACGCACAGTCGGCCGTAAGCGGCGGTTAAAGACCGTGCGCGGTCGTAAGTCGGAGGGCCTGCCGGAGCTGTTTTCGCATTTCGGGGGAGAGAGTGAGGCGAAGCAGCCGGGTGGGGTCAAGCTGCGACTCCGTCACGGTCGGCGTAACCCCTTGGGCGGCACGGGCGTCTTGCTCCCTGTGTATGTGTTTGTCTCCATCCTCCCATGCCTGACGACGAGGCCTTCGACTTGGCCGGCTGCCTGGCCCGGGTCCGCGCCCAGGACCAGACGGCGGCCCGCGACCTGGTCGGCCACCTGTACCCGTTCGTCATCCGCATCGTGCGCTCGCACCTCCCGCGGCGCGTGGCCGAGGAGGATCTCGCACAGGACATCTTCCTGAAAATGTTCACCCGCCTCGACCAGTACCAGGGCAACGTGCCTTTCACCCACTGGGTCTCGCGCATCGCGGTGACGACCTGCATCGACCAGTTGCGGGCGCAGAAGCGCCGGCCGGAGTTCCGCTGGGCCGATCTCGCCGAGAATGAGGCGGAGATGCTCGACCATGTCCTCGCCGACGAGAACGCCAGCGCCCCCGACGACGCCCTCGCGGCCCGCGAACTGGTCAACAAGCTCCTCGCGCAGCTCAATCCCGAGGACCAGCTGGTTCTCCGCCTGCTCGATCTCGAGCAGAAGACCATCCGCGAAATCAGCGCGCTCACCGGCTGGAACGGTGCCCTGGTCAAGGTCCGCGCCTTCCGGGCGCGTCGGAAGTTGCACAAACTCTTCACCGCCCTACAACGAAAGGAACGCTCATGAATCCCCCCGACAAAGCCTGGCAGCGCCTGGTAACCGCCGCGCGTCGCGCCCCGGCCGACGCCCCGGCGTCCGTGCCGTACGGTTTCGCCACCCGCGTGGCGGCGCAGGCTCTCACCCAGCCGGCTCCGGCCGGCCTGAGCCTGGAGCGCCTGGCCATCCGCGCCCTGGGCGTCGCCTGCCTTGCGGCGGTGCTCGGAGTCGCCGCCAACTACAGCGTGTTCACGAACGGCAGCGCGGAGGAGGAGGCCTTCTTCACAACCGACGACCCCGCGGCCATCGTGCTGGATGTCTCCTGACATGAGCCGCAACTGGAAAATCATCCTCGCCTTCCTGGGCGTCTTTGTCGCCGGTGCCGTCTTCGGTGGCTTCGTCTCGCTGCGGGTGGCGCGGCAGCATTTCGAAAAGGCCCGCCTGCGCACCCCGACGCCCATCGACCAGTTCAGCCCGCAGATCATGAAGCGCTTCTCCAACCGCCTCGACCTCACGGCCGAGCAGAAGGAAAAGCTCTGGCCGATCATCAGGCAGGCCGGCGAGGATCTGCGCAAGCTGCGCCAGTCGGGCGACCGCGAGGCCATCGCCGTCGCGGAGCGCATGCATGAGCAGGTGGCGGAGATTCTGACCCCCGCGCAGCAGGGGAAACTCGAGCAGATGAAACGCGACATGCGCGAGCGCTGGCAGCGGGAGCGCCAGAAGCGCTGGGGCGAACGCGCGCCGTCGGGCAACCGGCCCCCGCCACCCCCGCCGGGGTCGGGCGGCGAATAATTCCGCAGATTGCAGTTGCCCGCGCCCCGTCGCGGCGTACGTTCCGCCCCGGCCAGGTGCCATGCATGGGCAGGCGCGTGAACTCCGCCAGGACCGGAAGGTAGCAACGGCAACGACGTTCTCCCAGTGCCGTGGAGTGCCTGGCCACTTTTTTTATCGGCGAATGCGGATACCGGATGGCGGAAAGGGCGGGTGGATCGGGTGGAGAAGGGAAAGCCCAAGGTCAGGGCTTGCTCATTCGCGGTTCCACACTCTTCATTTCACCAGCTGATGTCCGGATCCTATCAAGTCATCGCCCGCAAGTGGCGGCCCCAGACGTTCGACGATGTTGTCGGCCAGGACCACGTGGTGCGGACGCTGAAGAACGCCATCGCGCGGAACCGGATCGCCCACGCCTACCTCCTCGTCGGCCCCCGCGGCACCGGCAAGACCACCACGGCGCGCATCTTCGCCAAGGCGCTCAACTGCGCCGGCGGCCCGAAGGCTGACTTCGACGTCAAGGACCCGGTGTGCCAGGCCATCGCCGAGGGCACGCACCTCGACGTGATCGAGTTCGACGCCGCCACCAACACGCAGGTCGACAAGATCCGCGAGGCCATCCTCGACTCGGTGGCCTATGCCCCGGCCTCGGCCCGCTACAAGATCTACATCATCGACGAGGTGCACATGCTCTCGGCCGGGTCGTTCAACGCCCTGCTGAAGACCTTGGAGGAGCCGCCGCCGCACGTGAAGTTCGTCTTCGCGACGACGGATCCGCAGAAGATGCCGCTCACGGTCATCTCCCGGTGCCAGCGCTTCGACCTCAAGCCCATCCCCGCCGAACTTATCGTGGGGCGCCTGCGGAAGATCGCGACCGACGAGAAGATCAAGGTCGCCGACGCCGCGCTGGCCTGCATCGCCCGCATGGCGGAGGGCGGCATGCGCGACGCGCAGTCGATCCTCGACCAGATGATTTCCTTCTGCGGCGGCGAGATCTCCGAGCCGGACGTGCTCGACGTCTTCGGCCTTGTCGCGGCCGACAAGATCGCCGAGCTCGCCGGGGCCGTTGCCGCGGGCGATCACCAGCGGATCGTCGCCATCGTGGATGAGTGCGACGCCAATGGCCGCGACCTCGTGCGCCTGCTCACGGACCTGCAGGCGCTGGTGCGCGGCGCGCTACTTGACGCCATCGCCAAGGGCGGACGGAGCGACCAGCTCGGGGGCACGCCGCTGACCACCGAACAGCTGACGCGCCTGCTCGATGGCCTGCGCGAGGGCGAGGGCGGGGTGAAACTCGGGCTGGCGGAAAAGATCAACTTCGAGGTCACGCTGCTGAAAGCCGTCGAGGCGAGCCGCGCGCGTGCGATCGACAGTCTCATTAAGGAATTGGCCACGCTGGCCGAGGAATCGCCTGCCGCGGCTGGCTCCGGCGACGAAAAAAAAAAGGCCTGATCGAGCGGCTGGAGGCGCGCCTTGAGGCGCGGGTCGCTGCCGGTGAGCCTGCGGTCCCCGTGGCTGCGCCCGCAGCCATCGACGAACTGGTCGACGAAGGCGAAGCCCCGATCGGTCCCACCGAAGCGGAAGAGTCGGCCTACCTCGCGGAGCAAACTGCGGCCGCGCCCAGTGGGGCAACCGCCCCCGGCGGCGAAGATGCGGCCGAGGTCGACGAAGCTCCGGCCAAGCTGCCCGCGATCGAGGATCTGGTGCAACAGATACCGGCCGAAACACGTGAGGCGCTCGACGAGCTGTTCCGCGCCCGGTTCGTGCGCGTGCAGCGCATCCCGCGCAAGGTCCTCAAGGCGTGAGCGGCTGATCGCCGGCCGGGAGCGTCTCGACCACGAGCGCCGTGATGTTGTCGCGGCCGGAGGCCTCCAGAGCGGCATCGACCAGCCGACGCGCGGGATCGAGGTGGGCGACCGGGGCGGGCGGCTCGCGGATGAACTCCTGTAGGGCGCGGTCCCAGAGCCCGTCGTTGAGCCCGTCGGAGCAGATCAGGAACCGATCGCCGGCCTGGTAGCCGACCGCGCCAACCTGGGGGTCGATGAACTGGTGGCCGGCGCCGAGCGCCTGATTGAGCGCGTTGCGCAGCGGATGGTTGCGGGCCTCGCGCTCGTTCAGCTTGCCCTGCCGGCGCAGCCAGCCGACGTGCGAGTGGTCGTGCGTGAGCTGGGTCATGCCACCCTCCTTCGGCAGGTAGTAGATGCGGCTGTCGCCGATGTGGCCGAAGTACATCCACTCCGGCGTGAACCAGCACAGGCTGAGCGTGGCGCCCATGCCGGCGCACTCCTCGTAGCTCCGCCCGTGGTCGAGCATGACCTTGTGGATGTCGGCGAACAGCTCCGCGAGCACGTCGGAGAAGCCGCTGGCGAGGCCCATCGCCGACATGCGGAAGCAGCGGGGCATGAGGGCCGTGATGCGATCGACGGCGATGCGGCTGGCGAATTCGCCGGAGTTGGCGCCGCCCATGCCGTCGCTCACGGCGAAGACAAAGTCGGTGTTCTTCTGCGAGGCCTCGCCGACCTTGCCGAGAAAGCGCAGCTCGTGCCCGTCGAACGTCAGGGCGAGGAAGGAATCCTCGTTGTTCGGGCGGACGCGGCCGCGGTGGGTCAGGCCCGACCAGCGCAGCCTTTGCGGCGGGCGGTCGGAGGGGGTGGCGTCAGGTGGCATCGGGCGGAGGGGCCGGCGGCGGCGGGCCGCCGAGCAGGGTGGCGAGTTCGAAATCGATGATGCAGAACCGGCCGTCGGAAAAACGGTAGGTGATGTTGCGCAGGAACGGGTCGTCGTGGCGGACGCCGTACTGCTCGAGCTCGGCAAAGAGCGCCTTCATGCGCTCCTCGTTCATGTGGTCGACGCGCGTGCCGCAGCTGGTCGTGATCAGTTTCAGGTTGGCAGGGTCGGTCTCGAGCACGCGCGGCACGAAATCACAGCCGGCCGCCTCGAGGTGACGCAGCACCCGCACCTCGTTCTCGAAGCGCTCGCGGGCCTGGTGGCCGCGAAAGGTCTTGTGCACGCGGCCGTCATAGCCGATGTGCACCAGGGCGCGGCGGGTGTCCTTGGCTTCCTGCATCGTTCGTGGGCGACGGAATAATTCGTCACTGTTCCCTGTAAATCAACAACTTCGCGGACACAATCCCGCAATGGCGCAAGTCGGAGAAATTCCGGCTTCCGCTGGCATGTAAGGTGCTATTTTCTCCGTGCATTTAGGATCTGTCGGGCAATCAATCCTGCACGGCGCTTAAAGCAAAACCCTCCACAAAACCTCATCGCATATGCCCAAATACAAACTGGAATACATCTGGCTCGACGGCTACCAGCCGCTGGCCAACATGCGCAGCAAGACGCAGATCAAGGAATTCCCCGGCTTCCCGAAGCTCGCGGACCTGCCCTTCTGGGGCTTCGACGGCAGCTCGACCCGTCAGGCGGAAGGCAAGAGTTCCGATTGCGTGCTCCGCCCGGTCGCGGTTTTCCCGGACAGCACCCGCAAGAACGGCGTGCTCGTCATGTGCGACGTGTTGATGCCCGACCAGAAGACGCCGCACCCGTCGAACTCGCGCGCCACGATCCCGGACGACCCGGATACCTGGTTCGGCTTCGAGCAGGAGTATTTCTTCTTCAAGAACGGCGCCCCCCTCGGTTTCCCGACGGGTGGCTTCCCCGAGCCGCAGGGCCCGTACTACACCGGCGTCGGCTACAAGAACGTCGGCTCCGTCGCCCGTGAGATCGTCGAGAAGCACATCGACATCTGTCTCGATGCCGGGATCAACATCGAGGGCATCAACGCCGAGGTCGCCAAGGGGCAGTGGGAATTCCAGATCTTCGGCAAGGGTTCCCGGAACGCCGCCGACCAGATGTGGGTCGCCCGCTACATCCTCGCCCGCCTGTGCGAGGCCTACGAGGTGGACATCGAGTGGCGCTGCAAGCCCATCGTCGGTGCCTTCAACGCCCCGCTCGACTGGAACGGCTCCGGCATGCACTCGAACTTCTCCACGAAGTTCATGCGCGAGACCGGCGGCAAGGCCTACTTCGAGAAGCTCATGGCGGCCTTCGCCAAGCACATGGACGAGCACATCGCGGTCTATGGCCCGGAGAACCACCTGCGCCTGACCGGCCTGCACGAGACGCAGTCGATCGACAAGTTCACGTACGGCATCGCCGACCGTGGCTCGTCGATCCGCGTGCCGCACAGCTTCGTCAACGCCGGCTACAAGGGCTACCTCGAGGATCGCCGCCCGAATTCCGCGGCGGACCCGTACCTCGTGGCCGGGCGCATCCTGAAGACCATCCAGACGGTGCCCACCGCCTGAGGTCGTTCAGCAACGAAAGGTTTCCACGCCGCCCGGCAACGGGCGGCGTTTCTTTTTGGCTGCGCGCGCCGATGCCTTTAGTGTCGCCGCCGGTGGGTGGCTTGCCTTTGCCTTGGGGCCGCATGGCGGCGCGCCCCCTCATTCCCCGAAGCCTGGCGATCCTGGAATCGCTCCAGCTGGGAGTGTTGGCGCTCAACCTGGCCTGGACCACGCTGTGTCTCGGTGGGTACCGGCCGGAGACGATGGTCGTGACCAGTGCGCTGACCGCGGTGCTGTTGGTGCTCCACTTTGTCAGCCGGAGCCTCCCTGCGCCGGCGCTGCCGCGCTGGCACGCCTGGGGCTGGCTGCCGCTGCCGTTTCTCGCCTACGCGGCGGTGAATGCGGCCTGGGTCACGCCGGTCCCGTGGCTCGGCTGGCACGATTGGCTGTGGTGGGCGCAGATGACCGCGGTGTTCTGGGTTGTCCTCAACTTTTCCGACCACGCCCGCGCGACCCGCTGGCTCCTGGTCACGCTGGCGGGAGTGGCGTTCGTGGCCGTGGTGCTGGCGGCTTACCAGGTATTCGTGCGGCCCGATTGGCTGATGCTGGGGCGGTTGCAGGCGGAGCAATTCATCGGGCGGGCCAGCGGTCCGTTCGGCATCCCAAACAGCCTGGCTGCGCTGCTGCTGCTGACGCTGGCGCCGACGGTGGCGTTGGTCCTGCGGCGCGGGGCGGGTGCGATCCAGCGCGTAATCGCCGGCTACCTTGCGGTCGCTTTCGGATTTGGCCTGGTGCTCACCGCCAGCCGGGGCGCCTGGTTGGCGGTCGTCCTCGTCGTGCTGGCGGCGCCGCTGGTGATCGGGCGTCGAAGCTGGGGGTGGCGGCTGCGCCGGCTGGGGCTGGCGATCGTGGTGGTCGGGGCGGTGGGGGTGGCGGCGTATTTCACGTTGCCGACCCTGCGCGGGCGGTTCGAGACGATGGTCCGCGAATCGGGCGAGTGGACGCGGCCGATCATGTGGCGGGGGGCGTGGCGGCTTTTTTCCGCCGATCCGGCCTGGGGCAGCGGTGCAGGCAGCTACAATGTGCTCTTCGAGAAGCACCGGCCGGCTCATTTCCAGCTGGATGCCCAGTGGGCGCATAACGATTACCTCAATACGCTCAGCGATTACGGGTTGGTTGGCTTCGGGCTCTTCTACGGCGCCATTGCCGTGATGGTCGGGCTGGGGCTGAGGCGGTTGCGGCGGGTGGGCTGGGGGCAGGATGACGGGCCTTGGGGGCATCCGTTCGTGTGGCGCGGGGTCGCCTTGGGCCTGGCGGCGTTTGGCTTGCAGCTGTTTGTGGACTTTCACCTCAAGATCCCGGCGCTGGCCATGGCGCTGGCGGTGCTGGCGGCCCTGCTGGCCCGCCGGATCCAGCCACCGGGCGACGGCGCCGGCGCGGGTTCACGCCGGTTCGGACAGCACACGGTGGCCGCGAGCGCGGCCCTGGGCATTGCGGTTGGTGCCGGCGCGTTCGTCTTTCCGCATTACCGGGCCGAGGCCTTGCGCTACCCGGCGCGGCAGGCGATCGACCGGTTGGCCGCGCTCCCGGTCGAGGCCTATCGCGACGGCCTGCCCGGGCCGCGGGCGATGCTGGAGCGGGCGCTCGCGATCGATCCCCGGAATGCCCAGGCTTGGGCCGACGCGTCGTACGCCACCTCGCTTTGGGGGCATGTCGAGCCGGGGCAGACGTTTCAGCTTGGTCGCGAAGCGGAACGGCAGGCGAGCCGCGCCCTGGCGCTCTCGGCCGTCGTGCCGGAGTTCTGGCTGAGGCATTCGGTCGCCTTGGATATGCAGCAGCGCTGGATGGAGGCCGGTGGCAGCTGCATCAGGGCCATGGACTTAGCACCGTCCCATGCCATGGTCTGGTATTACTACGCCTATCACTTGAGTCTCGATCCCACCGGCATTCCGCAGGCCCGCGCGGCGGTGGCAATCTGCTTGCGACTTGACCCTGCCAACGGTCCGGCTCAGCTTTTGCGCCAACAATTGGCAGCAAGGGAATAACCTGTGCGCCTGCCCACCCGCCATGAATAAAAAACTCTTCGCCTGGTTGTGGCTTTTTGGATTTGCCACGCTGTTGTGTTCGTCGGTGGGCGCCCAAACGGCCTCGCCTGCCGGCCAGATCAAGGCCGCCAAGGTGACCGGTACCGTCACCGCCACCAAGGACGGCAACACGATCACCGTGCAAACCGGCACCGAGCTGAGCCAGGGCTACACCGTGAACACCGGGAAAAATTCAGGGGTGGTGCTGGTGTTCTCGAACGGTGCGACCTTGAACCTGGCCGGTGAAACCTCGCTGGCGATCGACGAATTCACGCAGGATCCGTTTGCCGAGGACGTAGCCGTGTCAAAGCTGATCGCCGAGCCCTCGACCTCGCGGACGAAACTGAACCTGAGCCGCGGCGAGCTGGTGGGCAACGTCAAGAAACTGAACTACGACGCGGGCTCGAGCTTCAACATCCAGACGCCGGTCGGCGCCGCCGGTATCCGCGGCACCACGTTCCGAATCGTCTTCCGGCCCGACGGCACCGGCAAGGCCTTCTTCTCGCTGACCACGGTCGAGGGCAATGTCGTGCTCGCCTCGGGTACCGTCAATCTCCCGAGCGAGACCTCCGTGCCCGACAACAAGGAGGTCGAGGTATTGATCGACGTGACGGTCGACGCCGAGACCGGCGCCGTGACCGTTGCCACGGGTTCGGCGCCACCGGTCGTGGTGGCGGATGCGGCTCCGACTTCAGTGGCGGCCGTGGCGGCCGTCGCGCAGCAGATTGCGACCGCGGTCGCGACCGTGACCTTTACCGCCCCGGCCCCGGCGCCGACACCGACGCCGCAACCGCCAGCGGAGACGCCGCCGCCGGAGACTCCGCCCGAGACGCCACCCACGCCACCTGCGCCCACTCCTCCTCCGGCGGTCCCGACGACACCGCGCGTGACCTCGGGCGACGGTCGTTGATGCCGGCGATCGGTTGAACCCTGCGAAGGCCCGCCTCGGCGGGCCTTTTTGTTTTTGGCCAAGCCGGAGGCTTAATGTGCTTCCGTTCGCCGCCACGGCTTTCTAGCCTGCCCCGCCGATGCCCCCCAAGAAGGCCAAGCCCACTTCCTTCGCGCGCTGGCTCCTGCTGTTGCCGATCCCGACCATCTGGGGCGTGCTCATGCACCTGGGCCTGGTGGATTACCTCGAGAACCGCCTGATCGATTGGCGGTTCCGCGCCCGCGGCGAGATCGCGGCGCCGGTGAAGGTGATCTACGTGGACATCGACTCACAGGCGCTCAGCGAGATCGGCGGCTTTCCCTGGAGCCGGGTTTACTTTGCCCGCGTGCTGCCGGCCTTGATCGAAGCGGGCGGGGTCAAGGCCGTGGGCGTCGACATTGTCTTCTCGGAAAACGGCGTGGCGGAGGCCATCGACTGGAAGAAGCGCGTCGAGGGCAACCGCGAGCTGGCCCGCTACCTGGCGAAGGGTCCGCCCGTCGTGACCGCGGCATCTTACGCCGCGCCGGTCGACCGCGACATCAACGGTCGGCTGGTGTTTCGAGCCTTGCCCCAGGTCCGGAGCCTGCAGGACGCGGCGAAGGCCGAGCCGCCGGAAACGCCCGCCTTTCGCATCAGCGAGAGCGACCCGAGCCGCCTCTGGTCGCCCGGCCTGATCGGCCTGATCGACTCGATCGACGGCGCCACCCGCGTCGTGCCGGCGTATGCGCCCACGGCCATCCGCACCTACCTGCACATGTCCGTCGAGCTGGCGCGGCTGCATTTCGGGGTGAAACCCGAAGGGGTGCGGATCGCCGACGAGGCGATCGACCTGGTGCTGCCGGACGGCCGGCTGGCGACGCGGATCCCGCTGCTCGACCGGCAGTTCGTCGAGGTGAACTGGTTCTCGCCCTGGATGGCGCCGAACAGCAACCCGCGCATCAGTTTTTCGACGGTCTACAATTACGCGGAGATGTTGCAGTCGGAGGTCGAGGCCGAGCGCCAGGCGGCGACCCAGTTCTTCGCGCAGCCGGAGTTCAAGGACGCCATCGTGCTGATCGGCCCCGTCGATCCGCTGCTGCAGGACCTGGCGGTCACGCCGTTCGATGACGTCCCGGTGCCGAAGGTCGGCATCCATGGCAACATGGTGAAGACGATCGTCTCGGGCCTTTACCTGCGGCACCTGCCGGCGGCGGCCAACCAGGCCATCCTCTTCGGCCTCACGGTGGCCGTGAGCATCTTCGCGGCGGCCGGCGGGACCAAGGGAGCGCGGACGAAGCTGACGGCCGCGCTGCTGCTGACGGCGTACGTGTGGTTCGGGTTCAAGCTGTTCCAGGACCATCACCTCGTGCTCCCGCTCGTGGCCCCGCTGGGCGCGGCGTTCACCACGAGCTTCGCCGCGATCATCTGGCAGTTGATCCTCGAGGAGAAGCAGAAGGGCCGCATCAAGGGCATGTTCGGCGCGTATGTCTCGCCGCAGCTGGTCGAGCGGATGGTCGATTCCGGCGAGAACCCGCAGCTCGGCGGGCACGACGACGAGATCACGGCCTACTTCAGCGACATCCAGTCGTTCTCCTCGTTCTCGGAGAAGCTGGGTTCGGGGCCGCTGGTCGACCTCATGAACGAGTACCTCACGGCCTGCACCGACATCGTGCAGGCGCAGGGCGGTACGCTCGACAAGTACATCGGCGACGCGGTCGTGGCGATGTTCGGCGCCCCGCTGCCGCTCAAGGACCACGCCTATCGGGCCTGCGTCGCGACCCAGCTCGTGCACCGGAAGATCGCCGAGCTGCGCACGAAATGGCGCGGCGAGGGCGGGAAATGGCCCGAGATCGTGTGGAACATGCAGACGCGGATCGGCCTCAACACCGGCGTCTGCATGATCGGCAACATGGGCAGCCGCACGCGTTTCAACTACACGATGATGGGCGACAACGTGAACCTGGCCGCCCGCATGGAGAGCGGCGCGAAGAGCTGGGGTGCCTACACCATGTGCACCGAGGCGACGCGGCAGGACTGCGAGCGCCACGGCGGAGACCACGTCGTCTTCCGCCCGCTGGGCCGCATCGTCGTGAAAGGGCGCACGCAGGCCGTGCCGATCCACGAGATCGTCGGCTTGAAGGAGCACCTCGCCGACTCGACCCGGGAGTGCATCGGCCTGTTCACGCAGGGGCTGGCGCGCTATTACGAGCGCGATTGGAACGGGGCGCTGGATTGCTTCCGCCAGAGCGCCCGCGTCGAGCCGAACCAACCCGGCATCACCCCGGGCGTGAGCAGCAATCCCTCGCAGGTCTACCTCGCGATCACCGATCACTTCAAGCACGAGCCGCCGCCCGAGAACTGGGACGGCGTCTACGTGATGAAGGAGAAGTGAGGGCCGGGCCCTTGCGGCCTACTTCAGCAGCATTTCCTTCACCGTCTTGCCGGCCGGGATCATGGGGATCACGTGCTCGGTGTACGGGACGATGATGTCGAGGACGTACGGGCCGTCGTGGTCGAGCATCTCCTGGATGGCGGCCTTGAGCTCGCTCTTCTTGATCACGCGGCGACCCTTGACGCCGAAGCCCTCGGCGATCTTGACGAAGTCCGGGTAGAGGCCGGCGGGATTGTCGGGGCTGCCGACGTTGCTCTCGTCGCCGAGGATCGTGTTGCCGCGGACGCTGCCGTAGAAGCGGTCCTCCCACTGCACCACCATGCCAAGGTGCTGGTTGTTCAGGATCATGGCCTTCGCCGCGATCTTCTCGATGTGGCAGGTTGCCAGCTCCTGGATGTTCATCATGAACGAGCCGTCGCCGTCGATGTCGATCACCTGCTTGCCGGGGCAGGCGACCTTGGCGCCCATCGCCGCCGGATAACCGTAACCCATGGCGCCGAGGCCGAGGGAGCTGATGTAGCGGCGCGGCTCGTTGAAACGGTAGAACTGCGCGGCCCACATCTGGTGCTGGCCCACGCCCGTCGTGATGATCGCGTCGCCCTTCGTGAGCTCGTACAGGGCCGCCACGGCCTCCTGCGGCTGGATGTGCTTGCTGGGCTCGTAGCTGAACGGGTGCGCCTGCTTCCACTGCGCGATCTGCGCATGCCAGGCCGCGGTGTCGGGCGGCGCGAACTTCGCGCCGAGCTGGTTGAGGCGGGTGAGGGCGTACTTGATGTCGGAGCAGACGGGGTAGTGGACCCGCTTGTTCTTGTTGTGCTCCGAGGCGTCGATGTCGATGTGGACGATCTTCGCGTGGGCCGCGAACTTCGAGACATCGCCGGTGATGCGGTCGTCGAAGCGCGCGCCGAGGCAGAGCACGAGGTCGCTCTGGTCCACCGCCCAGTTGCCGTAGGCCGAGCCGTGCATGCCGAACCACTGCATCGAGAGCGGGTGGGTCTCGGGGAAGGCGCCCACGCCCATGAGGGTCGTGGCGACGGGCACGTTGGTCTTCTCGGCGAAGGCCTTCAGCTCACGGTGGGCCTCGGCCGAGATGATGCCGCCGCCAGCGTAGATCACGGGCTTCTTCGCCTCGGCGATGAGGGCGAGCACCTGCTGGAGCTGCTCGTCGGCGGCCCGGTGTTCCTGACCCACGTAGGGGTTGCGGAACTCCACCGTCGGCGGGAAGACCGGCTGGAATTTCGCCTGCTGCACGTCCTTCGGGATATCGATCACCACCGGGCCGGGCCGGCCGGTGCGGGCCAGATGGAAGGCCTCCTTGAAGATGCGGGGGAGATCGTGGACGTTCGTGATCAGGTACGAATGCTTCACGATCGGCAGGGTCATGCCGAAGAAATCGGTCTCCTGAAACGCGCTCTTCCCGATGTACTTCTGGTACACCTGGCCGGTGATGGCCACGATGGGCGTGGAGTCCATGTAGGCGTCGGCAATGGCGCTGACGAGGTTCGTGGCTCCGGGGCCGCTGGTCGCCATGCACACGCCCACCTTGCCGGTGGCGCGGGCGTAGCCCTCGGCCGCGAACGAGCCGCCCTGCTCGTGGCGGGGCAAGATCACACGGATCTTGTCGGTGCGGGCGAGGGCTTGGTGGAGCTCCTGGGAAGCGCCGCCGGGATAGGCGAAGATGACATCGACGTTCTCGCGGATGAGGCACTGGACGACGGCGTCAGCACCCTTCATTTCGTGGCCGATCTCGGCCTGAGGAAACGCAGCGGGAGAGGTCGATTTTTTCATGGTGTGTACAGAGGGCCGGACAGCAAAGCCGGCGGATCCCCGCGGGGCAAGCCTCGGCACAGGACGATTTGTCATAACATTTGCCATTGGCTCGGATCGCGAATGCCGGCACGGTCGGCCCATGCTGAAGTTATTGTTTGTCGGTGACATCGTGGGCCGCCCGGGACGCGAGTTCGTGCGTGACCGCCTCCCGCGGCTGCGGTCGGAACATGGGCTGGATTTCGTGATCGCGAACGGCGAGAACGCCGCGGCGGGCGCGGGCATCACCGGCACCATCGCCAAGTCGATCCTCGAGAGTGGGGTGGACGCGATCACGCTGGGCGACCACGTCTGGGACCAGCGCGGCTGGGAGACCGAGATCACGCAGATGGAGCGGATCTGCCGGCCGGCCAATCTACCTGCGACCTGCCCGGGTTGGGATCATCTCATCATCGAGAGCCGCGGCTTCCGCCTGGCCGTCTTCACCGTGCTGGGTCGGCAATATCTCGGGATGAAGGCCGATTGCCCCTTTCGTTGCGCCGACCGCATGGTTGAGCAATTGCGAGCCCAGGCTGATGCCATCGTCGTCGAGATCCACGCCGAGGCGACCTCGGAGAAGCAGGCCCTGGGCTGGCACCTCGACGGGCGGGTGACGGCGGTGATCGGCACGCATACGCACGTGCCGACGGCGGATGCCCGGGTCCTGCCCAAGGGCACGGCCTTCATCTGTGACATCGGCATGACGGGCCCTTACGCCTCCGTCTTGGGCCGCGAGGTGGCCCCGGTCGTGAGCAAGTTCCTCGACGGCATGCCGAGGAGGTTCGAGGTCGCCACGGGGGACGTGCGGCTCTCGGGGGCGTTGATCGAGATCAGCGCCTCGATGGCCCGCGCGGAGAAGATCGAGTTGCTGACGGTGCGCCAGCCGGCGTGAACCGGCCCGGGCTCACCGGCCGGCGCCGATCTCCTCAAAGACGCCCAGCCTGCGGTAGCGCTCGTACCGGCTGTCGAGCAGCCGTGCGGGCTCCATCGCCCTCAGGTCGGCCAGATGCCGGCTTAGCGCATCCTTGAGCGTTTCGGCCGCCTGCTCCGGGTGGTAATGGGCCCCGCCCATCGGCTCCCCGAGCACCTCGTCGACGACGCCCAGGGGCTGCAAGGTGGCCGCATTGAGTTTCAGGGCCTCGGCCGCCTTTGCCGCCGCGGCGCCGTCCTTCCAGAGGATCGCGGCACAGCCCTCGGGAGAGATTACCGAGTAGTAGCTGTTCTCGAAGATCAGCACCCGATCGGTCACCCCGATGCCCAGGGCACCGCCCGAGCCGCCCTCGCCGACGATCACCGCGATCGAGGGCGTCTTGAGCATGGCCATCTCGCGCAGGTTCACGGCGATCGCCTCGGAGACGTGGCGCGCCTCGGACTCGATGCCGGGATAGGCGCCCGGGGTGTCGATGAAGCACAGGAGCGGCAGGCCGAACTTTTCCGCCAGTTTCATCAACCGCAGCGCCTTGCGATAGCCCTCCGGCTGGGGCATGCCGAAATTTCGCGCGATCTTCTCCTTGGTGTCGCGACCCTTCTGCTGGGCGACGATCATGACCGAGCGGCCCTCGAAAAAGGCGGTGCCGCCGATCAGCGCCTGGTCATCCTTGAATTGGCGGTCGCCGTGGAGTTCCTGGAAGCCCTCGCAGACCAGTCGAACGTAGTCCAACGCATAGGGGCGCCGGGGATGGCGGGCGATCTGCACCCGCTGCCAGGGGGTGAGGGCGGAGTAGATCTCGCGCTGCGTCGAGTCGATCTTGCCCTCGATGGCGGCAATCTCTCCGGCCAGATCCACGCCGGTTTCGAGCGATTGCTGGCGAAGACCGTCCAGTTGCTTGGACAGCTCCCGCAGCGGCTTCTCGAACTCCAGCACGTACGACGTCTTTTCCATGGACCGAGGCTACGGAGGCCGGCGGAAGCCTGTCAACGGGCGGACCGCTTAGCTAATGCCATCCGGTTGCCCTTGGGGCTTTTTCAGTTGGTCCTTCCAGCTCAGGATCCTCGCCTGGGCACCGTATTTCTCGGCGGCCTGCTTGTCCCCCCGCTCCATCCAGATCCGCGAAAGCGTGGTGTTGATGAAGGTATCGTCGGGGCGGAGGGCATGGGCCCGCTCGGCGGCCCGCAGGGCGGAGTCGAGGTCGCGTTGGCTGAACTGAATCTCGGCGAGCGCGTGCCAGGCGGCGAATGACTCGGGCGCGACGGCCGTGGCCTGGGATAACTTGGCGACCGCGGACGCCGCGTCGCCCATGGAATAGTCGAACGTCGCGTCATCGATCACGCCCTCGATGTCTTCAGGAGTCATGGCGGCGATGTTGGCAGCGGGCGGGGAAAAAAGAAAGGACGGCCGCGCGGGCCGTCCTCGTTGGTCATGGTTTCGGCTCAGGAGCGCGGAGCGCCGCCGACGATCGCGAGGGTGAGTTTGACCTCGGGGTTGACCTTGTCCTCGTTTTTCCCGGGCTGGATGCCGAAATCGGCCCGCTGGATGGCGAATTCGCCGCGGATGACGAGGAGGTCGCCCTTCAGCTCGGGTTTGTTGAGGCGTTTGCCAAAAGCGTCCGCCAGGTGGGTCAGCTTCACCGGGACCGAGATCTCCTTGGTCACGCCCTTGAGGGTGAACTGACCCGTAGCCGTGGCCGAGGTGGTGTTGCCCTCGGTCTTGATATCGCTCAGCTTCGCGAGCTCGAAGACGATTTCCGGGTGGGCGGCCACGTCGATCCACATCGGGCTCTGGAGGTGCTCAGTCATCATCGTGTTGGTCACGAGGAGCGACTTCGCGGCGACGACGATCCGCCCCGTGGTGGCGGCGGGGTCGGCCGGGTCAAAGCTGACGGTGCCGGTGACGCCGCTCGCGGTGCCGGAAATGGGCTCGAGCAGGGAGTCCAGGTGGAACTGGATCGCGTTGACGCCCTTGGGATCCTTGAAGTCGTACGTTGCCGGTGCGGCGGCCAGCGTACCGGTCAAGGACAGGGCGAGGAGGCTGATGAGGATGGTTTTGTTCATGGATTAACGGGTGTGGTTGGATGGGTTGGGATTCAATCGGGGAAGAAAGGAAAGGGCGAAGACGACACCGGCGAGCGCGCTCCCGGCGCCGAGCCAGTCGATGCCCGGGACAAAGCGCTCTTCATAGGTCACGTATGCGATGCCGGTGATCTCGTCGACCTGGTTGACCGGCACCCGGTTCTGGCTCCACCCCCGGTGCGCTCCGAGAACGGCCCAGGATCCGACCGTCGCGGCCAAGACGGCCAGGCCAACGTACCGCAGCAGGCGGGGCACGAACGGGCGGGAAACACGGTCGGGGCGGGTGGCGTCAGGCATGCAAGCGGCCAGCAAATCCTATACCGATGATTCTGCAAACGGCCGGAGCGGTTTGCGATCAGAGGATCAGCATGGCGTCGCCGTAACTGAAAAAGCGGTATTCGCGCCGGATCGCCTCGGCGTAGATCTCCTTGAGCCAGGCAACGCCATCGATCGTGCCCGGGGCCAGAAATGCCGCCACCAGGCAAAGCAGGGTCGAGCGGGGCTGGTGGAAATTGGTGATCAGCGCATCGACGCCGCGGAAGGTCCGAGGCGGAAATATATAGATTCCGGCCTCGGCCGCATGGGACCTGGGTAACGCATGGTCATGGTGGGACAGGAAATCCTCCACGCAACGCACCGTCGTGGTGCCCACGGCGATCCGCCGACCCGTGCGGGGGCCGAGGAGACGCTCCTGGGTGGGCACCGACATCTCGTACAGCTCGCGATGGATTTCGTGTGCCTCGATGTGCCCAGCCGTGATCGGCTTGAAAGTGCCGAGGCCCACGTGAAGGGTCACGTCAGCGGTCTGCACGCCGATCCCCGCCAGTTGCGCCAGGAGCTCCGGCGTGAAGTGCAGCCCAGCCGTGGGCGCAGCCACCGCGACCTGGCGTTGCTTGTCGGCGTAGACCGTCTGATAGCGCTCGGCGTCCAGTGCGCGAAGCGAATCGTCCGCGCGGTTGATGTAGGGCGGCAGGGGTACGGAGCCCAGCCGGTTGGCGACGGCCGTGATCGGCGCGTGGTCCGGCGTGCTCAGCCGCACCACCGCCGAGCCGTCCGGCTCGCGGGCCACGATCTCGCCGGCGAAGGCGCCCGAGGCATGGGCGAAGGTCGCGCCGACCGGGAGTTTTTTGCCCGGTTTGACCAGGCAACGCCACAGGTCGCCGCCGTCCACCGGCCGGAGCAGAAAGCACTCGACCTTGCCCCCTGTCGGACGCTGGGCGAGCAACCGTGCTGGCAGGACTGCCGCCGTGTTGCGGAAGAGGATGTCCCCGGCTCGCAGGAACTGCGGCAGGTCGGCAAACGTGTGGTGGCTGATCGTCCTTGCCGCCCGGTCCACGACCAGCAGGCGCGACGCATCCCGCCGTGCAGCCGGCGTCTGGGCGACGAGGTGCGGCGGCAGTTCATAATCGAAAAGGTCGGTGGCTAGCGGTGGCACGGGGAAATCAAGGCTTGCGCTTGCCTGCCCGGCGAGTTTCTTCCGTCTTTCCCACAGCGCCGAGCTAGCTCAGTTGGTAGAGCAACGCTTTCGTAAAGCGTGGGTCGTCGGTTCAAATCCGATGCTCGGCTCCATTTTCCCGGTCGCACTGCCCGCCTGACCCAGGCGGGCAATTAGTTGTGGGAGATGTGGTCGTCCGGCAGCCCGCCCTGCAGCTTTGCGCGCAGGCGCGTCGCGGCGACCTCGCTCTCGAGGTAGGCCTTGAACAGGCTCAGGCGGCGGTGCACATCGAGCGTTGCCAAGAGACGCTGCTTTACCCGGGCGTCATCGCAAAGTCCGAACGCGGCCAGGTCCACGAAGGTCTCGGGGTCCTCGACCGATCGCAAAAAGTCGGTCATTTCCGCTGATCCACCGGCGCCTTGTTTTCGCCGGATCGTCAACAGGCGGAGCAGGTCCGAGCGGAGCTGACGGTTGTCATCGGCCGGGTTGGCGTCGATGCTGGCGAGGGTGCGGATCTGGATGCGTCGGTAGGGTTCCTCGCTGACGATGTGCAGGATCTCCACGCGGCAAAGCCCCTGCAGCAGGAGATTCGACGTGCCGTTGTCGTTTTTCTGGCACGCACGTACGATGCCGACCGAGGCGATGCGGTAGGGTGGTTCAAACTTCTGCGGATCCTGAAGGAGGTCCTGGTCCAGCCCGGCCACCGCGAACAATCGGTTGCTCGCCAGGACATCGCGCAACATCTGGCGGTAACGCGGCTCGAATATATGCAGGGGAAGCAGGGCCTGGGGGAAGAAGGCCAGATTCGGCAATGTCATCACCGGAACTTCGCCTGGCACCGTGATCTCTGTTTCCATGGGATGCGACCATAGTGCCAGTGTGCGGAAATTCAAACCGAGCAGGTGCTTGTGACAGATTTTGACAGGGTTCGCGGGTGGTGTGACAGGAGGTGTGACATGATGGCGAGATCGTCAGCGTGGTATTCGATAACGCCCATCGGTGATGTATTTTAAGTATATTATAATAAATTACTTAAAAAGATCATGCAGTGACGGCACGGCCTTTGCTATTTGTGCGATACTTATGAGTAAAATTTTGGGTATCGACCTTGGTACAACCAATTCGTGCATGGCCGTCATGGAAGGTGGCGAGCCGGTAGTTATTCCGAATGCCGAGGGGGCCCGCACCACTCCGTCGGTCGTGGCATTCACCAAGACGGGTGAGCGTCTGGTGGGTCAGGCCGCCAAGCGTCAGGCGGTGACCAATCCCCGCAACACGGTGTTTTCCGCCAAGCGGTTGATTGGGCGCAAGTTCACCGAGATCAAGGCCGAGGCGGCCAACATGCCGTTCAAGGTCGTGGAGGGCAAGAATGGCGACGCCTACATCGAGGTGCAGGTTGGTGACAAGACGGAGCAGTTCGCCCCGCAGCAGATCTCCGCGTTTGTGCTCGGAAAGTTGAAGGCCGACGCTGAGGCCTATCTGGGCGAGAAGATCACCCAGGCCGTCATCACGGTCCCCGCTTACTTTAACGACTCGCAGCGCCAGGCCACCAAGGACGCGGGCAAGATCGCCGGCCTCGAAGTCCTCCGTATCATCAACGAGCCCACGGCTGCGTCGCTGGCCTACGGCCTCGACAAGAAGAAGGATGAAAAGATCGCCGTGTTCGACCTCGGCGGCGGCACCTTCGACGTCTCGGTCCTGGAGATCGGCGACGGCGTCTTCGAGGTGAAGGCGACCAACGGCGACACGCACCTCGGCGGTGACAACTGGGACGACGCCCTCATCACCTGGCTCGTGGAGACTTTCAAGAAGGAGAACGGCATCGACCTGCGGAAGGACCCGATGGCCCTGCAGCGCCTCAAGGAAGAGGCCGAGAAGGCCAAGATCGCGCTGTCGTCGACGCAGTCCGTCGACATCAATCTCCCGTTCATCACCGCGGATGCGTCCGGCCCGAAGCACCTCAATGTGCAGCTCACCCGGGCCAAGATGGAGCAGATCTGCGACTCGCTGTTCGAGCGTTGCCGCCAGCCGTTCCGGAACTGCCTCAAGGACTCCGACCTCACGTCGTCCCAGATCGATGAACTCGTGCTGGTCGGCGGCATGACCCGCATGCCGAAGGTCGTTGAGATTGCCCGGGAACTCGGTGGCAAGCCGCCGCACCAGGGCGTGAATCCCGACGAGGTCGTTGCGGTTGGCGCGGCTGTCCAGGGTGGCGTGCTCAAGGGCGAGGTGCGCGACGTGCTCCTGCTCGACGTGACGCCCCTGACGCTCGGCATCATGACCGCTGGCGATGTGGCCACGCCCATGATCGCCCGCAACACGACTATCCCCTCGAAGAAGACCCAGATATTCTCCACCTACAGCGACAACCAGCCGTCCGTGGAGATCGTGGTCCTCCAGGGCGAGCGGCCCATGGCGCGCGACAACAAGACCCTCGGCACCTTCAAGCTCGACGGCATCCCGCCCGCGCCCCGCGGCACGCCGCAGATCGAGGTCACGTTCGACATCGATGCCAACGGCATCCTCCATGTCTCGGCCAAGGACCTCGGCACTGGCAAGGACCAGAAGATCACGATCCAAGGTTCCTCCGGCCTTTCAAAGGAAGAGGTCGAGCGGATGACCAAGGAGGCGGAACTCCATGCCGAGGAGGACCGCAAGCGCAAGGAGGCAGTCGAGACCAAGAACCAGCTCGACACCACCATCTACCAGCTCGAAAAGACCCTCAAGGACGCAGGCGACAAGCTGCCGGCCGACCGCAAGGCCAAGGTCGAGTCCGCCCTCGCCGACGCCAAGAAGGAACTCGAGAGCAATGACGCGACCCGCATGAAGGTGGCGTTGGAAAACCTCTCCAAGCTCGGGGCGGAGTTCTACGCCGAGGCCCAGGCGGCCGCCCAAGCGGCCGGTGCGGCCGGCGGCGAAGCCGAGGCTCCGGGCAAGAAGCCGGAAAAGAAGGCCGAGAAGAAAGCCGACGTGGTCGACGCCGATTTCGAGGTCGTGGACGACGACAAGAAGAAATAACCTTTCGACCATTTTTCCGGCCGGCGGCGATCTGCCGCCAGCCGACTTGGTCAAACCGCCAACCCGATACTCAACCCAAAACCCAACCAAATATGGCTAACGTCAAAATCAAACCCATCGGTGATCGCGTGCTGGTGCAGCACATCGAGGAAAAAGAGCAGGTCCGCGGCGGGATCATCATTCCCGACAGCGCCAAGGAAAAGCCGCAGGAGGCCAAGGTCATCGCCCTCGGCACCGGCAAGAAGGACGAAAACGGCAAGGTCACGCCCTTCGAGGTGAAGGTCGGCGACAAGGTGCTGATCTCCAAGTACGGCGGCACCGAGGTGAAGATCGACGACCAGAAGTACACCCTGGTCCGCGAGGATGACATCCTCGGCGTGATCGGCTGATCCGACCCACCGCAATCCCAACTCAAATACCCAATCCAAATCATATGGCAGCCAAACAACTCCTCTTCGATGAAGCCGCGCGTCAGAAAATCCTGCGCGGTGTCGAGCTCCTCTCCAAAGCCGTCAAGGTCACGCTCGGGCCCAAGGGCCGGAACGTCGTGATCGACAAGAAATTCGGCTCCCCGACCGTCACCAAGGACGGCGTGACCGTCGCCAAGGAGGTCGAGCTTCCCGATCCCTACGAGAACATGGGCGCCCAGATGGTGAAGGAAGTCGCTTCCAAGACCTCCGACGCCGCCGGCGACGGCACCACGACCGCCACGGTGCTGGCCGAGGCCATCTACCGCGAGGGTCTCAAGAACGTGACCGCGGGTTCCAACCCGATTTACCTCAAGCGCGGCATCGACAAGGCCGTCGAGGCTTCCGTCGCCGAGCTCGCCAAGATCTCCAAGAAGGTCTCGGACCGCGAGGAGATCCGCCAGGTCGCCACGGTCTCCGCCAACTGGGACGAGACGATCGGCAACATCATCGCCGACGCCATGGACAAGGTCGGCAAGGACGGCACGATCACGGTCGAGGAAGCCAAGTCGATCGAGACCACGCTCGAGGTCGTCGAGGGCATGCAGTTCGACAAGGGCTACCTGTCGCCCTACTTCGCCACCAACATGGAGGCCCAGGAGGCCATCCTCGAGGACGCCTACGTGCTCATCCACGAGAAGAAGATCGCCAACCTGCAGGAATTCCTGCCCCTGCTCCAGACCGTCGCCAAGAGCGGCAAGCCCCTCCTCGTCATCGCCGAGGAAGTCGAGGGCGAGGCCCTCGCCGCGCTGGTCGTGAACAAGATCCGCGGCACGATCAACGTGTGCGCCGTCAAGGCCCCCGGCTTCGGTGACCGCCGCAAGGCCATGCTCGAGGACATCGCGATCCTCACCGGCGGCCGCTGCATCACCGAGGACCTCGGCATCAAGCTCGAGAACCTCACGATCTCCGACCTCGGCAAGGCCAAGCGCATTGTCGTCGACAAGGAGAACACCACGATCGTCGAGGGCGCCGGCAAGTCGTCCGACATCCAGGGTCGCGTGAAGCAGATCCGCCGCCAGATCGACGAGACCACCAGCGATTACGACCGCGAGAAGCTCCAGGAGCGCCTCGCCAAGCTCGCCGGCGGTGTCGCCGTCATCAACGTCGGTGCGGCCACCGAGGCCGAGATGAAGGAGAAGAAGGCCCGCGTCGAGGACGCCCTCCACGCCACGCGCGCAGCGGTCGAGGAAGGCATCGTCGCCGGCGGCGGCGTCGCCCTGCTCCGCACCGTCAAGGTCATCGACAGCCTCAAGCTCGAGGGTGACGAGGCCATCGGCGCCCAGATCGTGCGCCGCGCGATCGAGCATCCCGTCCGCATGCTCTGCGCCAACGCTGGCGTCGAGGGTGCCGTCGTGGTCGGCCAGATCCTGGCCAACAAGGGCAACTACGGCTACAATGTCGCGACCGGCGACTACGAGGACCTCGTCAAGGCCGGCGTGGTTGACCCGACCAAGGTCACCCGCACCGCGCTGCAGAACGCCTCGTCCATCGCGGGCCTGCTGCTGACCACCGAGTGCATGATCACGGAGCTTCCTGAGAAGGAAAAGGCTCCGGCTCATCCCCCGGGCGGCGGCGGCGGCATGGACTACTAAGTCCTTAGCCCCAGCCAAAGATTCCAAGGCGCGCCCATTCCGGGCGCGCCTTTTTTTTCGCCACATCGGCTGCCACGCTTTCCGGCCAATCGCTGCGCACTAAAGCGGCTTGGAACCGGCCGGTTTTGCTGACAAGACTCCGCCCCAGCATCTATGAACCTTGTCGAGCAGATCCGTCAGGGCGGCGTCGTGGGCGCGGGGGGCGGAGGCTTTCCGACCCATGTGAAACTCGCGGCCAAGGCCGACACGGTCATTGCCAACGGCGCGGAGTGTGAACCCCTCCTGCACAAGGATGCCGTAGTCATGGAGCACCAGGCCAAGGAAATGGTCCGCGGCATTCAACTGGCCATGGCCGCGGTCGGGGCGGGGCAGGGGATCGTGGGCATCAAGGCCAAGAACCACCATGCCGTCGAAGCCGTGCAGGCCGCGTGCGCCGGAAGTCCGGTCCGGGTTCACCTCCTGGGCGATTATTATCCGGCAGGCGACGAATACGATCTCGTGCATGAGACGACCGGACGCCTGATCCCGCCTGGCGGCATTCCCATCCAGGTCGGAGTGGTGGTCTGCAATGTCGAAACTTTCATCAACGTCGCGGCGGCGGCCGACGGCCGCCCCGTGACCCACAAGACGCTTACGGTGGCAGGTGCAGTCCAAAATCCGCTGACGCTGACGGTCCCGCTCGGGACGAGCCTGCGTGAGTGCCTGGAGGCTGCAGGTGGGGCCAAGGTGGCGGACCCGGTGCTCTGCGTCGGTGGCATGATGATGGGCGAGACCGTGCAGGACCTCGACCGGCCGGTGACCAAGACCACGGGCGGTTTCATTGTCCTGCCGCGCGACCATCACATCATCGAGCGAAAGCTGAAGCCGGCGCCGGCCCAGAATGCCATCGGCAAGTCCGCCTGCGACCAGTGCCGGTACTGCACGGAGTATTGTCCGCGCTACCTGCTGGGCTACGCGGTCGAGCCGCATCAGGTCATGCGGACCCTCGCGTTCACGGCCACGGGCAAGGAGCATTTCAACCAATGGGCCGCGATGTGCTGCGCCTGCGGGCTGTGCACCCTGTATGCCTGTCCCGAGGAGTTGTTCCCGAAGGAGGCGTGCGACCAGTCCAAGGCCGAATTGAAACAGGCCGGCATCAAGTGGTCGGGCCGCATGACGGTGACGCCGCACCCGATGCGCGACGGCCGGCGGGTGCCGATCAAGTCCCTGATGCGGAAGCTGCATATCGCGCAATTCGACCATCCGGCCCCGTTGCAGGCGGTGAAACTCAATCCGTCCCGCCTCGTCCTTCCGCTCAAGCAGAGTGCCGGCGTGGCGGCGCTCCCCATCGTCAAGGCGGGTGACCGCGTCGCCGCTGGGCAGAAGTTGGCTGAGATCCCCGCGGCCGCGCTCGGGTCGGCACTCCACGCCCCCGTCGCCGCTGCAGTGGCCTCCGTCACCGAGAAAAGCATCGTCCTCACCTGTTCCTGAAAGCCGCCATGAAACAACAGTCCGTCGGAATCATCGAACTCTCCAGCATCGCGGCCGGCTTCCTCGTGGCCGACACCATGCTCAAGGCCGGCAATGTGCGCCTGATGCTGTCGCGCACGATCTGCTCGGGCAAATACATGGTGGTCGTGTGCGGCGACACGGCGCCGGTCGAGAGCGCGGTCGCGGCCGGCGCGGAGGCGGCCAACGGCTGCCTGATCGAGCACTCGGTGGTGCACAACATTCATCACGACGTGATCGCGGCGATGGGCCGCTCGCAGGTCACGCCGCCGGATGGCGCGCTGGGTGTGCTTGAGTCATTCAATGTGACCACGCTGCTTCAGGCCGCGGATTGCGCGGTCAAGGCGGCCGACGTACAACTCCTGGAGGTCCGCCTCGCCATGGCGCTCGGCGGCAAGGCCTTCGTGACGATGACCGGCCAGATTTCGTCCGTGCAGGCTGCAGTCGCGGCGGGGCGGGCACTGATCGCCGAATCCGGCGCCCTCGTGAACGCGGTCGTCATTTCGCGGCCGCATCCTGACGTCTACCGCGAGATCGTCTGACGCCCCGGCGCAGGTTTTCCTTTCGTCGGGCCCGGCGCGGGTGTTTCCTCGGGCCATGGAAGTGATTTTTCTCGGCACCGGCACCTCACAGGGGGTGCCCATGATCGCCTGCGATTGCGCGGTGTGCACATCGAGCGATCCGCGCAACCGCCGCACCCGGGCTTCGATTCACGTGGTCATGGACGGCTTGCATGTGCAGGTCGACGCGGCGCCGGAGCTGCGCCTGCAATGTGTCGAACAGCGGGTCGCCACGATTGACTGCTTCATCCTGACGCACGGGCATGCCGATCATGTCACCGGCATGGATGATCTGCGCCGCTTTTGTGACCGGAAGGGCGGGGAGGCGCTGACGGTGTACTCGACCGAGGAGGGTATCGCGCGGGTGCTGGCGATCTTTCCCTATGCGATTGCGGAGCGTCCGATCGCGAAAGGTTACGCCGCCTTCAAGCTTCTATCCATGCCGCCGTGTCTGGACCTGCCCCAAGGCACGATCGAGTCGACCCTGTTGCCGCACGGCGGGTTGAACACCCTGGGATTGATCTTCACGGAGCGCAGCAGTGGCAAAAAGTTCGTGTATTACACCGATAACAAACGCCTGCCCCAGGAAGCCATGGCCAAGGCCAAAGGCGCGGCCGTCGTGGTCCTGGACGGATTGCGCCCGGAACCGCATCCGACGCACATGAGCATCCCGGAGGCGATCGTGGCCGCCGCCGAGATCGGCGCGCCGCTGACTTACCTGACCCACCTGACCCATCACACCGATCATGCCGCTTTCGAGGTCGGTTTGCCATCGGGTGTGCGGCTCGCCTACGATGGGCTTAGGTTGGTCATTTAAGTGTACTGAAATACTAAAGAAACAATACGCTGAGATTCCTAGTATGCGTTTTGTCGCTCGTAAGCGATTACAAAGCATAATCATCCAATAGCGATTTATGACGAAAGTTCTGCGAAAATAATGCTTGTTATAATCCTACTGAATAAGTGTAGATTTAAGCAGTTGACATGAAGCTATCCAAGAAAGGCGAATACGCACTGCGCTCCCTGATCAACCTTGGCATCGCGGCCGAGGTGGGTCGGCAGTTGGTGCAGGCCGCCGAGCTCGCGGAAAATGAACAACTCCCCGTCAAGTTCTTGGAGCAGATCCTGCAGCAACTGAAGGACGCGAAGCTGGTCGAGAGTCACCGCGGCAAGTTCGGCGGCTACCGTTTGGCCATGCCGGCGCGGCAGATCACGATCGGCTCGGTCGTGCGCCTCATCGACGGGCCCTTGGCCCCGATCGGCTGCGTGAGCCAGACGGCGTACGAGAAATGCACGTGCCCCGATGAGACGCATTGCGGCCTGCGGATGCTCATGCTCGACGTGCGCAACGCGATCGCGGGTATTCTCGATCGCTACACCCTGGCGGACGTGGTCGAGGTCACGCTGCGCAAGATGCGCCGCGACAACGTGCCCCTGCCGTTTGCCGACACATCCACCGCGGCCGTGCGCCGCCTCCCGGCCCGGGCGGCCCGGCAACAGGCGAAGGCCGGCGGCCGCCCGCCTTCGTCGGAGGTCGAGGGCGTCCTGCATCACCTCATCGGGGATTATTCAATCTGATCACCACTCGACCCATGGAAAAGCCCGCCAACCTCGGCGATCCCGCCGGCGCAACGCCGGAGTGGCTCGCGCTCGTGCGCGAGAAAATCGAAAGCCTGCGCTTCGGCGTCGTGCAACTGGTCGTGCACGACGGTCGCGTGACGCAGATCGAACGCACGGAGAAGACCCGGCTCGAGACGAAGCCGAGCGACCGCGACTGAATTTCCGCCCACCGGTGCCACCGGCGGCCACGCAACCGATCCATCTGCAGCCTGACCCGTCCACGGGAAGTAGCTTCAAACCTGAAAGCACCATCCATGAGGACCCACCGTATCCGCCAACTCGCGCCCGCGTTGCTCGCGCTGCTGGCGTTGCCCATCACGCTGCCCGCCAACGAACTCGCGGCCCTCCGCGAGCAGCTGCGCCAGCTCGAGCAGAAGATCCTGATCCTGGAGCGCAAACAGGAGCTCAAGGACGAGGCCGCGGCCGCCGCGGCCAAGTCCGCCGCCAAGGTCACCGTCAGCGACGGGCGGGTCGAGATCGCCTCGGCTGACGGGGCCGCGTCGCTTCGCCTGCGCGGTCTCGTGCAGGGCGACTACCGCTGGTACGACGCCGCAAATGAACCGAACGACACCTTCATCCTGCGCCGGGCGCGTCTGATCTTCGAGGGTAGGTTCAACAACGTGTTCAGCTATGTGATTCAGCCCGAATTGGCCGGCACCATCCAGATCCTCGATGCCAATGTAAATGTGGCCTTTACGCCTGCCTTCAACGTACGGGTGGGCAAGTTCAAGACGCCGGTCGGCCTCGAGCAGCTGCAGTCCGATCCGGTGGCGTTTTTCAATGAGCGTTCCGTCGCCACCAACCTCACGCCCAACCGCGATGTGGGTGTCCAGTTCCACGGCGATGTGTTGGGCAAGACCCTGAACTACACGGTCGCGCTGCTCAACGGCGTGCCCGATGCCGGCAACAACACGACCGGCAGTGCGGATTTCGACAGCGACAAGACCGTTGCTGTGCGGCTTTTCGCCACGCCGTTCGCCCATGACAAGGATTCGGCCCTCAACGGACTCGGCGTTGGCTTCGCCGCCAGCGTCGGTGACTACGCGACCGCCTCCGGCCGGACCTCGGGCTACCGGACCGATGGCCAGCAGACGTTCTTCGCCTACGACAGCAGCGTGGTCGCTAATGGCCGGGGCTTCACCTGGTCGCCGCAGGCCTACTATTACGGCGGCCCGCTCGGCATTCTCGCCGAGTACGTCGGCTCCGCCATCGAGGTGCAGCGCGGCACGCTGGCCGGGCGCGAAGTGAAGAACCACGGCTACAACCTCTCCGTGGGCTACGTGCTGACGGGGGAGGATTCCTCCTACCGCGGCGTGACGCCCAGGACCGCCTTCAATCCCGCGGCCGGGACCTGGGGCGCCTTCGAGGTTGTCGCGCGGTTGGCGGGCGTGGACATCGACGACACGGTCTTCGCTGGCACGGCTGCCGGGCGCCTCGCCAATCCGAGCGTGAGCGCGACGCAGCTCACGACCTATGGTTTCGGCCTGAACTGGCACCTTTCGCGGTCCGTCCGCACCAACTTCGACGTCTTCCGGAACGAGTTCGACCTCGCGCCCGGCGCCGCACCCGCGGCCAACGCGCTGATCACCGAGGCGGAGACGACCTTCATCACCCGCGTCCAGGTCGCGTTCTGATCACCTCAACTCCAATCAACCCTGCCATGAAACTTTCCTCCCTTTTCCTGATCGCGGCGGCCCTGGCGACGGCTGGCGTCGCAGCCGCCAAGAACATCCAGCTCCTCAACGTCTCGTACGACCCGACGCGTGAGCTCTATACCGACTTCAACCGCGCCTTCGCCGCCCACTGGGAAGCGAAGACCGGCGATGTCGTCACCGTGAAGCAATCGCACGGCGGCTCCGGCAAGCAGGCGCGTTCCGTCATCGACGGCCTGCCGGCCGATGTCGTGACCCTGGCGCTGGCCGGCGACGTGGATGCGCTGCACGCCAACGGTCGCCTGATCCCGGCCGACTGGCAGCAGCGCCTGCCGCACAACTCCGCGCCCTACACCAGCACGATTGTCTTTCTGGTCCGCGCGGGGAACCCGCGTGGCATCAAGGACTGGGACGACCTCGCCAAGCCGGGCGTCTCCGTCATCACGCCGAACCCCAAGACCTCGGGCGGCGCCCAGTGGAACTACCTCGCGGCCTGGGAGTTTGCACGCCGCAAGTTAGGCGGGGACGAGGCCGCAAAGGTGTTCGTGCGCACGCTCTACAAAAACGTGCCGGTGCTCGATTCCGGGGCGCGCGGGTCCACCACGACGTTTGTGCAGCGGGGGATCGGCGATGTGTTCATCTCGTGGGAAAACGAGGCCTTTCTGGCGCTCAAGGAATTCGGACCCGACAAGTTTGAGATCGTGGTGCCCTCGCTCAGCATCCTCGCTGAACCGACGGTCACGGTCGTGGACAAGGTGGTGAAGAAGAAAGGCACGGCGGAAGTCGCCCGAGCCTACCTCGAATACCTGTATTCCGAGGAAGGGCAGGATATCGCCGGCCGCCATTTCTACCGCCCGGCGGTCAGCGCGAAGGCCAAGGCGAAATACGCCGCCCAGTTTCCGCAGGTCGAGCTGTTCACCATCGGTGAGGCGTTTGGCGGCTGGGCGCAGGCGAAGAAGACCCACTTCGCCGATGGCGGCACCTTCGACCAGATTTACGCGCCCTAGCCCCGGGCACATCGATCCCCGCGTTGCCCCATGGACTCGCGAAACACCCTTGGCCGCCCTGCCGATCGACCTTATATCGGGCCAACCTCCAGCCTGTGAGTCTGTCCACGCTCAAGTCCCGCGCCTTCCGTCGCCGCATCCTCCCCGGGTTCGGTCTGTCCCTGGGCTTCACGCTGGCGTATCTCGGCTTGATCGTCCTGATCCCGTTGTCGGCGGCCTTCATCCGTTCCTCGGGCATGAGCTGGGAGGAGTTTGGAGCGGCCGTGGCCTCGCCCCGGGTCCTGGCCTCGTACAAGCTGAGCTTCGGCGTGTCGCTGCTGGCGGCGTCCGTGAACGCGTTCTTCGGCTTCATCCTCGCCTGGGTGCTGGTGCGCTACACCTTCCCGGGGCGCGGCGTGATCGATGCGCTGGTGGACCTGCCGTTTGCGCTGCCGACGGCGGTGGCCGGCATCGCGCTGACGGCCATCTATGCCGGCAACGGCTGGGTGGGGCAGTGGCTCGAGCCGGCGTGGGCGGCCGGGGTGCGTCACCTGGGCGAGCGGATGCCGGGGATCGACTGGGCGGGCTGGCTCGGCACCAAGCTGGCCTTCGACCGCGCCGGCGTGTTCATCGCGTTGACCTTCATCGGCCTGCCATTCGTGGTGCGCACGGTGCAGCCGGTGATCGCGGAACTGCAGCCTGAGCTGGAGGAGGCGGCGGCGACGCTGGGGGCCAACCGCTGGCAGACGATGACGCGCGTCATCCTGCCGGAGCTGATGCCGGCGCTGATCACGGGCTTCGCCCTGGCCTTCGCGCGGGCGCTCGGGGAGTACGGCTCGGTCGTCTTCATCGCGGGCAACCAGCCCATGCACAGCGAGATCACCCCGCTGCTCATCATCACCAAGCTCGAGCAATACGACTACCGCGGCGCCACGGCCATCGCCTGCGTCATGCTGGTCGCCTCCTTCGTGCTCCTGCTGCTCATCAACCTGCTCCAGAAATGGAGCCGCCGCTACCACCAGGTCTGACCATGGCCGGCCCCACCACAACCTCCCTCGCCGTCAAGTCCGCCCAGGCCGCCGGGCCGCGGACCATCCGCAATCCCTGGTGGGTGCGGGTGGCGTTCATGACGATCGCGTTCGCCTTCGTGGCCTTTTTCCTGGTGCTGCCGCTGGCCGCGGTCTTCGGCGAGGCGCTGCGCAAGGGCGTGGGGGCCTTCTTCCTGGCGTTCGCCGACCCCGATGCGTTGAGCGCCATCAAGCTGACGCTGACGACGGCCGCGATCGCGGTGCCGGCCAACCTGGTCTTCGGCGTCGCGGCCTCCTGGTGCATCGCGAAGTTCGATTTCCGGGGCAAGAGCATCCTCACCACGCTCATCGACCTGCCTTTCGCGGTGTCGCCCGTGATCTCGGGCCTGATCTACGTGTTGGTTTTCGGCGCGCAGGGCTGGTACGGCCAGTACCTCAACGCCGAGGCCCCGTGGTTCCCGGCGCTGCAGGCCTGGCTGATCGCGCAGGACTTCAAGATCATCTTTGCGGTGCCCGGCATCGTGCTGGCGACGATCTTCGTGACCTTCCCCTTCGTGGCGCGCGAGCTCATCCCGCTCATGCAGGCACAGGGCAGCGACGAGGAGTACGCGGCCCTCACGCTCGGGGCCAATGGCTGGCAGACCTTCTGGTACGTGACGTTGCCCAACATCAAGTGGGGCCTGTTCTACGGCGTCATCCTCTGCAACGCCCGGGCCATGGGCGAGTTCGGCGCCGTCTCGGTCGTGAGCGGGCACATCCGCGGCGAGACCAACACCATGCCGCTGCACGTCGAGATCCTGTACAACGAATACAACTTCGTCGCGGCCTTCGCCGTGTCCTCGCTGCTGGCGCTGCTCGCGCTCGTGACCCTCGTGCTCAAGAGCTTCATCGAGTGGCAGCACACCCGCAGTCGCAGCCTGAAAGCTTCCGAGTCATGAGCATCACCGCCACCCAGATCCGCAAGACCTTCGGCTCGTTCACCGCGCTCGACGGGGTCAGCCTCAACGTCGAACGCGGCAAGCTCGTCGCCCTGCTCGGTCCCTCGGGCTCGGGTAAGACGACGCTCCTGCGCATCATCGCGGGCCTGGAGTATGCCGACTCCGGCAGCGGTCGCATCCTGTTCCACAACGAGGACGTCACCGACCTCGCGGCCGGCAAGCGCCGGGTGGGCTTTGTCTTCCAGCATTACGCGCTGTTCCGGCACATGACGGTGACGGAGAACGTGGCCTTCGGCCTGAAGGTCCGCGGGCGCCGCGAGCGGCCGTCCGCGGCCGAGATCGGCGAGCGCGTCCGGAAGCTCCTCAAGCTCGTCCAGCTCGAGAGCTACGGGAACCGGTTTCCGCACCAGCTCTCGGGCGGCCAGCGCCAGCGCATCGCCCTCGCCCGGGCGCTCGCGGTGGAGCCGAAGGTGCTGCTGCTCGATGAACCCTTTGGCGCCCTTGACGCGAAGGTGCGCAAGGAGCTCCGCCGCTGGCTCCGGCAGTTTCACGATGAGATCGGGCTGACCACGGTGTTCGTGACCCACGACCAGGAGGAGGCGCTCGAGATCGCCGACCAGGTGGTGATCATGAACCAAGCGCGTATCGAGCAGGTCGGCACCCCTCAGGAGGTGTACGATCGTCCGTCCACGCCCTTTGTCTACCAGTTCCTCGGCAACGTGAACGTGCTGCGCGCCCAGGCCATGGCCGGGGCCGGGGCGTTCGTGTCCTCGCCGGCGACGATGGAGCAGGACGGACAGGTCTTTGTGCGGCCGCACGATATCGAGATCGTCCGGGACCGCCCCGGGGAGGCGGGCAGCCTCGCGGTCGTCCGCTACATCCACGCAGCGGGCCCCCAGGCGCGGCTCACCCTTGAGCAGGTGCAGAGCCGGGATACGGTCGAGGTGGAGATCTCCCGGGCCGAACTCCGGCGCCTGGCGCTGCAGCTGAGCGACCTCGTGCGCTTCCGCCTGCGCCGCGGGCACTCGTTCGGCGAGGATTACTCCATCTAGCGCCGAGGGCGGCTCAGAAGGGCCAGACCCGCGGGATGACGACCAGGGCGGTGACGAAGCAGAGGGCGTTCAACGGCACGCCGATGCGGACGAAGTCGCTGAAGCGGTAGCCGCCGACGCCGTAGACGTAGGTGTTGGTCTGGTAGCCGATCGGCGTGGCAAACGAGGCGGACGCGGCGAAGGCGACCGCGACGATGAAGGGCATGGCGCTCATGCCGAGTTCGCCGGCGACGCCGAGGGCGATGGGCGCCATCAGGGCGGCGACCGCGTTGTTGGACAGGATCTCCGTCAGGAACGTCGTGAGGAGATAGATCGCCGCCAGCATGACGATGCCCTTGTGCGCGTCGGGAATGAAATGACGGACCCCGTCGACGGCGTTGCCCGCCAGCCAGGCGGCGGCGCCCGTCTGTTCCATCGCCAGGCCCATGGCGAGCATGCCGTAGATCAGGAACAGGATATTCCACTCGATGGCGGCGTAGGCCTCGTTGGTCTTCAGGCAGCCGGTCACGCACACGATGATGCAGCCGGCCAGGGCGCCGATCTCGATGGGGACGAGCTCGAGCGCGGCCGTGGTGACGACGGCCGCGATGACGCCCACGACGAGGGCGATCTTGCCCAGTTGCGGCTTGGCCGGGACCCGGGCCCGGTCGAAAAACATGAAGTCGCTGGAATTGGCCGCGGCATCGAGCGCCTGGTCCGTGCCCATGAGGAGCAGCACATCGCCGCCCACGATCGTTAGGTCCTCGAGCTTCTCCTGCACGTTGCGGCCCTGGCGGTGCACGGCGAGGACCACCATGCGATAACGCTGGCGGAAATTCATCTCGCGGATCGAGTGACCGACGAGTTCGGAGTGGGGGGTGACCACCGCCTCGACCAGCGAGCCCTCGTGGGCGGCGATCTGCTCGAGCCCAAGGTTGAGCTCGGCCACCAGGTCGACGCCGGCGGTACGCCGGGTGTGCACGATGCCGGTCATGCGGCAGGCCATGATGATGCGGTCGCCGGCCTTCAGGCGCACCTCGGCGGGCGCCAGATAGAGCGCGACGCCGTCGCGCACGATCTCCAGGACGCGGATACCGCGTTGGCGGGTGAGACCGGCCTCGGCCAGCGTCTTGCCGATGACGGGCGAGTCGGGTTGGACGAACGCCTCGGTGATGTATTCGCGGCGCTCCTCCTCCGAGAGGATGGACGTCAGCATCTGGCGCACCGGCAGGAGACGGTTGCCCAGCAAGGCCAGGTAGACCGCGCCGATCAGCGCGGCGGGCAGGCCGAGCCAGCCGAGTTCGAACATCGAGAAACCGGGCAGACCGCGGGAGGTGATGATGCCGTTTACGACCAGATTGGTGCTCGTGCCGACGAGCGTGCAGGTGCCGCCGAATACGGCCGCGAACGACAGCGGTATCAGCAGCTTGGAGGGCGAGAGCTGCATGGTGCGCGCGAGCTTGAGCACGACCGGCAGGAAAACGACGACGACGGGCGTATTGTTGATGAAGGCGGAGATCGCGGCGACGAGGATGAACAGCGCGAGGATGACCAAGGCGTAGGGCCAGCGGGCCGAGCGCTCGACGAGGGCGGAGAGCCGGTCGACGGCACCGCATTTCACCAGGGCGGCGCTGAGCACGAACATGGCGCCGACGGTCAGCGGGGCGGGGTTGGCGAAGACCGAGAGCGCCTCCTTGGTGGTCAGCAAGCCGGTCGCAATGAGCACGACGAGGAGCCCGAGGGCGGTGATGTCGGGCGGGAAGCGCTCCCAGACGAAACAAAGCAGGACGCCGACCAGCAGCAGGAAGGCGATGGCGATGTCCCAGGTCATGGCCTGCGTTTTTGGCGGACGAACGTGGCGGCTCCGAGCAAAAATCCCGGACTAGCTGCGCTTGCCCTCGTTCTGCTTGAACCAACGGTAGAAGCTCACCCCGATGGCGGTGACGGCGACCATGAGGCCGCCGAGCTTCATCATCGTGCCGGCCAGGAGCTGGTCCTCGCCGGCGGTGAAGTCGGCGATCACCCGCGGGGCGAACTCGTAGGTCGGGTAAAGGATGTCGGTGGAGAACGTGATGTACGCGAACAGCGGGGTCATGCCGATGACGACGCCGAGTTGATAGAGCATCTGGCTGGCGTAGCTGATGCGGGGCAGGACCTGGGACGGGCTGAGCTGCGGCCACCAGTAGAACAGGGAGGCGGTGAAAAACATCAGGTGCTCGAGCACGTGGACGAGCTTGTCCTGCAGGGCCCAGTCGTAGAGCGCCGGGGCGTGCCAGACCCCGATTGTCACGGTGTAGATCACGCCGCAGATGACCGGATGGGCGAGCACGCGCAGCGCCGGGCGCAGCGCGGGTCGGCTGAGGACGCCGTCAATCATCCACGCGGGCAGCCCGAGGAGAAACAGAATCGCGGCGGGGTAGGCCAGCAACTGGTGCTGGAGCATGTGGGCGCTGAAGAGGAAGCGTTCGCCGATCTGGTCGAGGGGGGAACCAACGGCCAGGTAGAAGATCACCAGGGCGGCGTAGAACTTGATGGCCGCACCGCGCGGGAAGGCGGTGCCGGCGGGAGCGAGGCGTGGACGCAGCGGGCCGGCAAGGATGGCGTAGAGCCAGCCGAGGAAGATCAGGCCGCCGACGAGGTAGGGCTCGTTGTGCCAGTGACGCCATTCGATCATGGCCAAAGAAAAGGCGGCCCGAAGGCCGCCGTAAATCACCAAGATGCCTTCGAAGGCGAACTCAGCCGAGCGAGGTCAGTGGGAAACTGTCCTTGACGGCGAAGAGGGCGATCAGTGCCCAGACGGTGCCGCCGGCCAGCACGAGCCCGATGAAAAACAGGATCGTGCAGAACGGTTTGTCCCACCGCAGGTGCATGAAGTAAAAGATGACGAAGAGGAACTTGACCGCGGAGAGCACCACGAGGCTGGTGATGATCAGCCATTTGGCGAAGGGGATGAAGATGGCCACGATCTCCACGCCGGTGATGACGGCGAGGAGCATGGCGATCTGCACGTAGATCTGGAACTTGCTGTCGTCGTGCCCGTGGTGGTCGTGGGCGACGGTGGCGGTGGAGGCGCTCATGGTGGGTATCAGAGGTATTCGAGCAGGTAGACGGCCGTGAAGATCACGATCCAGACAATGTCGACGAAGTGCCAGTAGAGACCCATCGACTCGACGTCGACGGCGTTGGCCTCACCGAAGGCGACGGCGCCACGCGGGCGGGCGAAGTGGAAGGCCGCCGCCAGCGAGAGGGCGAAGCCGATCAGCATCCCGAAGTGCTCGCTGAAGAAGACGCCGAGGCCGGCGCCCTGCTGGAGGACGTGCACGAGGCCGAGAACGGCGAACATCAGGAACACCACGACGCCGATGACGGCCGCGACGTGGAGCACATTGCGGAAAAACCAGCCGCGGTCCTGGGCGGTATTGGCCGGCATGAACGAACGCACGTACATCATGATCAGCCAGAGCACGCCGATGGCGACGTGGGTGCCGTGGGTGCCGGTGAGGGTGTAGAACGTCGAGCCGAAGAGGCTGTTCGTGAGGGTGAGGTTCTTGGCCTTCACGAAGTGGTCGAACTCATAGACCTGGCAGCCGAGGAAGATCGCGCCGAAGAAGATGGTCGTGAGGAGCGACCAACGCATGCTCTTGAGGTTGCCCTTCTGGATGGCGTTCACCGCCAGGGCCATCATGAGCGACGACATGAGCAAGATGAACGTCGAGAACGACGTAAGCTCGATCGAGAAGATCTGCGTGACCACGGGCGCACCCGGGGGTGGGTGCAGGCGGTACACCAGGTGGGTGGCGATCAGCGTGCCGAAGAACATGCAGTCCGACGCCAGAAACGCCCACATGAGGAGTTTCTTGTTCGGAATGCCGGTCGACGTCGTGTGATCGTGATGATGATCGATGGTCGCGGTGGCGCCGTGGCTGCTCATTTGTGAGAATCCTCCTGATCGGCTTGGATGTGGTAACCCTCGTTGCCTTCCATGGCCCAGAGATAGATGCCGGCCAGCATCACCGCGGCGCCGGCCAGGGCGACGGGCAGCTTGTGGCCGTGGTCGACGACCGAGACGCCGATGGCACCAATGAGGATGCCGATGCTGGTGACCAGCGGGTAAACCGACTGGAAGGGCATGTGGATGCCGCCGTGGGCGGCGTCTTCCTTGGCGTGCGCGGCCTTCTCCTTCGCGATCTCCTCCTGGTGGTGCTTCTCGTACCACCAGGCGTCACGGGCATGCACGGTCGGGATGACGGCGAAATTGTACTCCGGCGGCGGATTCGGGATCGACCATTCGAGGGTGCGGCCGTCCCAGTAATCGCGCTTCACCCGCTCGCCCTTGGCGTAGGTGTAGATCATCACGATGAAGTAGATGAGGACGCCGATGCCCAGGATGAAGGCGCCCACGGTCGCGATGAAGTTGGGCGTGTTCCAGCCGAGGTTGGCATCGTAGGTGAACGTGCGGCGCGGCATGCCGTTCAGCCCGAGGAAATGCATCGGGAAGAACGTGATGTTGAAGCCGGCGAAGATGATCCAGAAGGAGAGCTTGCCCCAGAACTCGCTGACCTTGCGGCCGAACATGAGGGGGAACCAGTAGTGGATGCCGGCGAGCAGCGCGAAGAGGGAGCCGCCGATGAGCACGTAGTGGAAGTGGGCGATGACGAAGTAGCTGTCCTGCTGCTGGGCGTCGGCCGGGGCGGCGGCGTGCATGACGCCGGAGAAACCGCCCATCATGAACATCCAGACGAAGCCGAGGGCGAACATCATGGGCGTGCTCATCTTGAGGTGTCCGCCCCAGATGGTGCCGATCCAGTTGAAGATCTTCACGCCCGTGGGCACCGCGATCGCCATGGTGGCAAGGGAGAAGGCCGCCGTGGCGACGGTGCCCATGCCCGTGGTGAACATGTGGTGGCTCCACACCGAGAAGCCGAGGAAGCCGATGCAGGCGCCGGAGAAGACGACAATCGGATAACCGAAGAGGGGCTTGCGCGAGAAGGTCGGGAGGATCTCCGAGATGATGCCCATGGCGGGCAAGATGAGGATGTACACCTCGGGGTGGCCGAACACCCAGAAGAGGTGCTGCCAGAGCACGGGCATGCCGCCGTTGGAGACCTCGAAGAAGTTGGTGCCGAACAGGCGGTCCATCATCAGCTCGACCAGGGCGATGGTGATCGCGGGGAAGGAGAGGATGATGAGGAAGGCCGTGACGAGGGTCATCCAGGAGAAGACCGGCACGCGCATCATCGTCATGCCCGGGGCGCGGAGGTTGATGATCGTGACGATGAAGTTCAGCGAGGCGGCGATGGACGCGACGCCGAGGAGCTGGAGGCCCATGACCCACATGTCGATCGAGTGGTCGGCGCTGAAGGTCTTGGAGGTGAGCGGGGCGTAGCCGAACCAGCCGCCGTCCGGCGGACCGTCCTGCATGAACCAGCCGAGATTGATGATGATCGCGCCGGCGACGAAGGTCCACAGCGAGAACGCGTTCAACCGCGGGAAAGCCACGTCACGCGCGCCGATCTGCAGCGGCATGATGTAATTGAAGAACGCGGCCGAGAGCGGCATGACGGCGAGGAAGATCATCGTCGTGCCGTGCATCGTGAACATCGTGTTGTACTGCGCAGCGGTGAGGATGTCGTTGTTCGGCACCGCGAGCTGCAGGCGGATAAGGAGCGCTTCGACGCCGCCGACCAGGAAGAAGAAGAGGGCGAAGATGCCGTAGAGGAAGCCGATCTTCTTGTGGTCCACCGTCGTGAGCCAGCTCATCAGGCCGGACTTGGCGGTGGGGCGCCAGAAGACGGCCGCCTTGGTCGGCGCGGGGGCCTCGTGAGGGGTGAAGTGAGACTTAACCGTTGCGTCCATGATTTTAGATTATTTGAGGCTCTCCAAGTAGGCCACGAGGGCAGCCACGTCGGCGTCGGTGAGCTGCACGTTGTTCGGCAGGTAGCCGGTGGTGTACATTTTGTTGCCGGGCTTCACCACGTCGGGGTGGGCGATCCAGCGCGCCATCTGGTCGGGATTGTTTTCCAGCAGGCCGCCGGCGATCGTGGTGCGGGCGCCGATGTGGGTGAGATCGGGGCCGGTGATGCCGATGCCCTCGTGACCGCGGATCGTGTGGCAGCCGGCGCAGGTCTTCTCGGTGAAGAGCTTGCGGCCCTGCGCGATGAGGGCGGGATTCTCGTCCTTGGCGGGGAATTGCTGCTGCTTCCAGTTGTCGAGCGGCGAAACCGTCGCGTTGGCGTCCCACTTGGGGGTGAAACCATACTCGTTGCGCTTGAAGGAGGCGAACTGGACCTTGGCGTTGTCGGCCCCGGCCTGCGCGGTGGCGGCGACGGTGCGGGCGGCCTGTTTCTGGCCGGCGACCCAGTCGGCGAAGTCCTTCTCGGCGAGCGCGATCACGCGGAAGCGCATGACGGCGTGCGAATCGCCGCAGTACTCGGCGCACTGGCCCCAGAAGTAACCGGGCTCATCGGCCTGCAGCCAGAGATGGTTGCCGCGGTTCGGGATCATGTCGACCTTGCCGGCGAGTTTCGGCACCCAGAACGAGTGGATGACATCCACGGTGCGCAGCTGGATGACCACGGGGCGGCCGGCGGGGATCACGAGTTCGTTGCCGGTGACGAGCGAGCCGACGCCGTCGATCTGCTCCTTCGGGTACTCGAATTTGAACCACCACTGGTAGCCGGTGGCGGTGACCTCGTACACGTTTTCCTTCTGCTCGGCAGGCGGCTCGTAGGTGTACCAGATGCCCTTGAGGGTCGGGACGGCGATGATGACGAGGGCGAAGATGGAGGCGCCGATCAGCCCCAGCTCGATGAGCGGGTTGCCGTGGCTCTGTTCCGGCGGCTCGGCATGTTCGTCGGCGTCGGTCCGCGCCTTGAACTTGATCGTGGCGTACGCGAGCACCGCGCCCACCAGCACGAAGATCACGAGCGTCACCCAGCAGGTGACATAGAACACGTCGAGCTGGGCTTTGGCCACCGGTCCGGCGGTGACCATGGTGGTCTGGTGACCATCCATGCGCCAGAAGTTGAAATCACAGCCCGGAAGCAAGGCGAGTGCACCCAAAGCAAGGGCAGCTCTCACCCAACGGCCGAGGCCAGGTGTGGGAAGGGACAAACGCATGTGTGTGTTCGGACGATTAAAAGATAAAGGTTGGCGGGGTAGCCAACCGACCAAAGCGTTTAAGAACGTCTGCGCATTTCAAGTCATATTCCGCGCAGATTTTGCGTTTTGGACGCCCTTTTTGCGCATTTTGCTAGGGGATTGTGCAGAAATTGTCCAAGCCACTGACAATCATTAGTGACGTTTTAAGCCACCGGAATGCTGCGGTCGGGTTTGCAATGCCCAAAACCGGTCCCAACTTTTGCCCGGTTATGAAGCATATCCCACACCTCCTCCTGACCGCCCTCCTGGCGTTTGTCCTCACCGGTTGTTCCAAAAAGGAAGAACCCGCAGCCGCCGCGGCCCCGGCCGCCGCCGGTCCCAGGACCATCGAGATCACCGCCAATGACTCGATGAAGTACAACCTCAACAGCATCTCCCTTGCCGTGGGCGAGGAGGTTCGCCTGAGCCTGATCAATGTCGGCTCCATGCCCAAGCAGGCCATGGCCCACAACATCGTGGTCCTGAAGCCCGGCACCGACACCGCCGCTTTTGCCACCGCCGCCGCGGCTGCCGTGGCGAACGACTATATCCCGCCGGCCCTCAACGACCAGGTGATCGCCCACACCAAGATGCTCGGGCCCAAGCAGACCGACAGCATCGTCGTGAAGTTCACCGCCCCCGGCGAATACCCGTTCCTGTGCTCCTTCCCGGCGCACTACCAGGTGGGGATGAAAGGGACGATCACCGTCCGCTGACGCGGACGGAACGCTGAACGCTCAACGCCGAACGCTTAACGCTGAAGTTCAGAACTACGCTACAAAGCCGTGTGCAGCCCCGCTGCCACGGCTTTTTGCTTTGGTGTCAGATGAGCGTTAAACGTTGAGCGTTAAGCGTTGAACGTTCGGCGCGCGTTCAGCGCGCCGCCGGCCACCACTGGTACAGGAAGAAATACACCAGCACGCCCGTCACCGACACGTAGTACCAGATCGGGAACGTCCAGCGCGCCCAGGCCTTGTGGCGCTCGTACTCGCCCTTGATCGCCAGCAGGAACGTGCGCGGCACGAGGTAGGCGATCGCGATCGCCAGAACTATGTGGGTCAGGAGGATCGTGAAATACACCGTCCGGATTGCGCCTTCCCCGCCGAAGGGCGTGTGCACGCCTCGGACCAGGATCTTGTGGCCGACGTAGCCCACGAGAAACACGGCGGAGACCACGCAGGCGCCGATCATCACGCGGCGATGGGCGTCGCGCCGGCCGGTCTTGATCAAGATGAAGCCGATGGTCAGCAGCAGCGTGGCCAAGGCGTTCAGCGAGGCGTTGAGGGCGGGGATGTCCTGGATGCTCATGGCTTCAGAAGAAGATCACGCGGTCGGCGACCAAGGCGCCCAACGCGATCGGCAAATAGATGATCGAGGCAAAGAACAGCTTCCGCGCCGCCTGGTCGCGCCCCGCGGGCCGCAGGAAAACCGCCGCCCGGTAGACGAACCACGCCCCCGACAGCGCCGCCGCCGCCAGATACCACACCGTGGCCAGCCCGAGGAACGTCGGCAACAGGCTCACCACGAACAAGGCGAGGGTGTTCGCAAAGGACCAAGCGGCGACCTTGGATCCAGACTCGTCCCGGACCGGCAGCATCGGGAAGTGCACCGTCGCATAGTCCTTCCGATACGTCCACGCGATGGCCATGAAGTGCGGCATCTGCCAGAAGAAGAGCACGCCGAACAGGATCCAGCCGAGCGCCGAGATCCGGCCCTCGGCTGCCGCCCAGCCGATCAACGGGGGGAACGCCCCGGCCAGCGCGCCGATTTCCGTGCTCCAGCGCGACCAGCGTTTCGCCGGCGTGTACCAGCCGAGGTAGGAGATGATGGTCGCCAGGGTGAAGAACGCGGCCAGCCCGTTGACCTTGACGAAGATGAGTCCGAGGGCCGCGGCGCACATCAGCCAGCCCAGCACGAAGGCCGACCCCGTGGGTACCTTGCCCGTCGGGATGGGGCGATCCGCCGTGCGGCGCATCTGGGCGTCGGTGTCGTGCTCCATCCATTGGTTCAGCGCCGCCACCCCGGCGGCGGCCAGGCTGGTGCCGACGACCACGGCGACGAGTTCACCGATGAGGAACGGCGGCCGGCCCGTGGCGTAGCCGACGAGGGCAGTGATCACGGAAAGTGCGCTCAGCCGCGGCTTGGTCAGCTCGAGGTAGTCGCCGAAGGCGGCCTTGGGCGCGGGCGCGGTCATGCGGACGGCGACCGGGCCTCGATCAGATCGCGGTGAGCCAGCCAGGTCAGGGTGAAGGTCGTCGCCAGCAGCAAGGCGCCGCCGACGACGTGAGCCGTGGTGACGTGCGGTTCACGCAGCTGCCAGATGATGTGCGCGCCCAGGAGGATCTGCAGCGCCAGGAGGCTGATCACGAGCGAGGCACCGCAGCGCATCAGGAGCGTGGAACCCGGATCCCGCCACAGACGCCAGGCGAACCAGCCCAGCGCGACGGTGAGCACAACGGCCATGGCCCGGTGCGCAAAGTGGATGCCGATATGGAAGTTCCAGGTCGCCGGCAGCCAATCACCCTCGGCGGTCGAGTAGGGGAAGGACGGGATCGCCAGCCCGGCAAAGTTGTGCCGCATCGTCGCGGCGATCGCGAGTTGCGCGATCAGCAGGAGCGTGCAGGTCACGCCGGCCCAACGCAGGTTGGCCCGAACCGGGATGGCGGTCACGCGCCAGTGCCGCGTGAGGGAAACAGCGACCGCGAATAGGATGCACACGTACAGGTGGGCGAGGATCCCGTGCGGGATGCGCAGCATCTGGCCGAGCGTCATGTCGAAGCCGGGGACCGCCAGCGCATCGAGCAGCACGCGTTTTCCGCCGATGAGCCCCTGGATGATCACGATCGTCAGGGCGGCCCAGCCCAGACGGCGCAGCCAGGGACGCGGTTCGCGCCGCCAGAGCCAGAGGGCGAGGGTCAGCGTGATCATCCCCATCACCGTCCCCGAAAGCCGGTGCGAATGCTCGGCGAACATCGCGATGTCCTCGAGCCAGCCGTGCGGATTCACGGATCCGTTCGACAGCGGCCAGTCGGGAAAGGCCATGCCCGCGCCAATGCTGGTCGTGAATGCTCCCAGGGTCACCAGCACGAAGACCCACGCGCTCCCGATCGCCGCAAACCAGGCGAGCGCCGGCTGGTGCGAGGAGCGGGTGGAGGCTTGGTGCGGTTGGGTCATGAGCGGGAAAACTGCCAGATAGAAGCGGTCCGGCTGAACTCCGCAAACCCTTTGACAATTTTATCCAGCGGCGAATCCGTAAGACCATGCAACCGTCCGCCCTCGTCCTGACCGCCGCCCTCGCCGCGCTGACCCTGGCCGGCTGCAACCGGTCCGAGCCGGCGGCCCCGGCCGAAACCGCCGCTCCGGCGGAGAAGCGATACCCGATCACCGGCGAGGTGCTTTCGGCCGATCCGGCGCGCAAGATCCTGATTGTCCACCACGACGAGATCCCGGGCTACATGCCCGAGATGACCATGGAGTTTCTCGTGTCGGCGGGCGACCTGGCCGTGATCCAGCCCGGGATGCGCATCCGGGCCGAGATGATTCCGAGCGACACCGGTGACTTCCGCCTCGAGAAGATCTGGCCCGACGACCGCACGGCCGCCGCCGCGGTCGAGGCCGGCACCAAAGCCCTGCGGCAGGACACCATGATCCGCGGCCGCGGCGTCTACCGCGAAGTGGGCGAGCAGGCGCCGGAGTTCGTCCTCTACGACCAGAACGGCACCGTCGTGCAGAGCGCCCGTTTCCGCGGCAAGCAGGTGATGCTCAATTTCATCTTCACCCGCTGCCCGGTCGCCACCATGTGCCCGGCCTCGACGATGAAGATGATGGCGTCCCAGCAGTTGGCGAAGGAAGCCGGCGTGCCGAACATCGAATTTGTCTCCATCACCCTCGATCCGGCCTACGACACGCCCGGGGTCCTAAAGGAGTACGCGGATGTGCGGGGCATCGACACGACCAATTTTTCGTTCCTCACCGGCCCCGAGAGCGCGATCAAGGACCTGCTCGCGCAGTTCGGCGTCATCACCGCCTTCGAGGGCAACCTCATCAACCACACGCTCGCCACGGTCCTCATCGACGCCAACGGGCGGATCATTCACCGCGCTGACGGCAGCGTCTGGGAGCCGAAGGACTTCGTGGCGAAGATGAAGCGCTGAACCATGGGCGATCCAGCTTCCACTCCCGCGGCCACGCCCTGGCGCTCGATCGTCCTCATCACGCTGGGGGCCGTCGCCCTCTATGCGGGTTTCCGCTACCTGCCCACCGGGACGAATCTCAGCCACATGGATTTCCGGGTGAAGGAGAGCAACTCGATCGAGTTCTGCGATCCGCTGAACCCGCAATTCATCCCGGTGGTCGCGGTGCGTTCGCCCGTGGCGCTCACGCTGGAGGCCGGCGCCGAACCCGTCGTTCCCGGGCAGGAGCGAATGTTCACCGTCACGCTCCGGACGACGGCCGGCAAGAGGATCGCCCCCGAGGACCTGCTCGTGACCCACACGCGCCGGCTGCACCTGCTCATCATCGATCCCTGGCTGGACGACTACCAACATGTCCACCCCGAGCCGGGTAAGGAGCCGGGGCAATGGGTGTTTTCGTTCACGCCCAAGCGCGAGGGCGTCTACCGCATCTTTGCCGACTTCACCCCGGCGGCGACGGCCCGCGGGCTTTACGCCTCGGTGGACTTGTCCGTCGGCGGCGCCCGGACGCCGGCTGGCCTGACGATGGTCATGCAGCATGACGTCTCTTTCGTGGCTGACCGCGAAGGCTACCGGTTTGAACTCACGCCGACCCAGGAAACGCTTTCGGCGGGTCAGCCGATCGACCTGAAATTCAGGGTCACCCGTCCCGACGGCGGCCCGGTGCCGATGGAGCCGGTCATGGATGCCTACGCGCACCTCGTGGCCTTCGACGAGGCGCGCAGCGGCTTTGCGCACCTGCATCCGGCCGAGGCCGATCTCACGCACGCGCCCGATCCGCGTCGGCCGGAACTGAGCTTCAAGATCACGATCCCGCAGCCGGGTCGCTACGTCATCTGGAGCCAGGTCAACCTCGGCGGACGCGAGATCTTCGCGCCCTTCTGCATCGAGGTGGAATAAGGTAGCGCCCGGCCTCCGGACGGGCGGAGCGATGTTCGGCAGCGGATGACCAACCGCCCGTCCGGAGGCCGGGCGCTACCCAAGGGAAGCCAGGCTTAGTGCCCGTTCTTGCCGTGCTTCGCGCGGAAGCGGGCGAGGTCGGGGTAGGCCTTGGTCGGGTCGCCGTAGATGTTGCCGCCGCGGTCCTGGCCGCGGGCCAGGTAGATGTTGTGGTAGGTGCCCACCATCTCGTGGTTCTCCTTCACGCGCGACGGCATGTAGCGCATCGTGTAGCCGCAGCGCCGGATGCTGCTCGTGTTGGGCGCGCTGCCGTGGATGATGCGGCCGTCGTGGAGGCTGCAGTGGTTGGGCTGGAGCTCGACCGGCACGGCGCGGGCGGTGTCGCGCTGGGCGGACTTGATCTCGTCGGGGAAGACGGCTTCGCCGGGCTTGAGGTCATCGTAATCCGAGAAACCCTGCTTGCCGGTGTTGTGCGTCCGCGGGATGACGTACATGCAGCCGTTCTCCTTCGTGGACGGATCGATCGCGAGCCAGACGGTGACGACCTCCATCGGGTTGATCATCGTCTTCCAGTAGTGGGAGTCCTCGTGCCACGGCACGCGCTTGCCGTTGCCGCGGGGCTTGCAGATGAAGTGGCTCGAGAAGAGGGCGATGTCGGGGCCGATGATGGGCTCGACCAGGTTCAGCACCTCATCGGCGAAGAGCCATTCGAAGAGCTCGGGATGCTGGAAGTGCGGCACGTCCATCGACTCGGGCCGGACGTCGGCCTCGAGGTTGTTGAGGATGCGCTCGAAGCAGTTCTTCAGGCCCTCGAACTTGGCCTGCGGGAACAGCGGCTGGTCGAAGATGTGGTAACCTTCGAGGTTGTATTTGGCGACCTGCTCAGGTGTGAGCCGGTGATGTGAGGTGTTGGGTGTGGAGGTGGGGGCGACCATGACGCTTGTGTTATAACAGCGCCTGAAGGTCCAGTCTTGCCATAAACACGCAAAAATTTGTGTTATATTGCCCCGATGCCCCTACGGTGCGCCCACTTCAAACTCGCCAACTTCATCCGCCCCGGTGAGGCCTTCCATTTTGCGCAGACCACCCTGACCGCCGACAACGCCGCGCGCTATCATGATCACGATTATCACGAGGTGTTCTGGGTGACGCATGGTCGCGGCGAGCATTTCCTCAATGGGCGGGCGCATCCGCTGCAGGCGGGGCAGCTTTACCTGATCCGGCCGCGCGACCGGCATCGGGTGACCGGTTCGGACGATGCGCCGTTGCGCATCGCCAATCTGGCCTTCCCCAGCCGGTCCTGGGCGGAGGTGCGGCGTCGGTACTATGCCGGCGAGGGTGACGGGTTTGCGCGTCCCGAGGAGCAGCGGGTCCTGCCGCTGGACGCCAAGGCCTCGGCAGCGCTGGAGCACTGGGCCGAGCGCTTGTCGACGCCGGAGCGCCCCCGTGTGGCCCTGGACGGCTTCCTGATGGAACTGCCTCGCCTGCTCCGCCAGCCGGTTGCCGGGATCGATCCCGTGCCGGAGTGGCTGGCGCTGGCCTGCCGCGAGATTGTGCGCCCGGAGCATTTCAGCGGCGGCACGCCGAAGCTTGCAAAACTCGCCGGCCGCAGCCCGTCGCACGTGGCCCGGGCGGCGGTGCGCTGGCTGGGCCGGACGCCCACCGACATCGTGAACCAGGCGCGCCTCGACTACAGCGCGCGCCAACTCGCGGAGACCACCCGCCCGATAATGGACATCGCCCTCGACTGCGGGCTCAACAACCTCTCCCACTTCTACGCGCTGTTCCGCCGCCGCTACGGCGTGAGCCCACGGCGCTACCGGCTGAAGGCGCTGCCGACCGTGCGGGGATGAGCCCGCCCTTGGCGGGAACGCATAACTTTCAACGCTCAACGCTGAACGCTCAGGTTTCGGAACGGTGTAGCTACGAGCGTGAGCGAGTGGGGGTTTGGCGAGCGATGCGCTCATCCACTCGCTCACGCTCGTAGCTACTGGGTGAAGGCTTTAGCGTTGGACCTTGATTCTTCGCCCTTGATCCCGAGTCGGCTTCCCGGGTTCGAAAATCCTCCACCCGCCGGAACAGGTAGTAATTGGCGTCGTGGCCGGCGCGGGTGCCGCCGGTGGAATCGGTGATCGCGGTGCGAATCGTGACCAGCAGGTCGTCGCCCTCGATCAGGAAGAACGGGTACTGGAACCCGTGCCGCGTGTGGTAATAACCGCCGCCGAACGGGCCGTCGAAGGCGGCCTCGCGCATGGCCGGGTCATCGGCCAGCAGGCGTTCGTCAGCGACCACCGTGCGCTCGACCGTCCAACGGGCGAGGTCGGGCGACGAAACCAGGACCAAGATGCCGCGAAACCGCTCGGCGTTGTAGCGCGCGTTGCGGTAGGCCTCGGGAATGTATGAGCAGATCGACCAATAGCGGTCGGAGCGCGGATCGTAGCGGACGATGAAACGCACGCACCCGCCGGGGAAATCGACGAACCCGGAGCCGGTCGGGTCCGCAGGATCAAAGGCGCCGCCCGAGAACGAAATCGCCGGCGCGCTTCCGGCGGGGCTGGGATGCACGCGCACGATGGCGGCTTTCATGCCGATGCCGGCGCCGTTGGGGTAGCGGTTGTCGACGCGCAGCATGACCACGAGACCACCCTCGCGCGTCGGTACGGGGCAGCCTTCGAGCCAGCCCGAGAACGTGCCGTCCAGCCAGCCCGTGTCGCGCGAGAGGCCGTTTGACGGCAGCCACGCGGCTGGATCGAGGAGGTCGGCGCGTGCATCGGCCGCGAGCACGGTGATGCGCGTGTCGCCGAAGGTGGGACTCAGCGGATGCTCGACTGCCGTCCAGATGCGGCCGGCAAAGGGCACAGTCAGCGGCCCGCTTGCGTGGGTGCGTCCGTCGGTCGACACGATGAGCCGCCCGCGACCCGGTGCCGCGGCCGTCCAGGTCGCGCCGTGGTCGATCGACCGACGGATCACGAGGCCGCCGCCGGAGGCCGCGGCGCCGATGCTGAAAAGCTCGGTGTCGCGGCGGAAAAATGAGTTCCAGAACAGGCCGGTCTCGTCGGGCCCGGGCACGGTCAGATCCCGCATGGCGCCCAACCGGGTCCAGGTGCGGCCGTCGTCGCGAGAGCGGTACAAGTACGTCTGGGCGGAGCGGTCCTCGCTCGAGCCGGGGCCGTATTCGTCGTGCGAGGTCAGCAGCGAGCCATCGGCGCAGCGGATGAGCGACGGCGAGCCGAGGAAGATGCCGGACGCGGGCGGGCGGTACGCGACGACGGTCCCGGGCAGGGGGAAATCAGCTTTCAACGTTCGACGTTCAGCGTTTGGGCTGGGCCGCCTGGCGGTCCGGCTAGAACTTCAGGTGCTTTACCGTCACGCCCTTGTTGATGAGCTGGTTCAGCGAATCGATGCCGATGCGCAGGTGGTCGTTCACATACGTCGCGTCGACCTTTTCGTCGCTGGCGGCGGTCTTGATCCCCTCGGGGGTCATCGGCTGGTCGGAGACGAGGAGAAGCGCCCCCGTCGGGGTCTCGTTGTAGAAACCGGTCATGAAGATCGTGGCGGTCTCCATGTCGATGGCGAGGGCGCGGATCTTCTTGAGGTACTTCTTGAACTTCTCGTCGTGCTCCCAGACGCGGCGGTTGGTGGTGTACACGGTGCCGGTCCAGTAGTCGCGGGAGCGCTCGCGGATCGTGGTCGAGATGGCCTTCTGGAGCGCGAAGGCCGGGAGGGCCGGCACCTCGGGCGGGAAATAGTCGTTGCTGGTGCCCTCGCCGCGGATGGCGGCGATCGGCAGGATGAGGTCGCCGAGCTCGGCGCGGTGCTTGATGCCGCCGCACTTGCCGAGGAAGAGCACGGCCTTGGGCGTGATCGCGCTCAGGAGATCCATGACCGTCGCCGCGGTGGCGCTGCCCATGCCGAAGTTGATGATCGTGATGTTGCCCGCGGTCGCGTTGGGCATCGGCTTGTCCTTCCCCTTGACCGGGACGCGGTGCCACTGCGCGAAGAGCTTCACGTAGCGGTCGAAATTCGTGAGGAGGATATAGTCGCCGAATTCATCCAGCGGCACGCCGGTGTAACGGGGCAGCCAGTTTTCGACGATGGCTTGGCGGGACTTCATGGCGCCGACGATGACGGGTCCGGCCGCCCGGGGCACGGAGAAAATGGCCGACGCATCACCGCTTGACCGGCGGCACGTAGCCGAGGTCGGTGGCCTTGATCACGTAAGTGAAGCGGGTGGCGCCCTGCTTGTCGGTGCAGGTGACGGTGAGGATGCGGTCAGCATTCTGGCCGCTGACGGCGACGGTGACGAAGTTCTGGTCGCCCACGAGCGTCTCGCGGATCACCTGGGGATCCTCGGCCTTGGGGCTGGTCTCGACGGCCCAGGAGCCGCTGGTGAGCGGGGAGGAAGTGATGTCGTAGATCCAGGGGCCGTCGGGCGAAAGCTGCCGGCGGTAGATGCCGGTGTGGTGCACATCGCCGGTCAGGAACACGACGCCGGTGATGCCGTGGTCGCGGATGAAGGCGACGAGTTCCTCGCGTTCGCGACGGTAGGCCTCGTGGCCCTCGCTGCGCGCGTCGGTGGCGAGGAACTGGTTGCCGGTGGCGATGAACTTGAACGTGAACTGCTTCAGTTCCTTCGCCTGCAGGAGCGATTGCTTGAGCCAATCGAGCTGCCGGCGGCCCCATTGCGTCTTCTCGGGATGGCGCTCCTGGTCGAGGCCGGCGCTGTCGCGGTGGTAGTGGTTGTCGAGGAGGATGAACACGGCGTCGCCCCAGTAGAACTTGGTGTAGATGCCGGCGTTGTCCGCTTCGCCATAGGTCGGGTTGCCCCAGTAGGCCTTGAAGATCTTCAGCGCCTCCTCCTTGAACTCGTAGGATCGGTCGGAGTCGTTCGGACCGTAGTCATGGTCGTCCCAGATCGCGTAGTGATGCATCCGGCCCAGCAGCTTCTGCATCTCGGGCACCGCCCGGTCGCGCGCCGCGCGGTACCAGAGGCCGCTGACGGAATCGTAATCGGCCTCGCGCCAATACCAGTTGTCGCCGAGCCAGAGCATGAAGTCGGCGTCGGTCTCGCCTGCGAGGCGGAGCGTCTCGACGGTCTTGCCGTAAGGTTTGCCGGGTCGGTCGTGGGCGGGGTCGTTGATGTAGGCACAGGACCCGACGAGGAACGTGAAGTCCGGCGGCGGCGTGCGCCACTCCCACTGCGTCTTGGTCTGGAAACGGGCCGGGTAGGGCAGGGGCAGCGGGGTGCCGTCGATCTGGAGCTCGTACTCGTAGGCGGTGCCCATATCGAGCAGGCCCGGGCGGAATTGCGTGATCTGCCCGCCGGCGGGCGTGGGGGCGGGGTTGCGATTGACCAGCTCGCGCGCCTCAGCGGGACGGCCGGCTGGCCAGTATTTGAGTGTCACGGTCTCAGCGTCTTGCGTTTCAACCCAGAGGAGGACCTCGCGATGAGCGCGGTAGCCGAGCATCGGGCCCGAGACGAGGCGGCCGGTAGCGTGGCTCACCGGCACGAGCATGAGGACCAAAACGCCAAGGAGGATCTTGCGGAGGGGCATGGGCGGAAGTTGCCGGATTGCCCGGGGAGATGCAAAGGCGCAGTGCGCGGCGCGGGTGACAATTGGACGACGCAGGGGCGCCTCGGACGGTCAGGGTCCCACCCCAAAGAAAAGGCGCGACTCTGGCCGCCGGATCGTTCTTGTATGGTGGCCTACCCCCTAGATGACCATTCCCCATAAAGTCAGGATCGGCGCCGTGGCGTGGGGCGCTTTTGTGCTTTTTCTGGTGACCGACATGCCCAGTCACCACTGGACCGGGGCCCTCCTGCTGCTGTCGGCGCTCGTTCTGATGCCGATGGCCTGGTGCCTGGCCCGCGACCTGGATGACACCGGCTGGGCGGCGAAGCTCTGGCGGTTCGATCTCCAGCTGCAGTTGCCCGCGGCGCTCCTGTTGATGCCGGCATTTTGGCTGAACCCGGGTTGGCTGGCACTGGTGTGCGCGTTACCCTGGGCTTTCGTTCTGGGAGTGATGGCCGTGGACGGCTTCCTGCGCATTCGCCGGCATGGTTTCACGCCGCTCGGGCCGCTGTGCCGGGATGTCGGTTTGATCTATGCCTCGGTCGGCGGCATCTGGCTCCTGCTCGAGCGCTCGGGTTGGCAAACCCCGGAACTAAGCTCCGGCCTGTTTGCGCACCAGGCGGTGCATTTCCACTACTTCGGCTTCGTCCTCCCGCTGGTGGCCGGCCTGGCCCAAAACCGGCGGGCGCAATGCCCCATCGGCACCACGGCCACCGTGCTCGTGATCATCGGCGTGCCGCTGGTTTCGCTGGCCACCGTGATGACTGCGTTCTGGCCGATCGATCTCCTGAAATCGCTCGTCACTTGGCTGCTGGTGGTCGGCGGCGTCGGGGTGGCTTGGCAGCACATCGTGCTCGCCGTGCAGGAACGCACGGTTCAGCCCCTCGCGCGTGGTCTGTGGTTCGTCGCCGGAGTGGCGCTGGCCGTCGGCATGCTGCTCGCCGGTCTCCATGCCTCTCGCCTGCTGCTGCCGCCCCTGCCTTGGCTCGATCTCCCGTGGATGGTTGCCCTGCACGGGACCCTCAACGCCCTCGGTTTCTCGCTGGCCGCGGTTCTGGCCTGGTGCCGCGCCGGCCGCGCGTGCTGTTGCGGGCGTTAAGGAATATGGATTTTGTTTCTCATTGTAATTTAATGGCTTGAAATCTGACCAGACTTGGTCTGGTTGTGGACTATGAAGACCGTCAACATTCAGGCCGCAAAGACCCATTTGTCGCGCTTGGTGGATTCGGTCGTCGAGGGGGGCGAAGAGATCGTCCTTGCCAAGGCAGGCAAACCGATGGTCCGCCTCGTACCCTATGTGTCGCCGCGCCCGCCGCGCATTCCCGGGCTTCTGGCCGGTCAGGTCGAGGAGGCTCCGGGTTGCTGGGACAGCGGCGACAATCCCCTTTACGAGGCGGCGAAGGGTCCGATGTTTCATGGCGCCGTGGAAGAGCCGCCGCAGGGTTGAACCATGCGGCTGCTGCTCGATTCCCACGTCATCGTCTGGTGGTCGGCTTACCCGAGTCGGCTGCAGGCCAGGACCCGCGATCTCATCACCCGGCCCGAGAACGAGGTTTTCATCAGCGCGGCCTCGACGTGGGAGCTGGGCCTGAAGATGGCCCTCGGCAAACTGCGACTCCCGGCGGACTACGCCGCGCAATTGTTGCAGCAGGGCCTTGACGAATTGCCCGTGCGCGTGGCGCACACGGTCCGCGCTGCCCAATTGCCGCCGCTGCACAACGACCCGTTCGACCGGTTGCTGATCGCCCAAGCCCTCGTCGAGGGCCTCGTGCTGGTCACAACCGACCGGCAGATCGTGCGCTACGACGTGCCGGTGCTGGATGCGTGAGGGCGGCCTTCGATTTCTGACGGCGTGGCTACGAGCGTGAGCGAGTGGGTGCTCGACTCCCGCAATGTGTGACCACTCGCTTACGCTCGTGGCTACCAAGTCAGACTCAACTCTCCGCCAAGGCGTTGGCGGTGTTGAGGTGCTCGACGCCGGTGTATTTCTGCGACTGCTCGTCGGCGTGGTAGCTGGAGCGGACCATGGCGCCGCTCTCGACGACGCCGATGCCCAGGCCGAGACCGACCTGTTTCCAGTGGGCGAACTCATCAGGGTGCGCCCAACGGGTCACCGGCAAATGCTGCGGGGTGGGCTGGAGGTACTGGCCGATCGTGAGAATGTCGGTCTTGTCAGACGCGACATCGCGCAGCGTCTGCTCGATCTCCGCCTCGGTCTCGCCGAGGCCGAGCATGATGCCGGTCTTGGTCGTGAAGCCGCGGCTCTTCGCGTGGCGCAGGACGGAGCGGCTGCGGTCGTAACGGGCCTGGACGCGCACGGGCCGCTGCAGGCGCTCCACGGTCTCGAGGTTGTGGTTGAAGATGTCAGGCTTGGCGTCGAGCACGGTATCGAGGTCGTGCAGGCGACCCTTCCAGTCGGGCGTGAGCACCTCGATGGCCGTGCCGGGGCTGCGGTGGCGGATGGCGCGGATCGTGGCCGCCCAGACGCTGGCGCCGCCGTCGGCGAGCTCGTCGCGGGCGACCGACGTGATGACGCAGTGCTTCAACCCCATCGTCGCGACCGCCTCGGCCACGCGGGCAGGTTCGCCGAGGTCGAGCTCGGTGGGGCGGCCGGTCTGGATCGCGCAGAAATTGCAGGACCGCGTGCAGATGTTGCCCAGAATCATCACCGTGGCGGTGCCGCGGGACCAGCACTCGCCGAGGTTCGGGCACTGCGCGCTCTGGCAGACGGTGTGGAGCTTGTGCCCGTCCACGAGCGCGCGCACGGCATGGTAGCCGGGGCCGGAAGGGAGCTTGGCGCGGAGCCAGGAAGGTTTGCGCAGGGCGGTCATGGGCGGGAGATGGCCGCAAATTGCGCCACAAAGCGCAAAAAGAAAAGCATCAGCCTTTTTGCGTAAATGTCGGACAGTCGCGCATGAACCCCGACCATTGTTCGCGGAACTCGCGGGCCAGGACCGCTTTGACCTCGGCCAGGTCCAGTTCGCGCCCGAGCTCGGCCTGCAGCGACGTCACCGTGCCGTCGGCGGCGCTGATCCCGCAGGGGACGATGCCCTGGAAGTGGGCGAGGTTGGCGTTCACGTTGAGCGCGAACCCGTGGTAGGTCACCCAGCGCTTCACGGCGACGCCGATGGCCGCCACCTTGCGCTTGCCGAGCCAGATGCCGGTGAGGCCCTCGCGGCGACTGGCGGCGAGTCCGAGCGCGCCGACGGCGTTGATCAGGACCTGCTCGAGGAAGCGCAGGTAGGCGTGCAGGTCCTTGCGGGAAGCGAGGGAGACGATGGGGTAGCCGACAACCTGGCCGGGACCGTGGTACGTGATGTCGCCGCCGCGGTTGGTCTTGGCCACGCTCACGCCCTCGCGGGCGAGCTGTTCCGCATTCCAGACGAGGTGGCTCTCGGCGCCGCTTCTCAACCCGACGGTGAAGACCGGTTCGTGCTCGGTGAAGACCAGCGTGTCGCCGATCTCGCCCGCGAGGTGCCGGGCCACGAGGTCTTGCTGACGCTGGAAGGCCTCCGCGTAGTCCGTGCGGCCCCAGTCGACGACGGCGACGGGGCGGGCGGTGGCGGATGCGGTGGACATGCCATCACCATTGCGCAGTTCGCCTTGGCCGCAACCTCGTCGTGGACGCCGAATGATCATGCAGCTTCAGCTTGGCGGCGCGGGCGCATCCGCTAGTCCACAGGGGTGGTTACACCCGTTCCGTTATCCGCTGTCCGACCCGCGGGCGATCTGCTGCGCCGGGCCGAACTCAACTTCCGCCGGCTCCACGACGCCGAATTCCAGTTCGACGCGATGCTGACGGCCTTCACGGCCAAGGACGCGCCGGGCGATTGGGTCGGGCGCTGCCTGCTGGCGCTGACCGAGTACGCCCAGCTCCTCGGCCGCGAGGCGCCGCACCTCGCCGAGATCGTCGCCCGCCTGCCCAGCGCGCTCAATGCCCGCGGCTATATCGGTGAGATTCTCCCGCCCGGCACGGTCGACGAGAACCAGATCGGCGGCCACAACGCGCTCCTGCGCGGCCTCTGCGAATACCAGCGCTGGCGCCCCGACGAGCGCGTGCGCACGATGATCCGGAGCATCATCGAAAATCTCCTTCTGCCCACGCGTCCGCTGTGGGACGCCTATCCCGACCAACCGGATCTGGCGCTGCGTGACAGTCAGCTCGTCGGGCTGACCATGCATCGGACTTCCGGCGTCTGGCGCGGATTGTCGACCGACATCGGCGTCGGCTTCTTCACGCTCGATTGCCTGACCCAGGCCTATGCCGTGGAGCCGTCGCCGGCGCTGCGCGAGTTGATCGAGACCGTGATCGCCCGCTACGCGCGGTTTGATCCGGTGCAGCACAGCGCGCAAACGCATTCGACGCTGAGCACGCTGCGCGGCATCATCCGCTGGTGGCGCGACGTCGATCCGCGGCCCGAGTATCTCGAGCTGGTGCGCACCCGGTATGCCCGCTATCGCGACCTTGCCGAGACGGAACACCACGGAAACTACAACTGGTTCGGCCGGCCCGAGTGGACCGAGCCGTGTGCCATCGTCGACGCGTTTCTCCTCGTCGTGCAGTTGTGGTCGGCGACGGGGGATGCTGCCTATCTCGAGGAGGCGCACCGGATCTTTTTCAACGCGCTGGCGCACGCGCAGCGGCCGAACGGCGGCTACGGCTGCGACCTGTGCACGGGGGCGAAAGGGCTGCTGTTCGCCGCGCCGCACGAGTTCTTCGAGGCCCCCTGGTGCTGCTCGATGCGGGGAGCGGAGGGGCTCGCCCGCGCGGCGCAGTACGGCTGGTTCACGGGGACCGATGAGTTGGTGCTGCCGTTTTACTTCGGCGGGACGGTCAAGCTCACGTTCCCGGACGGCCAGGTGGAGATCGCGCAGCACAGCGACTATCCGCTCGAGGGGAAGGTGCGGCTCGAGGTCACGTCATCGACGCTGACCAAACCCAAGTCTTTGCGCTGCTTCGCGCCGTCGTGGTGTCCGCCGCGGCGGTTCCGGTTCACGCTGAATGGCGCGCCGGTCGCCGCGAAGATCGAGGGGAGCTTCGCCTGCGTCACGGTCGCATTGCGCGCCGGCGACGTCGTGGCGGTGACCTTCCCCTTCGAGATCGCGGCTGTCCCGCTGCAGAATCCCGGACGCCAGCCGGGTCACCATCGTTTCGCGCACGGTCCGCTGCTGCTCGGGCATGCGGGGGCGGAAGCCGTCGCCATGCCGGCCGACACGGTCTTTACGCCGACGGGGCCGGCGCGTTATCGTTGCGCCGCCTCGGGGCGCACGCTGGCGCCCTTGCCGGCATTGATCGACCTCCCCGAGGCTGCCGCCAAGTCCGCCCGCACCCAGCTCATCTTCAACGCCTGATTGCCTATGACTCCCAATCCCATGCAAAACCTCCTCGGCGTGCTCCCGTTCCAAGGCGGCGCGGTCACCCGCATGATCAACGCCGAGAACCCGACCGGCGAGAAGGGCGGCGGCGCCAAGTGGGAGCCGAAGCCCGACGATCCCATGGTGCCGCACAGCGGCCCGGCGATGCATCTCGGCCGCGGCTGGAAGGTGCGGCCGTTCATCAGCCTCAAGGCCGGCGAGACCGCCGTGCTGGCCGACATCGCCGGCCCCGGCTGCATCAACCAGATGTGGATCACGGCGAGCGCTGACGAATACCGGACGCTCGTCCTGCGCATGTACTGGGACAATGAAACGACGCCCTCGGTCGAGGTGCCGCTCGGCGATTTCTTCGCGATGGGTTTCGACACCCAGCCGCACACCGTCACGTCGCTCCCGGTCGTGGTCGCGCCGCATCGGGGCTGCAGTTGCTACTGGCAGATGCCTTTCCGCCAGCACGCGCGCATCACGCTCACCAACGATTACAAGACCGACGTGCGGATCATCGCTTACAAGGTCATGTACAAGCTGCATCCGGTGCCGGCGGAGGCGGCGTATTTCCACGCGCAATGGCGGCGGAGCCTGACGCGGCGCGAGCACCCTGAGCACACGATCCTCGATGGCGTGAAGGGCCGCGGTCTCTACGTCGGCACCTACCTCGCGTGGACGGCCCTGTCGCGCGGCTGGTGGGGTGAGGGCGAGGTGAAGTTCTACCTCGATGGCGACGGCGAGTTCCCGACCATCTGCGACAACGGCACGGAGGACTACTTCAGTGGCGCGTGGGGTTTCTTCAAGGACCCGAAGAAGGATCCGGTGGAGGAGGCGTTCAACACGCCGTTTGTCGGCATGCCGCTCGCGCACACGCGCAGCGCCGACGGCCCGCGCTACTTCGGGCTCTACCGCTGGCACATCCTCGACAGCATCGGCTTCGAAAAAGATCTGCGCGTCACCGTCCAGACTCTCGGCTGGTGGCCGGGCCACATCTACCAGCCGCTCAGCGACGACGTCGCCTCCACGGCCTTCTGGTACCAAAGTGAACCGCACGTCGCCTTCCCGAAATTCCCCACGCTGAACGAGCGCTGGCAGCGGTGAAATCCGCGGCTATTCCCTCAGGCCGCATTCGCCGATGAGCTTCGAGAACATGGATTTCAAATGCTACCGCGACGCGATCGCGCGGCAGCGGACGCATCAGGAGGACTGGCTCAAGGTCGGCTACGCGCCGCTCGGGTTTTACCTCAAGGACTTCTGCCTGCACGAAGTCGACGGCACCTGGCACTTGTATCACATCGCCGGCACGCCCGGGGTGAGCTGCTGCCTGCCGGGCAACGAGGTGTTCTTCGGCCATGCGACGACGCGGGACTTCGTGACCTGGGAGACGCACGAGCCGTGCTTCTTCATCGATGTCCGCGGCTGGGATCACGGCCATGTGTTCGCACCGTTCGTCCTCACGCATGCCGGGAAGCACTGGATGTTCTACACCGGCGTCGCGACGGACAACACCCAGCGCATCGGGGTTGCGACCTCGACCGACCTGCACCGCTGGGAGCGGGCGAGCGATCGGCCGGTGATCCGGCCCGAGGAGTACGGCTGGGCCTTCTGTCCGACCACGGGCGGCGCCGCGTGCCGCGACGCGCATGTGATCGCGCACGAGGGCCACTTCCAGATGTACTACACGGCGGTCAAAAAGGACGGCAACGGCTGCGTTGCCCGGGCCTCGTCATCCGACCTCCTGACGTGGCGCGACGAGGGCATCGCCTACGGCTTCAATGCCTGGAACCAGTGTGAGTCGAGCAACGTGCAACGGCTGGACGACGGCCGCTGGCGCCTCTTCTTCGGCGGGCATCATGCGTGGAGCCACGTGGACAGTGACAACCCCTTCCGCTGGCCCGACGTCACCCCGACGAAGATCCGCGAGGACATCACCGCGATGGAAGTCATCCGCCGCCGCGGCGACCGCTGGCTCGTGGCCTATTTTGGCCTCAGGTATTACCGCCTGCTGGTCGGCGTGCTCGACTGGTCGGCGCCGTCGCCGACCATCGTGCAGGTGAGCGATCCAACCGCCTTGGCGGAATTCCGCCTCGGCGCGTAGGAGCCGCTCCTACGCCGCGGGCTCAGGCCGCGCTGTCGGCCGCCAGCGACTTGCCGTGGAAGCGGTCCATCCAGACCGCGATCACGGCGTCGCCGGTGACGTTGGTGGCGGTGCCGAAGCTGTCTTGGGCCAGGTAGAGGGCGATCATCAGGGCGACCTGGGCCTCGTTGAAGCCGAGCATGGACGTCAGCAGGCCGAGCGAGGACATGACCGCGCCGCCGGGGGCGCCGGGGGCGGCCACCATGATGACGCCGAGCATCATGATGAAGGGAAACATCGCGCCCAGCGTGGGCATGCCAACGCCCGGGGTCATCAGCATCACCGCGGTCGAGCAGGTCACGAGCGTGATGGTCGATCCGGAGAGGTGGATGTTGGCGCAGAGCGGGATGACGAAATTGGCGATGGGGTGGCTGATGCCGGCGTTCTTCGCCGAGCGGAGGGTGACCGGGATGGTGGCGGCGCTCGACATGGTGCCAAGGGCGGTGAAATACGCCGGGAGCATGTGGCGGATGAGCTCGAGCGGGGAGCGACGGTTGAGCAGGCCGGTGGTGATGAAGAGCGCGCTCAGCCAGGCCCAGTGCATGATCACCACGAGCATGAGCACGAGGCCGAAGGCGCGCAGGGTCTGGAACACGCTGCCGTCGGCCGCCATCGCCGCGAAGACGCCGGCGATATAAAGGGGCAGGAGCGGGATGATGACGCGGGCCAGCAGGCGTTCGATGATGTTGCAGCTGTCGTTGAAAAACGCGCGCAGGGTCTGGCTGCGCTGGGTGCTGATGCCGACGCCGAAGATGAAGGCGGCGACGAGGGCGCTGATCACGCCGAAGACCGGCGGGATCTCGAGCTTGAAGAAGGAGGTGAGGGCGGCGGCCTCGTGCCCCGCCTCGCCGCCGGCGGGCGCCAGCACCGGCAGGCACACGGTCGCGATCAGGAACGCGAGGACGCCAGCGGTCAGCGTCGAGCCGTAGGCGAACGCGATGGTGCGGCCGAGCAGCTTGCCCGAGTCGCGCGGCAGGCTCGCGATGCCGGCGGTGATGTAGAAGAGGATGATCAGCGGGATCGTGAACTTGATCAGCTGGCCGATTAGCTCATGCACCGTGAGCAGCGTGCGTACGGCCCAGTCGGGCGCGTAGAAACCAAGGAGGAGGCCGGCGATCATGCCGGCCACGAGCTTAAGGATGATTTTCATGCAGGAGGGAAGAGGTGCTCAGACAAACCAAAGCGTCGCGAGTCCCGCCGCCGCCGTCGCACCGAGGACCAGCGAGACGTCACGGCGCAGCGCGGGCGAGCCGAGGCTGATCGCGAAACCGGCCTTGAGCACGGTGTTGCCGATGCCGCCGACGATCACGGCCTTCGCCGCGAGTTCCAGCGACAGCTGTCCGCTTGCCTGTGCGCCCGCCATGGAGAGCGAGATGGCATCCATGTCGGTGAGGCCCGACACGAAGCTCAGGGGCAGCAACCCGCTCTGCAGCAGGTCGAGGCTCATCGCCGCCTTCACGAGGAAGGCGATCACGGCATACACGAGGGCGAACTTGATCGCGGTGACCAGGCTCAGCGGATTGGTGAGGGTGGGAGCCTCGACCTGCCCGGCGGCCTGCCGGCGCGTGAACAGACGCCAGAGGCCATAGAGCAGCGCGGGCGCGAGCATGACGGCGAACATCGGCGCGAGTTTCATCGCCAGGGTCGGCGTGAGCACGCCGACCACGACCAAGATGCGCGGCAGCATCACGCTGCACGCGGTCACCACCGCCAGGGTGTAGTCGGCGGAGAGCCCGGGGTCCTCTCGGCTGCGGCGCGAGAACGCCAGGGTCGTCGCCGTGCTCGAGGCGATGCCGCCGAACACGCTGGTCAGCAGGATGCCGGCGCGGGCCCCCAGGAGCCGCATCGCGATGTAGCCGATGAAACCGAGGCCCGAGATGAGCACGACGAGCAGCCAGGTCGAAAACGGATTGAACGCGGCGAACGGCCCGTAGTTCCGGTCGGGCACCAGCGGCAGGATCACCCCCGTGATGGCGACGAACTGCAGGGTGGCGCGGATGTCCTCCAGCTTGAACGCCCGCGTCCACGCATGGAGGGTCTGTTTCATGCCCAGCATCACCATGGTGGTCGCGGCCACCAGCACCGCCGCCTGCCGATAACCCCAGAAGACGAGCGCGCCCACGAGGATCGTCAGCAGGGCCGACGCAAACGTGGTGCCACCCGGCTGCCGGGTGGGCGGGAGCCGGAGCAGCGAGGTCAATTGCTGGAGCCCGACGAGCGCGACGACCACGGCCAGCAGGGCCGGGGCGTGGGTTTCACCCAGGAAGGCCGCGACGGCCCCCAGCATGGCCCAGAACGTGTACGTGCGCACGCCGCCCAGGTCCACCTCGCCCGTCGGCGACGTCTGATCGCTCCATTGCCGGATCAACCCGACGAGGGCTCCCAGGCAGGCGCTCACGATGATGGCGGTGAGAATCGGCGGCACGTCGGGTGAGGGTGGTTCGTATCTGCGTCGACGGCAAGCGATTCCATGCCGGCGCAGATTGCGTTTGCCCCCTGCCGGGTGGCATGGCTAATTCCCGGCCTTTTCATGAGCGAAAACCCATCCGACATCTCCCACGACCAGCATGCCGTGCGGCTCGCCAAGCTGCAGGAACTGCGGGCGGCCGGGCAGGACCCGTTCCGGGCCGAGGCGCCCCAGACCCATTTCTCCGCGGACGCCATCAAAGCGTATGTCGACGGCCAGGATTACGCCGTCACGGTGTCGGTCGCCGGCCGCCTCGTCACGATCCGTGACATGGGCAAGAGCCAGTTCGTCAAGATCCTCGACCAGCAGGGCCAGATCCAGCTTTACGTCAAAAAGGACCTCGTCGGCGACGCGGCCTACGCGCAGTTCAAGAAGCTCGACCTGGGCGACATCATCGGGGTCACGGGCTCGCTGTTCAAAACCAAGTCCGGCGAGATCACCGTCCGCGTCGACCGCTACACGCTCGTCTCCAAGGCTCTCCGCCCGCTGCCCGAGAAGTGGCACGGCCTGAGCGACCCGGAGCAGGTGTACCGCCAGCGCTACCTCGACCTGATCGTCAACGCCGAGTCGCGCCAGCGCCTGCAGCTCCGCGCCCGCATCGTGTCGCACGTCCGCCGCTTCCTCGAGGACCGCAAGTTCATCGAGGTCGAGACGCCCGTCCTCCAGAACGTCGCCGGCGGCGCCGCCGCGCGGCCGTTCACGACGCACCACAATGCGTTGGACGTGGATTTCTTCCTGCGCATCTCGCTCGAGCTCTACCTCAAGCGCATGCTCGTCGCCGGCTACGACCGCGTGTTCGAGCTCGGCCGCAATTTCCGCAACGAGGGCATCTCGCGCCGCCACAACCCCGAGTTCACCATGCTCGAGGTCTATCAGGCCTACAGCGACTACCGCGGCATGATGGTCCTCATCAAGGACCTGCTCACGACGCTGTGCCGTGACGTCCTCGGCACGTCCGAGATCAAGCACCCCGCCAGCGGCCAGGTCATCAACTTCGCCGGCGAGTGGCGCGAGGCCAGGTACAAGGACCTCGTCCGCGAGGTCACCGGTGACCCGCAGTGGTTCGAGCGCAGCAAGGCCGAAAAGGTCGCCGGCGCCGAGAAACTCGGCCTGTCGGTGGATCCCGGCTGGGAGGACTTCGAGGTCACCAACGAGATCTTCTCCAAGAAGATCGAGCCCACGCTCATCCAGCCCACCTTCGTCACGCACCTGCCCAAGGAGCTCTGCCCGCTGGCCAAGATCACGCTCAATGATCCGACGACGATCGATGTCTTCGAGCTCTGCATCGGCGGCATGGAGATCGCCCCGGCCTATTCGGAACAGAACGACCCGGCCGTGCAGCGCCAGATGTTCGAGGCCCAATCGGGCGGCGACCAGCAGGCGATCGACCAGGACTTCCTCCTCGCGCTGGAGCACGGCATGCCGCCGGCCGGTGGCATGGGCGTCGGCATCGACCGCCTCTGCATCCTGCTGACGGGCGCCGAGAGCATCCGCGACGTGATCCTGTTCCCGCAGCTGCGCCCCGGCGGCGGTAGCTGATACCGGAATGCGGATTGCGGATACCGGAGAGGACTGTACTCGTTTTCGGAGGCCCTGACCTTTCCGCCATCCGAAATCCGCCATCCGCAATCACCATGCCCTGGCCCATCTACCTCGCCCTGAAGCAGCTCTTCCCGTCGGGGCGGCGGTTTCCGTTTTTCACGCTGATCTCGATCCTTGGCGTGGCGCTGGGGGTGGCCCTGCTGGTCATCTCGATCAGCGTCATGGGCGGCTTCGGCCACGAGATCCGGCGGATGATCGTCGACACCCAGGGCGAGGTGCAGGTCAAGGGCCGCGGCTACCTCGCCGACGCGGCGCCGCTCCACGCCGCCATCGCCCGCGTGCCGGGCGTCGTGGCCACCACCGCGTACGCTGAGGGCGTGGCCCTCATCGAGCACGACCACAAGCCCGCCTATCCCGCCTTGCAGGGCATCGACCTCGAGCATGTGGATGCGGTCATCCCGCTGCGCCGTTTCGTGCGGCTGGGGTCGCTCGATCGCCTCGACGACGACTCGGTCATCCTCAGCTCGCAGCTCGCCCATTCGCTGGGCGCGCGTCTGGGCAGCCGGGTCGAGCTCTATTCGCCGCTCCTGCTGGAGAAGCTGAAGAACGACGAGGTCATGCTCCCGCGCGAGCTCGAGGTCGTCGGCATCTTCGAGGTCGGCCACCAGCAGCTCGACAGCTCGGTCGTTCTGGTGACCCTGCGCACCATGCAGGACCTGTACGGCCTCGGCCGCGGCGTGCACGGCATCAACGTGAAGATCGCCGAGGACGCGGATCCCGACCGGGTCGCACGCCTGATCAACTCCGCTCTGCCGCCCGAGGCCAACGCCGAGGCCCGCTCGTGGATCGACGCCAACCAGGACTTCCTCTTCGTCCTGCAGCTGGAGAAGAACATGATCTTCTTCCTCCTCACCTTCATCATCATCGTGGCCGCGTTCTCGGTCGCGAGCTCCCTGCTCATCGCGGTCGTGCGCAAGACGCGCGAGATCGGCCTCCTCGGCGCCCTCGGCGGCCGGCCGAGCCAGGTCGCGGCGTGCTTCTGCTTCCAGGGCTTCTTCATCGGCATCGCCGGCACGGTTGCCGGTCTCGCGCTGGGCTTCACCTTCCTGCATTTCCGCAACGACCTCATCCGCGTCTTCACCCAGCTCACCGGCAGCGAGGAAGTGCTGGCGCGCTTCTACCAGTTCAGCCGCCTGCCCGCCTACACCGCGCCGAGCGACATCGCCACCATCGTGATCTGCTCCATCGTCATCTCGACCCTCGCCGGCCTGCTCCCGGCCTGGCGCGCGGCCCGGCTGAAACCGGTGGAAGCGCTGCGCAGCGAGTGACCTCGCTGCGAACGCTTAAAGCTCAACGTTCAACACTTAACGTTCAATCAACGAACCAAGCATGACCCAAGACTCGGCCAGTTCCGGCAACTTGAGCGTTCAGCGTTCAGCGTTGAGTGTTGAGCGTTCCGCCACGGTTGCCGCGGCGGCGCCGGTTCTCGCGGCGCGGTCCCTCGCCAAGACCTACCTCACCGGCACCCAGCGGCTGCAGGTCCTGCGCGATGTCTCGCTCACGGTCTTGGCGGGTGAGAGCGTCTCGATCCGCGGCGAGTCGGGCTCGGGCAAGTCCACGCTCATCAACCTCCTCGCCGGGCTCGATGCGCCCGACGCCGGGACGCTCGAATGGGGCGGCGGGCCGGCGGCGGCGGGCCGGCGGGCGGATTTTCTGGGGATTGTCTTTCAGTCGTTCTACCTGATCCCGGAGATGGACGCGCTCGCCAACGTCCTCATGGCCGCGCGCATCCGCGGCCGGATCGGCGCCGCCGAGCGCAGTCGCGCGCGTGAACTCCTCGCCAAGGTCGGCCTCGGCGAACGCACCACGCACCTGCCGGCGCAGCTCTCCGGCGGCGAACGCCAACGCGTGGCCCTCGCCCGCGCGCTCATGAACGGGCCGCAGCTGGTCCTCGCCGACGAACCCACGGGCAACCTCGACGAGCACACCGGCGACGCCGTGATCGAGCTTCTCCTCGGACTCTGCCGCGACACCCGCACCGCGCTGGTGCTCGTGACTCACAACGCCGCCCATGCGGCGAAATGCGATCGACCGCTCACCCTGCACGAAGGCGTGTTGGGCTAGACGCAATCGTGCGAAGAGGCTGTCATTGGGGTGGTTTGCTTCACTCAACGCCCGACTACATCTCTTGGTGTAATCTATAGCAGCTGAGGCGTTTATCCTTTTCACCACCGCCTACGATGGGGTTAAACCGCTCCGCCATCGCCCGTACTACCCCATGGGCATGGCAGGAACCATGAACATACCAATCGAGGAAAATCCGGCCCGGGTTCGCTTCAAAGTCTATATGCCCGTGCCCAATGCCCCGGCTGCCGAATCGCCTGTCACTCAGGCGGCGGTCGATGATTACGTCGCCCGATGCGATGCTTTCATTCAGAAGCGCAATGAATGGTTCATCGATGCCTCGCTGCGACGCGAGATCGAACGGGTTCTCCTGCAGCGGAGAACCTGACTCCCCCTCCCGGTCACCGCATCCATTGCGTCGCCGCGGGCGACGCCGGGTCAAACCATGTCCTCAACGGCCGCCATTTCCCAGATGCCTGCGCTCGGTACCGAGCAGCTGCTGGCCTATGGCCTGGACAAATGGAATCATCAGCCGGGCGGGCTCTGGGGGATAAGGTGCGCATGGGATGCGGCTGCCTGGGCGGAGTTGAAGGCGCGTGAAGCGCAGATCTTCGATGGCAGGCGCTGTCTGGCACAACCCGGTCCGTTCAAACGCCTGGGGGCCTTTGCCGTGCTCAACCAGTACGGTCCGTGCTTTCGCCTGTTTGAATGTGCATCGGGTCGGCCGCTCGATGCGCAGGCACTGGCCTTGTGGGTGCCGCGGGTGACGCTCTGGCTTCAGTCATTCTACGGCAGCGGCCTCACGATGAATCAAGGGCAGTTTCGGCTCCCCTTGGGGTGCCCGACGCTGCACTTCCAGGTCGACCTGATCGGATACCTGCGGAGCGTCTATGGATCGCTGGCCGACGATCCCGCCTGCAAAGCCGAGGATGACGTCCTGACTGAACGGATCATCACCATGGGTTTGATCATCGAAGCGGCCGCCTACGCCGTCGCGGGCGGGTTGAAGAACGTGCAGGGGTTTGTCACCGGTTCGGGCAACTGCTTCGAGCGTTGCGACGCCCGATTCCTGGACGAACAGCTTATCGATATTTACTTCAACGCACCCAAATTCCTGACCGATGCAGTCGACATCGGCGTGAACTGAGGTCCGGAGCCGGTTGCCAGCCGCTTCAGCGCGACCCTAGCATTCGCGCGGGCAGGAAGAGTAGGGCCTTCACCAACGCGAGCAGGGCCTCCATCAGCGTGGCCACGATCCGGAAGGGGATGGAAAGCAGCCAGAGAAAGGGCCACGCCACCAGCACCAGCAGCGCCAGCGGCCAGCAAAGCGCGAGGAGGATGCCCCAGAGCAGGAGAGTCAGCAGGATTTTCATGGATTTACTCCCAATACCCGTCACCCCGGGGTCTGGTTACGGGTCATTTCGGGAGTATGCCGGAGGGATGGCGATCTGACGCTAGTTTTTCACGGCGCGGCTTCCGCAACCGTGGCGTACCATTCGATGCGGCTGCACTGCCGGCAAGTCAGGGCTACCGCCTTGCGGTTCAGCCAGTCGAGATTGAAGAACGTGGCGCCGCGGGTGTTCATCAGGACGTCCTTGCGGTCGAACTCCGTGCCACCGCAATGGGGACAGCGCACCGGCTTGCCGGCCGCGGTGAAGTGAGGGCTGGGGGACGAGGTGGTCATGGGCGCGACTATACACCCGCCCAAACCGCCCGTCATTTATATCGAAGGAGCGCTTTCGTAACCCGGCAGCCCGGTGCGGCCATTTACTGATACTTCGCCCGCCCGGTCATCACATGCACCAGCTTGGGATCGGCGCCGACCAGGATCTTGTCCATCGCAGGCGTCGGTTCGGCGACCTGGCAGCGGAAGGCGAGGCTGTCGCCGCGGGCGTACTGGAGCTGCATGAGATAACGGGTCTTTTTCCCCACGTTCGGCATGCCGCGGTGCCAGGTCTGGTGATTGAAGAGGTAGATGTCGCCCGCCTCGCAGAATATGGGCTCGGCGGCGCGGCCCTCGAAGACCGGGTTTTCGCCGGGCACGAGGCGGCCGGAGTAGTGGCTGCCGGCGACGATCTCGGTGGGGCCGTCCTCGACGGCGGTGATATCGCTGAGGGCGACCTGCACGCTGAGCCAGATGAGCGGGAGGCGGGCGCCGGCGGGCCAGCGTGGGATCTCGGGCGGGAGCGGGTGCTCGAGCTTGTTGCAGTCGTCCACATGCCAGTTGGAGACGGCCTGGCCCGGGCCGTTGCGGATGACGTTTTGCCCGCAGTAGCGGCACTCGGGCCCGAGGATCGCCTGCACCAGCGAATAGATCGGCTCGCGGATGAAGAGCCGCGTGAACTCGATGCTGTAGTCCTGCGGATTACGCACGACGAACCACGAGCTGCGGTGCTCGGCCCAGCCGGATCGGCGGCGTAGGCGTCCGTAAGCTCGCGCAGCCGGGCGCACTCGGCCCGGCTGAGGACGCCGCGGACGACCGCGAAGCCGTCGTTATGGAAGCGCTCGAGGATTTCGTTCGCTTCGGTTTCGGAAAACGGGGAGCACAGTCCGTCGGGGCGGGGCATGGGTGGGGTGGGGGCGGGAAGACGTAGAAGGACCCGGCCGGTCGAAGACAAGAGCGCAGTGCGTCTCAGGCGCCAAACTCCCGCACGGCGCCGTGGAAGGCCTGAATGTTCTCCGTGCTGACACCGGGCGGCATGCCGCCGGCGCAGGACAGGATGAGGCGCGAATGGTCGGGGTGGTCGGCCAGCAGTTGCCTCACGGCGGCGCGAACCTCGTCGGGCGTGCCGCGGCCCAGCACGTCGCGCGGGGGAATGGTGCCGAGGATCGTCAGGCGGTGCCCGCAGAGGCGCCGCATCTCGGCGAGCGAGGTCTGCACGCCGGGATTGTAGAGGTTGATGCCGAGGTCGGGGTAGTGTCGCAGCGACTGCGCGCAGGCGGCGTCGTTGTGGAAGAACTTCACCGTCACGTCGGTCGCGTACAGTTCCTGCAGGTAGGGTCGGCCGAACTCCAGGAAATCCGCCTCGCTGAGGAAGCCGACGATGTCGTCGAGCATCAATATGCCGTCGATGGTCGGGAAGGTCGCCCGCTGCAGCGCGTGCCAGCGCTTGAGGAAGTCCGTGATGATGCGGAGCAGCCGGTGGACAGGCTCGGGATCGGTCTTCACCGCGACGAGGAACTCGGTCGTGCCCATCAGGAAGGTGGCGACGTTGAGCGGCCCGCGGGAGACGGAGAACCGGATCTCGTGCCCCAGGGCCTTGATCCGCGGCTCGGCCCAGCGCAGGCGGTTGAGCATGAAGGGCAGCAGCCCGTCGGTCGCCGGGTCCGGCACCCGCAGGTCGGCGATCTGCGCGACGTCCGTGATGATCTTGTCCGCGAACGGAAACTCATTGGGCGGAAACTGGCAGCGCGAGCCGAAGGCCGATGGCTCGGTGCACATGCCGAACTCCGACCAGAAGCCCGGGAGGAACCAGACGTCGGGAAACGTGGCGAGCGCGCGCTGGTGGGCCTCGAGCCAGAGGGTCTCGCTGGCGAGGTATGCGGCGATGGTCACACCGTGCCAGTTGGGCAGCCAGGGACAGTCGATGATGAAGCCGACCGGAAGCGGCCGGACCGTCTCGCCGCGGAGGACGGCGAGCAGTTGGTGCCATTGGGGATCGGTCATGGGGTGTGCCGACCAGCCTGATGGCCGCGGGACAACGGAGCAATCGGAAGGAATGGGCGTTTCTTGGCATTTCCATTTCGGGAATTACTTCCGTTCGAACGTCGCGGCGTCGCGTCTTTGCGCTTTAGCATCCCCCGCAATCCCGCTTGCGCGCCCGCGGCCAAAAGCGTGCACTGGCGCCATGTCCTTCCTATCGCCGAATCGGATCCGCTGCGGGGTGGCCGGGGTGGGTTCGCTGGGCCAGCACCATGCCCGCATTTACGCCAGCCTTCCGGGCGCCGAGTTGACCGGCATCTACGAGACGAGCGACGCGCGCGCGGCGGAGATCTGCGGGAAGTACAATTGCCGGCGTTTCGCCACGATCGCCGAGCTCGGCGAGGCCTGCGATGCGGTGTCGGTCGTCGTGCCCACTGACCGCCATGCCGAGGTCGCGCTGCCGCTGCTCGCCGCGGAGACGCATCTCCTGATCGAGAAGCCGCTCTGCGCCAGCCTGGAGGAAGCCGAGCAGGTGCTCGCGGCCGCCCGGCAGCACGGGTGCCTCGTGCAGGTCGGCCACATCGAGCATTTCAACCCGGTCATGGCCTTCCTCGAGAAGCAGGTCAGCTCGCCCCAGTACATCACGGCCGAGCGCCTCGCCCCCTACCAGCCGCGCGGCACCGAGGTGGGCGTCGTCCTCGACCTGATGATCCACGACATCGGCATCGTGCTCGCGCTCGTGAAATCGCCCATCCGCCGCATCGACAGCGTCGGCGTGACCGTCCTCTCGAAGGGCGAGGACATCGCCAACGCCCGCATCGAGTTCGAAAACGGCTGCGTCGCCAACCTCAGCGCGAGCCGCATGAGCACCAAGAAGCAGCGCGAGATCCGCATCTTCCAGTCCGACGCCTACCTCTCGCTCGATTTCATGAACCAGGCCGGCCACCTCGTGAAGAAGAGCGACATCGTCGCCTACGGCGTGAAGATGAAGCTCGGCCTCGTGAAGGCCGGCGACCTCAGCGCCATCCCGGTGAAGGAAATCCCGATCGAGAAGGGCGAGCCGCTCGCCCTGGAACTCGCGCACTTCGTCGACAGCGTGCGCCAGGCCAAGCAGCCCAAGGTCGGCGCCGCCCTCGGCAAGAGCACCCTCGAGGTGGCCATCACGATCACCGACCAGATCCGGAAGAAGGCATGACCGCATCACCCAAGCTGCTGCCGTTCCGCCTCCCGCCGCCGTCGGATGGCAAGGTGGACCTGCTGGTGATCGCCGGCGAGCATTCGGGTGACGAGCATGCGGCCCGGATGGTGCAGGACCTGCGGGCGCGGCAGCCCGGCCTCGCGGTGGCCGCACTCGGCGGTCCGGGCCTGGCGGCCGCGGGGGCGCAACTGCTGTTCGACCTCACGGCGACCTCGGTCGTGGGACTGGTCGAGGTGCTGAAGCACTATTCATTCTTCAAGGCCCTGTTCGCCGAGACGCTGCGGTGGATCGAGGAGCATCGGCCGCGGGCGGTGTGCTTCGTCGACTACCCCGGGCTCAACCTGCGCCTCGCCGCGGCGCTGCGCGAGCGGGGCCTGTCGGTGCAGGGCGGGGGAGCGATCAAGCTGCTGTACTACATCTCGCCGCAGATCTGGGCGTGGAAAGCCGGCCGGCGCCATACGATGGCCCGTGACCTTGATGCGCTGGCGGTCATCTTTCCGTTTGAAACCGCCTGTTATACCGACACGCGGCTGCCGGTCGAATTTGTCGGGCATCCCTTCCTCGCCGCCGGTTACCGGGCGCCGGTGGCGTTCGACCCGGCCGGCCCCGTGCTGCTGCTGCCCGGCAGCCGCACGCAGGCGGTGGCGCGGATCTATCCCGACCTGCTGGCGGCCTTCGCCCGTTACCGCGCGGAAGGGGGCGACCGTGAGGCGGTGGTGATTTACCCGAGCGACGAGATCGGCGCGGTGCTGCGCCGGTGGGATCCGCCGCATTGCCGGCTGGCGCGCACGGGTGAGGCAGTCGCGGCGGCGGCCGTCCTGACGAGCTCCGGCACCATGTCGCTCCACTGCGCGCTGGCGGGCATCCCGGGCGCGATCGCGTACCGCACCAACCCCATCACCTACCTGCTCGCGCGCTGGTGGGTGAAGCTCGACTACATCGGCATCGCCAACCTGCTGCTCAAGGAGCCGATGTACCCCGAATTCATCCAAGGCGCGGCCCGGCCGGCGGCGCTGGCGGCGCAGCTGCAGGACTGCCTCGGCAATCCCGACCGCCGCGCCCGCACCACCGCGCAGCAGGCCCGCCTGCGCGCGCTGCTGGATCACCCGGCTGACGTGGACGTGGCCGGCTGGCTGTTGCGGCACCTTTGATCCGCCTCCGCCCGGCCACAAAAGGGCTTCGCTTTGCCGGAAAATGCGGTTTTGTTTTTCCCCGCATGGCCGCCGACGCGCCGCAGTTCATCCGACGCATCCTGCAAAGCCGGGTGCTGCCTGTGCTGGTGTTCCTGGGCGGCTGCGTCGTCTCGCTCGGCGCCTGGTGGCTCGTGCGCCTCGAGATCGAGCGGAGCGACCGGGCGCGTTTCGAGCGCATGTCCGAGCGCATCGTGGCCTCGATCGAGGAGCGGTTCGACTCGGCGGCCGAGGCGCTGCAGGGGGCGCGGCACCTCGTGCGCACGCGGCCCGAGACCTCGCTCGAGGAGTGGCTGGAGTACACCGATGCGCTCGAGCCCTTCCTGCAACGGGGCGTCGTCGGCCTGGGCTACATCCAGCGCATCGCGCGGTCCGAGATCCCCGCGCTCGAGGCGCGGCTGCGGGCCGGGGCGGCCGGTGAGGTCACGATCCAGCGCGACAGCCCGCGCGATCAGCTCTACGTCGTCACCCACATCGGCCCGCTGGCCCGCAACCGCGCGGCTCTCGGCCAGGACATCGGGTCCGGCAACACCCGCCGCGCCGCGGCCGAGGAGGCCATGGCGACGGGCCGGCTGACGCTCACGCGCCGCATCCGCCTCGTGCATGACAACGAGACGGTGCCGGGTTTCCTGCTCCTGCTGCCCGTGTATGCCGGCCATGCCGGCGATCCTGGGACGCCCGCGGCGCGGATCCGGTCGCTGCAGGGCTGGGTCTATGTCTCGCTCCGCACCAACCTGCTGATGACGGGCATCACCGACGTCGCGAGCCGGCAGGCCGATCTCAAGGTCTTCCAGGGCGAAACCATGAGCCCGGAGGCCCAGCTCTACGACTCGCAGGCGGGCACGATGTTCGAGGCGCCGGGCGCACGGCCGGGGCGGGCGCCCATGGAACGGATCTACACGCGCCAGGTCGTGATGGAGGTCTATGGCCAGCCCTGGACCGTGTGGATCGGCTCGCGCCCCGAATTCGGTTTCCGCAGCAATCGCCTGCTGCCCTTTGCCATCGCCGGGGGCGGCCTCGTGCTCAGCGGCATGGCGGCGCTCCTCGCCTGGTCGCTGGCGCGCACGCGGATCCGGGCGCGGGTCATGGCCGACAAGATGACCCGCGACCTGCGGCGGGCCGAGGACGAGAACCAGCGCCTGGCGATGATCGCCCGCCACACGACCAACGCGATGGGCCTCGCCGACCCCGCGGGCAACGTCGTGTGGATCAACGAGGCCTTCACCCGGCTCTTCGGGTACACCTTGGAGGAAGCGCGGGGGAGGTTCGGCCCGCAGCTCGTGCGCGGGCCGGGCACCAACGTGCGCGTCTTGGCGGCGATCGCCCGGGCGGCGCGCCTGGGCGAGGAATTCCGCGGCGAGATGCTCAACTACACCAAGGACGGCCGCCAGGTCTGGTGCGAGTGCGAGATGCAGCCCCTGCGGGATGCCGACGGCAAGGTCACCGGCTACATGTCGATCCAGCTCGACATCACCGCGCGCAAGCGGGCGGAGGAGGCGCTGGCCCGCAAGGAGGCGCAGCTCCAGTTCATCTTCGACAACGTGCCCGTGGGCGTGAGCTGGGTGCGCTACACCGAGCAGGGCATCGAGAGCCGGCACAGCAACTGGTTCTTCACCGTCAGCGGCCTCCGGCGCGAGGACCTGAGCGACGCGGCCCAGGTGCGGGCGATCAGCCATCCCGAGGACCTCGCGCGGCAGGACGCGCTCCGGGCCCGGCTCGACCGCGGCGAGATCGACGAGTTCGCCCTCGAGAAGCGCTACCAGCGGCGCGACGGCCGCCTCGTCTGGGTCCTGCTCCACTGCAAGGCCTACCGCCGCGAGAACGGGCTGATCGACCAGGAAATCTCGACCATCATCGACATCACCGAGCGCAAGCACGCCGAGGACCAGCTGGCGCGCAAGGAGGCGCAGCTGCGGTTCATCTTCGACGTGGTGCCGGTGGGCATCCACCTCCACACCGTGGAGGGCGGCGAGCGCATGGCCGCGCTGGCCAACGCCGCCCATGAGCGCATCACGGGCCTCACCCTGGCCGAGATGCAGGACCCGATGGTCTTTGCCCGCATCACGCCGCCCGAGGATTACGCGCGCCAGCGGGAACTGTTCGCGCGCCTTGACCGCGGCGAGACCGACCGCTTCGCCCTCGAGAAGCGCTACCTCCGGCCGGGCGGCGAGCCGGTCTGGGCCGTCCTCTCGGTCCGCCGTTTCCCCAACCCGACCGGCAGCGGCTATCAGGAGGTGGCCACGCTGGTCGACATCACCGAGGCCCGGCGCCAGGCCGAGGAACTGCGCGCGGCCAAGGAGGCCGCCGAGGCCGCCAACCTCGCGAAAAGCCAGTTCCTCGCGATGATGAGCCATGAGATCCGCACGCCGATGAACGGCGTGATCGGCATGACCTCGCTGCTGCTCGATTCGCCCCTCACGGCCGAGCAGCGGGACTACACCGAGACCATCCGCCTGAGCGGCGACGCGCTGCTCACGATCATCAACGACATCCTCGACTTCTCCAAGATCGAGTCGGGCCGCATGGAGCTGGAGGTCGAGGATTTCTCCCTGCGCGAGACCGTCGAGGGGGCGCTGGACCTGCTGGCGCCGCGCGTGGCCGAGAAGCGGCTCGACCTGCTCTACGAGATCGCCGACGGCGCGCCCGGCAGCGTGCGCGGCGACTCCACGCGGCTGCGCCAGATCCTCGTCAACCTGCTCGGCAACGCCGTCAAGTTCACCGACCACGGCGAGGTGGTGCTCAGCGTGCACGCGCGCCCGCACGGGGCGGACCGGATCGAGCTCGAGTTCGCCGTCGCCGACACGGGCATTGGCATCTCGGCCGAGGGGCAGCAGCGCATCTTCCAGCCGTTCACGCAGGTGGACGCGACGACCACGCGGCGGTACGGCGGCACGGGCCTGGGCCTGGTCGTCAGCAAACGGCTGGCGGAGCTCATGGGCGGCCGGCTCTGGGTCGAGAGCGAGCTCGGCCGGGGCTCGACCTTCCGGTTCACGGCGGTCGTCGGCGCGGTCCCCAGCAAGCCGAAACCCTACCACGGCCCAGGCCTGGCCAATCTCGAGGGGAAGCGGCTGCTGCTGGTCGACGACAACGCCACCAACCGGCGCATCCTCACCTCGCTCACGGCCAGCTGGGGCATGTCCGCCCGCGCCGCCGCCAACGGGGTCGAGGCGCTGGCCTGGCTGGAGGCCGGGGAGGAGTTCGACGCGGCGATCATCGACATGCAGATGCCGGAGATGGACGGGCTCATGCTGGCGACCGCCATCCGCCGCGCGCGCCCGGCGGAGCAGCTGCCGCTCGTCCTGCTCTCGTCGCTCGGCCAGCGCGAGCTGATCGCGGGCGAAAGCCCGTTTGCCGCGCACCTGACCAAGCCGGCGAAACCGGCGCGCATCTTCGAGGTGCTCGCATCGCTCTTCCGCCCGGGCCCGGCTCCCGCCGGGCCCCGGCAGTCGGCCAGTCCCTTCCCGCGCCGCGACACGGCCGCGGGCGGGCCGATCCTGCTGGTCGAGGACAACACGGTGAACCAGAAGGTTGCCCTCATGATGCTGGAGAAACAGGGCTACCGCGCCGACGTGGCCGCCAACGGCAACGAGGCCATCGCGGCGCTGCGTCGCCAGGCTTACAGCATCGTGCTCATGGACATGCAGATGCCCGAGATGGACGGCCTGGAGGCAACCCGGCGCATCGTCGCCGAATGGCCCGACCCGGCCCAGCGGCCGTGGATCATCGCCGTCACCGCCAATGCGATGCAGGGCGACCGCGAGGCCTGCCTGGCCGCCGGCATGGACGACTATATCAGCAAGCCCGTGAAGCGCGAGGAACTGGCCGCGGCGCTGGCGCGTGCCCGGCGTGGGCGCGGCGAAAAATCGTGATCAGCGGGCACCCGGGGTGTCGGTCGCGCGGGCCTCGCCCGTCACCTGCGGCGCGATATGCTGCCACAGGGCGGCGGCGCGCTCGTTGATGATCTGGCGGCACTTTGCGATCTCGGCCTCGCGGGCGGCCCGGTTCTCCTCGGCGATCTTCGCGAGGTCGTCGAGATTGTAGAGGTAGACGTTCTCGAGGCGGGCGACTCCGGCCTCGACGTCGCGGGGCAGCGCGAGGTCGATCAGGAACAGCGGGCGCGACGCGCGGCGGCGCATGGCATTCTGCACGTCGCCCGTGAGGATCACGGCGTCGGGCGCCGAGGTGGAGCAGACCACCACGTCAAACTGCGCCAGGTGCTCGGCCCGGTGCTCGAAGGGCAGGGCCTGCGCGCCGAGCTCGGTCGCGAGCGCCATCGCGCGGTCGAGGCTGCGGCTGGAGACCGTGAGGGCGGCGGCGCCGCGGCTGCGGAAGGCCTTGGCGGTCTTCTCGCCGATGTCGCCCGCGCCCAGCAGGAGCACCCGCGTGGCGTCAAGCTTGCCAAAGATGTTGCCCGCGAGCTCGACCGCGACGTTGGCGATGCTGATCTGCCCCTCGGTGATCGCCGTGCTGGAGCGGACGTGCTTGGCGGCTTGGAAGGATTTCTGAAAGACGCGGTTCAGCACGGGGCCGGTGGACTTCCGCGACTGGGCGGCCGCATAGGCGTCCTTCACCTGGCCGAGAATCTCGGTTTCGCCCACCAGCTGGGAGTCGATGCCGGCGGTCACCTCGAGGAGGTGCTGCACCGCCGCCGGTCCGACGTGGGTCGTGCGGTACTTGGCGAACTCCTCGGCCGGGAACTGCTGGTGCTGGCAGAACGCCTCCTGCATCCGGGCCGCCGCCGCGGGCGTGTCGGCCACGCCGTAAAACTCGATGCGGTTGCACGTGTTGAGGACCGCGTATTCGCGCAAACCCTCGATCCGCGCGATGGCGGCGTGCAGCTGTTCGACAGTGGGCTTGGGCAGCGAGAGCTTCTCGCGCACCTCGATGGGCGTCGTGCGGTGGGTGGCCCCGAAAACGAAGAGGCCGTGGGCGTCGGGCGCGGTCTGGCTCATGTCCGGTGGAGGGCGGCCGGGGCGGGGTGCCGGCGGTTGGCGTCGATCACACCCAGGGAGAGCAGGGCGAGCGCGAACAGGATGAGGGCCGTCCAGGCAAACCGTCGTGCGCCCAGCTGCCCGCGCAGGCGCAGGGCGAGGGCGATCGTGTAGCACAGCCAGACCGTGACGGTGGTGAGGAGCTTCGGCCAGTGGACCGATTCGGTATTCTGCACCCAGTGCACCGAGCCGACCACCAGCGAACCCGACAGCAGCATCACGCCGAAGACGAGGAGCCGGACGCTGATGAGATCGAGGTCGTAAAGCGAGGGCAGGAAGGAGAACCAGCCGCCCACGCGCTTGTTCTTCAGCGAATAGTTGCGCAGCTGCAGCATCAGGGCCGTCAGCGCGAGCAGGCCGAAAACGCCGTAGCTGAACAGCGCCAGCGCCGCGTGGAACTCGATCCAGGGATTGTTGCCGAACAAGCCGGAACTGCGCGAGCTGTCCCAGGCCGGGATCGCCAGCGAAATCAAAGTCAGCACGGCGGCGAGGCAGGACGTGAAATAGCCGAGCAGGCTGGTCCGGAATGTCACGCCGATGACCAGGTAAAGCGAGATGGCCGACCAGGCCGTGAACTGAAAGAGCTCGAAGGTATTGCCCAAGGGACACCCGCCCACCGCCATGCCGCGCAGGTACAAGCCGGTGAGCTGCATGGCGTAGCCGGCCACGATCAGCGCGTACATGGCCACATTGAGCGGCCGGCCACCCCGCAGGAGCGACCACGTCCCCAGCAGGAAACCCACCAGGTAGAATTCCGCCGCCAGCCAAAGCCAGGTGCGGTCTGCAAAATTCGCGAGCATGGGAAAACGCTGCGAGGAAGGCCGGGGGAGGCAAGTCCGGCGTGGACGGGGACAGTCAGCCCGCCCCGCGGCCGGGGCGGGAACGCTTAACGCTGAACGCTCAAGTCGGGCGTGTTCAGGACATAGGTAACACCCCGGTGGCTACGAGCGCGAGCGAGTGGGTTGAACGCTGCGAACGGCCAGCATCCACTCGCTCACGCTCGTAGCTACCCTGGGTATCGGCCTTCTTCCGAACTTCAGCGTTCCGGTGCGGCCACCGGCCGCACCGGCCGGCTTGTCACCGCCGCCCGATCCGTCACGCTGCGCCCGATGCCGTCGCCTCGATCCCGCCCCGTTTCCGCGGAGTCCATCCAGCGGCCGGCTCCGGCGGCCGTGCCCGGGGTCCGGCGGACGTATGCATTGCGGCCCGAACAGATTCATCCGGTGGTGCGCATCGCCCACCGGTTGGCGGGCGGACTCCAGATTCCGCGGCGCATCATCCTCGACTACGAGCTGGTCCTGATCGTCCGCGGTGGCGGACATTGGACCTGCGATGGGCAGCGCCGGCCGCTCGCGGCGCACGACCTCCTGTTGATCCCACCCTTCGTGCCGCACAGTTTCGAGGCGGATGGTGCACGGGAGTCCGAGCACATCGCCGTGCACTTCGACTTCGCCCCGGCGATCCCGGCGACGGCCCGCGGGCTCGATCAGCGGCGACCCTTCCGGGTGCGTTTCACGCATGGCCTCCAGCTGGCGCTGCACCGGCGGCTCTATGCCGGCCATCGCGTGGAACGCGGCCTGCAGGCGGTCGTGGCGGCACACGCCGCCGGCGGTGCGCTCGGCCCCGCCATGGCCTCGGCACACCTCGCCGGCGTGCTGTTGCTCCTGCTCGCCGAACCCGCGGGTGGGCGCACTCCCGCCGACGATTCCCGCCAGCATGCCCGCGTCGAACAGGTCACGGCCTACATGCACGCCCATCTTGGCCACCGGCTCGACCACGGCGCGCTCGAGCGCGTGTCCGGCCTCAGCCCGAGCCGCCTGCAGGCAGTCTTCCGCGAGGTCACCGGCTACCCGCCGCTCGACTACCTGCGCCGCCTGCGCGTCGAGGAGGCCCGGCGCCTGCTCGCCGATGCCCGGCTGTCGGTGAAGGAGATCGCGGCGCGCACCGGGTTCCGCGACACGAGCCACTTCAGCAAGGTCTTCCGCCGCATCGACGGCCTCTCGCCCGCCCACTACCGGGCGGCCCTCCTGCCGGGGCGGCAGGAAAAATCGCCAACACCTGCGCGCGGCGGCCAAGGGTGAGCGGATGACAACCGGGGCGCGCCGCCTAGGTTGGGCGCACCCACCCACCCCCCATGCTCACCCCTGCCCAAGTCAACGAGTTCAAGACCCAAGGTTACCTCCGCGGCCCGACCGTCCTCACCGACGCCGAGGTCGAGGCCCTGCGCTCCGAAGTCGAGCGCGTCATCGCCCAGCGCGAGCGCAAGGACATCCCGCAGCCCGTTCTCTGCCACAACTTCACCGGCGACGAGACCGCCCCCGTCTGGCAGATCGTGAATATCTGGGAGGCCAGCCAGCCGTTCGCGCAGTTGATCCGCCACCCGGTCATCGGCGAGGAGATCGCCCAGCTCACCGGCGCCAAGGACCTGCGCATCTGGCACGACCAGATCCAGTACAAGCCCGCCGCGAAGGGCGGCGTGAACATGTGGCACCAGGACGCGCCGCTCTGGCCGATCATCCGCCCGATGACCGAGGTCACTGCCTGGGTCGCGCTCGACGACGTCGATGTCGACAACGGCTGCATGAGCATGGTCCCCGGCTCGCACCTGTGGGGCGACCACATGGACTATCTGCGCACGTGGAAGGATTTCGTGAAGGATGTCCCGGCCGAGTTCCAGGGCCGCAAGGTCACGGTGCGCACCTGCCCGGTGAAGAAGGGCGAGGTGCACTACCACCACGCGCTCACCTGGCACGGTTCCCACGCCAACACGTCCGGTCGCCCGCGCCGCGCCATCGCGCTGCACTACATGACGGGTGACACGCGCTACGTCGCCTCGGGCGAGCACTGCATGAAGCAGTTCGTCACCGTGGCCGACGGCGAGATCTTGCAAGGCGACCATTTCCCGCACGTCTGGGGCAAAAACTGACAGGCCGCGCGGGCGCGGCCCGAACGCTGAACGCTGAACGCTTAACGCCGAACGCTCAAGTAGAGACCCCGATTCGGTGGCTACGAGCGTGAGCGAGTGGCGCTTGGAGTGTCGGGCGTGCACTGCGATCGAGGTGTAGGTGCTCAGTGGTGAAGTTGGTTTTTGCCTTCGTGGTGGACCCTGTGCAACTTGGCGGCCCGGTGATGTTCGCCGCGCGCCATGCTTGCCTTCGACCCCTCGCGCCAGACCCTGCGTTTTTCCCCTGTCCACGGTCCTGAGGTGACGTGGCGACTCGCCCTCGAGGCCGACGGGCGTGAGTTTGATGCGGCCGCGGCGGAAGTGCGATTCGACGCCGGGCCCCCGTGGGTTCTCACCCTGCGCTTTGCCGCACCAGCGCTGACCTGGACCGTCCGCGCGGACGTCGATGCCGCCAGCGGCTCGGTTTCGCTGCGCTCCACCCTCGAGAACCACGGCGACGCCGCGGTCGCACTTGGCCGCGTGTGGCCGTTCCGTGCGGCCAGCCTGCCGCTCGGCCCGACCACCGTTTACCTTCCCATGCAACCGGGCCAGCAGGAGCGCGTGGTGCTGCGGCTCGGCGACGCGATCTCGCCCGCCGGCAGCAAGATCAAGAATCAGTATTTCGATCCGGCGGGACCGACCGCCATCCAGGTGGGATTCGCCTCCTTCCTGCGCAACGACACCGAGGTGCATCACCGGGCCGGCCCGGCTGGCGTGCAGGACGTCGCGGCGCAGGCCGACTTCGCCGGCTGGCAGTTGGCGCCGGGCGCGACCACTCCGGTGGAGACATTCACGCTGCAGGTCGGGCGCGATCCGCATGCCCAGCTCGACCGCTGGGCCGAGATCGTGGCGGCCGACGTGAAGCCGCGCATCTGGCCGACGACCCCGCTGGGTTGGGTGGGCTGGAGCTGGGTGGATGGCTTCAACGTCGAGCGCTACGAGGACGTCGTGCTGCGCAACTGCGCCGCCATCAATCGCCGCCTGGCCGGTTTCGGCTTCGAGTACGTGTGGGTCAGCATCGCCAATCTGCCCGGCAGCCAGCCCGGGGCGTGGTGCGGCTGGAACGAGCAGAATTTCCCGAGCGGGCCGGAGTCGCTGGTCCGGCGGTTGCGCGACCTGGGGTTCAAGCTCGGACTCTGGTGCGGGCCGTTTTGGATCTCGAGTCACCTCAAGGAGGAGATGAAGGAGCTGGCCGACGCTCTCGTGCGAAATCCCGACGGCTCGCTGCTCGTCAGCCTCGAGCGCTGGAACTTCGGAGAAAATGGCCGCCTGCCGATGGACCAGCGGCCCGTGCTCTACGCCCTCGACCCCACGCACCCCAAGGCCCTCGCGTTCATCGAGCGGGCCTTCGCGTACAACCGCGAGCGCGGGGTGCGTTACTACATGATCGATTTCCTGTATGCGGGTGGCGGGAAGCTCAATCGCCCCGGATCCCAGGCGGGCGCGAACCATGGTCCGTTCCATGACCCGCGGATCGTGCCCGGGGCCGAGTCCTTCCGGAACGCGCTGCAGGTGATCCGACGCGCGGCCGGACCCGAGACCTACCTCCTCGCCAGCACCGGCCCCACGCTCCACACCGTCGGCTTCGCCGATGCCGTGCGGACGGGCGCGGATTTTGGCGAGGGCCGTTCGCTGACCCCGGGCGGATCGTCGTTCTACCCGGCGACGTACATGATCAACAAGGCCTCGTCCTGGAACGGCTGCGTCCCGGCCCTGCGCAACCAAGCCGGTGCCCGCTACACCCACCGGCGATTCTACCTCAACGATGCGGGCAATGTCCTGACCGTGGATCAGCCGCTGCCATTGTCCGATGCGCGGGTCCATGCCACCATGCACGCCCTGTGCGGCGGGCCCTCGATGCTGGGTGACGACGTGGATCGCATGGCCGCGGATCGCCTGGCGCTCATCAAGAAGACACTGCCGCGCTCACCCGAGGTGGCGTTTCCCGTCGACCTGTTCGATTCGCCGTACCCGGATCATCCGAAAGTCTTTCACCGCCGGATCGACAAGCCTTGGGGCCGGTATGATGTTGTTGCGGTCTACAATTTTGCCGCAACGGAGCTGCGCCTGCCGGTGGCGCTCAACCGGCTCGGGCTCGAGCCTGAGGCGGAGTACCTCGTCTGGGAATTCTGGGATGAACGGTTCGTCGGCCGCGTTCGCGGGCAACTCGAGGCCGTGATTCCCGCCGGAAACGTGAAAGTCTTCCGCCTCGTGCGGGCGGAGTCGCGACCGCTGCTGCTCGGCACCGACATGCACGTGCTCATGGGCGAGATGGAGATCACGGCCGTGCACTGGGACCCAGCCACCGCCACCCTCAGCGGGCGCGCGCAACGTCCGCCGGGCGAGCAGGGCAGTGTCTTCCTGCTCGCGCCCAACAATGTCCGCGTGGTGAACCCCGGCGGACACTGGATCGCCAAGGACGGCCGCGACCAGAGCCTCGTCATCCGCTGCGCCCTGAATTTCGGCGCCGACGGCGCAGCGGGCTGGTCGGTGACCTTCGCGCCGCTCGGTTGAATCCGCCCCGAATAAGACCCGGCCTTGGGTAGCGGCCGGCCTCCGGACGGCCGGTTCAGCGTGCGCATGCCCAATGCCGCCCGTCCGGAGGCCGGGCGCTACCCACTAAGAGTGATCATCAATCGCAATTCCTAGCGCCCCGCCGCCAGCGCCTCGGTCTGCGCCTGACGGAACCGCGCTGCGAGACGGTGCCAGAGCTCCTGCGGTAGCGTGCCGTCGGCGGCCTTCACGATGCCGGTGATGTGCTCCGGCTTCTTCACGCCGACGATGGCGCTCGTGATGGCGGGGTTCGTGAGCACCCAGCGCACCGCCAGCTGCGCCATGGTGAGACCCTGCTCGGCGGCGATCGCCTTGGCCTCCTCGACGGCGGCGAGGATGATCTTGAGCCCCGCGCCCTGGAAGAGCGGCGCCTTGGCCCGGTGATCCGCGAAGGTCGTGTCGGTCGTGTACTTGCCGCCCAGCAGGCCGCGGTGCAGCGAGGAATAATTGAGCACGCCGATGTTGTGGCGCAGGCAGTAGGGCAGCTCGCGCTGCTCGATGTCGCGGGCGAGGAGGCTGTAGGGCGGCTGCAGGCTGCTCACGTCCCAGTGCGCGCGATAGAGCTCCATCTGCTCGGGGTTGAGGTTGCTCACGCCGAACCAGCGCACCTTGCCCTCGCGGCGCAGTTGCTGGAAGGCGGCGGCGACTTCGTCGGGACGCGTGATCGGATCCCAGGCGTGGATCTGGTAAAGGTCGATGTGGTCGGTCTGCAGCCGGCGCAGCGAGGCCTCGCAGGCGCGAATGATGTAGTCGCGGGTCGTGTCGGGGTAGCGCGCCGGGCCGCTGCTGAAGTTCCAGTAGAACTTGGTCGCGAGCACGAAGTCTTCGCGCCCGCCCTCGCGCTTGAACAGCTTGCCGAGTTCGGTCTCGGCGAGGCCGTCGCCGTACGCATCGGCCGTGTCGATGAAGTTCACGCCGCAGTCGCGCGCGGCCTTCACCGCCGCCGCCCAGGGCTCCACCGGCACCTCGCCCCACCACGCCGGGCTCAGCTGCCAGCAGCCGAAGCAGATGCGCGAGACCTTGAGATCGGTGGAGCCAAGTTGCCGATAGTGCATGAAGGATTTTTACGCGCGAATGCCGCGATGGTCAATGCAGCGGGGCAATTTCGTTGCTCACGCGGAGAGGCGAAGGCCGTGGTTTCTCAGTCTGCTTTCCGGGCGATCCAGAAGCGGCATTCGTCGGAGAAGTCACGGACGGCGGCACTTTCGGAGGCGACGGCGCGACGGAGGACGTCGTGGACGTGCGCCCAGCCGGTGGCCTTCAGATCGGCACAGATTTCCGCGCGGTCCGGCAGATGCATGAACGTGCGGCCGGTGCCTTCCTCCTCGAAATAGCGGTCACCGAACTCGCGCAGGGCCGGGTGCTGCTTGCCCTGCGCCCACCGCCGCGCCTCGAGCCGCCACAACGCCTGCTCGGCCGCGGAGCTGTTCCGATCATGGGTCGTGAAGAGCAGGGTGGCCCCCGGCTTGCACACGGCGGCGATCTGCCGCAGCGCCCGGCGCCGATTGCGGCGCAGGGGAATCTGCATGAGGCCGTTGAACATGAAGAGGGCGCCATCGAATGCTTTGTCACGCATTACGTGACAAAGGCTGAGGCGCGTGGCGTCGGCGTGGAAAAGCGTGATGTCGGCCTTGCGCTCGATGAACAGGCTTTGCGCCTGCGCGAGCAGTTCCTCGGCGAAGTCGAAGGCGTGCAGGCGGCGATAGCCCAGCTCCCACAGCGCCATCGCCACGCGGCCGGCTCCGCAGCCGGCCTCGAGCAGGTGCGCGCCTTTGTCCGGGAAATAGCGATCGATCAAAATGCGCTCCGAGGCCCAGAGGCCGAGGCTGTGCGCCGCGCGCGTGTAATGCACGACGGCGGTCAGGTCGTTGAAGTCGGCGCGCACGACGGCGCGGTTGATCTTGAAGGGCTTGTTGGCGGGCATCAGCGAGGACGCTGTTCGGTGGCGAGAAGCGATGGTTGATCCGGGAAGCGGGCGCGGCCCGCGGTGGCGGCCGGACCAAGTTGCATGGGGCGCCGCAGCGTGGCCAGCGCAGGATAAGCCGATGATTCGCGCACGAGAACCGAGGCGAGCGGATCGCGGTAGACGAGCGTCCACCCGTCCTGTCTGAGCCGATCGACGGCTCCGTAACCCGTCGGCAATAGGGCCGCGGCGGCGGCAGCAAGATCCAGCGCGGGTCCCGGATCATCCCCGGCGTAAAAACGCCAATGCGCGTCGCGGATCGCGTCCGGGTAAACCGTGTCGAGCCGGCCGTCGAACGAGACCGGGTTGTGTGGGAGCTCCCACAGGACCATCTGGCCCCAATCGAAGAAGGTGAGCGTCCGCCCGGTCAAACCGTGTTCACGCATGAAGGCGATGGCGGTCACCGGATACGTGTCCTTGGGCACGGCGATGGTGAAGGGGGCGGAGCGCGTGGGCGGGAGGCTGGCACCGAGGGCAAGAACGCCGGCGGCAACGAGCGCACCCGCGAGCGGCAGGGCGACGATCCGGCGCTGCAGCCAACCGCGCAGGGACTCCGTCTGCGGTGCCAGACGCCGCAGGGCGTCGACCAGATGCGGGGGCGTGAAGATCAGGTTGGCCATGGCGAACAGGGGCGCGTGCCGCAGTTGCAGCACGGCCATCCGCGCGAGGAGCGCGAGGGTCACGGCTTCCCACGCACGCCGCGGTTGGCGGCTGCCAAGCCAGCCGCCAACCGAAACCAACAATAGCAGGTAAACGCCGATGGCCGGACCCTTCAGTCCCGGCGCGTGCCACTCCGCGATCTGCGGCCGCGGAAGCAGCAGCGTCTGCCAAGTCCAGCGCACGAGATCGAGGCCCCACGGGTTGAGCAACAGGGCGCCGGTCGCCAGCGCGACGATCGCCGCAAGGCGGCCCAAGGAGGGGCCGCCCGTGGCAGCGACGCCAAAAATCCTGCCCGCGCTCGGCCACGTGCGAACCACGGCCTCGGCACCGACAGCGCCGATGAGGAGCACCCACCCGGCGAAGTACCCACCGTGCAGGTTGGCCCAAGCGGCAAATCCGACCGGCACCGCCCAGCCCCAGTGCGCGCGGCCGGCGAACAGGGCCCGCAGCGCCGGCAGCGTCAGCACCAGCAGCAGCATCGTGAACAGCTGCGGGCGCACGGCATAACCGAGCGCGATCGCATTGATCGAGATGGCGAGGAGGCCGAGTGCCGTCAGGCGTTGCGCCGGATCGCGCCCGCGGCCGGCGCGCCAGGCAGGGATGACGGTGATGGCCGCGAGGCCGAGCATCGCGAGCCAGAGCCCGGTGCCGCCGGCGAGCCGATGGACGAACCCGAAGAACACCTCGGCCCAGACTTCATGGTTGATCCACGGTAGGCCTGCGGCCGTCCACGAGAGGACCTCGGTGTGCTCCAGTCCGCCGAGGAGCAGCACGCGCTGCCCGTAAAGCACATGGCCCCAGAGGTCGTTGTCGGCGCTGTTCTCGCTGAACCGCAGCCACGCCAGTGCGGCCACCGCGAAGCCGAAGGCCGTCCGCATCAGTCGGCCGGAGGGCGGAGGTGCTGCCGGATCCAGTGCCATCGGCTACAGGTGCCGGCTGAGGAAGTCCGTGATCTCTCGATAGAGCCGCAGGCGCGCCGCGGTCTCGAAGTAACCGTGGCCCTCCTTGCCCGCGATAAACTGCTCGACGGGCACGCCGCGTTCTTTGAGCGCGGCATAGAGCGCCTTCGACTGCGAGGCATCGACCCGGTCGTCGTATTCTCCTGCGGAAATGTAAACGGGAATGTTGATCTTGTCGGTGTGGCGCAGGGGCGAGATGGCCTCGAATTTCTCCTTCGCCACCTTGGGATTGCCGAGTTTCGCCAGGAGGACCTCGTAATTGTACCGGTCGAACCGGTCGCGACTCTGCTGCTTCACGATCTTTTCCCAGTCAAAGACGCCGACGATGGTGACGGCGCACCGGTAGAGCCCGGGCTCGAAAGCCGCTCCGGCGACCGCGAGGAATCCACCAAAGCTCCCGCCCATGATGGCGATGCGCTCGGGGTTGATCAGGCCGGACTTGGCCAATTGCTGCACACCGTCCGTGACGTCCTCGTGCATGGCCTTGAAGTCGTAGGCCTGCGCCTTGCTGATCGCGTCGGTGAATCCATTCGAACCGCGGTAGTTGGGCTGGAAGACCGCGTACCCGCGGCTGGCAAGGAGCTGGACCTCAGGGTTGAAGCCCCATTCATCGCGGGCCCAGGGGCCGCCGTGGGCGAGGACGATGAGCGGCGGCCTGGCGCCGTCGACCGCCTTCTCGGGCAAGGTCAGGTAACCCTGCAGTTTCAGCCCGTCGCGGGCCTTCCAATGGATGATCTGCATGGGCCGGAGCGGCGCCTGGCGAAGCCAGGGATAAGGGTCCGGCAGCGCGCCCATCGTGTCCTTGGCCGCGTTGTAGACGTAGAGGGCGGTCGGCACGCGGTCGGCGGACGCCGCGACGACGAAGACGGTTTCGGCCCGGTCGTAGTCGAGGATGGTGCAGACCCGCCCGGGCAGCTTGGCCTCGATCGCCTGCTGGATCTGCTGCATCCGTGGCGCGAACCAGTGGTGTTTCGGCACATCGCCTTCGAAACGCAGGCCGAGCAGGGACTGGTCGCGGTGCGCGAAATACAGCTGCGCCTCGCGCATCGAGTGAGTCTCCGTGCCGTAAATCTTCGCGCCGACGGTCTGGGTGGCGGCGTCGTAGAGATAGAGCGCCGGGGCCACATCACCGGGCTGGGTCGTGGCGATGTAGACCTTGAGCGGCTCGGCGGCGAAGCCCAGGAAGCCAACCTCATGGGCATCGAGGTTGAGCATGATCCACGGGGACTTCTCGTCCGCGCGGATGAAATAGCGCAGCACCTTGTCCTTCCACATGACGGCACCGCGCACCCGGCCCTGCAGGTCGCCAAAGAAACCGTGGCGCTCGCCCTCCGGCGTGGGGATCCACTCGACGACATTGTAGCGATCGGCCGACTGACCGCTGGCCCGAGCCGCGGCTTTGGCCGGATTGATCAGGGCAGGGCCGGAGCGCTCGCTGGAGTCGTATTCCGAGAACCAGACATTGATGAGACCCGGTCGGTTCTCGGGAAAGGAGATGACGCTGAAGCTCTCCCGCATGTTGAAGGACGTGGCCTTCTTTTTCTTCAGGTCGTAAACCGAATAACCCTGGTAATTAGCCCCGATGACCAGCTGGCCGTCGGTTAGCCAGCCGACCGGGAACGTCGAGCGGTCCGCGAGCTGAAATGCCTGCGCCTCGCCGGTCGTGAGGTTCAGCAGGCCGACGCCGTAGTCATCCCGCTCCTTGTCCTTGTCGTCGAAGGTGGCGTAGGCCAGCCAATGGCCGTTGTGCGAAAGCAGGGGGGCGCGGGTCAGCGGCTTGCGGAGGAAGTCCTCGACCGTCGGAGGCGCGGCCATGAGCGATGCGGCCAGGCACAGGGGCACCAGCCGCCGGAGCGGGAAGGAAGGGAGCATGGGAGGGCGCCCGCAGCTTGGGCGAAGCCCTCCGGTGAGTCCAGCGCGCCGGAGCGCGCCCGGCCTACGCCTTTTTCCAGGCGGCGATGAACATGCCGTTGGCGTTGAGCTCGTGCGGCCAGAGCGTGACCTGCGGGCCGCGGCTGAGCACGGGGTCGGGCGCGAGCTCGGGGTGCGCGGCCGTGAAGGCGTCGGCGACGGCGGTGGTCTCGCTGCGGGTGAGCGTGCACACGGCGTAGATCAGGCGGCCGCCGGGCTTGAGCGAGCCGGCGACGTGGTTGAGCAGCGCCAGCTGCGTGGCGGCGAGCTCGCGCACGTCGTCGGGCGTCGTGGTCCAGCGGGCGTGCGGGTTGCGCTGCCAGGTGCCGACGCCGCTGCACGGGGCGTCGACGAGGATGCCGTCGAACTTGGTCTTGGTCGGCAGCTTGGCCGAACCGTCCCATACGGCCGTGCGGTAGTTGAACAGCTTGGCGCGCGCGGCGCGGCGCTTGAGGGTTTCGAGGCGCCCGGTGTGGCGGTCGCTGGCCCAGATGAGGCCCTTGTTGTACATCAGGTCGGCGAGGTGAAGCGTCTTGCCGCCCTCGCCGGCGCAGGCGTCCCACCACGTCTGGCCCGCCATGGGCGCGGCGGCGAGGCCGACGAGCTGCGAGGCGAGATCCTGGATCTCGAATTCGCCCGACTTGAACTGCTCGGTCTTGAAGAGGTCCTGCGTGCCGGTGAAGCGCACCGCATCGGGCGCGAGCGGCGTGGTCTCGCCGGCGAAGAGCGACTTGGCCAGCGCGTGGGCGTGGCCGGGCCGGGCGCGCAGCCAGAGGGCGGGCTCGCGCTGGAGCTGGCGCAGGTAATCGGGCGATAGCGCCACCTCCGCCGCGAGCCAGGCGGGCACGGCGAGGGCGGCGAGGGCCTCGGCCTTGATGGATTTCTCGTCGGCCAGGAAGCGCTCGTGCAGGGCGACCGCCTGCTCGAGGCGTTTCTGCGGGGAGGCCTTGGGGTCGAGCCAGGAAAGCCAGCGGAAATAGGCGAAGACCGTGCGGGTGATGCCGCGTTTCTCGCGCGGCCCGAGGTAGCGGTGCCTTTCGAAATAGGTGCGGAGCGCGGCATCGGCGCGCTGATCGCCGGCGACGGCTTTCAGGACGAGCGCGGCGTGGTTGAAGGTGGCTTGGTCGGGCATGGCTGCAGTTCAACAGGGGAATGCGGCGGAAAGGGAGGAGAAACTGCGAAACTCCGATGGCGGGGCAGAAGTAGGGCAGGTCTTTGACCTGCCCGTTTCACGCGGCATCTGCGAATGGAGCGGCAATGGGCAGGTCGGAGACCAGCCCTACTTGACGGCCATGTGCGGGTTACGCTCCTACCGGCGGCCCCAGCGGCGCTCTTGCTTCAGCTCGAGGCGCTTGGCCTCGAGCTGGACGCCGGCGACGGCAGGGTGGGCGCGGAGTTGTTGAAAAACCGCGGCGGTGAGCCGCCACGACAACGCGCCGCTGACCTCGGCGATGGGGGCGACGCGGTCCGCGAACAGGAAACCGAACTCGAGCCGCGTGTCGCCGGTCTGCTTGTTCACCGTCTCGCGCAGCAGGCGCAGGAACGCCGGGAGCTCGGGGTGATCCGGTCGCAGCAGCCAGGTGACCTTGCGCACGATGCCCGTGACGAATGCGTCCAGCGGGTAGCACTCCTTCACGTTGATGCGCGCGCCGTCGTTGCCGCTGATGATGTTGCCCTGCACGAGCACGGGCGTCTCGGGCAGGAGGCTGCCGGAGTAGGTCGCATAGGCGTCGGCGAACATGTTGAGCTGCACCGAGGCGTTGCGCGTCGCGAGCGTGAAGGCGGCCCAGGGGCGGTTGTCCTTCTTCGAGAGCTTCTTGGCGATGTTGCCGGCGATGCCGCAGATGCGGAACTCCACGCGGTCGGTCTGGCGCAGCAGCTCGTCCACCGTGAACGTGTCGATCGCCTCGGCGAGGCCGGCGTAGAGGTTCATCGGATGGCCGCTGACGTAGAAACCCAGCAGCTCCTTTTCGTACTGCAGCCGTTCGGCGGGGGTGAAGTCCGCGGTCTCGCCGGCGGTCGGCGAGGCGGGGGCGTCCCCGGGCTTCTTGCCGTTGCCATTGCGGGCGGGTTTCTCGTCGGCGAGCAGGTCGAGGAAGCTGTGCTGGCCGGCGGCCTTGTCGCGGGCGAGGGCGGCGACGGCCCCGAGGGCGGCGTCGATGCCGTCGAAGAGCTGCTTGCGGCTGGCGCCGGTGTAGTCGAAGGCGCCGGTCTTCACGAGGTGCTCGAGGACACGCTTGTTGAGTGCGCGGGCGTCGACGCGGCGGACAAAGTCGTCGAAGTCGGCGAACGGGCCGTTGCGCTCGCGCTCCTCGATGATCTTCTGCGCGGCCTGCTCGCCGACGCCCTTGATGCCGGCGAGGCCGAAGCGGATCTTGCCCTGGGCGGTCGATTCGCGCTGGGGCGAAACGACCGGGGTGAACATCTCGCGCGACTCGTTCACGTCGGGGCCGAGCACCTTGAGGCCCATGGACTCGCACTCGGCGATGAAGTGGGCGACCTTCTCGGAGTTGCCGAGCTCGGAGCTGAGCATGGCCGCCATGAACTGCACCGGGTAGTTGGCCTTGAGGTAGCCGGTCTGGTAGCTGAGGACGGCGTAGGCGGCGGAGTGCGACTTGTTGAAACCGTAGCCGGCAAACTTGTTGAGGATGTCGAAGATCGAGTTGGCCGTCTTCTCGTCGATGTTGTTCACGCGCTTCGCGCCCTCGACGAACTTGGCGCGCTCCTTGGCCATGGCCTCGACGTCCTTCTTGCCCATGGCGCGGCGGAGCATGTCGGCGCCGCCGAGGGTGTAGCCGGCGATGATCTTGGCGGCCTCCATGACCTGCTCCTGGTAGACCATGACGCCGTAGGTCTCGTGGCAGACCTCCTCGAGCAGCTTGTGGGGGAACTTGACGGTCTCAGGGTCGCGCTTGCCGCGCACGTAGTCGGGGATCCACTCCATCGGGCCCGGCCGGTAGAGCGCGATCAGGGCGACGATCTCGTCGATCGACGAGAGGCCGATCTGGCGGCAGAGGGCCTGCATGCCCGTGGATTCCAGCTGGAAGACGCCGGTGGTGCGGCCGGAGTTGAGCAGGGTGTAGGTCGTCGCGTCGTCGAAGCCGACCGCCTCGATGTCGAACTTCGGGTCCGCCGTGCGCCGGATGTTGTCCACCGCGTCGGCGATGACGGTGAGCGTCTTCAGCCCGAGGAAGTCCATCTTCAGCAGGCCGAGCTTGCCGACGGCGTTCATGTCGAACTGCACGGTGACGTCGCCTTCCTGCTCGGTGAGCGGGACGAACTCGTCGAGCGGTCGGTCGGTGATGATGATGCCGGCCGCGTGCTTGCCGGTGTTGCGCACCATGCCCTCGAGCACGAGGCCCTGGTCGTAGATTTTCTTTGCGATCGGGTTCTTCGCGATCTCGTCGCGGAGCTCGGCGGACTTTTCGTACGACGTCTTCAGGTCGATGTTGAGCTCGTCCGGGATCATCTTCGCCAGGCGGTCGGCGTCGGCGTAGGGCAGGTTGTGCACGCGCGAGATGTCGCGGATGACCATCTTGGCGCCGAGCGTGCCGTAGGTGATGATGTTGGCGACGCAGTCGTTGCCGTACTTGCGGCGCACGTAGTCGATCACCTCGCCGCGCCGGCGCATGCAGAAGTCGATGTCGAAGTCGGGCGGCGACACGCGCTCGGGGTTGAGGAAGCGCTCGAAGAGCAGCTTGAAGCGCAGCGGGTCGAGGTTGGTGATGCCGAGGAGATAGGCGACGAGGCAGCCGGCGCCGGAGCCGCGGCCGGGGCCGACCGGGATGCCGTTCTCGCGGGCCCAGTGGATGAAGTCCCAGACGACGAGGAAGTAGTCGATGAAGCCGGTCTTGCCGATGATGCCGAGCTCGTAGTCGAGGCGCTCGGCGAGGGTCTTGGCCAGGGCCTGATCGGGCGCGGAGCCCGGGGCGTTGTAGTCCACGCCGTAGCGTTTTTTCAGGCCGGCGATGCAGAGTTCGCGCAGGTAGCCGGCGCGGTCGGTCTTCACCTCGGGCGGCAGCGGGTATTTCGGGTAGCGCTCGCTGCCCTTGGGGAAGGGGATGGCGAGGTCGCACATGTCGGCGACGAGGCGGGTGTTGGCGACCGACTCCGGGATCTCGGCGAAGAGCTTCGCCATCTCGGCGTGCGACTTGAGGTAGAACTGGGTGCCGGTGAACTTCATCCGGTCCTCCTCGTCGATCTTGGCGCCGGTCTGGATGCAGAGCATCGCGTCGTGCGGGCCGGCGTCGGCGGCGTTCACGTAGTGGACGTCGTTCGTGCAGATGACCTTGAGCTTGAACTCCTCGGCGAGCTTCAGGAGGCCGGGGATGATCTTCCGCTGCTCCGGCAGGCCGTGGTCCTGGATCTCCACGAAATAGTTCTCGCGGCCGAAGATCTCGACGAAGCGCCCGCAGGCCTCGCGGGCCTCCTCATAGCGGTCATGGAGCAGGTGCTGGGGCACGAGCGAGGCAAGGCAACCGGTGAAGCCGATCAGGCCCTCGGCGTAGCGGGCCAGGGTCTCGAGGTCGGTGCGCGGCTTGTAGTAAAAGCCCTTGAGATGCGCGTCGGAGACCAGCTTCAGGAGGTTCTGGTAGCCGGCGAGGTTGCGGGCGAGCAGGCCGAGGTGGAAGATCGACTTTCCCTCGTCGTCCGAGCGGCCCTTTTTCTCGAGGCGGGAGGTCTCGACGAGGTACAGCTCGCAGCCGATGAGCGGCTTGATCCCCTTGGCCTTGGCGGCGTTGTAAAACTCGATGGCGCCGAACAGATTACCGTGGTCGGTCAGGGCAATGGCCGGCATCCCCAGCTCCGCCACGCGGCCGATCAGGCGGTCGATCCGGCAGGCCCCGTCGAGCAGGCTGTAGTCGGTGTGGACGTGGAGATGGACGAATTTGTTGTCAGCGGCCGGCACTGGCTGCGATGGCATGCCTCACGCGTCGCCCGTGCAAGGCGGAAACGGGAATAAAAAACCCATTGACGGCCCCATTTCCGCATGGCTTGCTTCTGCGCTTTTCCACTCACCAACGACCCGTTTGCCATGTCCATTGAAATCAAAATCCGCAAGAACGAGCCCATTGACCGTGCGATCCGCCGCATGAAAAAGAAGCTCGAGCGCGAGAACATCATCAAGGGTGTCCGCGCCAAGCGTTACTACGAGAAGCCCTGCGAAAAGCGCCGCCGCAAGGAGAAGGTCCAGGCCTTCACGCAGATGCTGCGCCGCCGCTACGCCGAGTAAGGCACCGGTCTCCCGTCCAGCTTTCGCCGCATCCCGTTCCGGGGATGCGGCTTTTTTTTAGTGCAACCGGGCGGCGATCCATGCCTGATGGGGCGTTTTCTGCGTGAAGCCGACCCTTTCGCTGTCCTCCTGCTGGAACTCGCACCGGCATACCGACGGTTATGCGATGCTCAAAGAGATCGCCGACCTGGGCTTCGACCATGCGGAATTGAGCCACGGCATCCGTATCCCGTTGGTGCCCGGCATCCTCAAGGCGGTGGAGGACGGGGTCATCCGCATCGGCACCACGCATAATTTCTGCCCGCTGCCCACCGGCATCAACTCCGCCGCGCCCAATGTCTTCGAGCCCTCGTCGCTCGACTACCGCGAGCACGACCAGTGGCTGCGCTACACCAAGCGCTCGATCGATTTCGCGGCGCAGGTTCGCGCCCGGGTCGTCGTCTGCCACCTCGGGAGCGTGGAGTTTTTCTGGTTCAACCCGGCGCACCGCGTCGAGTCCTGCCTCAAGGCCCGCCCCGACCTCGTCCCGGCCGAGGACAAGGCCTACCAGGAACTCCTCAGGAAGGCCCTCGCCAAGCTCCGCAAGCGCATGCCGCGGTACTGGGAGCGAACGAAACAGAGCATCGGCGAGGTCCTCGAGCACGCCAAGGCCAAGGGCGTCACCCTCGGCTTCGAGAACCGCGAGGCCTTCGATGAGTTGCCGCTCGACGACGATTACGAGGCGTTCCTGGCCGGTTACCCGGTCGACGCCCCCGTGGGTTACTGGCACGACACCGGCCACGCCCACCTCAAGCAGCGCATGGGCCTGCTTGAGCACCGCGCGCATCTCACCCGCATGGCGCCGCGCCTGGTCGGCTTCCACCTGCATGACGTCAGCCCGGAAGGCCGCGACCATCAGGCCATCGGCGACGGCCAGATCGATTTCGGCATGGTCCGCGAGTTCTGGCGCCCCGAGCACCTCCTCACGATCGAGCTCAGCCCGCGCCTCGACGTCGAGGGCGTGCTCCGCTCGAAGGCCAAGGTCGAATCGCTGCTGGGATAAACGCGGCATCTGCGTTTACGCCTGAGCTCGCAAGATCTCTCCGACCCACCGTCGGTGCGGCCCTGATAACGTGATCGTGTCCAGTTCCGCCAGCGGAACCCAGACAAGGCCGCTCCCCGGATTGTCCCGCACGGCTTTTGGCGCAGCGCGGTGGATCGACTCCGTGATGCGGTACTTTGTGATTCCGCGCTTGCGCTGTGCCAACAGCTCGCCTTTCGCCACCGCTGCGGGCGCAAGGCCCGCCTGTTCTGCCGTCGGCAGTTCGTGTTGCGCCGCGAGCCGCCGCGCGCCGGCGTCGGCGCGGTGCAGCAGCAGCCGGCCGCGGTGCTCGCACCAGACGCGGGTCACACTCACCGCCACGGTGGGCTTGGCCGCCAGGCGCGGATACCGCTCGGGGTCGCCCGCCTGGCGCGCCGCGCAGAAGGCGAACACCGGGCACACCGTGCAAAGCGGATTCTGCCGCACGCAGACCGTGGCGCCCAGTTCCATCATCGCCTGGTTGTGGTCGCCCGGGTGCTCGGCCGAGATCAGGGCCTGCGCCAGCTCCGCGAACGCCTTGGCGGCGGTGGCGCCGTCCTTGAACGCCCGGTCGTCGGCCGTCAGGCGCGCGAGGATGCGGACCACGTTGCCGTCGACCACCGCCGCGGGTGAGTTGCACGCGATGCTCGCGATCGCCGCCGCCGTGTAGGGGCCGACCCCCGGCAGCTCGCGCCAGCCTTCCGGCGTGCGCGGCGGAGTGGGCATCGCGACGATCGCCTGCGCCAGCCGATGCAGGTTGCGGGCGCGCGAGTAGTAGCCGAGGCCTTCCCAAAGTTTCAGCACCTGCGCCTCGGGTGCCGCGGCGAGCGCAGCGAAGTCGGGCAGGGTCTCGAGCCACCGCGCGAAATACGGCAGCACGGTCTTCACCTGCGTCTGCTGCAGCATGAACTCGCTCACGACCGTCTTGTACAGCGACGGCGCCGTGCGCCACGGCAGCGGGCGCGCCGCGCCGCGGTACCAGGCGTGCAGCGTCGCGCGGAAATCCGCCGCCCGGGAAATCAGTCTGGCAGTCTCGGCCACAGGACGCGCAGGAAGGCACAAAATCCAGCCGGAGGGAAGGGAGCTTTTCTCCTCGTGCTTTTGCGGGTTTTTGCTGGCTTATCGTCCCCATGCGCAAGAAGCCGGCCCCCGAGGAGGAGGCCCCCAAGAAGCTCAGCTCCTACACCGTCAAGCTCGACGCGGCCCAGCTCGCCAAACTGCGGGCCTATTGCGAGGCGCGCAGCTGGCTGCCGGTGGAGGTCGCCTACACGCATTACGCCTTCAAGGCCGATCACCTGAAGCTCAACCTCGCCGCCTACACCAGCGGCAAGGTCGTCGTCGCCGGCAAGGGCACCGAGGATTTCGTCCGCGACGTGATCGAGCCCGAGATCACCGGCGCCGCCAAGCTCGGCTACGACGAGGTGCTGCACCCCGACTGGTTCGAGTCGCACGCCGGCCTCGACGAGTCCGGCAAGGGCGACTTTTTCGGCCCGGTCATCGCCGCCACGGTCATCGCCGACAAGTCCGCCATCGAGGAATGGCGCAAGGCCGGCGCGCAGGACTCGAAGAAGATGGCCGAGAGCAAGATCATCGAGCTCGACCGCCTTATCCGCGAGACCAAGGGCGCCGCCGTCGCCACCTGTTTCTGCCGCACCATGACGCGCTACAACGAGCTCATGGGCCGCCCCGGCGCCAACCTCAACCGGCTCCTCGCCTGGCAGCACGCCACCGCCCTCGGCGACGCACTCGCCCGCAAGCCGGTGAAGTGGGGCCTCCTTGACCAGTTCAGCGAGCAGCCGCTGGTGCAGCGCGAGCTGGCGAAGAAGGAGATCAAGGACTTCGAGCTCCGCATGCGCACCAAGGCGGAAGAGGACCCGGTCGTCGCCGCCGCCTCGATCGTCGCCCGCGCCGAGTACGTGCGCCAGATGCACGCGCTTTCGAAGAAGTTCGGCGCCAAGCTCCAGAAGGGCGCCGGCCCGCTGGTGAAGGCGCAGGCCGAGGAGATCATCCGCAATTTCGGCGCCCCGGCGCTGCGCGACTTCGCCAAGCTTCATTTCCGCACCGCCTACGAGGTGGTGTCGGCCGCCGGCAAGCTCGACGAACTCCCGCTCAAGCCGCCGCCGCCGAAGATGGAGTGGTGAGCCGCCGATGCCCAAGCGCCGTCAGCTCCGCGGGTTCGACCTGAAGCAGATCGAGGGCGTCGCCAGCCTCATCGGCGTCGACGAGGCCGGCCGCGGCGCGCTCGCCGGTCCGGTCGTCGCCGGGGCCGTGCTGGTGACGCGCGACTTCCTCGAGGGTCGCTGGGCCGCCGCCAACGCCAGCCGCATCAACGATTCGAAGCAGCTCACCTCCGCCGAGCGCGAGGCGCTCTGGTTCGATTTCGAGACGCTGGCCGGGCAGGGACAGATCCACGCCACCTTTGGCACCGCCGACGTCGGCGAGATCGAGCACTTCAACATCCTCGGCGCCACCAAGCTCGCCATGCGCCGCGCCCTCGAGGGCATCTATCCGCCCGATGCGTTTGCGCAGAAGACGGAGCCCGACCTGTTCACGCCCGCCGAGGAGATCGCGAAATTTCAGCCCCAGGTCTCCGCCCGCATCCTCATCGACGGCCTGCACCTGAAGCACTTCCCGTATCCGCACACCGGCGTGGTCAAGGGCGACGCCCGCTCGCTGTGCATCGCCATGGCCTCGATCATCGCCAAGGTCACGCGCGACCGCCTCATGAACGAGCTCGACGCGAAGCACCCCGGCTACGGCTTCGCCCAGCACAAGGGTTACGGCACCGAGGAGCACCGCGAGGCCCTGCTCCGGATCGGCCGCTGCCCGCAGCACCGCGAGACCTTCCTGCGCAAGCTGCTCTCCGGCCGCGTCGATCCCGCCCAACTCGATTTCCTCAGCGATGAAAATGCCTGATTCAAGCTTCCCGCCCCGTGGCTACGAGCGTGAGCGAGTGGCCGTTGCGCGGTCGCAGCCGACAGGCCACTCGCTCACGCTCGTAGCCACGTCTTTCGTGTCGCTCGCGTCTCTCGCCTTTTGCCTTCTCCTCTCAATCACCCCGCTCCTCGCCGCTCCCGTGATCAAACCCAACGATGACTGGGCCGCCCCCGGCGCCCCGCGCCCCGCCCTCAAGGTCGGGGAAATCCTCCCGCCCCGCGTCCGCGTCCCGCAGTTCCCGCTCAAGGACCGGCGCACGCTTTTCACCGACGCCGAGATCGCGCTGCTGCGCGCCAATGTCGCCCGGTACCCGGCGGCGAAGCAGGTCGCCGATACGATCCTCGCTGAGGCAGCCTACTGGGTCGAGTGGTCCGACGAGGCCCTGCGCGACCTCATCGTCACGGCCGAGGTGCCGCGCTCCTTTGAGGTCTGCCCCGAGGGTTGCCCCGTGCACGGGCGGCGGATCTTCGAGGAGACGGGCAAATTCTATCCCTGGATCGTCGACCCGAAGAAACCGTTTCAGGTGACCTGCCCGATCGGCGGCGAGACTTATCCGAGCAACGACTACGGCCGGTTCTACCGCAGCGGCTTCAAGGATCGTACCGGGCTCGACCAGCCTTACGCCGACGACGGCCGCGGCTGGGTCGCACCCAACGGTCAGCGCTACTGGTTCGTCGCCCATTGGCACCACTGGGTCTGGACCCAGCATCCGACCTCCCCGCACCCGAACATCATGAGCGGCCTCGCCGCCCTCGGGCGGGCCTACCTGCTCACCGGCGACGCCCGCTACGCCCACAAGGCCGCCGTCCTCCTGCACCGCGCCGCCGAGGTCTATCCGAACATGGACCACGAGAGCCAGTCGCGCTACGGCCAGCTCATGGCGGCCAAGGACGGCTCGCGCTACTCGGGCAAGATCATCAACGCCATCTGGGAAACCTACTTCGTCGCCCAGTTCGCCGAGACCTACGACGCGGTCTGGGAGACCATTGAAGGCGACGCCGCGCTGCACGCCTTCACCGGCAAGGACAGCCGCGCGCTCCGCGGTTTCATCGAGGCCAATCTCATCGAGGACGGCATCGACGCCATCTACGAGCGCCGCGCCCGCGGCAATTACGGCATGCACCAGCGCGCGCTGCTGATCGCCGCCATCGTGCGCCAGCACGGCGACAACGCCCGCTACCGCGCCGACCTGCTCGACCGACCCGACGGGGTCATCTACCTCGGCCTGCGCCGCGCGCTCTACGGCCTCGTGTGGCGCGACGGCCAGCCCTATGAGTCGCCCGGCTACAACATCCTCTGGGTCCAGAACCTCACGGCCGTGGCGGAACTGCTCCCGCGGCTCGGCGTGGATGCGACGACTCTGCCGCGCCTGCGCCGTCTCTACGACGCGCCGCTTGCGGCGATCGCCATCGGCCGCCACACCCCCGCCATCGGCGACACGACCTCCGTCTACGGCGGCGTGGTCGGCGAGGAGGCGGCCGTCTACCAGCAGGCCTTCCGCTATTTCCGCGATCCCCGCTACGCCGCCTTCCTGGCGGCCTTCGGCGGGGCGGGGGAGGGCGGCTTCCGGGATTTTAACTCGCTCCTGCATGCGCCGATCGAGGCCGCGGTGCCGCCGGCGGATGGCCGCCGCGTCGCCCCGCAGCGTTCGCGCCTGCTCTCGGGCTTCGGCCTCGCGGTGCTCAACGACGCGGCGGACGAGACCGCGGTCTCGCTCTATTTCGGCCAGCACGTGAGCCACAACCATTTCGACCGGCTGCATTTCGACCTGTTCGCCCGCGGCCAGCCGCTCACGCCCGACCTCGGCTACCCGGACGCGATGAACATTTTCGTGCCGGGCGTGTGGACCTGGTCGGTCAACACGGTCGCGCACAACACTGTGGTCGTCGACGCCGCAGCCCAACCCGGCAACGCCCCGGGCGTCGTCGAGCTCTTCGCCGATGCCGGCTGGGTGCGCGGCATCGACGCCAGTGCGAACGGCACCTATCCGCAGTGCGACGATTATCGCCGCGGGTTGCTGCTCGTGGATGCCCCCGGCGGCGGCAAATACCTCGTCGATTGCTTCAACGTCAGCGGCGGTCGCCAGCAGGACTATTCGCTTCACGGCCCGCCGGGCACGGCAATGTTCGCTGATGACTCCTGGTCGACCCCGGCTCCCGGCACGCTGGCCGGCGAAAATGTCAAAGTCGGCGAACTCTACGACAACCCCGAGATGGCGGCCAAGGGCGAGGTCGAGGGCTACTACGAATACCGTGGCTCCGGCTTCCAGCACCTGTTCAACGTGCAGCGCCGCACGGCGGGCGATGCGGTCGTGGACTATGTGCACGCGAAAGACCCGGCCGCCGCGCTGCGTATCCGCGTCCTCGCGGCTCCGGGCCAGCAGATCCTGGCCGCCGATGCGCGGGTGTCGCCGGTCAATCGCCCTGAGATCCTGAAATACCTGATCGCGCGCCGAACTGCCGGCGATGACGCGACGAAACTGCGCAGCACCTTCGTCACCGTGCTAGAGCCGCATGCCCCGGGGGATGCACTCATCGCCCAGGTCGGGCGCCTCACGAGCGGCTCCGGCACCGCCCTGCTCGTCACCCATGCGACGGGTGAGCGCGACGTGGTTATCCACGATCCCGCGGGCGCGGCCAAGACAGTCGAGACGCCGGTCGGCCCAGTGGCCACCGATGCGCGCCAGGCGGTGCTCCGTTTCGGAACCGACAACGAACCAACCCGGCTCTACCTCGCCGGCGGCACCGAACTGAAATGGTCCGGCCGCGTCTGGCGGCCGTTGCCCGGTATCGCCGCGACAGTCGCCACGGTCGAACCCGGTGAGTCGCGGTTCCGCCTGCAGCTAGACGCCCCGGTGACGCTTTCGGCCCCCGCCGCGGCGCAGCTGGCCGGCCGTGTCGGCACGTTGTCCAATCCGCACGGCCGCACCGCGCATACCTTGTTGGCGGCGGCGCGCGATGGTGCGGAGGTCGTCGTCACGACCCAGGACGACCTGCTGACCGGCCTGATGCGCGTCTCCGCCGTGGACGGTGCGCGTCTCGCGACGAAGACCCAGCTCCCCTTCGCCCCGAGTTACGTCGGTGCGACGCTCTACGACGAGTCCCACCGGCCCATCGGCCGCATCCGCTCAGCCGAACTGGATCACCTCGTCCTCGAGACGGCGCCGGCAGATGCCACCGCGCTGGTCGGCCGCGACGTCTGGATCGGCAGCGTGGGTCCCGGCGACCGGCTGGAGTTGCCCGCGGTCCTGACGTGGCAGCGTTGACCCCCCGGCGCCGCTCGGTCACAACGCCCGCGATGCCTCCGAAGAAGCACACCTCGCTCGACCGCGTGCTCGGCCGGCTCGACACGCTCGACGCCGTCAACCTCGCCAACCTCGTCCAGCGCCTCGCCCGCGAGCGCACCCTGTTCGAGGATATCTTCAACGCCCTGCAGGAGGGCGTGCTGGTGATCACCTCGGACGGCGAGATCGAGTACGCCAACGCTTCCGCGCATCGGCTCATCGGACTGGGCGACGACGAACTCGGTGGCAAGGTGCTCTGGCGCCTCGTGCCCGGCCTGCGCCCGACGCTCGGTGTTTCGTTGGACGACGACGACGCGGCGCTGCCCGCGGTGGCCCGTGAGTTCGAGCTGACCTACCCCGAGCCGCGCACCGTGCGCCTCTACATGGTGCCGTTCCGCCAGGTCGGCCGCGGCGGCAGCCGGCGCTTTGCGGTGATCCTCTCCGACGTCACCCGCGACAAGCTCACCACCGAGGCGCGCATCCAGGACGAGCGCACGTCGTCGGTCCTGCTGCTCGCCGCCGGTGTCGCGCACGAGCTCGGCAACCCGCTGAACTCGCTCACGATTCACCTGCAGCTCATCGAGCGGAAACTCCGCAAGCTCAAGGCCGGCAAGGACACCGATTCGCTCGCCGAGTCGATCCAGGTCTGCCGCGACGAGGTCAGCCGCCTCGACGGCATCATCACCAACTTCCTCAACGCCCTCCGGCCGCAGGCGCCCGATCTTTCGGAGATCGATCTCGCCGAGGTACTCACGAGCGTGCTCGCCTTCCAGCAGAAGGAGATCGCCGACCGCGGCATCACGGTGGATGCGGAGACCGACGGCTCCCTGCCGGCGGTCATGGCCGATCGCAACCAGGTGAAGCAGGTGTTCTTCAATCTCCTGAAAAACGCCCTCGAGGCCATGCAGCCCGGTGGCCGCCTGCGCATCCGGGCGCGGGCGGATGACGACAATGTCATCGTCGCCCTCGGCGACAGCGGCACCGGCATCAAGCAGGAGGACCTCGCCCGGCTTTTTCAGCCGTACTACACGACCAAGCCCGGCGGGCACGGCCTCGGCCTCATGATCGTGCAGCGCATCATGCGCGAGCACGGCGGCCAGATCGGCATCGAGAGCAAGGAGGGCGCCGGCACCCTCGTCACCCTGCAGTTCCCGCGGAAGGATCGCCGGGTGCGGATGTTGCAGAGTTGAATCGCGGAGACGCGGAAGGGCGGAGACGCGGAAGGGCGGAGACGCGGAAGGCGGAGGCGAGGCGGCCGTGGCTACGAGCGTGAGCGAGTGGGGGGGTGGCATACGCAACGTGTTTACCACTCGCTCACGCTCGTAGCTACGGGTTTGACGGATAACCCCAAGCCAAAATCTGCGGACCCTTGAGCAAACCGCGGTGAGCCCCGTTCGAGGGAAAAAGGCAAGATATGCGCCACGGCAACACCCCTTGCCGCCGTCATGCTCCCCGAGTTATCCCCCGCCAATGCCAAGTATGCCTGGGCCCTCCGCGGTCGCGAGGCGCCGCCGAAGCGTCCGGCCGGGGAACGCGTGCATGACTTCTGCGAGGTCTTCGATGTCTTCGACGAAGCCACGGTGCGCGCGCAGGCCGCCCGCTGCATCCAGTGCCCGGAGCCGCTTTGCGCCCGCGGGTGCCCGCTGTCGAATCGCATCCCCGAGTGGCTGGCGCTCGCCGCCGCGGGCAATTTCATCGAGGCCTCGGCCGTCTCCCGTTCCACCAGCAACCTGCCCGAGGTCTGCTCGCGGGTGTGTCCGCAGGAAAAGCTCTGTGAGACCGCGTGCATTCTGGGTGCCCGCGGCGCGCCAGTCTCGATCGGCGCCGTCGAGCGGTTCATCAACGACTACGCCTTCCGCCACCACGCGGTCGAATACGTCACGGCCCCGCCGAACGGCCGGCGCGTTGCCGTCATCGGTTCCGGTCCCGGTGGTCTTGCCTGCGCCGATGAGCTCGCGAAGCTCGGCTACCGCGTGACGATCTTCGAGGCCCAGCCGGTGCCCGGCGGCCTCCTCGTGAATGGCATTCCCGCCTTCAAGCTGGAGAAATCCATCGTCGAGCGCCGCATCGATCTGCTGGCCAAGAACGGCGTCGAGTTCCGCCTCGGCGTGCAGGTGGGCCGCGATGTGCCGCTGGCCGACCTGCGCCGCGACTACGACGCGGTGTTCCTGGGCCATGGTGCCCAGAAGGCCAAGCCCGCGGGCATCCCCGGCGAGCACCTCGCTGGCGTCATCGCCGCGCTGCCGTTCCTCATCGAGAAGAACACGGGCTCGCCGCTCTTCGACTTTCCGCCCGTGGACGTGGTCGGCAAACGCGTCGCGGTCCTCGGCGGCGGCGACACCGCCATGGATTGTCTGCGCACCGCGTTGCGCGCCGGTGCGGCGGCCTCCGTCTGCCTCTACCGCCGCGACTTCGCCAACATGCCGGGCAGCCGCAAGGAGTATGAGAACGCGGTCGAGGAGGGCGCCGAGTTCCGCTTCCTCACGAATCCGGTCGCGATCCTCGACAACGGCCAGGGCGGCGTCGGCGCGGTGCGCTGCGTGCGCATGGAGCTGGGCCCGGCCGATGCCTCCGGTCGCCGTTCGCCGCGCGCCGTCCCGGGCTCGGAGTTCGACGTGCCGGCCGACCTGGTCCTCGTCGCCTACGGTTTCGATCCGGTCTCATTCCCGGAAGACAGCGAATTTGCCCAGATCAAGGTCAACGAGTGGGGCGGCATCGTCGTCGATGCGAACCAGATGACCACGCTCCCCGGCGTCTTCGCCGGCGGCGACTCCGTCCGCGGCCCCAGCCTCGTCGTCCACGCCGTGCGCGACGCCCGCCGCGCCGCCCAAGGCATCCACCGTCACCTCAGTGCGCTAGCGCGCGCCTGATCCGCGCATTGGGATTTGGGTGGCGCCCGGCCTCCGGACGGGCGGTTTGGCGGGCGCATGTCCAACGCGGCCCGTCCGGAGGCCGGGCCCTACCCAAATGCGCAAACCACGGCCTACGAGATTGGATTTGACCTCGCCGCGCGGTCGTCGCGCTTTCGAGGGTCCCCATGAAACAGACCCTGCCCCTCGTGAGCGACTGGAAGGTGATGCATGCCGAGCCCTGGCTCGGGCCGACGGTGGCGTGCTCGGCGCTGCCGCTGGCCGAACGGTGGGTGCCGGCGAGCGTGCCGGGCGACGTGCATCTCGATTACGAGCGCGCCGGGCTGATTGCGGATCCGTTTTTCGGCACCAATCATGACCACATCCGGTGGATGGAGGAGTGGGAGTGGTGGTATCGCACCGAGGTGACGCCACCCACGCCCGGCCCAGGGCAGCGGCTGCACCTGCTCTTCGAGGGGCTCGATGTCTTCGCGACGATCTACCTCAACGGCAAGGAGGTCGGCCGGCACCAGAACATGTTCACCCCGCTGCGGCTCGACGTCACCGACCACGTTCAGCCTGGCGCCAACCGGCTCGAGGTCAGCCTTGCGCCCCCGGTCAATCCGCCCGGCCGCTCGCCGACGCCCGAGGTGCGCGGCTACGGCTCGCCGCTGCGCCTGCAGGTGCGCAAGGCGCAGTGCTGCTACGGTTGGAACATCACGCCGCGGCTCGTCACCATCGGCATTTGGAAACCGGTCTCGTGGCTGCTCGTGGAGCCGACCGAGCTCGATGACGTGCATGTGCGCACCGTGGCGCCGCGAGCGGATGGCTCCGCCGAGGTCGAGGCCGTGGTGGAGCTGCGGCACAACCATGGCACCCCCGGGCCGGTCGAGGTGGACCTCGTAATCGCCGGCCAAACGCGCACGCTGACGCTCGCCAGCGAGTTTACCGGCGCCCGGCACGTGGAGCGGTTCATCATTCCGCAGGCCAAGCTCTGGTGGCCGCACAACCACGGGGCGCAGCCGCTGTATGCCTGGAGCGCGGTGCTGCGGCGCGACGGCCGCGAGCTCGAGCGGCGCGAGGGCCGCTTCGGCATCCGCACGGTTGCCTTCATCCAGGAACCCGAGGCCGACGGCGGGATCTCGTTCATCATGGCGGTGAATGGGAAGAAGATCTTCCTCAAGGGCATGAACTGGACGCCGGTGGACGCGATCTTCGCGCGCATCGACGCCGCCCGCTACGACCAACTCCTCGCGGTGACCAAGGACGCGAACATCAACGCGCTGCGCGTCTGGGGCGGCGGCATCTACGAGCACGATCACTTCTACGCGCGCTGCGACGAGCTGGGCATTTTGGTGACGCACGACTTCATGTTTGCGTGCGGCTGCTATCCGCAGGACCCCGCGTTCCTGGCGGAGGCGCGGCGTGAGGCGGAGTTTCAGGTGCGGCGGTTGCGGAAGTTCGCGTGTGTCGCGGCCTGGTTCGGCGACAACGAGAACGACGTGCTGGCCGACATGAGCTTCGACTACCCGGCGTACCGGCACAACCGGCTCAGCAAGGAGGTCCTGCGCGATGTCGTGCACACCCACGCTCCCGGCACGCCGTACGTGCCGACGTCGCCGTGGTCGCCGGTGACCTACGACCAGAACTCGCCGCTCGAGGGCGACTGCCATATCTGGGCCCACGGTCAGTCGTACAAGGGCGATTTCTACGTGAAGCAGCGGCCGCGCATGGTGACCGAGATCGGCCACATGGGCATGCCCGGGCGCGAGATCATCGAGCGGTTCACAAGCCCGGAGCGCCGCTGGCCGATCTGGAACGAGGAATACCTCACGCACGGTTCCGACTGCACGCGGCTCGACCGGCGCGGCCTCCTGCAGACCATCTGGCAGAGCATTGCCGCGCGGGGCTGGGAGGAACCGAAGGACCTCGATGACCTCATCGCCAAGAGCCAGCAGCTGCACAGCGAGGCGTCGGCGTTCTGGATCGAATTCTACGGTGGCCAACCGCAGTGCTGGGGCATCTTCCTGTGGAGCCTGTCCGACTGCTGGCCGCAGATCTCGCCGGCGTATGTGGCGTATCCGTTCCACGTGAAACCGGCGCTGAACGCGGTGAAGGAAGCGTATGGGCGGATTGGGCGCTGAGGGTGGGGAACGCTGATCTCCGCTAATCTTCGCTGATCCCGAACGGTTGCGTGCGGGTAACGCAAAGGGAGGAGATCCTTTGGATCCGTGGTTCTTCGGTTTGGGATCGGATCAGCGAAGATAAGCGTGGATCAGCGTTCCTTGGATTTCTTCTGAGGTCTGGCGTTCGCCGCCGGATTCGCTTTTTTGGGCCGTATGGGCGTTCCGATCCTGCATCAGACTGACTTGTTTCATCCTCATGCCGACCCGGACGATCACTGGGACCTGGCCTGTGTCTACGCCCTGGCCCTGGCGGGGGACTATGACCTGCGCGGGGTGTTGATCGACCATCCGCCGACCTTTCTGGATGTCGCGCCCGATGTCATGGCCGTGGCGCAGATGAACGTCATCACGGGCCTGGCTGCGCCTGTCGCCGTCGGTTCATCGGTGATGGTGCGTACGCGGGGCGAGGGTATCGCCACGCTTCCGAGCGCGGACCGGGCCGGCGTCGAGTTTGTCCTGCGCCTGCTGGCCGAGGCCCCTGAGCCGGTCGTGATTTCGATCGTGGGCTCCTGTCGGGACATCACGTTGGCGGGCGTGACGGATCCCGCCCTGTTCAAGGCCAAGTGTCGGGCAGTTTATCTCAATGCCGGCTCGGGCACGCGTCAGCCGGAGCAGCTCGGCGAGGCGGAGTATAATGTCGCGCTGAATCCCGCGGCCTACGCCGGCATCTTTGACCTGCCGTGCCCGGTTTACTGGATGCCGTGCTTCGAGCTCACGCCGCCGCGGTGGCAGGTGGAGGAGTTCGGCACGTTCTACCGCTTCGCCCAGTCGGAGATCCTCCCGCACCTGAGTCCGCGGGTGCAGGGCTTTTTTGCCTACATGCTCGGCCGGTCGCCGAGCACGGATTGGCTCGGCGCGCTGCGGAATCCGCCGGATGCCGCGGCGCTCGCCGCCTTCGGGGCGTTGGAGCGCAACATGTGGTGCACGGGTGGCTTCCTCCATGCCACGGGTCGCACCGTGACGGTCGACGGCGACATCGTGCCCCTGGCGGAGGCGGGTGACCGCGCCGTGTTCACCTTTGACCCGATCACCGCCGCGTGCGCCGACGACGGCATCGTGCGCTGGTCGCCGGCCGCCGCGCCTGGGGATCCGGCCCGTCACATTTTCCACGTGCGCGACCGCGAGCGCTACGCCGCGGCCATGACCAAGGCCATGCGCACGCTGCTGGCGACGCTGCCGTAGGATTTGGGTAGCAGCCGGCCTCCGGACGGCTGGAACGACATGCGCACGCCGAACCGGCCGTTCGGAGGCCGGCCGCTACCCGCTGCGTGCGCTTGAGTTCCGTTGCCGGGCTCCCTTGAGTCGCGGCGATGAAAGTAGCCCTCGCTTACGGTCAGGGTCAGCTCGAGGTTGACCTGCCTGACAACACCACGGTCCTGCGTCCGCGGGCGCAGCCCGGGCTGCCCGACGAGCGGGCGGCGCTGCTGGCGGCGCTCGAGGCGCCCATCGGCTGCGCGTCGCTCAAGGCATCGCTCAAGCCGGGCGCGAAGGTCTGCATCATCTTCCCCGACATCACCCGCGCGATGCCCAACGCGCGCGTTTTGCCGTGGCTGCTCGATTACCTCCACGCCCACGGCGTGCGCGACGAGCAGATCGTGCTGCTGAACTCGACCGGCACGCACCGGCCGAACACGCCGGCGGAGCTCGACGTCATGCTGGGCAAGGCGATCACCTCCCGTTACCGCGTGCTCAATCACTTCTGTGAGCACTACGAAGACATGGTGCAGTTCGGCACCACCCGCAGCGGGGCCCCGGCCCTGATCAACCGTCATGCCGCCGAGGCGGACGTGCGCATCCTCACCGGGTTCATCGAGCCGCATTTCTTCGCGGGCTTCAGCGGCGGACCCAAGGCGCTCATGCCGGGCGTCGCGGGCCTCAAGACGATCATCAGCAACCACGGCGCCGCCAACATCGGCAGCCCGAAGGCCACCTTCGGGATCAACGAGGGCAATCCGATCTGGGATGAGATGATGGAGATCGCGCTGCGGGTCGGCCCGAGCTTCCTGCTCAACGTCAGTCTCAACGAGGAGAAGCACATCACCGGCTGGTTTGCCGGCGACCTGCGCGCCGCCCACCGGCGCGGACGCGAGTTCGTGCGCGACTCGGCGATGTCGAAGGTCGATGCCGCCTTCGACGTCGTGGTGACGACCAACAGCGGCTACCCGCTCGACATGAACCTCTACCAGGGCGTGAAGGGCATGAGCGCCGCCGCGGTCATCATCAAGCCGGGTGGCACGATCATCCTCGCCGCGGAGTGCCGCGAGGGCATGCCGCTCGGCAGCCCGTGCGACAAGCTCCTGCGCAGCGTCAAGTCGCCGGCCGAATTGCTCGCGCGCATCGCCACGCCCGGTTTCGAATGGCCGGAGCAATGGCAGGCTCATATCCAGGCCCTGATCCAGTCGCGGGCCCGCGTGCTGCTGCACAGCGCCATGCCGGAAGAATATGTGCGGGCCAACCTGCTCGAGCCCTGTCCGGACATCGGCGCCGCCGTGCGGGCCGCGGTGCAGCGCGCCGGCCCGGGCGCGCGCGTCGCCGCCCTGCCGTGGGGTCCGCTCACGATCCCGTACATCGCCGCATGAGCGGGGAGGCCGAGTTCTCGATCGAGGATACCGCGGCTCTGCGGGACTATCTGCATCGAACCGGCCGGATGACCCAGGGTGACGCGATCACGGCGCGTATCCTGCCCGGGGGCGTGTCGTGCCGGACCGTATTGGTTGAGTTCGCCGACGGGCGGGCGTGGGTCCTCAAGCAGGCGCTGGCCCGGTTGCGGGTGCAGGCGGATTGGTTCAGCGACCCGGTGCGCATTCACCGCGAGGCCGCGGGTCTCCGCTGGCTCGCACGGCTGGCGCCGCCGGGGGCGACGGTGGATTTCGTCTTCGAGGATCCGGTGGCCCACGTGCTGGCGATGACCGCTGTGCCGTCGCCGCACGCCAATTGGAAGGCGTTGCTGCTGGAGCGAGGCCCCGAGGCGGACCACGCGGAGCAGTTCGGCCGCCTGCTCGGCACGATCCATCGCGCGGGCGCGGCGCAGGCGGCGACGTTGCGGTTGGAGTTCGCCGATCTCACGTTCTTCGAACAGCTGCGGCTCGAAGCCTATTATCGCGCGACGGCCGCCAAGGTGCCGGCGGCCGCGGAGTTCATGGCGCGGCTGATCGCCGATACGCTCGGGCACCGCGAGACGGTCGTGCATGGTGACTTCTCGCCGAAGAACATCCTCGTCTGCGCCGGTCGGCTGGTGCTGCTCGATCACGAGGTCATCCACTGGGGCGATCCGGGCCTCGACCTGGGCTTTGCCCTGACGCATCTGTTGGCCAAGGCGCGGCACGTGGCCGGGCGTCGCGGGGCGTTCGCCGAGGCGGCGCGCACGTTTTGGTCGGCGTATGCCACCGAGACGACCGGGCTTTTCCAAGGCCTGGAGGAGCGCGCCGTCCGGCACACCCTGGGCTGCCTGCTCGCGCGGGTGGACGGGCGTTCGCCGCTTGAATACCTGACGCCGGCCGAGCGTACGGCGCAGCGGGCGGCGGTGCTCGCGCAGATTTCCGCGCCGCCGCTTGCCGTCAGGGACCTGATCGCGATCATGACCAACGCGTCCGCATGAACTCATTCTCCGTCCAACACCTCCATGCCCGGGAGATCCTCGACAGCCGCGGACGCCCGACGGTCTGGGCCGAGTGCCGCCTCGAGTCGGGCGCGACCGCCGCCGTGTCGGTGCCCTCGGGTGCGTCCACCGGCCGCGCCGAGGCCTGCGAACTGCGCGACGGCGACCCGCAGCGTTACCGCGGCCTCGGCTGCCGGCGCGCGGCCGGGAACGTCAACACGGCGATCAATGACGCGGTGCGGGGCCGTCGCTTCGCCACGCAGGCCGACTTCGACCGCGTGCTGGCCGAACTCGATGGCACGCCGAACCTCTCGCGCCTCGGCGCCAATGCGACGCTCGCCGCATCGCTGGCGTTCGCGCGGGCCGGCGCGCTCCAGCGGGGAGTGCCGTTGTACCGGCATTTCGCCGATCTCGCGGATTTGCCGGTGCGAACGCTGCCGCGCCTGACCGTCAATCTTTTCAGCGGCGGAAAACATGCCGGCGAGCAGGCGGCGCTGCAGGACGTGCTGCTGGCGCCCGTCGCGGCGGCCTCGATTGACGACGGGTTGGCGGCAGTCGTTGCGGTGTATCAAAGCGCGGCCGAGCTTATCCTGAAGAAATACGGCCAGCGCTTGCTGCGGGCCGATGAGGGTGGCCTGGCGCCTGATTTCCCCAATGCCGAAGCGATGCTGGCGGATGCCGTCGAGTCGATCCGGGCCGCCGGCATGAAGGCCGGCGCCGAGATGGCATTGGCAGTCGACGTGGCCTCCTCGCATTTCTACCGCGACGGTCGCTACCATCTGGGCAAGACGCCGCTGGAATCCACGGCGATGATCGACCAGGTGGCGGACTGGGTGCGGCGGTATCCGCTGGTGAGCGTCGAGGATGGCCTCGCCGAGGACGACTGGGCCCACTGGCCGGCGCTGCGCGCGCGGTTGGCCGGTCATTCGCTGACGCTGGGCGACGATTTCCTGTGCACGCAGCCGGCACGGATCGCGCGGGCGATCGAGGCCAAGGCGGCGGATGCCCTGCTGCTCAAGGTCAACCAGGTCGGCACGCTCTCCGGCGCCGCCGAGGCGGCTGCGCGCGCGCGGGCCGCGGGGTGGAAGATCACGGTCAGCGCCCGCAGCGGCGAGACCGAGGACGACTGGCTCGCCGATCTCGCGGTGGGCTGGGGGGCGGATTTCATCAAGGTCGGCTCGATCACGCAGTCGGAGCGCCTCGCCAAGTACAACCGCTTGCTGGCCATCGAGGCCGAGACGGGTCTGCCGCTGGTTCGCCTCGGTGGGTAGGGTCCGGCCTGCGGACGGACCGCGTTTGGCATTCGCAGGCCAATCCGCCCGTCCGGAGGCCGGGTGCTACCCAAGGTGCAATTTAGGCCTGACGTATCGCCGTCGGTTACCACACTGCCGGCCATGCCCCCGAATCGCACCGTGCCGAGTAAGCCGCGTGACGTCGTGCGATCGACCGTGGCCTGTGCGGCGGATTGGCAGGTCGACTCGGGAGGTCGGCATCATGTGTTCCTGTTCGACGGCACGTGGAACGACGAGACCGGGCCGAACCCGGCGGACTTCTCCTGGGATCCAACGCGGCAGCTCTGGGTGAGTCGGACGGATCCAACGCGCGCCTTTCCGCCGATCATCACCAACGTCGCGAAAACGATGCACGCCCTCGCGGCCGATGGGCCGGGGCAGCTCACGCATTATTTCCGCGGCGTGGGCAACGACGACGAGAACGACGCGCTGAACAAGCTCGTCGAGGGTGGTGTGGCGGGGGAGGAGACCTTCATCCGGCGCAACGCGTATCTCACCTTTCTGCAGCACTACCGGCGCGGCGACCGCATCTCGATCCTCGGGTTCAGCCGCGGCGCGGCGTCGGCGCGGCTGTTCGCCCGCGACCTGCGGCAGCGCGGGTTACTCGATGCAGTGCTGATCGAGAGCCGGCGGCGGCGCGTACGGAACAGCGGCGACAGCCGCCTCGAGGTGTGGGGGCTGTACACCCACAAGGCCAGGACCCTGCTGCCCGGCGAAGCGCTCGACCTCGCGTTTGTCGGCGTCTGGGACACGGTGGCGACCTCGCTGGGCGTCAAGGCATCCGACCTCGAACCGGATGCCGCGGTCGGTCATGTCGTGCATTGTGTGGCACTGGATGAGGAGCGGAACCTGTATGCGCCCTCGCTCCTGCTGGATCCGGCTCGACCCAACGTGAAGGAAGTCTGGTTCCCGGGCTGCCACAGCGACGTGGGTGGCGGCTATTTCCACGACGCGCTCGGCCGGGTGACACTGGACTTCCTTTGGCGCAACTGGAACGCCGCGCTCGCGGCCCAGGGTGCGGCGCCGCTCGCCTGGCGCGACGCGGCCGCGGCTCGTTATGCGGATACGGCCGGCCTTACGTGGCTGCGGCACAGTGAGGGCGGCCTCACCGCGAAGCTCGGTCTCAGCGCCCGGCCGTGTGCGACGCCAACGGGTGCGCCGCCGCGGGTACATCCTTCGGTGGAGCGTTTCGTGCAGGAGGGCGGCCTGTTTTTTGCGATCGAGGGCGACGGGTTTCCGCCCGAGACGCGGGTCAGCGGTCCGGTCTATGCGCCGCCGGCGTACCCGGGTGCGGGCGGCGTCGAGCTTTACGACCGTGCGGATTGGCCGGCCTGATCGGCCGCCGGCCTCTCGATCCGATTTTCCAACCCCATGAGTCATTTCATCAATCGCCGCGAAGACGTCGTCACTGAAGCCATCGATGGTTTCCTGCTGGGCTGCGGGCCGGGCCGGCTGGCCCGGCTCGATGGCTATCCGCACACCAAGGTCATCGTGCGTCAGGACTGGGACAAATCCCGGGTCGCGCTGATCACCGGCGGCGGTGCAGGGCACGAGCCCAGCCATGCCGGATTCATCGGCGAGGGTATGCTCACCGCGGTCGTGAGCGGGGAGGTGTTTGCGTCGCCGAGCGTGGACGCCGTGCTCAGCGCCATCTGCGCCGTGACCGGTGCCCCGGGCTGCCTGCTGATCGTGAAGAACTACACCGGCGACCGCCTCAACTTCGGCCTCGCGGCGGAGCGCGCGCGCCAGATGGGGCACCAGGTCGAATTGGTGTTCGTGGCGGATGATATTGCGATTGCGGGGGCGCCGCAGCCGCGCGGCATCGCCGGGACCGTGCTGGTGCACAAGGTTGCCGGCCATGCGGCCGCGCGCGGCGCCACGCTCGCCGAGGTGAAGGCGGCGGCGGCCGACGCGGCCAGGCACGTCGTTACGCTCGGGCTCGCCTTCACGACCTGCACGCGACCGGGTGACGCCGCCAATCTGCGCATCGCGGCCGGCTCGGCGGAACTGGGCCTCGGCATCCACGGCGAGCCCGGCGCGCGGGTGATCCCTGCCGCGAACGCGCGCGAACTGGTCGCGACGATGGTGCAGGAGCTGCAACCCCATGTGCCGGCAAGCGGTCCGCTGGCGGTGCTCGTGAACAACCTCGGCGGCGCCACGCCGATCGAGATGAACATCGTGGTGCGCGAGCTGGCTGCCTCGACTCTCGGACCCCGCATCGAGCTGCTGGTAGGTCCGGGTGAATTGATGACGGCCCTGGACATGCAGGGCGTCTCCCTTTCGCTCCTGCCGTTGGATGCGGCGCGACGCGCGGCCCTGCTCAGCGCGGTGCAGACCCCGAGTTGGCCCGGGGCGCGGGCGATCGCGCCGCTCACGGTGCTCCCGCTGCCGAACATCGCCACGCGGACCTTCGTGGGTTCGGAGGCGCCGGCGGTGGCCGGCCTGATCACCGCGATGGGCCGGGCGCTGCTGGCGAGCGAGGAGGAGGTCAACGCCCTCGACCGGCGCATCGGCGACGGCGACACGGGTTCGACCTTTGCGAACGCGGCCCGCGCGGTGCTCGGGGCGCTGGAGCGGCGCGAGTTGCCGCTCGCGCAGCCTGACCAGCTGTGTCTCGCGCTGGGCGATCTCCTGGGGCGCAGCATGGGGGCCTCGAGCGGGGTGCTGTTGTCGATCTTCTTCACGGCCGCCGGCACCGCGCTGGCGCAGGGGGCGACGCCGACGGCGGCATGGGCGACGGGTTTGGAACGCATGCAGGCCTACGGCGGGGCGAAGCCGGGTGATCGCACGATGATCGACGCGCTGGCGCCGGCGATCGCGGCGCTGGGGAAGGGCGGGTTGTCGGCCGCGGCCGACGCCGCGAAAAAAGGCGCGGAGGCGACCGCGGCGATGGCCAAGGCCGGAGCCGGGCGGGCGTCGTACGTGAATGCGCAGAACCTGACCGGCGTGCCGGACCCGGGGGCGACGGCGGTGGCGATCGCGCTGGCCGCGGCGGCCCGGCGCTGACGCGGACACCTATTTCTTCCGGTTCGGCTTCGCGCCGGGTTCGTCGTCGGGAAAGGTCATCGGGCCGATGATGACCTGGCCCTCGGGGATGTCGGTCGAGACGGTGACCTCTTCCTTATCCATCTCGCGGTCGAACCACGGGGCGCCGGCGGCGAACATCTCCTTGATGAACAGGTTGAGGTCGCGGTTGGCCGGGTCGTCGACAATCATGTCGGTCTTCCAGAGGTAGCGCGGCTTGGCCGGGCGGCCCTTTTTGTCCTTCGCGCCCGGCTCCTGGTAGGCCCACGCGGTGACGCGGATGAAGAGCTTTTCGTAATTGGCCTTCTGCAGGCGTTCCTCGAAACCGTGCTCCTTCTGGCGCATGAGCTGGGTCGGGACGCCGCCGATGATCGTGGCGACCGGCGGGTCGGAGGTCTCGTTGTAGATCACGTCGTTCAGGTACGGGTTGCGCAGGAACCCGCGGCCGTAGTGCACGGTGAGGACGACCTCGGGTTTCTCATCGGCCTTGATCTCACGGAAGCCGCGCCGGTCTAGTTCGGCGCGGAGGTGCTTGAGGACCTCGCCCTGCTTGACGGGCCGGATGAGGGGCACGGCGCCGCTGGCATCGGTCACGGCGGCGATGCCGTAGATTTTGCCGTTGGGTTTCACCTTGGCCTTGCTCCAGCCCTCGAAGGGGCGGTCGATCGCGGACCGCACGTCGATGTCGAGGGTGATCTCCTGGCTGTTGCGCTTGGCGGGTTTGGCGGCCGCGCCGGTCGCGGCGTCGTCGGCGGCGTGGGCGGTCAGCGGCAGCGCGAGGGCGAGGGCCCAGGCGCACAGGCGGCGTACCGGGAAGGGTGGGGCGGCGGGTGCGGGGGAATGCACGGGAAAGGGGTTAACCGGCGGGGCCGGCGGCCGTCAACTGGACACGTCGGCACGGAAATGGCAGGGCGGTTATTGGCGTCTATAAGCATGACGTCTGAATGCCGCTCGCGGCGCAGTGAACTTGATCGGCGGCACGCCCTGCGCCATCCTTGGGAGTAGAAAATCCCCAACCCCCCAAACACCCGAAATCGGAGGCCCCATGAGCGTCATCAAAATCCATCTGGAATATGCCGAGTTCGATGCCATCGAGCGTTACGCCAAGAAGCTCGGCGTCACCCCCGAGGACATCGCGTATGCCGGCCTGAACCAACTCATGCTGAAGGGCGAGACCCCGGAGCTGAACCGGGAGATCCTCGAGACGCGGGAGTGGCGCAAGAACACGCTCCCGATGTGGAGCGACTCAGCCGGATCGGTGCACATCTACGAAGGTCAGCCGGATTGCGAGCCGTCGCGCAGCAAGCTGCACTGAGCCGGAGGGCGCGCGCAAGCGCGCTGGCCTACGGGTGGGCCCCGGTCGGTCCACCTGACTGTGCCATTGTTTCCCATTGACCGGGTTTGGTTCGGCGCCTGACTAGCGCTGCATGGTGCCCAGCATCCTCATAGTGGACGATGAAAAGCACTCGCGCGAGGGCTTGAGAGAGGCGTTGGCCGACAGCTATGACGTCTCGCTGGCGGCGAACGCCGACGAGGCCTTCAACCTCCTGGACGCCCAGCCGTTCGAGGTGGTCCTGACCGACCTGCGCATGCCGGGCAAATCCGGTCTCAAGGTCATCGACCGCGCGCTGGCCATGCCCAACAAGCCGGCCGTCCTCATGATGACGGCCTATGGCAACATCGAGACGGCCGTCGAGGCGATGAAGCGCGGGGCCGTGGATTTCCTGACCAAGCCGGTCAACATCGAGCGCCTCGAGGTGCTCATCCAGCGGGCCCTCAAGACGCGCACGCTGGAGGTCGAGGTGAAGCAGCTGCACGAGCGGCTCGACGAGAAATTCAGCTTCGACCACATCATCGGCCACTCGATGGCGCTCAAGACCGTCATCGACCAGGTGAAACTGGTGGCGCCGTCCCGGGCCACGATCCTCATCGAGGGTGAGTCCGGCACGGGCAAGGAGCTGATCGCCCAGGCGATCCACCAGGTGAGCCCGCGCACCCGGGCGCCGTTCATCGCGGTGCACTGCGCCGCGCTCTCGGAGAACCTGCTCGAGAGCGAGATCTTCGGCCACGAGAAGGGCTCGTTCACCGGCGCCACCGAGCGGCGGGTGGGGCGCTTCGAGTCGGCGGACGGCGGCACGCTCTTCCTCGACGAGATCGGCGAGATCTCCGCGTCGACCCAGGTCAAGCTCCTGCGCTTCCTCGAGACGCGCACCATCGAGCGCGTCGGCGGCTCGAAGCCCATCGAGCTCGACGTCCGCCTCGTCGCGGCGACGAACCGCAACCTCGAGCAGATGGTGAAGGCGGGAAAGTTCCGCGAGGACCTGTACTTCCGCCTCAACGTCGTGCGCCTGACCATGCCGCCGTTGCGCGAGCGGGCGGAGGACATCCCGCTCCTGCTGGCGCATTTCATCGCGATCTTCGCCAAGGAGAACGGCTTGGCGCCGCTGACGATCGAGCCGGGCGCGGTGCAGACGCTGCAGCGCTACCCCTGGCCGGGGAACATCCGCGAGCTGCGCAATTTCTGCGAGAACGTGGTCGTGATGTACCGCGGCAAGACCCTGAGCGAGTACGACCTCGACCCGCGGTTCCGCGGGGCCGCGCCGACCTTGCCGGTCGCGGGGAGCGTGGCGCCGGTGGTGACGAACCCGCTGTCGGTCGCGGAGAACGAGAAGCGCCTCCTGCGCGAGGCGCTGATCAAGGCCCGGGGCAACCGCACCAAGGCGGCCGAGCTCATGGGCATCAGCCGGCGCACGCTGCACCGCAAGCTGGTCGAGTGGCCCGAGCTCGACGTGCAGGACTGAACCGGCCCGATGAAAAAGCCGCGCACGATCCAGGAGTGGATTCACTGGCTGGAGATGGGGGCGGGCGCGCGCTGGGTGCGCCGCGCCGCCGTGCTCGTCGGGGGCCTGGTGCTTTCGCTCCTCGTCGCCTGGAAGCAGTTCCATGGCCCGGGCAGCGAGGCGGTGCTCGTGCAGGCCGACGTCGGCCGGCAGCTCGCGCGCGGCGCCGGGTTCACGACGCAGGTCATTTACCCGCAGTCCGTCGCCGTGCTCGAGGCGCGGGGGACCGCCTTTGATCCCAAAAGGCCGCTGCCGGAACTGCACCAGGCGCCGTTGTACTCGCTGTGCCTCGGCGCCGCCCTGTGGGTGCTGCCGGAGGGGGCCCGCGAGGCGCTTTTCGCCAAGGCGCCGGCGCCGCCGGACGGCTTTGCGGCCGACTATTTCCTGCTCGGGTTCAACCTCGTGCTGCTGTGGCTTGCGGCCTGGCTCACGTTCGACCTCGGGCGGCGCCTGTTCGAGCCGCGGGTCGGGTGGGTGGCGGCGCTGGGCGTGATGCTGTCGGTGCCCCTGTGGCGGCACACGGTGGCGGTCAACGGCCTGCCGTTGCTCATGGTGCTCGTGCTGGTCGCCTTCCGCCTCTGGTGGGCGTGGGAGCAGGCGCTGGCCGACGGGCGCCGGTCGGCCCTGGCCTGGGCGGCGGGGCTGGGCGCGGTCGGCGGGCTGCTGTTCCTGACCGAGTACTCCGCGGGGGCGCTGGTCCTCGTGGTCGCAGCCTACGCGTTCCGGCGGTTCGCGCCCCCGCGGCGCTGGCTCGGGGTGGCGGTGGTGGCCGGCGCGTTTGTCGTGGTGACGGGACCGTGGGTTTTCCGCAACGTGGCGCTGACCGGTTCGCCGGTGGGGTTGGCGGTGCAGAACGTGGCGTTGAAGGCCGGCGACTCCACGGCCGAGCCGGACCGCGTGCTGGCCACGCTCTCGGCGGACCTGCTGCGCGTCGACCTCAACAAGCTGGGCAACAAGACCCTGACCTCCCTGCAGGAAACCGTGACGTCGCGGCTCTGGGCCGGCGGGGCGCTGTGGTTCACGGCGTTTTTCGTGACCGGCTGGCTGTACTCGTTCCGGCACCCCGGCGTGGACCGCCTGCGGTGGGTCTTCACGGTAACCCTGGGCGTCTTGGTCCTCAGCCAGGCGGTGTGCAATTCCGGGGCGAGCGAGCGGTTGCCGGTCTATTACCTGTCGCCGCTGATCATCCTGTTCGGGGCGGCGTTCTTCTTCCTGCTGGTCGGCAGCAGCACGCACCTCGGGGCCTGGCCCCGGGTGGCGGCGACCGTGCTCCTGTGCCTCCAGGCGGTCCCGCTGGTGCGCGATGCGCTGGAGCCGCGGCGGCTGCATTTCAGCTACCCGCCTTATTTCCCCGGCCTCTTCCAGGGCCTGCGGCAGGAACTTGAGCGCCGCGGGGCGGCGGAGCGGTTCGTCGTCATGGCCGACGTCCCGGCGGGCGCGGCCTGGTATGGCGACCAGCGGGTCTGGGCGCAGCCGGACCGCCTGCGGGACCTGTTCGCCGTCACGCTCGAGCAGGACGTGGGCCTCCTGCTCCTGACGCCCCGGAGCCTGGAGCGGCCTTTCTTCGCGGATCTCGCGCTGGCCCAAGCAAATGCGATCAGCAGTCGCACCTACGGGACCGAGCGGTTCGGCGACTGGAGCCGCATCTACGCCGGCCTCGCGAAGGGTGCGATCCCGGTCGATTTTCCCCTGCAGTCCCCCCAGCGCATCAGCGACAACCTCTACGTCCTGATGAACCCGGCCCTGCCGCGCCCGCTGGAAAAGTAATTGCTAACTGGCGATCAGACAATTTTATAGGGCAGAGCAATCCGCCCTTATGTCCAAACTGTATTCGCCATTGCTGCCGCTCCTCGGATTATGGGCGGCTTCCAACCTGGGAGCGGTCTATGCCCCTATTCCCGAGCAGGAGCAGGGCAAGGACTTCACCGCCGCGATCCGTGTGGGCGCCTCGCATGACAGCAACATCTTCGGCGCCGCGACCGGCGCCGTCAGCAGCGCGGTCTACACCGTCGAGCCCAGCCTCAAGCTCAACCGCTCGCTGTCCGACCAGACCTTCTTTTCCGCCTCCTACCGCCTGACCCTCGACCGCATGGAGGACCGGCCCGGTGACCGGACGCTGGACAGCCATGACGCCAACGTCCGGCTGGCCCACGCCTTCAGCCAGGCGACCAACATCGACCTCAGCGACAACTACACCGTCGCCAAGAACCCCGAGTCGCTCCTCGCCGGCATCCCGCTCAACACCGACCAGTCGTTCGAGCGCAACCAGCTCGACGGCCGCTTCGTCACCAACCTCACCGAGCGGGCCAACGCCACCCTGAAGGCGCGCACGGTCCATTACCGCTACGACAACGCCACGCTCGGCGCCAGTCTCGACCGGACCGAGAACCTCCTCGGCGCCGCCGTGAGCATCGATGTCGTGCCCGAGCTGAAGGCGGTCGGCGAATACCGCTTCCAGGACGTGGGCTACCGCTCCGCCGGGGCCAGCAAGGACAAGCAGTCGAACTTCCTCATCGGCGGCTTCGATTACGAGCTGGCCAAGAAGCTGACGGCCTCGGGTCGCCTCGGTTACGAATGGCGCCAGCGCGAGGGCGCGGGCGACACCGACGTGCCCTACGTCGAGCTTTCCGGCAAATACGACTACGCCGAGAAATCCTACATCACCGGCGGCTACATCCACACCATCGAGGAGGCCTCGAACGTCGCGCAGTTCACCGACACCCGCGTCAACCGCCTCTTCGTCAACATCCAGCATTCCGTCAGCGCCCTGATCGTCACGTCGACCTCCCTGACCTACGAGCCCTCGACCCTGCTCGGTCGCGCGGCGCAGGCGGACGTGGATGAGACGACCACGCGGTTCGGCTTCGCGATGTCGTACCTGCCGACCCAGAACTGGACGATCTCCGCGACCTACGACAACGACCGGGTGAAGTCCGACGACCCGAACCGCGAGTTGAAGCGCAACCGGTACGGCCTCAGCGCCGCCTTCTCGTTCTGAGCCGGCGGCCCCCCGCGCCGTGCAATCTGAGCTTGCTGCCCGCTGCCGCGGCAAGTTCGCTCGCCTGACTCCATGGTAGCCACACCCGCCAGCAAAGACCAGGCGTCGCTTGCCGACTTCCTGCAGCTCCTGCGGCTGCGCAAGGCGCTCATCGCCCTGATCCTCGCGCTGGTGCTCGTGACGACGCTGGTGGTCACCGCCTTTCTGCCCAAGTGGTACCTCGCCACCACCAAGATCCGCGTCGAGAAGCCCGAGAGCGAGGTGAAGCTCTTCCAGACGCAGACCTCGAACTACTACGACCCGTACTTCCTGCAGGACCAGTTCCGCATCATCCAGTCCGAGAAGATCATCTACCCGGTCATCGAGAACCTGCAGCTCAACGATCGGCTCGCCTCGACCCTCGGCGTCAAGGGCGCCCTGACCAACGCGATCTCCTTCCGCTACCTCGTCGAGAAGATGCTGCGCGTCGAGTCGCCGCGCGGCTCCTCGCTGATCGAGCTGAGCGTCTTCGCGCAGGACCCCGCGCTGGCCGCGCTCATCGCCAACGAGATCGCCCGCGTTTACTCCGAGGACCGCATCGCCCTCGCCACGTCCGGCCAGCGCGAGGGCATGGCCCAGCTCAAGCAGGAGCTCCAGGCCCAGGAGCGCATCGTCTCGGCGCAGCGCGACGTCGTCGAGAAGCTGCGCAAGGACCTCAACATCTCGGGCGTGGACCTCAACGCGCGCTACAGCGACATGGAGATCGAGACGCTGCGCCAGATGCAGAACTCGCTCATCGCGCTCAGCGTCGACGCCATCGGCCGCAAGACCCGCTGGGAGCGCTTCAAGGGCATCCCGATGGAGGAGCGCCTCAACCTGGTGAACTCCGAGCTCATCCAGGACGTCAACATCCAGAACCTCCTCCAGGCCTACCTGCTGGCCGACCAGACGCTCACCAAGCTCAAGGGCCGCCTCGGCGAGGCCCACCCCGAGCTCATCGCGGCGACCGACAACCGCCGCAAGATCCGCGAGCAGCTCGAGGCCCTGCTGCGCGGTTACGAGAGCTCGCTCGAGATCGCCTGGAACGAGGCCGAGGCCCGCGTCGCCGAGCTGAAGAAGCAGCTGGCTCAGGCCAAGGTCGACCAGATCCTCTCCGCCCGCGACCGCATGCGGCCCTTCGAGGAGGCCGCGCAGAAGCTCGACGACGAGACGCGGCTGCTCACGACCCTGAAGCTCACGCTGCGCCAGCGCGAAATCGATTTCCAGGTGCCGAAGAAGACCATCGAGATCCTCAACACCGCGGAACCGGCCCGCCGGCCGAGCAAGCCCAGCTGGACGCTCAACCTCAGCTTCGCCGTGATCCTGGGCCTGATGCTGGGCGTCGGCGTCGCCGTGCTCATGGAGTATTTCGACACGAGCTTCCGCAACGTGGCCGACGTCGAGACGCGCCTCAAGCTGCCGGTCCTGGGCGTGATCCCCTTCGACCAGGGCCACGAGGACCACGACCATCCCGACCCCGCCGGGCACGAGCCCTTCCGCGTCCTCCACACGAACCTCAACCTCGCCCTCAAGCCGGGGCAGCCCAGCGCCCTCGTGCTCTTCTCCGCCGGGCCCGGCGAGGGCAAGTCGACGACGCTCCACCGCCTCACGCGCCTCATGGCCGGGGCGGGGGAGAAGGTCCTCCTCATCGACTCCGACCTGCGCCGCCCCACCCAGCACCGCCTGGCGCAGCGGCCGAAGGAGCCGGGCCTCAGCGATCTCCTCCTGGGCGACAAGACCCTCGACGAGGTCCTGCAGCGCGGCGTGGCCCCGGGGCTCGACTTCATCCCGAGCGGCGGCGCCGGTGGCTTCACCCTGAGCCTGCTCTACGTCAACCGGCTCCGCGAGCTCATCGCCGGGCTCAAGGGCCGCTACGACAAGATCATCTTCGACTCGCCGCCGATCATCGGCGTCAGCGACGCCTCCGTCCTCGCCAGCGTCGTGGATGGTGCCGTGCTCCTGATCCAGCACCGCCGCAACCCCCAGAGCATGGTCGTCCGCGCCCAGCAGATCGTCGAGGCGATCAAGACCCCGCTCCTCGGCGTCGTCCTCAACCAGGTGCCGACCGGCAGCGGCGAGGACTACGGCTACTACACGCACAACTACTCGTACTACAGCGAGGGCGGAAAGAAGACCCGCCGCGCCGCCGCCAAGCCTACCGAGCCCGGCGGTCCCGACCGCCTGGAGCTGAAGGAACCGGACCGGAAGGGCTGATCCTGCGTAGCGGCTTTACGCCGCGACGTTGCGCCCCCGATCGCGGCATAAAGCCGCTCCTGCAGCCGGCCACCGCCTTGAACCAAGGCCCCTCGTCGGCTTGGTATCTTTTCCCGCAAAATAGCTGTTGACGAAGCCGTCCGCGGGCCTACTTCTTGCACCCTGCTCTGCGGGTGTAGCTCAGTTGGTAGAGCACCACCTTGCCAAGGTGGACGTCGAGAGTTCGAGTCTCTTCGCCCGCTCCATTTCAAATCGAAACCCCGGTAGCCCAAAAGGTTATCGGGGTTTTCGTTTTTCCAAAACAGGATCGCGCTTGGGCGGCAGGCTTTGCCGGGAATCCTACGTCGCGGCGTCCGACGGCAGCGGCGCGGGGTGGCTCGCACGCGGGGCGCCGTGCAGGCGGCTGGCGTGGCGCGAGAATTGGTAGGTTGCGAGGGCAATGATGACCGCGGCCACGCCGACCGCGGTCCGCGGGCCGGCGGAGGCGGCGATCATCCCGGCGAACAGGGCGCCGACGGGGAACAGGCCTTGACCCATCGCGAAAAGGCCCATCACGCGGCTCCGCTTGTCGTCCGCCACCTGGGCCTGGATCAGGGTGTTGCAGCCCGCCATGCACAGCACCGCGCCGAAGCCGTTGAGGGCGAGGCAGACGAACGCGAGCGACAGCACCGGGCTGAGGGCAAAGCCGGCCTGCGCGACCGACACGGCGATGCCGCCGGCCACCACCCAGCGCGCAAGGCCGTGCGAGGTCTTCCGGCCGGCGAGCAGCAGCGCGCTGGCGAGCGCCCCGACACCGACGGCGGAATACATGTGACCGAGCGTGATGCTGGTGCCGTGAAAGACGTCCCGCGCAAACACCGGCGCGAGCGTGCCCGCCGTGAACCCGGCGAAGGCCACCACCGGCACGAGGAGGAGCGGCGGGCGCAGCAATGCGGAAGCACGCGCGTAGTCGAGGCCCGCCCGGAGCTCGGTCAACGGATGCGCGGGTGCCGCGGGCGGGCGCCCGGGCAGGCCCCGCATCAGGAGCAGCGACGCGAGGATCCCGACATAGCTCGCCGCATCGAGCGCGTAGCAGATCTCCGGGCCCTGCGTGGCGATCAGCCAGCCGGCCATCGCGGGCCCGATCAGCCGGGTGACGTTGAACAGCGAGGAGTTGAGCGCGATGGCGTTGGGCAGGCCGGCCTTGTCGCCGACGAGGTCGACGATGAACGACTGGCGCGTGGGAAACTCGACCGCGTTGATCAGCCCGCGCAGGGCCGACAACGCCAGCAGCCAGCCCACGGTGATGTGGCCGGTGTACGCAAACAGCGCCAAGGTGAGCGACTGCGCGGCGCAGAGCACGTTGAGCCACCACATCAGGCGCCGGCGGTTCACGCGGTCGCCCCAGATGCCGCCCAGCGGCGCGAGGAGCAGGATCGGGACCTGGTGGGCAAAGGCCAGCAGGCCGACCAAAAACGGGCTGTTGGACAGTTCGTAGATCAGCCAGGCCGAGGCCGTCACCGTCATCCAGTTGCCCAGGAGCGACAGGCCCTGGCCCCCGAAGAACAGCCGGTAGTTGCGGGAGTTCAGGGCGTGGAGGACGGCAGGATAGCGCACGGCAAGGGTCCATCGGACACGGCGGCGGCGACGGCGTCAAACCTCCGGGTGCCCGCCGCGCGCGGCCGGGGCGGCGGCCGAGACCTACGGGTAGGACGCGGGCTCCCTTGACCGGTGGGGGGATCCCGGCGATTTCCTGCGGCGCAGCAATCAGTCCCGCGATGACCCGTTCCCCAGTCACCGGAACCCCGCCCGCCGGTCCCGGCGCGATCTTCACGCCGCCCACGCTCGATGGCTTTCACGGCATCTGGTACGGCTACACCGATGGCACGTATTACGCCGGCGGGCTCGGGACTTTTCCCCAGCAAATCCACCCGATGGCCCACCACGCGGCGGCGGCGAGGCGGACGTTTTTTGTCTGGGGCGGCGCCCGCGCCGGGCAGCCGGGCAACCTGCTCACGACGATTTCCTACTTCGACCACGCCACCGGCCTCGTGGCGCGGCCGCGGGTGCTAAACGAGCGCCGCACCAATGACGGCCACGACACGCCCTCGCTCCTCGTCGACCCGGCGGGGTTCATCTACGTGTTCTCCAACGCCCACGGCACGCTGCGGGACGCGTTCATCTACCGGAGCACGCGGCCGTACGCGATCGACGAGTTCGAGACGGTGCTCGCCCTGGACAAGGCCTGCAATTTCTCCTACGCGCAGCCCTGGTACGTCGAGGGCGAGGGCATTTTGCTCCTGCACTCGTTCTACGGGCGCAGCGACCCGATCCGCCGCCTCTACCTCAACTCCAGCCGCGACGGGCGCCGCTGGGATCACCGCTGGGAGCTCGAGGGCCGCGGCGCGCGGCCCGCCTTCGCCCTGATCCCCGGCGGCAGCTACCAGGTCAGCCGCGCCCACGGCCGCGTCGTCGGCACGATGTTCGACTATAATGTCGACGCCGCCGGCCGCACGAATCTCTACTACGTGCAGACCTCCGACTTCGGCCGCACCTGGCAGACGGCGGCCGGCGCGACCGTCACCCTGCCGTTCACCCGGGTCCGCAACCCGGCGCTGATCCGCGACTACCAGTCCGAGCACCTCTTCGTCTTCCTGAAGGAGATCGCGTTCGACGCGCGCGGCCAGCCGGTGCTCCTCTACCTCACGACGCCGACCGAGGCCAACGACACGACCACGCCGCGGCAGTGGCGCACCGCCCATTACCGCGCGGGGCGGCGGCGCTGGGAGATCCGTGACGCGTTTGTGTCCGACAACAACTACGACCACGGCACCTTCGCCATCGAGGCCGACGGCACCTGGCGCGTGATCGCTCCGACCTCGCCCGGCCCGCAGCCGGGGCGCACGGGCGGCGACATGGAGCTGTGGACGAGCCGCGACGAGGGCGCCACCTGGCGGCGGCACGCCCAGCTCACGCATGGCGGCCGCTTCAACCACACCTTCGCCCGGCAGCCGCTGCACGCGCACGACGATTTCCACGCCTTCTGGGCCGACGGTGACGTGCACGGCGAGTCGGAGTCCGCGCTGTACTTCACCAACCGCCTCGGCACCGCCGTCTGGCGCCTCCCGCGGACGATGCGCGGCGCGATGGGCCGGCCGAGAGTCGCTTACGGCCCGATCCTGTATCCGTGAGCCCGGGCGTCCGCGCCCCGGGGATGCACGCTTGCGCGGCGGCGATGAATCGGCAGGCTGGCGCGCCACAACCCCATGCGAACCTTCAATGTCGGCATCATCGGTTACGGTTGGGCGGCCACGGCGCACATCGAGGCGATCAACCACGGCCATGGCGGGCGGGTGACGGCGGTCTGCTCGTCGCGCGAGCTCGACCCGCAGGCCCTCGCGGGGAAGCATGGCGGGCCGGTCAAGGTGTACCGGCGCCCGGCGGACCTGCTGGCGGACCCCGCCATCGAGGTCGTGGACATCACCACCTATCCCTGGGAGCACGCCGACCTCGCGGTGGCGGCGGCGCAGGCCGGCAAGCACATCATTTTGGAGAAACCCATGGTGCTTGCGCTGCCCGACCTGCGGCGCGTCGAGGCGGCGGTCAGGGCGGCGGGCGTGCAGTTCTGCATCTGTTTCGAGTGCCGCTGGTCGAGCCAGTTCCTGGGCATCAAGGCCCTGCTCGATCGGGGTGAGATCGGTCGCGTGCACTACGGGGAGGTCGATTACTTCCACGGCTCCGGCCCGTGGTACGGGCAATACCGTTGGAACGTCACCCGTCGTGGCGGCGGCTCGAGCCTTTTGTCGGCCGGCTGCCATGCCCTCGACGCCCTGCGGCTCTGCATGGGCGGCGAGGTCGAGGAGGTCATGAGCTACGCCACGCAGTCGACGCACCCGGACTTCGCGAAGTACGAGTACCCCACGACGAGCGTGACCCTGCTGCGCTTCACGGATGGCCGGGTGGGGAAGTGTGCGTCGGTGATCGACTGCCTGCAGCCGTATTATTTCCACACGCATCTCGTCGGCAGCGGGGGCTCGATCCTCGACCAGAAGTTCGCCGTGCACCGGCCGGGCTTCGACCGCAACCGCTGGCAGGAGACGGACATGAAGCCGATCGATTCCGGCGACGTGGCGGATCACCCGTATCGCTCGCAGTTCGACGCCTTCTTCGCCGCCTTGGCGGTAGGCCGGCCGATGCCGCTGAGCGGGCTCGACGAGGCCGTGGCCACCCACGAGGTCATCTTCGCCGCCGACCGCTCGATCGCCGAGCGCCGGCCGGTGAAGGTGGCGGAAGTGCGGGCGTGAACGCCTGGTCTGTGGGTAGCGCCCGGCCTCCGGACGGGCGGAGCGATGTCCGCTGGCGGTCGACCAACCGTCCGTCCTGAGGCCGGACGCTACCCAAAGGCAGCCACACGCCTATTGATCAGGGCCGCATCTTCGCTCAGCTTCCGGCCATGCAAGCCGCTGAACTCTTTGCCCTGCCGCCGTCGCTCCAGGCCTTCGCGGACTTCTTCCGCGCCGAGGCGGCGCCGTGGGAGTGGGTGAAGCAGATCGGGCCGGCGCTGAAGGCGCAGCGCTTCGAACCCGCCCGGCCCAAAGTCCCGGTGGGGGTCCACGTCGAAGGCCTCGTCCATCTTGACCCGACGGTGAAGCTCCCGCCGTACGCGACGATCATCGGGCCGGTGTGGATCGGCCCGCGCACCGAGATCCGGCCGGGGGCGTTCATCCGCGGCAATGTGATCGTCGGCGCCGACGGCGTCCTCGGCAACGCCTGCGAATTCAAGAACTGCCTCCTGCTCGATCGCGTGCAGGTCCCGCATTTCAGCTACGTCGGCGACTCCATTTTGGGCAACGGCGCGCACCTGGGCGCCGGCGTGATCTGCTCCAACCTCCGACTCGACCAGCATGAGGTGGAGGTGAGGCTGCCCGCCGGGTCCGCCAAGTCGGGTCTGCGCAAGCTCGGCGCCTTGATCGGCGACGAGGCCGAGGTGGGCTGCAACGCGGTGCTCCAGCCGGGCGCGGTCCTCGGTCGCCGGGCCCTGGTGATGCCGCTGACGTCATTTTCCGGCTACCTCGCTCCGGCCACGATGGCAGGCACCCGGCAGACCGCGGTTCGGGTCCCCCGTCGGGACTAACCGAAAAATCGTTCTCGTTCTCTTTCTCGTTCTCGTTCTCCCTAACCAACCATGCCCAGAATCCTCACCGGCATCACACCTTCCGGCACCCTGCACATCGGCAACTATTTCGGCGCGATGCGCCCGGCCATCGAGCTGCAGGCAGGCGGCGATGCGTTCTACTTCATCGCGGACTACCACTCCATGACGGCGCTGACCGACGCCGCCGAGCGCCGGGCCTACACGCGCGGCATCGCGCTCGACTGGCTGGCCTGCGGACTCGACCCGGCCAAGGCGGTCTTCTGGCGGCAGAGCGACGTGCCCGAGGTGTGCGAGCTGACCTGGCTGATCGGCACGCTCACGCCCATGGGGCTCCTCGAGCGGGCGCACAGCTACAAGGACAAGACGGCCCGCGGCATCGCGCCCAACTTCGGCCTCTTTGCCTACCCGGTGCTGATGGCGGCCGACATCCTGCTCTACGACACGCACGTCGTGCCCGTCGGCAAGGACCAGAAGCAGCACCTGGAGATGACCCGCGACATCGCCATCAAGTTCAACCAGACCTACGGCGAGACCTTTGTCGTGCCCGACGAGCAGATCCGCGACGAGGTGGCCGTGGTGCCCGGCCTGGATGGGCAGAAGATGTCCAAGAGCTACGGCAACACCGTCGAGATCTTCGGCGACGAGAAGACGCTCCGCAAAAAGATCATGGGCATCGTCATGGACTCCCGCACGCCGCAGGAGCCCAAGCCCGACGCCGACCGCAATCTGGCGATCCAGCTGCTGAAGCTCGTGGCGCCGGCCGGGGTGGCGGCGGACTTCGAGGCTCGCCTGCGCGCCGGCGGCCTCGGCTACGGCGACCTGAAAAAGGCGCTCTTCGAGCACTACTGGAACTTTTTCGCGCCGTACCGCGCGCGCCGCGCCGAGCTGGTGGCGAACCCGGACTACGTCGACCAGGTCCTGAAGACGGGCGCCGAACGCGCCCGGGCCGTGGCCCGCGGGGTCTTGAACCGCGCCCGCCAGGCCTGCGGCCTGGCGTGATCTTTCGCGTAGGAGCGGCTTTATGCCGCGACGATGCGCTCACGATCGCGGCGTAAAGCCGCTCCTACGCAAAAAAGCGGTGGTTGACGCCTTGGGACGCCAACCACCGGCTGAGACCGACTCAGGTGTCGGCGACCAGCTTGAGCGGCATCACCACGCGCTGGGCGACGGGGATACCGTCCTTCGTCGCGGGCGTGAAGCGCCACTGGGCGATGGCCGGCACGAGGCTGCGGGCGAGATCGCGGTCCTTGCGGCCGACCAGGGTGATGTCCCGGGGTTGGCCCTTTTCGTCGACCGTGAACGCGACCTTGACCGTCGTGTCGAGGTAGCGGCGCGGCAGGCCCTCGGGGCTGACGACCTTGGCCGGTTGCGGCTTGGTGTAGGCGGCTTCCGTCGCGCTGGCGTCGTTGGCGACACCGGCGGCGAACGCTGAGGTGGAAAGGAGGCCGCTGAGCAGGGCAGCCCCGACGAGCATCTTCATCTTGTTCATGGCAGATTCTCCGCCGCAGCGGAGCATTGAGGGTTGTTGGTTATCCTGACTGACTGCGCCTCGTGTTGTGCCGGGGACGTCGATGAGAACACGACGAAGAGAACAAAGTTACAGCGGGTCGGCGGAAATATTTCGACGAATGGCAAAGTTTCGCCGATGAGCCGCGGCTCCGGCCTGACCAATGGATGAAATACCGGGATGACGCCGCCGGGCGGGCGCCGCGTCACTCCACCCCGACCTGGCGGGCCCTCAGCGGGCGAAGGGATTGCCGCCGAGGCCCTGCATCATGCCGCCCATGTCGAACTTCTGGTAGCCGGCGGGCGGCGCGAAAAAGGTGGCCGGGAGGGACTTGGCTTCGACGGCCGTGACCTCGAGGCGGAACTGCTGCCTCGAGCCCGGGGCCGACACCACGCGGAGCGGGAAGAAACCCTTGCCGGTGAGCGCCTGTTCCCAGGACGCCGGCGCCGCCTGCTGCCCGCCGCCCATGGCGCGGCCGATGCCCTGGAACGCGCCGATCTCTTCCGTGGCCCAGATCTCGGTCACGGCCTCCTTGGATTTGACGAGGTACTTCGTGCACTTGTAGCCGAGGATGACCTCGGTCTCGCCGGTGTTGACCAGCTCGGGCTGCTCGCCGACGTGCTGCGCCGCCTTGGCGGCGACCTGCTTCATCGGCATCACCATGTACATCGGCTGCCCGGGCATGAGCATGATCATCTCCTGCTTGGTGAAATCCATGATCATGGTGGCGGTCATGCCTTCCTCCGCCTGCATGTCGGTGCGGAGCAGGGCGCCCTTGACGCTGTACTCGACCGGCATCGCTCCCTTGCGGCCGTCGGTGAGCTTCATCTTGATCGTGCCTTCGAATTCCTTGGCGCAGAGCGGGGTGGCCGCGACGAGGGCGGCGAGGAGCAGGGCGAATAGGTGTTTCATGGGTGGCGCACATCCAATGACACCGCCGCCCCGCGGGCAAGCGCGGGTTGGACGGACCGCCGCAAACAGAACTTGCGTCGCACGCCCGGCGGGCGTGGATAGGAGGCTCATGGCCATCTTCGGTTCCCTCTCCACGGTGCGCGCCCAGTGTCGCGGCCTCGCTTATTTCGACCCGGCCTTCGCCTACCTCGACGAACTGGCCAAGTCGGGTTCGCCGGCGCGGAAACGCCTCGATGCGCTGGCCGCCGGCGAGTCGGGCCGCGTGGAACTGGCGGACGGGATGTTCGCGATCGAGCAGGTCTACCGCTCCAAGCCGCGGGCCGAGGGGTTCTTCGAGTCGCACCGCAAGTACATCGACATCCAGGTGGTGCTCGCGGGCGAGGAGCTCATGGAAGTGGCCGAGATCGGCCACCTGCCCGTGAAGACGCCCTTCGACGCCGACCGGGATGTGATCATTTACGGCGATTTCACCGGGGCCTCGGTGCTGCGTTTCCGGGCCGGCGAGGCCGGGGTCTATTTCCCGGCCGACGGCCACATGCCCGGCCTGATGGGCGCCGGCGGCCCGCACCTGGTGCGCAAGACCGTGGTCAAGGTGCCGGTGCCGGCGTGAACGGGGGCCGATGAACTATCGGCACCATTTCCACGCGGGTAACTTCGCGGATGTGATGAAACATGCGCTGCTCGTGCGCTTGGTACGGGCGCTGCAGCGCAAGCCCAAGGGCTTTCTCTATCTCGATACGCACGCCGGGCGCGGAGCCTACGACTTGGAGCGGGCGGCGCAGGGCGACGCGCTGGCCCGGGCGCCCGAGTGGCCGGCGGGTATCGGCCGGCTCTGGACGCTGGCGGACCTGCCGGAAGTACTGGGGGAGTACGTGGACCTGATCCGCCGCCATGACCGTGCGCACGGCAACCTGACGGCGGAGCCGAGGTTTTACCCGGGTTCTCCGCTCTTGGTGCAGATGCTGGCGCGGCCGGTGGACCGACTGGCCCTGTGCGAGCTTCACCCGGCGGAATGCGACGCGCTGTTGACCGCCATGCCGCTGCGGGCGCGGGTGACGGTTCAGGCGCTCGACGGCTATATCGCGCCACGGGCGCAGCTGCCGCCGCCCGAGCGGCGAGCGCTGGTGCTGATCGACCCACCGTTCGAGGCCCAGGATGAGTTCGCGCGCATCGCCGCCGCGCTCAGCGAAGGCGTGGAGCGGCTGCCGGCCGGCGTGTTCGCGATCTGGTATCCGCTGACCGAACGGGCGCGCGTCGATGCCTTTGCCGATCGCCTGCGGGCGCTGGCGCTGCCGCCAACCGCGGTGTTCGAGCTGGCAGTTGCGGGCGAGAACGCCGGCCTGAAGATGCGCGGCTGCGGTCTCGTGGTCGTGAATCCACCCTGGCAATTCGAGGCGGAAGTCATGCCTGCGCTGCATGCGCTGGCCGGCTTGCTCGCCCAGGGACCGGGAGCCGCGGCGGTATGCCACTGGCTCGTGCCGGAGCGGTAGCTGCCGGAACCGTAGGGGCGCACCTTGCGTGCGCCCTTGGGCACCGAAGGCTGATGCGGCCTTCAGGGCGCACGCGAGGTGCGCCCCTACGTCAGTCGGCCTTGGCCGGGAACTGCCCCGGCTGGGTGACGCGGACGGCGGTGAAGGGCAGGGGGTCGAAGACGATGCGCGGGTTCGGCAGCTCGGGAGCCTTGAAGACGGGTTGTCCCCAAAGGATGTCCCGGGGGCGGACGCGCTTTTTCGACGCCGACGGATTGGTAAGTTCCGCGGGGAGGAAGGGAGTTTTGCGCAGGGCGGACATGATGCTAGGGTAGTTCAGGTTTGCGGGAACTAATGAGAGTCGTGGCGGCGGCGGATGTTCCCGCTGGCAGCGGAAATATCCGCGCCGCCGCTCCTCAAGCGACGCGGGAGAGGCCGGCGGCCCCGCCCGCGGGATTCAATTTCGGGAACGAGATGGTCAGCACGCCCTCGTGCAGCTCGGCCTGCAGGGCATGGTAGTCCAGGCCGTGGCCGAGCCGCAGGCGCAGCTGGTAGTCGCGCTGGGCGCTTTCCAGGTGGAGGGCCTGCCAGTTGACGCGCACGAAATGAGCCTTCCGGGCCGTGATGATCACATCCGGACCGCTGGTCTCGATCTCCACGCCGGCCGGGTCGACCCCGGGGACATAGACGATGAGTTTGACCGCATCTGGCTGCTCACGGCAGTCGTAGCTGGGACGGCGGAACGAGGCGACAGCGGCCTTTTCCGCGTTCAGACGATGACGGCGGTGGTTTTGGGGTTGGATGATCGTGTGCATGGATGGAAATGAGGTGTCGGACCCTCGGGCTTCTCGCCTCGGGCTTCAGGTGGCTAAACGAAGGTCCGTTAAAACGGAGGTTTAGGCCTGCAAGCCCTGGTCGAGATGCTTTTTGTTCCAGCCAATAACGACCGTGCACATCTGGGCGCGACGAAGGGCGACGGCCTTCGTATACGAAGTGCCGGCGCAAGCGCGGAGATGCTGGAAGGAAACGGTCATGGGAACGACGGACACCATGCACAATCTCTCGGCTCCGCCAAGAATTTATTCGCGGATGACAGAAACTTTTGCGTGACGCGGTCGCGGCCGGCCGGATTTTTGCGCTCGTGCCGGGGTGGGCGGCTCGCATGCTCCGCGCGTCCGCCCCACCATCCGCCCCGTCGCATGAGCCGCCTGTTGAACCAGCTGACGAACGCCTTCCCGCTCTGGGTGCTCACGGGCGGCGTGCTCGCGCTGTTCGTGCCGCAGGCGTTCACGTGGTTCAGCGGGCCGTGGATCGTCGGAGGCCTGGGCGTGATCATGCTGGGCATGGGGATGACCCTCACGGTGGACGACTTCCGCCGCGTGCTCGTCATGCCGCGCCCGGTCGCGCTGGGCTTCGCCGCGCAGTTCACGATCATGCCGTTCCTCGGGTGGAGCGTCGCGCGGGCGCTGGGGCTGGACGCGCCGTTCGCCGTGGGGCTGATCCTCGTCGCCTGCTGCCCGGGCGGCACGGCCTCCAATGTCGTCACCTACCTGGCCCGGGCCAACGTCGCGCTCTCGGTCGTGATGACGATGTGCTCGACCTTCGCCGCCGTCTTCCTGACGCCGCTGCTCACCAAGGCCTACGCCGGCGCGATCGTGGAGGTCGATGCGTGGGGGCTCTTTTTCAGCACGTTCCAGGTGGTGGTTCTCCCCGTCGTGGCCGGCGTGCTGCTGAACCGTTTCGCCCCGCGCGCGGTGGCCTTCGCGCTGCCGGCGGCGCCGCTGCTCTCGGTGCTGACGATCACGCTGATCTGCGCGAGCATCATCGGCCTCAGCGCCGCCGCCGTGCGCAACAGCGCCGGCTCGCTGCTCCTCGCGGTCTTCCTGCTGCATGCCGGCGGGTTCGCGCTCGGCTACCTCGCGGCGCGCGCCTTCCGCTACGACCGGGTCATCGCCCGCACGGTCTCGATCGAGGTGGGCATGCAGAACTCGGGCCTGGGCGTGGTGCTGGCGCGGAAGCATTTCGCCGATCCGCTCACCGCCGTGCCCTGCGCGATCTCGAGCGTGTTTCACTCGGTGATCGGCAGCATGCTGGCGGGTTACTGGCGCCTGCGGGACAGGAAGTGATTGTCCGCGGCGCGGCGCGTGTCAGGCTCGCCCGCCATGAAGACGATGTCTGACCGGGCCACGACCGTGGCCGAGCTGCGGGAGCGGGTGCTGGCCTTCGTGCGCGAACGCGACTGGGAACAGTTCCACGCACCCAAGAACCTCAGCATGGCGCTCGCGGCCGAGACCGGCGAGCTGATGGAGCATTTCCTGTGGATGTCCCCGGAGCAGTCGCGCGCCGTCGTGCAGGATCCGGCCAAGCGGCACAAGATCGAGGAGGAGATCGCCGACGTGGTGATCTACGCCCTGGAGTTCGCCAACATGACCGGCATCGACGTCGCCGCGGCCATCGAGCGGAAGCTCGCGCTCAACGCGAAGAAGTACCCGGTGGAGAAGGCGCGCGGCCGCTCGGACAAGTACACGGAGCTGTAGGCCGCCCGCTCGCGGGCGCTAGGCGTTGGAGAAACCGCGGATGATCTCCGCCGGGGTCACGCCGCGCTCGCGCAGGGTGCGCAGGCTCAGGGCGTCGTGGCGCTTGGCGAGGCGGACGCCCTGTTCGTCAAGCATAAGCGGGCAGTGGTAAAACGCGGGCACGGGTTGCCCGAGGGCGCGGTAGAGGAGGATCTGCCGGAAGGTGGAGCGCACCAGGTCGGCGCCGCGGACGACTTCGGTGATGCCCATTGCAGCGTCGTCCACCACGCAGGCGAGCTGGTAGCTCGGGACGTCGTCCTTGCGCCAGACGAGGAAGTCGCCGAAATCGCGGCCGGCCACGGCGGCCTGGGGCCCGAGCTTGCGGTCGGTGAACGCGATGGTTTCGCCGTCGGGCACGCGGAAGCGCCAATTGACCGCGATCGAATCCCCAAGGGGCGACAGGGGCGCATCGGCAGCCGGTCGGAACGACGGCGGATAGACCGGCTCGTCGTTCTCGCCGCCCTCATGCGGTGCGCCGGCCGCCTCGATGACGTCGCGGCGCGAGCGCGTGCAGGGGAAGATCAACCTGGCGGCATGCAGTTTCTCCAGCGCGGCCCGGTAGAGCGCCCGGTGCTGGCTCTGGGCCACCACGGGCTCCTCCCAGCGCAGGCCCAGCCAGCGGAGGTCCTCGATCATCGCGTCGACGAAATCGAGCCGGAACCGGATGGCGTCGAGATCGTCGTTGCGCAGGAACAGCCTCCCGCCGGCCAGCCGCGCGCGCTCGGCGGCGATCCAGAACGTGCGGGCGTGGCCCAGGTGCAGCAGCCCCGTGGGCGAGGGGGCGAGGCGACCGCGATAGGATTGTCCGGGTTGAACCACAGATGAACACGGATAAACACAGATGTGGGCATGCCCAGTCGAATTCTCGGCTTTCATCTGTGCACATCTGCGTCCATCTGTGGTGAAACATGTCCAAGCTGCTCTGCGTCTACTGTGCCTCCAGCGATCGCCTCGATCCGAAATACTATGCCGCGGCCGAGGAATTGGGACGGACGCTCGTCGCGCAGGGTTGGGGACTCGTCTACGGCGGCGGCAAGAACGGCTTGATGGGGGCGGTGGCGCGCGGCACCAAGTCCGTCGGCGGGCGCGTGGTGGGCGTCATCCCGGAGTTCATGAAGGCGCGCGAGCTGGCCTTCAACGAGGCCGACGAGCTCGTCACGGTCGTGACCATGCGCGAGCGCAAGCTGCTCATGGAGACCCGCGCCGACGGGTTCGTGGCCCTGCCGGGTGGGTTCGGCACGCTCGAGGAGATCATGGAGATCCTCACGCTGCGACAGCTCGACGTCGTGAAGAAGCCCTGCGTCTTCCTCAACCAGGACGGGTTCTACGATCCGCTGCTGGCGCTGTTCGACACCATGCTGCGCGAGAAATTCTTCAAGCCGTCGAACCTGCAGCTCTTCCGCGTGGCGCGGACCGTGCCGGAGATCTTCACGAAGCTCGACGAGGCCGCCGGGGCCCGGGCCGAGCTCAAGTGGTTTGACACGCGCTGAGGGCATGGACCGCGACCGCGCCCCCGTCCGGCAGCTCCTGCACGCGCACGCCGCGCGGGCGCTCGAGCCGCACGAGGCGGCCATGACGGAGGCGACCATCCGGTTCGTCGCGGATCACGCGGACTGCCTGCTGCGCTCGCAGTTGTCCGGTCATCTCACCGGTTCCGCCTGGGTGGTAAATGCCGGTCGCACGCGGACCCTGCTCACGCATCATCGCAAGCTGGACCTGTGGCTGCAGCTCGGCGGCCACGCCGACGGTGATCCCGATCTCGCGGCCGTGGCCTTGCGCGAGGCGCGGGAAGAGAGCGGGCTGACGCGTCTGCGCCTGGTGAGCCCGGCGATCTTCGACCTCGACCGGCATTGGATTCCCGAGCGCAAGGGCGTGCCGGCGCACTGGCATTTCGACCTGCGGTTCCTGATCGAGGCCGATCCCGGCGAGCCCTTGGTGGTTTCAGACGAATCCCACGATCTCGCCTGGGTGGAACTGGATCGGGTGGCCACGCTCAACCCCGAGGAGTCGCTCGCGCGCATGGTGCGCAAGACGCAGGCGTTCGCCCGGTAGGGCAGGCCGGTGACCCTGCCCTGAGGACGCCTCATCCGCCTCAGGCCTCAGGAAGCCGTCCGCGCCTGGGCGCGCATCTGCTGCAGCAGGTCCTTGGTGACCGGGTAGAGGCGCATCAGGAGCAGGGCGAGCAGCGAGACGCAGGGCCCGGCCACGAGGGTGGCGCCGCAGAGTTTCGCGGCGGTGGCCGGGGCGTGGGTGAGGCCGACCCCGGTCCGGAAACCGATCACGGTGAGCACGAGGCCGCTGATCAGCAGGCCGACGGAGATGGCGACCTTCTGCGCGAAGCTGAAGACCGCGGCGTAGGCGCCGTCCTTGTTGCGACCGGTCTTGAGCTCGTTGAGCTCGGCGATGTCCGCCATCATCGACAGCGTGGTGGGGAACATGATGCCGTTGCCCACCCAGTAGGTGCCGTGCAGCAGCACAAAGACGATCGTCGCCAAGGGCAGGGTGACGCCGGCGACCGCCAGGGTCTGCTCCGGCACCACGGTCCCGGTCAGCAGCACCGCGGCGAGGCTCAGCGAGCCGCAGAGGTTGAGCACGGCGGCGAAATAGACGGCGCCCTTCTTGTCGAGCCGCCGCGTGAGGAGGCCGCTGCACAGCGAGCCCAGGCCGAAGCACACCATGCTCCCGCCATGGACGATGGTCTTGTGCAGGCCGTCGAACCGCATGAAATGCTCGTAGAGATACATCTGCAGCGAGGCGACCAGGGTGATGCCGATCATGACGACCACGGTGAAGCCGAAGACGTGGCGGGCATAGATGTCGGTGAGGATGTCCCGCATGTCGCGGAAGAAATCCAGCACGCTGTTCTCGCTCCGCGGCAGGCCGGTGCTGTCGACGAGGTGCTTCCGGGCGATGAACGTGACAAAGAGGATGCTGACGAGCGAGACCGCCGCGAACGTGAGGCCCATGTTCAGGTAGTTCTGCGGGACGGCCGTGGCGCGGAGGCCCGAGTTGTCGGAGAAGAACAGCGTCCAGGCGAGCGCCGGCCCGAGCAGGTTGGCCAGCATGTTCAGGCCCGAGCGGATGCCCTGCAGGGTCACCCGGCCGTTGTAATCGCCGCAGATCTCAAAGCCCAGGGCGATGTAGGGGATGAGGTAGACGGTGATGGCCGTGCGCTGCAGGAGGTTGACCACGACGAGATACCAGAAAAGGGCGGCCTGGTGGCCTTGCACGAAGCCGGGCACGTACCACACGAAGACATAGATGATCGTCACCGCGATGCCGCCCAGCAGGATGTAGGGGTGCCGGCGACCGAACCGGCTGCGGGTGTTGTCGGTGATGTGGCCCATCAGCGGATCCGTGACGGCGTCCCAGAACACGGCGATGGCCATGGCGATCCCGGCCAGCTTGGGGCTCAGGCCGAGGGCCTCCGTGTAGAAGAGCATCGCAAACCCGGTGATGGAGTTCCCGAGCAGCGAGTTCGCGATCTCGCCGGCAGAGTAGCCGAGCATGCGCGAACGGGGACACGCGGGGCTGGACGGGGGCGCGGAGTCGGCCATGTCGGGGCAGGTTGACATCTCCGGCGCCCGGCACAACACCGCGGAAATTCAGTAGGCGGGCTAAGCCGCCCGTGCAGAAATGCTACCGCGATCCCTCACGTCCGCCCGGCCGCCTCCGCCCGCAGGCGCACCAAGAGCCCCTTGTCGACGGGATAGTAACGGATCAGCCCGAGGGAGCACAGCGAGATCGCCGGGCCGGCGAGGAGCGTCACGCCGCAGAGCGTCCAGACCGTGGCCGGCGCCTGTTCCAGTCCCGCCCCGGTCTTGAATCCGATGCGCGTGAGGATGAAGCCGCTGAGCAGCACGCCGATCGAGATGGCGCACTTCAGCGCAAAGCTGAAGATCGCCGCGTAGGCCCCGTCCTTGTTCACGCCGGTCCGGAGCTCGTTGATCTCGGCCACGTCCGCCATCATCGACGTGGCGGTGGGAAAGATGACGCCGTTGCCCAGCCAGTAGGTCGCGTGCAGCAGGACGAAGACGACAAAGGCATACGGGAACGGCCAGCCCAGCACGTCGGTGGTCTGGCCCGGGACGAGCGCGCCCGTGAGGAAGAGCCCGGCCAGGGCGAAATTGCTGCCGATGCTGAGGAGCCCGGCGAACAACACCGTGCCCTTCTTCTCCAGCCGCCGGACCAGCAGACCGCCGGCCAGCGACCCGAGGCCGAAACCGACCATGCTGCCGCCGTGCGCGATGGTCTTTTCATAGCCGCCGAACTTCATGAAATGCTCGTAGAGATACATCTGGAGCGAGCTCACCAGCGCGATGCCCACCGTGACGATGACCATGAACGCGAACACATAGCGCGGGTAGAAATCGCCGACGATTTCCTTCATGTCCCGGTGGAACCCCCGGAGGCCGTGCTGGGTGACGGGCAGCCGGCGGTTGTCCGCGATCTGGCTTCGCGTGGCGAAGACGACAAAGACGATGCAGGCCAGCGAGACGACGGCGAAGCCCAGGCCCATCCGCACGTAGTTCTCCGGGAGGGAGGTGGCGCGGACCGTTTCATTGTCGGAGAAAAAGATCGACCAGGCGAGCGCCACGCCGAGCAGGTTGGCCAGCATGTTCATGGCCGAGCGGATGCCCTGCAGCGTGACGCGGCCGTCGTAGTCGGAGCACAGCTCGAACCCCAGCGCCACATAGGGGACGCCGAAAACCGTGATCGCGGTCCGCTGGAGCAGGTTGATCACGAGCAGATACCAGAACAGCGCCTGGGGGCTGCCGCGGGCGAAGTCCGGCACGACCCACAGGAATACGTAGATGATCACCACCAGCACGCCGCCCAGCAGGATGTAGGGGTGCCGGCGACCGAACCGGCTGCGGGTGTTGTCGGTGATGTGGCCCATCACCGGGTCGGTGACGGCATCCCAGAAAACCGCGACGCCCATGGCGATGCCGGCGAGGGCGTGGCTCAGGCCCAGCGCCTCGGTGTAGTAGAGCATCGCGAACCCGAAGAGCGAATTCATGAGCAGGGAATTCGCGCATTCCCCGACGGAGTAGCCGACCATGCGCAACCGCGAGCACTGCGGGCCGGGCGGAGGCTGGGACGCATCCATGGCCGGGCAGGCTGCCGGGCGGGTTCGCCCGGCTCAAGGCTGCGCTGCAGGTAACAGGAACGCTACGGTTGATTGTAGCTTCGCTATTGTCGGCCGACCCCGGCCACAGCTGCGGTGACCGCGGCGTCTCCTCGAATCGCTTCGACCCTACCGCCAGAGCGGCACCAGCTCCTGCTTCCGCACCCAGCCGGTCCGGCCGTCCTCGAACCGCAGCCGCACCCAGCCGAGGAAGGTCCGATTCATCACGCCGAGCGAGCCGGCGGCGAGCGCGGTGGTCTGCTGGTTGATCTCGGCCTCCGTGGGGATCGAGTGCAGCGTGGTGCCGCGCCAGGCGAGTGCCGCCTGCGGATGCGCCGCCAGGCCGTAGGCGTCGCGACCGACCAGCGCCGCGGTGCCGGCCAGCAGACCGGCCACGATGGCGGCGAGGGCAAGGTACCGCCCCCAGGCCGGCGCGCGCTGGAAGCGGCCGTAGAGCAGAACGCCAAGGGCCAGCGCGATCAGCGTGGCGCTGGCGACGGCGGCGCGTTCCCATTCCGCGGGCGAGGCGAGGCGGGCCAGGGCATGGCGGGGACCGGGCGCGAGGAAGGGGGCCAGCGTGCCGGGAGTGTAGCCCGCCTTTTCGCAGGCGAGGGCGAGGTTCAATCGCCCGCCGTCATCCGCCGGGTGCTGCACGAACGCGGCCGTCGCCTGCGCGGCGGCCTCCGTCCAGCGATCCTGCTGCGCGAGGGCGAGGGCGAGGTTGTGGCGCGCCGCCCAGTCGGCGGGATCCCGCTGCACGACCTCGGCCCAGGCCTTCTCGGCGGTGGCGTAGTCGCCCTGCCGGTAGGCGGCGGCGGCATCGGCCGCCCGCAGGTCGGACGCGGCGAGGACCGCGGCGAGGGCCAGCAGGGGCAGCAGGTTGCGCGGATGCAGGATGCGCCAGGCCGCGAAGCCGGGAACCCGGGAGGCGGCGAGGGCGGCGCGGGCGCGGTCGGCCCAGTCGGCGGGGAGCTCGGCCGGCGGGCCGTAGAGGGCGCGGTCGGCCTCGGACCAGAGCCGCTGCCAGGCGGGATCCGCGAGGGCGGAGGCCGCGGGCGCCGCGTGCGGGATGCGGCAAAGGACCGCGGTGTCGTGCTGCCAGGCGAGGAGGAGCGCGGCGCGCTCCGCCGCCGGGGCCTGGGCGAGGCGATCGAGCGTGGCGCCGAGGCGCTGCCGCGCGAGGCGGCGCGCGCGGCCGGGATCGGTGAGGGCCGCGCGGCGGGCGGACAACCCGAGCCAGAAGACGCCGAGCGCGGCAAAGGGCGCGAGCGCCGCGAGGACGAGGTTGCGCACCCGGGCGAATGGCACCGGGGCCGAGGCGCTGCCGGGCAGCGGATCCCGCGGGAGGGCGGAGGGCAGCTCCGGCGGCGCCGGCGGCTTGGGCGGGGTCGCGGCGGCGACGGCCGGGCCGGTCGCCTCGGCGGACGGGGCGATGTTGAAGCGCGGGGCGGCGGGCGCCGAGATGGTGACGGTGGTGCGCGGCGTGGTGAGCGTCTGGTACGTGCCGGTCTTGGGGTCGAAGTAGGTGAACTCCACCGGGGCGAGGGTGTAGGTGCCCGGCTTGGTGGGCACGAGGACCACGTCCTCGGCGAGCGTGGCGTCGAACAAACGGCCCTCGGCGGGCGTGCGCTTGGCCTGGGGCGAAATGACCTGGAAGTCGCGCGAGACCTCGCGCGCCGGCAGGCCGGCGACATCGGGCCAGTTGCCGGTGCCGCTCAGCTCGAGCGTCCAGGTCACGGGCTCGCCCACGGCGGCGGTGGCCGGGACGACCTTGGAGTTGAGCCGGAACTGGCCGACGGCGCCGCTGAAGCCGGCGGGCGCCGGCAGGGGGAGCGGGCGGACGTTGACGGCCGGCTGGTTCGAGGTGACCGACAGCTGCTCCACGCGCGGCTGCTGGAACAGGCCGAAGCCGATCGTGCCGGTGGCGACATTCACAAGCTGGCTGGCGGCGTGGATGGTGACCGTGCCCGGGGCCTTGGCGTAGGCCCGGGTCTTGTAGGCGATGTTGAGGCGGGTCTCGCCGTTGGCGGTGAACTCGGCCGGCTCGGGCTTCGACCAGTCCTCGACGATGAGCGGGGCGGAGTCCCATTCGATGGGGCCGCCGAGCTGGTTGAAGTTCCGGCGCGAGACGTCGAGCGAATAGGCCAGCGGGAAGACCTCGCCGGCCCAGGCCGAGGTGACGCCGGGCAGCAGGCGGGCGTAGATGTTGGCCTCGGCCGCCTGCCGCATCGCGCCGGTGGTGAAGGCCGGCACGCGCAGGGTGCCCTCCGTGGTCTTGACCGTGAAGGCGGGGATCGAGACGCTGCCGGCGGCCCGGGCGCGGACGCGGTAGTTCAGGATGACCGAGCGGGTCATGCTGAAATTGACAATCGAGGTCTGCTCGGAGCGGCCCGCGAAGCTGAACGTGACGTTCGGAACCGACGGCAGCGCGGGGTCGCCCTCGGGGGCGCAGTTCTCAAAGACGAGCTGGAGTTCCGACGGATCACCGGAGTCGGAGGCCTGCCACTGCACCGACTGCGCACACGCAGCGGCCACGAGCAGGCAGAAGAGGAAGGCGAGGCGGAGCGAACGCATGGGTGTCACCAATTCTTGCCCGGCTTGGCGGGCGCGGGCTTTTTCTCGCCTTCCATCAGCTGGAAGAGCCGGGCCGGCGAGTCCTGGTTGCGGATCTGGTCGAGTTTCTGCAGCGGCATGGCGAGGGAGGGATCGGCGGGTTCCTTGTCGCCCTTTTGTTTCTCGGGCGCGCCACCCACCTTCTGGGTGTCGCGGGGCGGCGGGGGCGGTTCGGTCTTTTCTTTCATGTCGCCAAAGGCGGAGTCCTGCTGGCCGCCCTGCTTGTCCTCGGGCTTGGCGGCGTCGGAGGGATTCTGCTGCTGCTCCTTTTGCTGGTCGGAGTGGGACTGCTCCGACTGCTGCTGGTCCTGCTGCGGTTGCTGCTGCTGGTCCTGTTTTTCCTGATCCTGTTTATCCTGCTGCTCCTGCTTCTGCTGCTGGGGCGGCGGTTCAGGCTGTTGCAGGAGAGTTTCGAGTTCGCGGCGCAATTGCGCCCAGTCGGCGGTTTTCGCATCGAGTCCCGCCCCGAGGTCCACGGCGGCGAGGGCGTCGCGCACGGGGCCCTCGGGCACCGGGCGCTGCTCGGACTGGATCTTTTGCCCCCAGGTCACCGTCTCGCGGGCGAGTTCCGCCCAGTCGCGGCCGGTGCGCGAATCTTGGTTGGCGAGGCGCCCCACGATCTTGCCCAGCGGGGAAGGCGCAGCCGCCGCGGGAGCGGCGGCGATTGCGGATGTCGGAAACCGGATACCGGAAAGAAAGACCAGCAATGCCACGGCAGCCACCTTTCCGGTATCCGGTATCCTCAATCCGGTATTGGCTTCCGTGATCTTAAGTTCTCGCGGTTTCGGTCTCACCGGGAACTCGCGCCACAGGCTCACGAGGAGGCAGAAGAGGGCGGGGGCGAGGGCCCACTGGAAGCGTTCGACGAGGCGCACGTTGTGTTTCTCGGTGAACTCGCCCTTGCGGCCGGCCTCGACGGTGGCGCGCAGCACGCCGGCGAGGTCGAGCCAGGCGCTGGCATCGCGGTAGGTGCCGCCGGTCTGGTCGGCGAGCTCGCGCAGGGAGGTGCCATTGAGCTTCGAGAGGACGACGGCGCCGCGTTCGTCCTTCACGAAGGCGCCGGTGCCGTCGGGGATCATGGCCCCGGCCTCGGTGCCGACGCCGAGGCAGATGGCGCGGATGCCCTTTTTCTTCAGCTCCGCGATGCTGCCCTGCCAGTGCTCGTCGTTGGCTTCGCCGTCGCTGAGCACGATGAGGAAGCGGTCGGCGGTCGTGCCGGAACCGAAGGCCTGCAGGGTGGTGTCGACCAGGGCCGAGTAATTGGTGCCGCCCTCCGGGAGATAGTCGGGGGTCAGCACGGGCAGGAACTCGCGCAGGATCTCGTAATCCGCGCTGAGCGGGCTCTGGAGGAAGGCGGTGCCGGAAAAGACGATCAGGCCGACGCGTTCGCCGGCGAGTTTCTCGAGGAGGGAGCGGATGAGCAGCTTGGCGCGCTCGAGCCGCGTCGGCTTGATGTCGGCCGCGAGCATCGAGCGCGAGAGGTCGATCGCGATGACGATCTCGCGCGACTGGTCGAAGACCGGTTCCTCGATGCGGCCCCATTGCGGCCGGGCGAGGGCGACGATGGCGAGGGCCAGGCCGAGGCCCAGCCAGAGCCGCCCGCGGCGCGCGGCCGAGGGTTGGCCCGCGGCGAGCGCGAGGTGGTGGTGGCCCGCCTCGGCCCGCAGGATCTTTGGATGGTGCTCGGTCGCGGCGCCGGCGCGACGGCGCAGGTCCCAGAGCACCAGCGCGAAGGGCAGGGCGAGCAGCCAAAGGAGATGGGGCCAGGCGAAGCTCATGCCGTTGCCTCCTTGCGCAGCGGCGGGCGCGCGAACACGGCCCCGAGGATCAGCGCGACCAGGCCAGGCGCCGCCGGCCAGTGGAACAGCTCGGTGGTCACGAGGTAGCTCTTGGCCTGAAACTCGATTTTCTTGGCCTGGTCGATGGCGTTGAAGGCGGCGGTGATCGTGTCCTGGTCGGCCGCCCGGAAGTAGCGTCCGCCCGTGGTCGTGGCGATGTCGCGCAGCGCGCTCTCGTCGAGGTCCGACAGCAGGCGGCGCATGCCGATCTTGTTGCCCTGCTCGTCGAAGACGGGGAAGGGCACGATCCCGTCGCGGCCGGCGCCGATGGTGTAGACGGGGATGCCGCGCGCCTTGGCGATCTCGGCGGCCTGCGGCGGCGTCAGCGCACCGCGGTTGTTGGCGCCATCGGTCAGCAGCACGACGAACGCGCCCTGACGGCGTCCGCCCGACTCGCGCTGCGCCTGCTCGAGCCGCGTGAGCGCGACGCCGAGCCCGTCGCCGATGGCGGTGCCGTCCTCGATGAGGCCGATCCGAAGGCGCTCGGTCTGCCGGGCGAGCCAGTCGTGGTCGAAGGTGAGCGGGGCGAGGGTGTAGGCCTTGCCCGAGAAGACGACGATGCCGATGCGGTCCGAGGGCCGCTCGTTGATGAAGGCCTGGATGACCGGCTTGATGGCCTGCAGCCGGTTGACGCGGTCGCCGTCGCGCTCGTAGTCCTCGGCCAGCATCGAGCCGGAGAGGTCGATCGCGAGCATCAGGTCGTAGCCCTGCGTCCGCACCTCGCGCTTGTCCTCGATCCGCTGCGGCCGGGCGAGGGCGACGATGAGCAGGGCGAGCCCGGTCAGGGCGAGGGCGACGGGCCAGCGCGAGACCGACGCGAGCGAGGGCCGGTACCAGGCCGCGGCGAAGGGCACGAGCAGGACCGGGACCTTGCGCCGCCCGCGCAGCCAGTAGAGCAGCGGCAGCGCCAGCAGCGCCAGGAGCCAGAGGGGATCGTGGAAGACGAGGTGGCCCATGGTCAGCGGACGGCCCGCGCGCGCATGCGGGCGTGGAAGAACCTCACGAGGGCTTCGAGGCGGTTTTCCGCGGTGCCGACGACGAGGCGGCTGAGCGGATCGGGGAACAGCTCGCGCCAGGCGGCCTCGCGCTGCGCGCGCCAGGCGGCGTGGGCAGCGCGCTCGGCGGCCGAGCCATCGAGGATGACGAGGCGGCCGGCGGTGGGATCGTAGGCGGCGAACGTGTCGTCGCCGGGGAGTTCGCGCTCCCAGGGATCATCCACGCGGAACCCCATGGTCTGGTAACGGCGCTGCATCACGGTCCAGCCCTCGGGCTCGGGCCGCGGCGGGAAGTCGCCGAGCCACAGCAGGACACTGTGCTTCGGCGCGGCGCGGGCGAGCAGGCGCCAGGGGATGACCGGGTTGCCGGCGGTCGCCGCCGGGGCCGGGCGGGAGAGGAGGGTGGCGGCGGCGTGGAGGATCTGGCCGCGGCCGCGCACCGGCTCGCGGAAGAGGTTGCCGTCGGGCGCGGCGTGGACGAAGCCGACGCGGTCGCGGTTGACCGCGCCGAGCAGCATCACGAGGCCCGCGAGCTCGAGCAGCGCCTCGCGCTTCGACTGCGCGCCCGAGCCGAAATGGAGCGAGGGTGAGTCCTCGAACACGACGAGCAGCGTGACCTCGCGCTCCTCGACGAACTTCTTGCGGTAGGGCTCGCCGAGGCGCGCGGTGACGTTCCAGTCGATGTCGCGCACGTCGTCGCCGAACGCATACTTCACCACCTGGTCGAACTCCATGCCCCGCCCGCGGAACGCCGAGCGGTACTCGCCGCTGAGCACGTTCTCCACCGCGTGCCGCACGCGCCACTCCAGCTGGCGCAGCAGCGCCAGCGGGGAGGCGGGGGTGGGGGTGGTTTCGGCGGACATCGGTGGGATCGGTTTCTTTCCTCTTTCTCTTTATCTTTCTCTTTCTCCCCGACGGGCGGCGAACGGGAGAAAGATAAAGAGAAAGAGGAAAGAGAAAGATTTCACTTCGCCGGCACCGGCGTCTGCGCCAGCACCTGCGCGACGATCTTGTCGGTGGTGATCTCCTCCGCCTCGGCCTCGTAGGTCAGGCCGATGCGGTGGCGGAGGACGTCGGGGGCGAGTTCCTGGATGAGGGCGGGCGAGACGTAGTCCTGCCCGCGGAGCCAGGCGAGGGCGCGGCCGGCCTGGAAGAGGGCGAGCGAGGCGCGGGGCGAGGCGCCGAAGTTGAGGTAGCGCTTGCCGCTGCCGGCCTCGGCGAGGGCGCGGGTGCCGCGGACGAGCGCGAGGATGTAGCCCTGCACGGCGGGGGCGACGTGGATGCGGTCGACCTCGGCGCGGAGGGCGAGGAGCTCCTCGCCGCTGGAGGCCGCGGTGAGCACGGGCTGCTGCGTGACCTGGCCCCAGCGCTGCATCATGGAGGATTCCTCCTCGGCGCTCGGGTACTCGACGATGAGCTTGAAGAGGAAACGGTCGGTCTGCGCCTCGGGCAGCGGGTAGGTGCCCTCCTGCTCGATGGGGTTCTGCGTGGCCATCACGAAGAACGGCTTGGGCAACGGGTGGGTGCCGCCGCCGATCGTCACCTGCCGTTCCTGCATGGCCTCGAGCAGGGCGCTCTGGACCTTGGCGGGGGCGCGGTTGATCTCGTCGGCGAGGACAAGGTTGGCGAAGATCGGGCCGCGGTGCGGGCTGAAGGCGCCGTCCTTCGGTGAGAAGATCATCGTGCCGACGACGTCGCTCGGCAGGAGGTCGGGGGTGAACTGGATGCGCTCGAACTGCACGCCGAGGGCCGTGCCGAGGGACTTGACGAGCAGCGTCTTGGCGAGGCCGGGCATGCCCTCGAGGAGCACATGGCCGTTGGCCAGGAGGGCGACGAGCAGGCGCTCGACGACGGCATCCTGGCCGATGACGGCCTGGCCGATTTCATCGCGCAGTTTCTGGGACCAGGCGGGACCGGTGATCATGGGTGATTGAGGCTGGTGGGAATGGCGGCATTTGACTCCGCCGACGGGGAATGGTTTCAAACAGAAAAGAGCCACCGCCATGGCATTACCACCCCAAATCCACGAACGGCTGGCCGCCCTCGGCATCCGGCCCGGCGAGGTGGACGAGCGGTTCATCCTCGGCTCGGGCCACGGGGGGCAGAAGCTGCAGAAAACGAGTTCCTGCGTGTGGCTGCGCCATCGTCCCACGGGCGTCGAGACGAGATGCCAGCGGGCGCGCTCGCAGTCGGCCAACCGGGAGCAGGCCTGGGCGGAGCTGTGCGCGAAGCTGGAGGCGCGGCAGCGCGCGGAACGGGCCGCCCTCATGGACGAGCGGGAGCAGGACCGCCGCCGGAACCGGCAGAAATCCCGCGGCCTGAAGGTCCGCATGATCCAGTCCAAGAAGCATCGCGCCGGCATCAAGGCGCACCGAGGCCGGCCGGATCGGGACTGAAGTCCGGGAGGGCGGCGACCGGTTGTCCAGGCCGGCGCGGAACGATAGTTTTCGCGTAAGGTTGGCCAAAAGATGCACAGACGCTGGCGGTGATTGGGACCATGATGGCGGTGATAACATGGGCACATACCCGACCAAGGAACCCGCGGCGGCACCGGAGAGATTCGCCCTGCCGGTACGCACGGTTGCGAACGAGCTTCCCCAGGAGCTTTCCCGGCTCGGCGGGCGGAACGGGCACCCGGTGAAGGCGGCCGCGATCCCGAGGTCGCGCCCGCGCGCGGGGCTCCCCGCCTTCGGTTTCACGGAAGACAGCCGCCCGACGATCCTGGCGGCCCCACGCGGCTAGAGGCGCGCCTCCGGCCAGACCGCACCACCCTATGAGCGTAGCGTTCGACATCACCCGCGTCGGCGGGCAACTCCGTCAGGTCAAGTTCCGCATCGGCCGCCAGACCGTGGAGCCGTTCTCCACCGCGCCGTGGTGCGACCAGCCGGAGGCCAGGAAGCTCATCCCCCTGCTGCGCGAACTGCGGGGTGATTTCTTCTGCGCGCCCTTTGGCGCCGGCCCGGCCTGGCGGGGCGAGGCGCACCCGCCCCATGGCGAACCCGCCAACGCCACCTGGAAAGTGAAGGCATCGGCCGGCGGCCGCCTCGTCGCCACGCTGCAGACCCGCATCCGGCCCGGCCGGATCACCAAGGTCATCGAGGCCCGGGAGGGCGAAACCAACCTCTACCAGGCCCACCTGCTGGAGGGTTTCCAGGGCCGGATGTGCCTGGGCCACCACGCCATGCTCGACTTCAAGCGCAACGGACCGGGCCTCATCTCCACGAGCAGGCTGCGCCTCGCCCAGGTCCTCCCGGCCCCGTTCGAAGACCCCGCCCAGGGCGGTTACTGCTCGCTCAAGCAAGGGGCTTGGTTTCGCCGGCTCGACCGCGTGCCCATGGCCAATGGCGGGATGACCGATCTCACCCGCTTCCCCGCCCGGGAGGGCTTCGAGGACCTCGTGATGCTGCAGCACCAGGACGCGGACGATTTTGCATGGGCCGCCGTCGTTTTCCCGGCCCGGAAGTTCGTCTGGTTCTCCTTGAAGAACCCCGCGCATCTCGCCTCCACCGTGATGTGGCACTCGAACGGCGGGCGCAATTACCCGCCCTGGAGCGGGCGCCACCGCGGCGTGCTCGGCATCGAGGACGTCACCGCCTATTTCCACCTCGGCCTCGCCGCCTCGCTGGCGGACAATCCCTGGCGGGCCAAGGGCGTGCCCACCTCGGTGGCGCTGTCGCGGAGCCGGTGCACCCGCATCCCCTACATCATGGGCGTCGCCCCGCTGCCCGCGGGGTTCGGCTCCGTCCACCGCATCCAGCGCACGGCCACCGGGATCCGGCTCCAGTCCGCCGGCGGCGCGTGCATCGACCACGCCGTCGATACCGCCTTCATCCAGTAACCGCCCCCGGGCCCACCATGAGCACCACCATGAAGAAATACACCGACTTCCTCCGCGACCTCCGCGGCAAAATCCTGCTCGGCTGCGATGGCTTCGTCGACGAGACCTATGAGATCGTCGAAGTGAGGAAGAGCCTGTCCGAGTTCACGCCGATGAAACGGCTCAGGCAGTTCGGCGAGCTGCTCGTCGAGCGGGCGGACGGCGGGGTGGGCCTCGAGCTCGTGCCCAAGCGGCGCTGCGAGGGCGGGTTTGCCATCAACACGGGCCGGGTGGCCGCGTGCCTGGGCCTGATGCCCCGGCTGCCGGGCCTTTACGGCGGCAAGGCGATCGATCCGGCCTACGAGCCGTTCAAGGAGATCTGCGAGCTGCATTCGCTCGGCGACCCCGCGCTGACGATCGCCCTGGAGTTCGGCGACGGGAAGGTCCTGATGAGCAACCTCGAGGCGGTCTCTAGCCTGAACTGGGGCGACTTCGAGCGGCACTTTGGCGAAAGCAAGCTCAGGGAGATGTTCTCCGGCGTCGATATCCTGGGCCTGGGCTACTGGTCGCTGACGGCGAACTTCGACGAGCTCCTCAAGGGGTTCATGAAGCAGTATGAAACCACCACGCCCCCGCGCCGGATGTTCTTCGACTTCGCGGACATCAAGAAAAAGTCCAGCGAGAGCTTCATCAGGAGCCTGGAGTTGATCCAGTCCTTCAGCGGCCGGATCCCCATGGTGTTCAGCCTGAACGAGCATGAGGTGCTGGAGCTGTTTGCCCGGATCGGCGTCGCCCGTCCGGCGCTGACCCCGCAGGCGATCAGCGCGGCCCTGACCGTCGCGCGCCAAAAGATCGGCTTCGCCGAGCTGGTCGTCCACACGCCGGAGTTCGCCGCCGCCTCCAGCGCGGCCGAGGGCGAAGCCCACGCCCTCCAGGAGCGCCAGACCAAGGTCGTGCGCCTGGCCGGCGCCGGCGACAGCTTCAATGGCGGCTACCTCTGCGCGTCCCTCGGGGACCTGTCCCTCAAGGAACGCCTCGTCGTGGCCAACGCGGTGACCGCCTTCTTCGTCACCCACGGCACGCCGCCGAACCGGGAGGAACTCCGCGCCCAGATCGAGCAGGCCGCGGACAAGTGACCATCCCCAGCCGGGTCCGCCGAGGCTACCGTCGGGGCGAGGCGATGGCGCGCCCCGGCCTACGCCAGCGGCGTCACCGCGTCGCCGACGTGCAGCCGGCCCGACTTGGTCTCGTGGATCAGGTTCTGGCCGAAGTTCACGTCGCCCGGGTCGTTGGCGTCGCGGCGGAACGTGGCTAGGGTGCGGAGCGGTTCCTTGTACCGGACCGCCGTCGCCTGGTCGGTGGTCGTGATGATGCACCGGGCGCACGGGCCGGCGGCGCGGAAGACGGCGGCTCCGATGCGCACCCGCGTCCACGTGTCCTCCGCAAACGCCGGGCAGCCGGCGATGACGACGTTGGGGCGGAAGCGGTTCATGGGCACGGGTTCCTCGGCCTGCGTGACCAGCCGGTCGTTGAGGTCGGCGAGGGAGGCCTCGCTCAGGGCGAGCAGCGGGTAGGCGTCGGCGAAGGTCACGACATCACCTGGCTGCGCCTGGCTCGGTTTCACTGGCCGGCGGTAATCCGCGCCCATGCGCACGAGGCGGCACGGGTGGCGCAGGAAATCCGACAGCCACACGGCGATCTCGACGCCGCAGTCCACGGCCTGGACCGTGTCGCGCCAGATCTGCACCGTCGCGGGCGGCCCGTCGTCCGCAAGGCCCACGGCGGCGGAGCCGTGCTGCGGATGGCGGAGAATGAGTTCGGTGCGGCCGAGCTCGGTGTCGATCAGCGCCATGCGGGGCAGGACGCGCTGGGTGAGGAACCGGCCGGTGTCGTCGACGACGAGGAACCGCCGGTCGCCGACGAGCCCGTGGGCGTCGAGCGCGGCCTCGCGCACGGCGACGCCGCGCAGCGACTTGACGGGGTAGATGTAGAGTCCGCTGAGGTGCACGGCGGCGCGCGTCAGCTGCGCTTGGCCACCTCGCGCACGGCCGTCTCGACCGGGCCGGGCTCGGGCAGGGCCTTGGCGCCCTTGGCGCCGAGCTCGTTGAACTTGCGCGCGCCGGGCAGCACCGTCTGCTCGAAGGAACCGATCGCGGCGTTGTACGAGCGCGTGGCGGCGTCGAGGCCCTTGCCGACCTTCTCGAGGTGCTCGGCGAAGGTGGCCACGCGGTCGTGCAGCTCGCGGCCGAGGCGGCTGATCTCCTCGGCGTTCTTCGACACGGCCTCCTGGCGCCAGCCGTAGGCGGCGGCCTTGAGGAGCGCGATCAGCGTCGCGGGCGTGGCGAGGAGGACCCTCTTGGCGATGCCGCGGTCGATGAGCGTGGGCTCGGCCTGCAGCGCGCCGGAGAGGAACTGGTCGCCGGGGAGGAAGAGCACCACGAACTCGGGCGAGGGCTGGAACTGCGCCCAGTAGTCCTTGCTGCCGAGGGCGTCGATGTGCCCGCGCACCTTGGCGGCGTGCTCGGCGAGCTTGGCGGTGCGCACGGTGTCGTCCGCCGCGTTGGCCGCCTCGCGGTAGGCATCGTTGGGCGCCTTGGCGTCGACCACGATCTGCTGGCCGCCGGGCAGGCGCACGACGAGGTCGGCGCGGAAGGCCCCGGCCGTTTCCTGCTCGGTGAAGTCGCAGTAGGCGCTCATGCCGGACAGCTCGACGACGCGGCGCAGCTGGAGCTCGCCCCACGTGCCGGCGGCGGTGGTGGAGCGCAGGGCGGTGGAGAGCTTGGCGGCCTCGGCCTGGAGCTGGCCCTGCGTGGTCGTGAGCGACTTGAGCTGCTCGGAGAGCTGGCCGTACGCGGTGGCGCGGGCCTGCTCGATCTCGCCGATCTTGGTGCCGACCTTCTCGAGCGACTCGCGCAGCGGCTTCACCAGGGCGTCGATCGCCTGCTGGCGCTTGCCGAGGTCGTCGGCCGACTGCTGGTGGAGCTTGCCGAAGGTCTCGCGGGCGAGGTTGAGAAACTCGACGGAGTTGCGGCTGAGCGCGTCGGCCGAGAGCGCCTTGAACTCGGTGGCGAGCCGCTCGTGGGCCTCGCGCTCGGCGGCGAGGGCGGTCTCGAGGCGCGCCTGGGCGGTGCGCAGCTCGGTTTCCGTGGCGCGCAGGGTCGCGACTTCCGCGGTGAGCCGGGCGTTCTCCTCCTCGCGCGCCCGCAGGCGCTCGACCAGGGCGGCGCGGCGACCATGGAGGAGGAGCCAGGTGACAAAGGCGGCCGCGGCGGCGAGGAGCAGGGTGATGGTAAAATTCACGTAAAGTCGGCGGACGAGGGTTAAGGGCAATCCGTTGGCGGATGCGTTCCTTGACACAAGGTTACGCGAACTGCAAACACGCGTATGCCCCATTCGGGCCTATCCGCGGTCGGGCATGTTTTGCGTCCAGCCAAGTCTTCCCGTGACAGAAAATACTACCCTCAACGCCCCGCCGGCCGAGAAACCCGCCGTGCTGGTGGTCGATGACGAATACGGTCCCCGCGAGTCCATCGCCTTCACGCTCGCCGCGGAATTTGCCGTCGAAACCGCCGGCCGGGCGGTCGAGGCCCTGGCCAAGATCAGGGAGAAGCCGTACGCGGTCATCGTCCTCGACATCCGCATGCCCGAGATGGACGGCATCCGCGCGCTCGAGGAGCTGCGCAAGGTCGACGCGGAAGTCGCGGTGATCATGCTCACCGGCTACGGCACGCTGCTCACGGCGCAGCAGGCGATGCTGGCCGGCGCGAACCAGTACCTGCGCAAGCCGCCGGACGTGGCGGAGCTGGTCGAGGCGGTGCGCAAGCAGGCGCAGGCCACGCGCGTGCGCCGCCGCCAGGCGCACATCAACCGCGAGACGGCCGCGATGAACGCCGCGCTCCAGCGCGAGATCGCGCAGAACGAGCCGCAGATCTGGCAGGCGCGCGCCTCGGTCGAGCTCGTCCACGATCTCAACAACCCCCTCACCGTGGTCATCGGCTACTCGACCCTGCTGCTCGAGGAGGCCCGGACGATCGCCGCGGCCGACCCGGAGCGCGGCAAGCGCATGGCGGAGTATGCCGCCATGGTCGAGAAGGCCGCCGAGTACTGCCAGCACCTCTCCGAGAACTGGCGCCAGGGCGCCCGCCGCGCCGCCGAGTACCGGCCGGTGGACCTGCTGAAGGTGATCGACGAGGTCTGCCAGGTGATCTTCTTCAACAACCTCCGGATCCGCCGCAGCGGGCTGGCCGAGGCGGTCGTGCGCGGCTCGGCGTTCGAGCTGATGCGCATCTTCCAGAACCTCTTCAAGAACGCCCAGGAGGCGGGCGCCTCGGAGCTGGAGCTCGCGGTCAGCCGCCAGGGCGGCGAGCTGGAGCTGGTCCTCCGCGACAACGGCGCGGGCATGTCGCCCGAGGCGCTGCAGCGCGCGCAGAAGGGCGGGTTCACGAGCAAGGCCTCGGGCACGGGCCTCGGCCTCAACATCTGCCGGCACCTGCTGGCGGCCCACGGCGCCAGCCTGGCGATCGAGTCCGCGCCCGGCAAGGGCACGAAGGTGCGCCTGGTGTTCCCGGCCGCCAAAGCGTGAGCCACCCCGCGTCCCCAGTCCGCGGCCTCGCCCGCGCCCCGCGATGAAGCGCCGGCGCGTCAAGATCACCGGCGTCGGCCCGGTCACCCCGGCGGGCCTCGGCCGGGTGGCCTTCGCGGCCGGCATCCTCGAGCCCGTGAGCCGCGTGCGCGAGTACCGCGGGTTCGCGCGGCAGGGCGGGGGCCGGTTCGTGGCGGCCGAGGTCGACGACGAGGCCCTGGCGCCGCTGGTCGCGGAGCTGGGTGCCGGCCGCCTGCCGCGCCACACCCAGTTCGCGCTGGCCGGCACGATGCTCGCGCTGCGCGATTGCGGCCTGGATCCCGCCGCCCTGCGCGACCGCGCGCCGCTCGTCGCCGTCGGCGCCTCGCTCATGGATTTCGGGGTGATGAACCGGATCATGGAGACGATGCTGCGCAAGGGCGCGGCCTTCGGCCTGCCCAGCGCGGTCTTCAGCTCCTCGGTCAGCGCCATCCCGGGCGCCATCGCCGAGGCCATCGGCGGCGGCACGCGCACGCTCGCCCTGCAGAGCGCCTGCTGCTCCGGCCTCGACGCCATCGGCCACGCGGCCGACGCCATCGCGCGGGGCGAGGCCGACCTTGCGATCTGCGGCGGCACCGAGGCGCCGCTGCACTTCCACCCGATGCTCGAGCTCAAGCTGGCGGGCCTCACGCCGGACACGGCGGAGCTGGCCGAGCGCATCTGCCGCCCGTTCGACCGGTGGCGCACGACCGGGGTGATCAGCGAGGGCGCGGCGATCCTGGTGCTCGAGCCCGCGGAAAGCCCGCGGCCCGCGTACGCGTGGATCGACGGCTACGCCTATGCGACCGACCCGGTGGAGCAGCCGCTCGAGGGCCTGCGCGAGGCCATCCGCCTGACCCTCGCCAACGCCCGGGTGCGGCCGGCCGACGTCGACTGCATCAGCGCCTGGGGGCCGGGGCACAAGCTCGTGGACCGGGCCGAGGCGCAGGTCCTGCGCGCGGTGTTCGGGGCGCGCCTCGCGGAGATCCCGGCCTCGTCGATCAAGGGCGCGATCGGCAACCCGCTCGGGGCGGGCGGCGCCATCCAGGCGGCCGCGGCGGCGCTGGGATTGCGCGACGGCGTGATTCCGCCCACGGTGAACTGGCAGTTTCCCGATCCGGACTGCCCGTTGAATCTTTCCGCGGCGGCGCGGGTGGTGAGCCACACCCGCACCCTGGTCGATTCCCACGGGCTCTCCGGGACGAACGCATGCTTGGTGCTGAGCAAATGATCTTCAACCCCGCCGTGCTCGCCGCGCTCGCCGCGGTGGCGCTCGGTGCGTTCGCGCTGTGGGCCAACCCCACGCGCATGATCAACCGCGTCTTCTTCGCGGGCTCGCTGCACGTGGCGGCCTGGCTGCTCTGCCTCGAGCTGGCGCTGCTGAGCCCCGACGGCGTCTTCTGGCTGCGCATGGCGTGCGCCGTCGGCGCGCTCCTGCCGGCGTACCTCTGGGTCCTGAAGGACAGCGTGCTGCGCACCGCGGGGTTCTGGCACATCCGGCGCTGGTGGCCCGCGGGCCTGGCGGGCGCGGCGCTGGCGGCGATCTGCTTCACCGACTGGTTCATTCCGGCGCATTCGACCCCGGAGCTCCGCATCCGCGGGTGGGGCTTCCACGCCTACACCGCGGGCGTCGTGGCGCTGTACCTCGTGCTCTTCGTGCAGACGTTGCGCCAGGCGCGGGCGACGACCGACGTGCGCCGGCTCGAGCTCCAGGTGCTGCTCCTGGGCGGCTGCGCCGCCTGCTGCACCGTCATCGCCCTGATGATCGCCAACGCGATCACCCACAACCCGGGCTTCATCTACCTGCAGCCGGTGGTCGTGCTCATCTTCTACGGCGGCACCTCCTGGGCGATGCTCACGGCGCGCGTGTTCGACGCGCGGCACATGCTGTTCCTCGGCCTGCAGAAGCTGTTCCTCGCCGTCGCCGTTGCCCTCTTCATCTGGTCCGCCAACGAGCTGCTCGCCATGATCGTCCCGCAGCCGCTGGCCTTCCTCATCGCGGTCGGCCTGGGCCTGTGGTTCGCGGCCGAGGCCGGGCCGTGGTTCCAGCACGTCTTCGACCTCAACCTGCGCGGCGAGGACACGCGCCGGGCGGCCTTCGAGGCCGCGCGGCGGGAGTCGCGCCCCGAGCGGCTCGAGGAGGCGTTCGTCCTGCTCCTCAAGAGCTGGGCCAAGTCCGGCCGCGCCATGATCCTCACGGCGACCGAGGGCCGGCTGCGCGGCGGCGGGCTCGACCTGCCGCTCGACGGCCCCGCGGCCCGCGCGCTGGCGCACCTCCGCTGGGTCACGCCGGAGCGCATGGCCCGCCAGAAGCTCGACGCCGCGGAACTGGAGCTCCAGGCGTTCATGGAGCGCGAGCAGCTCGGCGTCATGGTCGCCTGCGGGAGCCAGGGCCTCAACGTCGTCCTCGTCGTCGGCGTCCCCGAGACGCGCCGGCCCTTCACCTATCCGCAGGTCGCGCAGCTCGTCGAGCTCGCCGCCATCGTGGAAAGCGCCCTCGAGCGCTCGCACTACTCGGTCAAGGCCCAGCACGCCGAGCAGCTCGCCACCGTCGGCCTCCTCGGCGCCAGCCTCGCCCACGAGATCCGCAACCCGCTCGTCACGATCAAGACCTTCGTCCAGCTCCTGCCGCACCACCACCAGGACCCCGCGTTCCGCGACAAGTTCTTCCGCCTGATCGGCGACGAGGTCGCGCGCATCGACCGGCTCACGGAGCAGCTCCTCGACCTCGCGACGCCGCGGGCCTACGTCGCGGGCGAGCTCGAGCTCCACCCGGTCATCTCGGCCAGCCTCGAGCTCGTCTCGGCCAAGGCCGCCGACCGGCACATCCGGCTCATCACCGACCTACAGGCGAGCCCGGACGTGGTGCACACCGACGCCACCGCCGCCAAGCAGGTGTTCCTCAATCTCTGCTTCAACGCCCTCCAGGCCGTCGAGGAGCAGGAGGAGCGCTGGGTGAAGGTCTCGACGCGCAACATCAACGGCTGGGTCGAGGTCGCCGTCGAGGACAGCGGCCGCGGCATCGCCCCCGAGATCCGGCCGCGGCTCTTCCAGCCGTTCCAGTCGACCAAGTCCACCGGATTTGGACTTGGATTGGCCATCTGCAGCGACATTCTCGCAGGATTGCATGCGACCATCACGGCGGATCCGCCGGTGCCGGGTCGCGGCGCCACGTTCCGCGTCAAATTCCCATGCCAAGCCTCATAGTCCTCGCCACCGCCGACGATACGTTGGCCGCGGCTTGGGAGCGCCAGCTGCCACCGGGGCGGTCCGCGCTGCGGCTGGTGCCGGACGCGTTTTCCGGGGGCACGCAGCCGGGTTTCTCGGCGGTCGTCGTCCTCGACGCCGCCGCGGAGGCGGGCCTGCCGCCGTCGCTGGCGCGCAGCCCGACGATCTACGTGGGCGAGCCGCGCAGCCTCCCGTTCGAGCAGGCGCGGCTGGCCGGGCGCGCGCGGGCGTACCTCTCGTATGAGGACAGTGTGTGCCGCCTGCGCGAGGTGCTGCCGCTGGTCGAGGAGGTGGCCGAGAAGCAGTCGATGCTCGACCTCGTGCTCGAGAAGAGCCGGCGGGCCGAGCCGCTGCGCGCCGCGGGTCGATCCGCGGCGGCGGCCGAGGCCGCGGAGCTGTGGGATTTCGTCGAGGCGGCGGTGGAGAACCTCGACTCGCGGGACCGGCTCATCGCGGAGTTCCGCCGCGCCTCGCGGCACCTCCTGCGGGCCTCGCACGCGGTGTTCTTCCTGCGCGAGGCCGACGGTTTCCGCGCCGACCGCGGCACGTCGCGCTTCGAGGCGGAGGACCCGCTGGTCGCCTTCCTCGAGCGGCACCCGATCGTGATCGACGGCGCCAGCTGGGACGGCCCGGCCGACCCCGTGGCCGAGCTCGCCGTGCGCAACCGGCTGGCCCTCTGGGGGGCGCGGCTCCTCGTGCCAGTGCACGACAACGGTCGTCTCCTGGGCCTGATCGCCCTCGGCGTGCGCGACGACGGCCAGCCCTACGACGAGGCCGACTGCGCCCGCGCCGTGCAGCTGGCGCGCCTGCTGCGGCACACGCTGGCCAAGGCCGCGCAGTTCGGCCGCCTGAACGCGCTGGCCGAGCAGGCGAGCGTCGGCGCCCGTTATCTCCCGAGCACGCTGGTGCTCGCGGCGGACGAGGGCGTGCCGCGCCACGTGCCGCTGGTCGTGCGCGACCTCATCGGGCAGGTCCGGCGGACGCGCCAGGTGTGCCGCGCGGCGCCGACGGCCGAGCAGCCGTTCCGCGCCGCCGCCGGGCTCATCGCCGAGACGGGCGGCACCTGGTCCTTCTGGCAGGAGGCGAGCGCCGAGGTGCACGACGCCGCCGGCCGCCGCCGCGCCGAGCGCCGGGGACTGCTGCGCGAGCTGGCGCTCACGCTCAGCCATGAGCTCGGCAACGCCCTCGTCTCGCTGGCCACCTTCCGCCAGGCCGCTCCGGGCAAGGCCTCGCCCGCGTTGGTCGACACCGTCAAGGCCGACATCGCGCAGCTCGAGGCGCTGAACCGCCGTCTCGGCGTCATGCAAACCCTCGACGAGGTCGAACCCGCCGCGCTCGACCTGCGCGAGCTCGTGAAGCGCCTCGGCTCCGCCCTCGGCGTCGAGGTCGAGGTCGGACCCGACCCCGTGCGCCTGCACGCGGCGGGCACCCTGCTCGAGTTCGCGCTCTCGGCGCTGATCACCACGCTGGCCGAGAACCGGCCGGCGCAGGGGCCGCGCGAGATGACGCTGCAGTTGCGCTCCACCGGCGAGGGGACCGAGCTGACGGCCCTGGTCTCCGTCAAGGGCCGCAACCTCGAGCTCGAGGGCATTTTGCCCGAGCCGGCCGAGGGCGCGGTGCCGAACCACGGGCGCATCGCGGTGTTCCTGGCCAAGGAGATCATCCGCCTGCACCACGGCGAGATCCACGCCGGTCCCGGCATGGAGGGGACCGAGATCCTGGTCTCGCTGAAGTCCTGCTGACCCGCCTGCCGCCGTGCCGCCGTTTCGCCAAGCCGTCGAGAACTGGGTCGCGTCGGAGACGGCGATCCGTTCCGCGGTGGTTTTCGGCTCCAGTGCCGCGACGGGCAGCGTGGCCCCGGTCGACAACTGGTCGGACCTCGACCTGCACGTCACGACCACCGCGCCCGCGGAGCTGGAGCGCGTCGACTGGGCGCGCGTCCTGCCAGGCCAAGGCTATCGGCTGCAGGCGGTGCGGCCGGCGACCGGCGGGGTGCGCAAGGTCACGGCGGTCTTCGCCGCCGGGCAGATCGACCTCGTGATCGTGCCGCTGGGGCAGCTGCGCCTGGCGCGGCTCGGCCTGGCGCTGGGGCTCCAGCGGTACCATGGCCGGCTGCGGGTCGCGCTCGACGAGATCCACACCTGCCTGCGCGGCGGCTATCAGTTTCTCAAGGGTGAGCCGGAGTGGGGTGCCTTCTATGCCCGGGTGGCGGCGGAGATGCCCGGGGTGCGGCTGGGGGACGCCGCGGCGCGGGCGCTGGCCGATGTGGCGGTCGCGGACTGGCTCTGGATCCAGCACAAGCTCGCGCGGGGCGAGCTGATCGCGGCCCAGCACGTGCTGCACCGCTCGCTGGCGGAGACGAATTTCCGCCTGCTGCGCGAGCTCCGCCTGCGCCGGGGCCAGCCGCTCCCGTCGTTCGGCCTGGGCCGGCATGTCGAGCGCCTGCTCAGTCCCACCGAGCTGGCCTGGGTGCGGATCGATGCCCGCTGCGAGGCGGAGGCCCTGTGGAGCGCCACCGAGCGCGCCGCCGAGGGCCTGCGCGCCCTGATGACCGAGCTCGTGGGTGACACCTGGCGCTGGCCGGAGTGAGCGGGCGGGCCCGCCCGGGCTCACGCCTGCGCGGAGAAGAGCTCGGCGATCACGTCCTCGAGGGGGATGTCCTCGATCGTGATGTCCGCGACGGGGCCGGTCGTGAGGATCTCCTGCGACACCGCGACGACGCGCTCGCCGGGCGCCCGCACGGTGAATTTTCCGTCGGGGGCGCGGGTGGTCTCGCCGTGCTGCGATTGCCAGGTCTCCGGGAAGGCGGCGGCGTCGGCCGGGACGAAGGTGATGATCTTCTTCCGGGCGCCGCCGGCATGCTCGAGGCGGGCGAGCGCGCCGTCGTAGATCTTCGCGCCCTTGTGGATGACGATCACGCGGTCGCAGAGCTCCTTGATGTCGGCCATGTAGTGGCTCGTGAGCAAAATGGTGACGCGGTACTTGCGGTTGTACTCGCGCAGGAACGAGCGCACCGCCTTCTGCGAGACCACGTCGAGGCCGATGGTGGGCTCGTCGAGGAACAGCACGCGCGGGCGGTGGAGCAGGGCGGCGATGAGCTCCATCTTCATGCGCTCACCGAGCGAGAGCTCGCGGACCATGACGTTAAGCTTTTCGCGCACCCCGAGCAGGTCGACGAGTTCGTCGAGCGTCGCCTTCCACTGGTCAACGGGCAGGCCGTAGATGGCGCGAAGGAGGGTGAACGACTCGATCGCGGGGAGGTCCCACCAGAGCTGGTTCTTCTGGCCGAGCACGAGGGCGAAGAGGCGGCGGTAGGCGTTCTCGCGCTTGGTGGGATCATACCCCGCGACGCGGGCGCGGCCGCTCGTCGGGTAGATCAGGCCGGAGAGCATCTTGAGCGTCGTGGTCTTGCCGGCGCCGTTGGGCCCGAGGAAGCCGACGAACTCGCCCTCGGCGATGGTGAAGCTGATGTCCTTGGCGGCGGCAGTCTCCTCGAAGTCGCGGACGAACAACCCCTTCACGCCGCCCCAGAACCCCGGGTGTTTCTTGTACGTGCGGAAGACGCGCGTGAGGTTTTCGACTTCGATCATGGGCGACCAAGAAAGCAGAAGTCGGTGAATATGCCAGTTTTGGATGGCGCCCCTGCCTCCGCCTCTTTCTCTTTCCTCTTTATCTTTCTCTTTCGTCAGGGGATCGGGTCCATCGTTCGTACTCTTTCTCGTAATCGTTCTCGTTCTCGGGCCGATGGACGCGAGAACGAGAACGATTACGAGAACGAGTACGATTTAGTGGGCGCGCCTCCGGCGGGAGAAAGAGAAAGATAAAGAGGAAAGAGAAAGAGGTAGCTGGGGCGGCCAAGGCTTGCAGGGTGGGCCAAAACCGGCCTGTTGGGACCATGCACATCATCCGGCGCGTGCTCATCTTGGTTCTTCTGGCTTGCGTCGCCCCGGCCCACGGCGCGGTCTTCAACTTTGTTGCCCCGCCCGCGCCGGTGGCGGTCGGCGCCGAGGTGCGCCTCAACCTCGTGGTCCTGAACCCGGACGCGTCGCCGCTGACGGTCACGCTCCCGCCGGTGATCAAGGGCAGCCTGTGTGACGAGACGCACTGCTGGCCGGTGGAGCTGACCGCGCCGGCCCTGGGCAACCCGGTGACGGTGGCGGCGGGCGGCTTCGCGGTGCGTGAGTACCTGTTCACGCTGCCCCGCCAGGCCCTGGGCGTGCTCGTGCTCGATATCGCGGAGCCTGCCGCGGCGCGCGTGGCCATCGAGGCGCGGGCCGGTCTCGCGCCGGCGGCTCCGGTCGAGGCTCCGCTCAGCAACTTCGTGCCGCCGCAGACCGCCGAGGCGGCGATCCACCGGACCTTCGCTGGCAGGTTCAGCGCACACGAGCCGATCTACTTCATCTACGGCGAGGGTCCGCAGGCGGCGAAATTCCAGTTCAGCTTCAAATACCGCCTGCTCGGCGGCGAGGGCGAGTTCGGGCAGCGGCTGCCCGCGTTGCGGCGGTTGTACTTCGGCTACACCCAGCGCTCGCTGTGGAACATCGACGACTCGTCGAGCCCGTTCTACGACACGAGCTACATGCCGGAGCTCATGTTCGAGTCGCAGGCCGTGCTCAACGAACGCGAGGGGAAGGGGCTGCGCTGGATGGGTTACCAGGTCGGCCTGCGCCACGAATCCAATGGCCGCTCCGGCCCGTCGTCACGCAGCCTGAACACGGTTTACTTCCGCCCGGGCGTGGCGATCGGCGACTTCGACAACTGGAGCCTGTTCTTCGCCCCGCGGGTGCACGCCTATCTCGAGGACCTGGAGGAGAACGCCGACATCCGGGATTACCGTGGGCATATCGAGTTCATGGCCGGCATCGGTCGCAACGACGGCCTGGCCCTGTCGTTCACCGGTCGCCTTGGCCGCGGCGGCCACAAGGGCAGCGTGCAGGCCGACCTCACGCTGCCGGTGAAGTCGGAGCTGCTCCTCGATTTCGCAACCTATATTTTGGTCCAGTACTGGGACGGCTACGGCGAGAGCCTGCTCGATTACAACGTGCGCAGTTCGTCCGTGCGCGTCGGGTTCTCGCTGGTGAGGTAATTTCAGACTGTAGGGGCGCAGCTCGACTGCGCCCTCGGCGCCCCTTTCGCGGATGAGGCGTGAAGGGCGCACGCGAGGTGCGCCCCTACGTTCCGTGCCCCAGCTTGCGGTAATCAAGGACCGAATGGCTGATCTCGCCGCGCTCGAGGCACTTGATGTCCGTCAGCGGTTCGGCCGGCGAGACGTCGTGGATCTTGCCCCAGAGCAGGCGGTGTGAGCCGTCGTCGGCGGCGGGGCTGAACAACCCCGGCACCTGCACGCGGGCCGGCACGGTGCGACGGCAAGGCGTCGCGGGCTGGCAGGGGAAGGGGAAGTTGAAATTGTGGATCGTGAAGCTGTTCGGCGTCGTCGCGGGGAGCACCTCGCCGGCCAGCCGGGCGGCGTGGGCGGCCGATATCTTGAGCGTGGCGAGCAGCGCGCCGTCGGGGGCGCCGCCGCGTTCCTTGAGGTGGTGGTAAACCTCCTCCGACACATCCTGCGAAAGCGCCATCGCGGGCAACCCGTGCAGGGCGCCCTCCCAGGCGCCGGCGACGGTGCCGCTGGCGAGGATGAAGCCGAGGGAGCAGTTGAAGCCGACATTGATGCCGCTCACGACGCCCTCGACCTTGGGCGCAGAACCGTGCGCCGGCAGCAGGTGGGCGAGGGCGATGTTCACGCAATCCGAGGGCGTGCCGTCCACCATCCACGTCGGGCAACCGAACCCACGGTCCACGGCGCCGGCCTTGACCGGGCGATGCCGGGTTTTCGAGGCGCCGGTCCAGCTCTGTTCAGTGACAGGCGCGACCACATAGGTCTCGTGCCCCTCCGCGCGCAGTGCCGCGACGAGTTCGCGGAGGAAGGGTGAGCCGATGCCGTCGTCGTTGGTGACCAGGAGTTTCATGGAACGTGCAGTTGACTGCGAAAGGCCGAGGCAATGCTTTCCCGTGCAGGCGGTCGAGGCGGATTTTTTTTACCCCGCCTTCGCCAAGCCTTCCGCCTTCGCCAAGGCTTCGGCGGACAAGACGGAGGGCAGGCGCGGATGGATTTGGGTAGCGGCCGGCCTCCGGACGGCCGGTTTGGCGTGCGCATGCCAAAACGGCCGTCCGGAGGCCGGCCGCTACCCAAAGGCAAGGTCTTGAATTCTCATCCGTGAAATCTGTGTATTCCGTGTTCGGTTTGGCTTTCCAAAACTCCCAACGAGAACAATCTATGCGCACCAATTCCTGCGCATCGATCGACAAGAAGCAGGAAGCCGGACTGTGCCCCACCCGATATGCTGTAACCATGGAAAAAGTGCGTCCACATGCCTACCACCGGTTGGGGCCTGATCGGACGTGCTTTTTTCCCCGGAGACTCCTCCCACATGAAGCCGATCACGTTCAATAACACGGTTTTGCGCGACGGACACCAGTCCCTCGCCGCCACGCGGATGACCACGGCGCAGATGCTGCCCGTCACGGCCACGCTCGACGGCATGGGCTTCGGTGCCCTCGAAACCTGGGGAGGCGCCACGATCGACTCGTGCCTGCGCTTCCTCGCGGAAAACCCGTTCGACCGGCTTGATCAGCTCAAGGCCGCCGCCGGCAAAACCCCGCACATGATGCTGCTGCGCGGCCAGAACATCGTGCAGTACACGAGCTTCCCCGACGACGTCGTCGAGGCCTTCGTGAAGTGCTCCGCGAAGCACGGCATGGACATCTTCCGCATCTTCGACGCGCTCAACGACGCGCGCAACCTGCGCACCGCCATCCGCACGGTGAAGTCCCTCGGCAAGCACGCCCAGGGCGCCATCTGCTACACCACGAGCCCCGTGCACACGCCGGCGAAGCTCGCCGCGCTCGCCGACGAACTCGTCGAGATGGAGTGCGATTCGATCTGCATCAAGGACATGGCCGGCCTGCTCACGCCGCGCATCACCTATGACCTCGTCAAGGCCATCAAGTCCCGCCACTCGCTCCCGGTGATCGTCCACAGCCACGAGACCGCCGGCCTCGCGCTCGCCTCGTATCTCGCCGGCATCGACGCCGGCGCCGACGCCGTCGACACGTCCATCGTGCCCTTCGCCAACGGCACCGGCCAGCCCGACACGCTGCGCATGCAGGCCGCCATGGCCGGCCACCCGCGCGCGCCGCAGTACGACACCGCCAAGCTCCTCGAGCTGCGCAAGTACTTCGAGGGCGTGGCCAAGGACCTCACCAAGTTCATGAGCCCGGCCAACGACCGCGTCGACAGCGACGCGCTCAGCTACCAGGTCCCCGGCGGCATGCTCAGTAACTTCCGCACGCAGCTCGTCGAGATGAAGATGGAGGCCAAGTTCAACGAGGTGATGGCCGAGGTGCCCGTCGTGCGCGAGGCGCTCGGCTGGATCCCGCTGGTCACGCCCACGTCCCAGATCGTCGGCACGCAGGCCATGCTCAACGTGAAGTTTGGCCGCTGGAAGAACCTCGCCCAAGCCACCGTCGACATCGCGCTCGGCAAGTACGGCCGCCCGCCCGGCCCGGTGAATCCCGAGGTCCAGGCGCTCGCCCGCAAGCAGTCCGGCCAGGAGCCCGTCACGGGCCGCCCCGCCGACTTGCTCGCGCCGCGCATGCCGAAGCTCCGCGAGGAGCTCGCCGCCAAGGGCCTGCCGGTCTCCGACGAGAACGCCGTGCTCTTCGCCATGTTCCCGCGCGAGACCGAGGCCTACTACAAGCCGAAGCCCGCGGCCGCGCCCGCTGCCGCCCCGGCCCCCGCCAAGCCTGCCGCGCCATCCGCCCCCGTGCTGCCGGCCGTCCCGGGCAAGACTTCCCGCTACGCATTGACCGTCAACGACCGCCGCTACGAGGCGACCGTCGAGGTCCTGAACTGACCCAGCCATGAGCCAAAACAACGCGAATGTCCCCCTGCTTTTCGCCGAATTCCCGGCGGCCACCCCGGCCGACTGGCGCAAAGCCGCGGAGGAATCTCTCGCGGGTGCGCCGTTCGAAAAGAAACTGATCACGCGGACGCCGGAGGGCATCGACCTCCAGCCCATCTACACCGCCGAGGACACGGCCAAGCTGCCCGAGCAGTGGCCCGGCCTGCCGCCCTACGTGCGCGGCACCGACCCGCTCGGCCAGCGCGCCGGCGGCTGGTACCTCTGCCAGGAGCCGGATGCATCCGAACCCGCGGCCTTCAACCGCGCCCTCCTGCAGGACCTGTCGCGCGGCCAGAACGCCGTTAGCCTGCCGCTGCACCCGGTCACCCGCCTCGACCTCAGCCCGACCGGCACTGCCGGCTACGGCCTGCGGGTGGGCTCGGTGGCCGACGTGGACGCGATCCTGCGCGGCGTGGATCTCGCCGCGGTGCCGGTCTTCATCCAGGCCGGTCTCGCCGGCCGCACCGTCACGCATCTCCTCGTCGACTGGCTCGCGAAGCTGGGCCGGCCCGCGAAGGATCTGCACGGCGCGATCGTGGCCGACCCGCTCGGTGAACTCATCCTCGCCGGCGCCCTGCCGGTGGATCTCAACCAGGCCTTCGACGACCTCGCCCTGCACACGTTGCAGGCGCGCGACCGCGGCCTCGACCTGCGGACCGTCGGCGTGAACACCTCGCTCTGGGCCGATGCCGGCGCGAGCGCCGTGCAGGAGCTGGCCTTCGGGCTGGCCACGGGCGTCGAGTACCTCCGGGCGCTGCATACGCGCGGCGTCTCCACCGATGAGGCCGCACCGCGGTTCCTGTTCACGCAGGGCCTCGGTTCCCACCTCTTCATGGAGATCGCCAAGCTCCGCGCCGCCCGCCTCGTCTGGGCGCGCGCCGTGGGCGCCGCCGGCGGCAACGCGGCCGCCCAGCGGCTCGTCACGCTCGGCCGCACCTCGCGCTGGAACAAGACCGTGCTCGACCCGCACGTGAACCTCCTCCGCACCACCACCGAGGCCTTCGCCGGCATCGTCGGCGGCTGCGCCGGCCTGAACGTCGGCACCTTCGACGAGTGCATCAAGGCCCCGGACGATTTCTCCCGCCGCCTCGCGCGCAACATCCAGGTCATCCTCGACGAGGAGTGCCAGCTCGGCCGCGTGGTCGATCCCGCGGGCGGCTCGTGGTACGTCGAGACGCTCACGCAGCAGATCGCGACCAAGGCCTGGGCGCTGTTCCAGGACATCGAGCGCCGCGGTGGCATGGCCGCCGCGATCCGCGCCGGTTACCCGCAGGGGCTGGTCGAGAAGACCGCCGCCGACCGCATCGGCGCCGTCGAGGGCCGCCGCGACGGCATCATCGGCACGAACCTGCATCCCAACCTGCGTGAGAAGCTCCCGCCCGCCGTCCGGGCAACCCCCGCCGTCACCGTGCCGGGGGCCGTCACCGCCAAGCCCATCGTCCTGCGCCGCCGCGCCGAGCCCTTCGAGGCCCTGCGTCGCCGGACCGAGGCCGCGCGCCCCAAGGTCTTCCTCGCCACGTTCGGCCCGCGCAAGCAGCACGGGCCGCGCGCCGAGTTCTCGGCCGGGTTCTTCGCCGCCGGCGGTTTCGAGACCGTCAGCGCCAAGGCCAGCGACACGCCCGAGGCCGCCGCCCAGGCGGCCCTCGCGTCCGGTGCGCCCGTCGTCGTGCTCTGCTCGACCGACGAGACCTACCCGACGCTCGTGCCGCCCTGCGCGCAGGCGCTCAAGGCCGCAGCCAAGCCGCCGTTCGTCGTGCTCGCGGGCCTGCCCGCCACGCCCGAGCTCCAGGCTCAGTTCAAGGCCGCCGGGGTGGATGAGTTCATCCATATCCGCGCCAACTGCGCCAAGGTCCTCGCCGGCATCCTCAACCAGATCGGTCTCTGACCGGAGAACCCAGCCATGAACTTTCCCGATTACACCACGATTCAACTCGATCCCGGCACCGGCACCCCGGCCTCCGCCTGGGCTGACGCCGCCCGCAAGTCCGCGGACGCCGTCGCGCTCGCGGACTGGCAGACCATCGAGCAGATCCCGGTGAAGCCCGTCTACGGGCCCGCGGACCTGCGCGACACCGAGCATCTCGGCTACACGGCCGGCCTCGCGCCCTACCTGCGCGGACCGTACGCGTCGATGTACGTGCTCAAGCCCTGGACCATCCGCCAATACGCGGGCTTCTCCACGGCCACGGAGTCCAACGCCTTCTACAAGCGCAACCTCGCCGCCGGCCAGATGGGCCTCTCGGTCGCCTTCGACCTCGCGACCCACCGCGGCTACGACAGCGACCACCCGCGCGTGGTCGGCGACGTCGGCAAGGCGGGCGTCGCGGTCGACAGCGTGCTCGACATGCAGACGCTCTTCGCCGGCATCCCGCTCGACCGCATCAGCGTCTCGATGACGATGAACGGCGCGGTCCTCCCGGTCCTCGCGTTCTACATCGTCGCGGCGCTGGAGCAGGGCGCGAAGCTCGAGTCGCTCTCCGGCACGATCCAGAACGACATCCTCAAGGAGTACATGGTGCGGAACACCTACATCTATCCGCCCGCGCCCTCCATGAAGATCATCGCGGACATCTTCGAGTACACCTCGAAGCAGATGCCCAAGTTCAACTCCATCTCGATCTCCGGCTACCACATGCAGGAGGCCGGGGCCACGGCCGACCTCGAGCTGGCGTACACGCTGGCCGACGGCCTCGAGTACCTGCGCACCGGCATCAAGGCCGGCATCGACATCGACGCCTTCGCGCCGCGGCTCTCCTTCTTCTGGGCGCAGGGCAAGAACCTCTTCATGGAGGTCGCCAAGATGCGCGCCGGCCGGCTGCTCTGGTCCAAGCTCGTGAAGCAGTTCAACCCCAAGAACCCGAAGTCGATGGCGCTGCGCACGCACTCGCAGACCTCGGGCTGGTCGCTCACCGAGCAGGACCCGTACAACAACGTCGCCCGCACCTGCGTCGAGGCCATGGCCGCGACGCTCGGCCACACGCAGAGCCTGCACACGAACTCCCTCGACGAGGCCATCGCGCTCCCGACCGACTTCTCGGCGCGCATCGCGCGCAACACCCAGCTCTTCCTGCAGGCCGAGTCCGGCATCTGCAACGTGGTCGATCCCTGGGGCGGCAGCTACTACGTCGAGCGCCTCACCCACGAGCTCGCCCACAAGGCCTGGGCGCACATCGAGGAGGTCGAGAAGCTCGGCGGCATGGCCAAGGCCATCGAGACCGGCCTGCCCAAGCTCCGCATCGAGGAGGCCGCCGCCCGCCGGCAGGCCCTCATCGACTCGGGCCAGGAGACCATCGTCGGCGTCAACAAGCACCGCCTCGAACAGGAGGATCCGATGGAAATCCTCGAGGTGGACAACTCCGCCGTCCGCGAGGCCCAGATCAAGCAGCTCAAGGAACTGAAGGCCACGCGCGACAACGCCACCGTCCAACGCTGCCTCGCGGCGCTCACCACGGCCGCCAAGTCGGGGCAGGGGAACCTGCTCGCCCTCAGCATCGAGGCCGCGAAGGCCCGCGCCACGCTCGGCGAAATTTCCGACGCGCTCGAGGTTGTCTACGGCCGTTACCAGGCCCAGATTCGTTCCGTGTCCGGCATCTACAACCGCGCCTATTCCGGCGGCCACTCCGAGGTCACCCGCGTCCGCGAGATGGCCGACGCCTTCGCCGCCCGCGAGGGCCGGCGCCCGCGCATCCTCATCGCGAAGCTCGGCCAGGACGGCCACGACCGCGGCGCCAAGGTGGTGGCCACGGCGATGGCCGACATGGGCTTCGACGTGGACATCGGGCCGCTCTTCCAGACGCCCGAGGAGGCGGCGCGCGATGCCGTGGAGAACGACGTGCACATCGTCGCCATGAGCTCGCTCGCCGGCGGCCACAAGACGCTCCTCCCGCAGTTGGTGGGCGAACTCAAAAAGCGCGGCCGCGAGGACATCCTCGTCGTCGCCGGCGGGGTGATCCCCGCCCAGGACTACGCCTTCCTCTACGAACACGGTGCCGCCGCGGTCTTCGGGCCCGGCACCCCGGTGCCGCGGTCCGCCGCGCAGTTGCTGGAAAAACTCGGCTCGGGCGGGGTTGACTGAGGCCGGCGCTCTGCCGGACTCTAGGGGCCGTCGCGTCCATCCCCCGCGCGGCCCCCTCCCACCGTGAACACCGAGCCCTCACGTCCCGACTGGGTGCCGGCCGACGCCGGCCAGGAATTCGCGACCCGCGTCGTGCCCGCGCAGGCGGCCCCGGCGCCGTCGCATCGGCCGCATCGCCGGCGCAAGGCCGAGAAGGGCGCCGATCTCGCCGCCGCCATTCGCGCCGGCGACCGCGGCGCCCTGGCCCGCGGCATCACGCTGATCGAGAGCCGTGCCGCCGCGCATCGCGCCGAGGCCGATGACCTGTTGCACCGCCTCACGCCGCACGCCGGCGGGGCCGTGCGCGTGGGCATCACCGGCGCCCCGGGCGCGGGCAAGAGCACGTTCATCGACGCCTTGGGGATTCAGCTTTGCGAGGCCGGACGCCGCGTCGCCGTTTTGTCGGTCGACCCGAGCAGCCCGGTAACCCACGGCAGCATCCTCGGCGACAAGACCCGCATGGAGCGCCTGTCGCGGCACCCGCTGGCCTTCATCCGCCCGTCGCCGAGCGGCGGCGAGCTCGGCGGCGTCGCCCGGCGCACGCGCGAGACCATCGTGCTCTGCGAGGCCGCGGGCTTCGACGTTGTCCTCGTCGAGACCGTGGGCGTGGGCCAGAGCGAGGTGCTCGTCCGCGGCATGGTGGATTGCTTCCTCGTCCTGCTCCTCGCCGGCGCGGGCGACGAATTGCAGGGCATCAAGAAGGGCATCCTCGAGCTCGCCGATATTTTGACCGTGAACAAGGCCGACGGCGACAACCGCAACCGGGCCGAGGCGGCGCGGCGGGAGTTCAGCCGCGCGCTGCACTACCTCGCCCCGGCGGATGGCGCCTGGCAGCCGCCGGTGCTGGCGTGCTCGGCCGTGACGGGCGATGGCATCGCCGCGGTGTGGGCCGAGGTGGAGAAATTCATGGCGCAGGGCCGCGAGCGGGGCGAGTTCACCGCCCGCCGGCAGGCGCAGGCGCTGGCCTGGCTCGACGCGCTCGTCACCGAGGGCCTGCGCGAGGCCTACACGAAGGCCAGCGGCCGCTCGACCCTCGCTGCCGAGATCGAGGCGCAGGTGCGCCAAGGGGTTTTGCCGGCGCCGGAGGGCGCGCGGCGCCTCCTGCAAGCTGCGGGAATGGCCCCATAAGCCATGAGGATACCTCCCCACATGCGCAGCCCAAAGCAAGATTCGCGCAGTCAGCGCTGCGCAGGTTCGGGTATCTTGAAACCGTCCGGAAAACCGTAAATTCGCCATGATCCAATCCATCGACCATCTGGGCATCGCCGTCCGCTCGCTCGACGAGGCGGTGCCGCTCTACGAAAAGGCCCTCGGCCTCAAGTGCCTGGGCCGCGAGGAAGTCGCGTCGCAGAAGGTGCGCACGGCGTTCTTCGACGCCGGTGGCGTGCACCTCGAACTCCTGGAGCCGACGTCCCCGGACAGCCCGGTGGGCAAGTTCCTGGCCGAACGCGGGGAGGGGATCCACCACATCGCCTTCCGCACGGACGACATCCAGGGCCAGCTCAAGCAGGCCGCCGCCGCGGGCGTGCGCCTCATCCACGAGCAGCCCTTCGAGGGCGCGGCCGGCAAGCTGGTCGCCTTCCTCCACCCGAAGTCCACGCGCGGCGTCCTCACCGAGCTCTGCGCCGTCAAGCCCGGCGCCGCCGCCCACTAACCCTCGGAGACCCTCCCATGACCATCGCTCCCGAATTTCTCACGCAACTCGCCGAGAAGCGCCGCATCGCCCTCGCCGCCGGTGGCGACGACAAGCTCGCCGCCCGCCATGCCAAGGGCCAGATGAACGCCCGCGAGCGCCTGCTCACGCTCTTCGACCCCCACACCTTCATGGAGTGGGGCATGCACGCCGACCACGACTGCCATGACTTCGGCCTCGGCGACAAGTCCTTCCCCGGCGACGGCGTCGTCACCGGCGTCGGCTACGTCGGCGGCCGCCCGGTCGCGGCCTTCAGCCAGGACTTCACCGTCTGCGGCGGCTCCCTCGGCCGCATCCACTCCAAGAAGATCTGCGACCTGATGGAGTACGCCATGAAGGTCGGCATGCCGATCCTCGGCATCAACGACTCCGGCGGTGCGCGCATCCAGGAGGGCGACGACTCGCTCTCCGGCTACGGCCAGGTCTTCTTCCGCAACGTGCAGGCCTCGGGCCTCGTGCCGCAGATCTCGATCATCGCCGGCCCCTGCGCCGGCGGCGCGGCCTACAGCCCGGCGCTCACCGACTTCGTCATCATGACGAAGACCAACGCCAACATGTTCATCTGCGGCCCCGACGTCATCAAGGCGGCGACCGGCCAGACGGTGACGATGGACGAGGTCGGCAGCGCCGCGGTGCACGCGAGCGTCAACGGCAACATCCACTTCGTCGCCGAGAACGACGCGCACGCCCTGCAGCTGGCGCGCAAGCTCCTCTCGTTCCTGCCCAACAACAACGCCGGCGACCCGCTGCACAAGCTCACGCCGCACCTCGACCTCTCGCCGGACCCGGCGATCAACGATCTCGTGCCGGCCGATCCCAAGGCCGCCATCGACATCCTCAAGGTCATCGGCCGGATCGTGGACGAAGGCGACTTCTTCGAGGTCCAGCGCGACTGGGCCAAGAACATCGTCATCGGCTTCGGCCGCATCCAGGGCGTCGTCTGCGGCATCGTGGCCAACCAGCCCGCGGTCAAGGCCGGCACGCTCGACATCGACTCCTCCGACAAGGCCGCGCGGTTCATCCGCACGTGCAACGTCTACAGCATCCCGATCGTGACGCTGGTGGACATTCCCGGCTTCATGCCCGGCCTGCAGCAGGAGCGCGGCGGCATCATCCGCCACGGCGCGAAGATGCTCTTCGCCTACGCCGCGGCCACGGTGCCGAAGCTCACGGTCATTTTGCGCAAGGCCTACGGCGGCGCCTACCTCGCGATGTGCAGCGCCGACATGGGCGCCGACGCGGTGTATGCCTGGCCGACGGCCGAGATCGCCGTCATGGGCGCCGAGGGCGCGGTGCGCGTGCTCTACAAGCGCGAGATCGCCGCGGCCAAGGACCCGAAGGCCAAGGAGGCCGAGCTCGCCGCGGAGTACCGCGCGAAGTTCTCGTCGCCGTTCCAGGCGGCGCGCAAGGGCATGATCACGGACGTCATCGAGCCGGCGCAGACCCGCGCCACCATCGCGATGGCGCTGCGCAACACGCTCAACAAGCGCGAGACCCGCCCGCCGAAGAAGCACGGCAACATGCCGCTGTAACCCGCCGCCCAACCTACTCCCAGCTCTCATCACATGAAAAAGCTCCGTATCACCGTGGATGGAAAAACCTTCGACGTGACCGTCGAGATGCTCGACGCGCCGGCGACCGCCCCCGTGGCCGCGCCGGCGCCCGTGGCGACGGTCGCCTCGGCCTCCGTCTCCGCCCCCGTGGCGGCCCCGGCTTCCGCCCGTCCGGCGGCGGCCGCGGCGCCGGCCGGCGCGGTCCCGAGCCCGCTCGCGGGCAAGGTCGTGTCCATCGACGTCAAGGTCGGTCAGGCCGTGGTCGAGGGGGCGCAGCTCCTGACGCTCGAGGCCATGAAGATGAACACCTTCGTTTACGCGCCCAAGGCCGGCACGGTGTCGGCCGTGCACGTGAACGCCGGCGATGCGGTCGAGGAGGGGGCCGCGCTGGTCACGCTCGGCTGAGCCCCCCGGCCGCCCGCGTGTCCGCGTCCCATTGGCCATGCACTCGCTAACCGCCGCCGCGGCACCCTGCCTGCTGGGGGTGTTGCCGGATCATCCGAGCCTGAGCGAATCGATCCCGTTCCAGCTCACCGGCCTCGCCGTGGTCTTCATCGCCCTCGGTCTCATCTGGGTGGCCCTGGAGGTCATGGGCCTGTACTTCAAGCGTCGCGCCCCGGCGCCGGTCGCCGTGCCGGCGCCCGCGGTCCCGGCCGCGCCCGCGCCGGTGGCGCCAGCCGTGCCGGCGGGCCTGCCGCCCGAGCTCGTCGCGGTCATCGCCGCGACCGTGCAGGTCTCCCTCGAGGGTCCGTATCGCATCCAGGCGATCGTGCCCGTCAACCCTGGCCAGGACTGGGCGCATGAAGGGCGCCGCCAGATCTTCGCCTCCCATCAAATCCGCTGACCCGCCACTGCCATGTTCCAAGGACTTTTGGATTTCTTCACCACCACGGGCTTTGCCCTCCTCACCTGGAAAATGCTGGTGATGTGGGCCATCGCCGGCGTCCTGCTGTACCTGGCAGTCGCGAAGGGCTTCGAGCCGCTCCTGCTCGTGCCCATCGCGTTCGGCGCCCTCGTCGCCAACCTGCCGACCCGCGGCGTCATCACCGCGGAGATGCAGCCCAACGGCGTGTATGAGTCGGCGACCTTCAAGATCGAGGGCGAAGTCCTCGACCACGGGGCGCCGGCCGCGCCCGGCGCGGCGGCGACCCAGGCGGTCAAGGTCACGCGCGTCGAGGGCGGCCTCTACGACTTCATCTCGCAGGGCATCAAACTCGAGCTGTTCCCGCCGCTGATCTTCCTCGGCGTGGGTGCGCTCACGGACTTCGGCCCGTTGATCGCGATGCCGCGCACCCTGTTCCTCGGGGCCGCGGCGCAGCTGGGGTTGTTCGTCACCTTCATGGGGGCGGGCTTCCTCGGCTTCACGTCGAAGCAGGCGGCCTCCATCGGCATCATCGGCGGCGCCGATGGCCCGACGGCGATCTTCCTCACCAACAAGCTGGCGCCCGAGCTGCTCGGCGCGGTGGCGGTGGCGGCGTACTCGTACATGTCGCTCGTGCCGCTCATCCAGCCGCCGATCATGCGGCTGCTCACGACCGCCAAGGAACGGCGCATCCGCATGAAATCGCTGCGGCCGGTCTCGAAGCTGGAGAAGATGCTCTTCGCCCTCGTGGTAATGATCATCTGCATCCTGCTCGTGCCCGATGCCTCGGCGCTGATCGCCATGCTCATGCTCGGCAACTTCCTGCGCGAGTGCGCGGTGACCGAGCGCCTGGTGAAGGCGGCGCAGAACGAGATCATCAACGTGCTGACGATCTTTCTCGGCACGAGCGTGGGCATCACGATGGCGGCGGAGAGCTTCCTCGCGCCCGAGACGCTCAAGATCATCGTTCTCGGCGTGATCGCCTTCGGCTGCTCAACCGCGGGTGGCGTGCTGGTGGCCAAGCTGATGAACGTGATGTCGCCGCGCAATCCGGTGAATCCATTGATCGGCTCCGCCGGCGTTTCGGCCGTGCCGATGGCGGCGCGCGTCTCGCACGTCGAGGGCCAGAAGTACGACAAGGACAATTACCTGCTCATGCACGCCATGGGGCCGAACGTGGCCGGCGTGATCGGCACTGCGGTGGCGGCGGGATACTTCCTGTCGACGCTGGGGCACTGAGGAGGGTCGATGAATCGGTGAAACCGATGGCCGAACCCTGTAGGGGCGCACCTCGCGTGCGCCCCTACGGGCCGGATCGCCGGATTCGATGAACCCGAAACCTTCGCTTCGGAGCAGCCGGCCGGCCTGGCGCCTCGAACATCACGCCGAGGTGGTGTCCACGCAGCGGCTCGCCCGCGAGCTGCCGGCGTGGGCCGCGGTGTGGGCCGATGTGCAGACCGGCGGACGCGGCCAGGCGGAGCGGACCTTTGTGTCCGACGCCGGCGGGATTTACCTCACGGCCGTGCTGCCGTTTTCCGGCGACGTTGCCGCGACGCGTGGCTTCGCCCTGGCCGTGGGCTGGGCGGTGCGCCGCGTCCTGCGCCGCGCGGGTTTCCGCGACGTACGCCTGCGCTGGCCGAATGACCTGATGGTGGGTGCGGCCAAGGTGGGCGGGATTCTGGTCGAGCAGGGTGCACCCGACACGTTGCTGGTGGGGTTGGGTTTGAACCTGACCAATGCGCCGTGGGTGAGTGACGCGGAATTGAAAGGCATCGCCGGCCGTCTGGCCGACGCGAACAAGGGTCGGCCGCTCCCGGAACGCGTGAGCCTCGTGCGGCAGCTGCTGGGTGCGATTGGATTCGCGCACCGGGAGTTTGGCCGGCGAAAACTCGCGGGCTTTGCGCCGCTGCTGTCCCGTTGCTGGGGCGAGCCGCGCGAGGTCGAGCTGGAGCCGGCGCGCGGGGTGATGCTGGCTGACGCGCGCGGGTGGTTTCTGGGAATCACGGCGGATGGCGCGGTGCAGCTGAAGACCGCGACCGGAGCGATCGTGGCGGTGCAGGCGCATCACATCACGCGGCTGCGGGAAGTTTGAGCAGCTAAGCGTGTGCCTTTGGGTAGCGCCCGGCCTCCGGACGGGCGGAGCGATGCACCCATGCGGGAGACGAACCGGCCCGTCCGGAGGCCGGGCCCTACCCACTGAATTGGAATATCCGCGCACAAAAAAGCCGCGACCTTACGATCGCGGCTTGGGTGAATTGTTTTTCAGCCTGGATTACGACTGCGCGGGAGCGGCCGGGGCGGCTTCGCCACCCTGCTGCTTCTGCGCCTCGAGTTCCTTCATCGCGGCCTTGCGGCTGAGGCGGACCTTGCCGGAGCGCTCGTCGATGCCGATGCACTTGACCGTGATGGAGTCGCCTTCCTTGACGACGTCCTCGGTGCGGCGCACGCGGAAGTCGGCGAGCTCGCTGATGTGGCAGAGGCCTTCCTTGCCGGGGGTGCACTCGACGAAGCAGCCGAACTCCTTCACGCCGGTGACGCGGCCGGTGTAGATCTTGCCCACCTCGATCGGGACGCCGCCGCCACCGCCGCTGCCGCCACCGCAGAGACCGTCGATCTCCTGGATGGCGCGGGCCATGGCCTCGCCGTTGTTCGAGTAGATGAAGACCTTGCCGGAGTCGTCCTCGGCGATGTCGATCTGGGCACCCGTCGTCTCGGTGATGCGGCGGATGGTCTTGCCGCCGGGGCCGATGAGGAGGCCGATCTTCTCGGGGTCGATCTGGATCGTCTGGATGCGCGGGGCGTACTTCGAGAGGTCGGCGCGCGGTGCGGGGAGCGAGGCGAGCATGACCTTGAGGATCTCGATGCGG
>JAHCAZ010000010.1 GCA_019634615.1 Opitutaceae bacterium
ACATCCTCCCTGCTGACTCATCCCGACAATAATGGCACCTATTTGAGGGACACTACACTAGGTATTGTCCGATAGAGACCGCGAGGGCTGAAGGCCCGCTCCATGGAACGGGCTTACAGCCCTTGGCAAATTGACGACGAATTACCTGGGGTTGCACCCCAGGCTGTTATGGGTCGCGCCGTTGGCGCACGAATCGGACGCGCCGTTGGCGCTCGGAGCGGGCACGCCATTGGCGCTGAACCCTGCCCGATGCCGATCAGCCCTTGAGCTGCTGCAGGATCTGCCCGGCGATTTTCTTCACCAGGGCCTCGACCTCGGCGTCGGGCGCGGGGCCGGTGGAGCCGGGCTTGGTCGGCGCCGAGCAGACTGCACCGGGACGGAAATCGATCGTGTCGCAGAGCTCGCACTCCTTGAGGTTGGCGCGCGGGTCGGGCATGCCGAGCTTCTGGCGAAGCTCGACGAGCTCCTTCGCCTGGCTGCCGGTGAAGCGGTGCAGGCCCGTCCCGAGGCCGGCGGCGATCCAGATCGTGCGGCAGTAGGAGTCGATGTTCTCCATCTTCCAGTAGGCGTCCTCGACGTCCTTGCCCCAGACGATGACGCCGTGGTTCTGCATGAGGACGGCCTGGTGATCCTTGCCCACCTCACCCACCTCGTCGGCGTTGGCCGGCGTGCCGGGGGTCTGGTACTTGGCGATGCCGATCTTGCCGAGGAAGACCTCGGCCTCGGGGATCAGGCAGGACGGGATGCCGGTGTTGGCGATGGCAAAGGCGGTGGCGTGCGGCGGGTGCGCGTGGACACACGACTTGCAGGCCGGCTGGCGCTTCATGATGCCGAAGTGGGTCATGGCCTCGCTCGTGCGCTTGCGCGTGCCGGCGAGCTGCTTGCCGTCGAGGTCGACGAGGCACATGTCCGCAGGCTTCATGAACCCCTTGCAGATGAGGGTCGGCGTGCAGAGGGCGAGGTTGTCACCGACGCGGATCGTGATGTTGCCGCCGTTGCCGTCGGTGTAATCACGGGTCCAGAGGCGGCGACCGATGTCGCAGATGCGTTCCTTGAGAATCTCGATCTCGGGTGAGTGGAAGAAGCGCTCGATCTCGGCCGGCGTCTTCGGGTCGGAGCCGGGCTTCCACTTGAACTCGAGGTCAGGCGTCGAGGGCTCGACCTTCGCGCCCTTGGGGGCGGCGGGGGCGGACCCGCGACCGGGCAGAATCGAGGCGCGGCCCCGGAGGGCATCGCGGGCGGCCGGCGTGAGGATGGCGTCGTCCGGCACCGGCTGGCCGGTGCGGAGGAAGGTTTCAACATCCTGGGCGGTGATGACGTGGCGCATGGGAATTTAGGGAAGGTAGATGGCGGATTGCCAACGGCCTAGGCGGCCGGCGGCGTGTAAAAGATCTGGTTGATGATGGCGGCGTTGTACGCGTCGACCGGGGTCGGCTGCGAAAACGGTGCGGTCGCTTCCGCGCCCTCGGTGAAGCCGATGATCTGGCCGAGGCCGGCGCCGAGGTTGTCGTACACGACCACGGTCGAGCCCTTGGCGAGCGGGGTCATGGGCGCGCCAGCAAACTGGGCGTGGTCGAACGGCTGCACGAGCAGGAAGCGCGCGCCCTTCAGCGCCTCGTCCTGGGCGCTGAGGGTGACCTTGCCGATGACGTAGCCGAGGCGCATGGGTTCAGGCGGCGGGCGCCGCCGGGTCGACGATGGCGCAGATGAAGTTGCGGAGCGGGGAATGCTCGTCGCCGACCAGCTCGCGGGTGGCGGAGCCGTCGGTCGAGAAGATCACGTGCTGGTGCAGCCCGGCGCCGTGGGAGTCCACGGCGAGGACGGGCGCGCCCTCCGGCTGGCCCTCGGCGTTGAGCGGCTGGCAGATCACGGTCCGGAACCGCCCCATGCTGGGGTGGCACACGGTCGCGACCACGACGCCGTCTACGCGGGCAAGTTGCATGGCAGGCTCAGTAGATCCGGAGGTTGTCGATCATCGCGCAGCGGCGCGTCCGGGTGAAGGTGCGCGGCGTGCAGATGCCCTCGCCCGTCGTCGTGGCGATGGAGTAGTTGAGGTAGCCCTCGCCACCGAGGCCGAGGCCGGCGGTGCTGGGGCCGTTCTTGACGAAGAGCGTCGTGTCGAGGGCGCGGGCCATCTGCGTCATGCGGTCGACATTGAGCGAGTGCAGGATGGCGGAGTGCTTGTAGCCGTGCTCGCTCTTGAGCGCGCAGGCCACGGCCTCGTCGAAGTTCTTCACGCGCACGACCGGGATCATGGGCATCATCTGCTCCTCCATGACGAAGGCGTGGTCGGCGTCGGTCTCGGCGAAGAGCATCGGGCAGTCGGGCGAGACGGTCGCGCCGGCGTGCTGCGCAAGGACGGCGGCATCGGCGCCGACGAGCTTGCGATTGAGCACCGGGTGCGAGCAGCCGCCCGCGTCCTTGGCGTTGGTGAACGCGACCGCGGTGAGGCGCGCGAGCTCGGCCGAGGTGAGCTTCGCGGCGCCGGCGGCGGCGAGCTCGTTCATGAAGCGCTCGGCGACGGCCTCGAGGACGAAGACCTGCTTCTCGCCGACGCAGAGGAGGTTGTTGTCGTAGGCGCCGCCCTTGATGATGTCGGACGCGGCCTTGGCCAGGCTGCCCGTGCCGTCGACGACGACCGGCGGGTTGCCGGGGCCGGCGCAGATGGCGCGCTTGCCGGACTTCATGGCGGCGTTGACGACACCGGGGCCGCCCGTGACGCAGAGGATGCGGGTCAGCGGGTGCGCGCACAGGGCGTTGAAGGTCTCGAGCGTCGGGTCGGCGATGAGGCACACGAGGTGCTCGATGCCGAGCTCGGCGTGGATCGCCTCGTTGAAGGCGCGGACCGCGACGGCGGCGCAGCGGGCGCCACCCGGGTGCGGGTTGACGACGACGGCGTTGCCGGCGGCGACCATGGAAACGATGTTGCCCGCGATGGTGGGCACGGAGTGCGTGACGGGCGTGACGGCGCCGATGACACCGAAGGGCGTCTGCTCCTCCATGGTGATGCCATGGTCGCCGGACATGCCGTAGGGCCGCAGCCACTCGAGGCCGGGCACGAGCTTCACGATCTGGAGCTTCTCGACCTTGTGGTTGCGGCGGCCGATCTTGGTCTCCTCGAACTCGATGTGACCCCACTCGACGGCGTTCTTCTCGCAGAGCGTCTTGACGATCTCGATCACGCGGGCGCGGCCGGCGAGGCCCTTCTGCTGGAGCTGCGTGAAGGCCTGGTGCGCGGCGGTGCAGGCGGCGCCGACATCGGTGAAGATGCCGTAGCGCGAGTCACGGCGCGGGGCGGTGATGATGTTGGGGGCGGCGGCCGGGGCGGACGACGCGGGCGCGGCGGAGCGGCCCAGCCCGCGCATGACTTCGTCGACGACGGCGCGCAGGAGTTTTTCGTCAAGTTGCAGCGAGTTGCTCATGAGGATCAGCGGGAGGCGGGCGGATAGATCTTGCGGTTGAGGACGTCCACGGTGTCGACGATGCCGATGACCACGGCGTCGACCGGGAGGGTCTTCATGCCGGTGGCCTGGCGGGCGGAGCTGCCCTGGCAGAAGAGCACGACCTCGTCGGCGCCGGCGCCGAGAGCGTCGACGGCGACGATGGTGTTGGTGCCGGGCTTGAAGCGCTCGGGGTTGGCCTCATCGACGAGGAGGGGCCGGAGCAGGAGCAGTTTGCGACCGGTCATGGCGGCGTCTTTCTTCGTCGCGACAACCGAGCCGATGACACGGGCGAGGAACATGGCGGGGAGCCCCCGGCCCGCGGCGGCGCCGGTCGGGAGACCGGCGGCACCGCGGCCGCGGAGGGAGGAGGGTTACTTTTTGGCGGGAGCGGCGAACTTCGGCAGAATCGAGGCCACGTCGTCATGCGGACGCGGGATGACCTGCACGGAGACCACTTCGCCGACGGTGCGGGCGGCCTGGGCGCCGGCGTCGGTCGCGGCCTTCACGGCGGCGACGTCGCCGACCACGATGGCGGTGACGAGGGCGTTGCCGACCTGCTTCATGGGCGCGGCGAGCGTGACGTTGGCCGACTTCAGCATGGCGTCAGTGCCGGTGACGAGCGCGGTGAGACCGCGGGTTTCGAGGAGACCGATGGCTTGGGACATAAGGGTGTAGGAGTTGAGGATTGAGGTTAAAACGAACGGTAAAATCAGGCGGCGCCGAGGTGGCGGCGCGTCTCGCGGGCGACGACGAGTTCCTCGTTGGCGGGGATCGCAAGGACGCGGGTGCGCGACGAATCGGCGGCGAGGTTGGTCTCGGGCACGCCGGCCTGGTTGCGGGCCGGATCGAGCTGGAGGCCGAGGTCCGCGAGGCCGCCGCAAACCAGGTCGCGGAGCCACGGGTTGTTCTCGCCGATGCCGCCGGTGAAGACGACGGCGTCACAGCCGCCGAGGGCGACCCAATAGGCGCCCAGGTAGTGGCGGATGGCGTGCACGTACGTCTCGATGGCGAGCGTGGCGCGGGCGTTGCCGGCGAGTGAGGCGGCGCGGATGTCACGCAGGTCGTTGCCGACGCCCGAGAGGCCGAGGAGGCCGCCCTGCGCGGCCAGCTGCTTCTCGATCTCCGGAATGGAGAGCCCGAGCTTCCGGTGGATGTACGGGATGGCGAAACTGTCGAGGTCCCCCACCCGGTTGTTCTGCGGCAGGCCGGACTGGGCACTGAGGCCCATGCTGGTGCCGATGGCGATGCCGTTGCGGATGCCGGTGACGGAACTCGAGCCACCGAGGTGGCACGAGATCACGCGGAGCGGCGCGCCGGGCAGGTCTTTGGGGCCGGCCTGGTAGAGCTCGCGCACGACCTGGGCGACGTCGGCCCGGCCGAGGAGCTCGGCCGAGCGCTCGGCGATGAACTTGTGGCTGGCCCCGTGGAAGCCGTAGCGGCGCACGCCGGCCTGGAACCAGGCCTCGGGCACGGCGTAGCGGCGGGCCGGATCGGCGACCCACTGGTAGAACGCGGTCTCGAAGAGCGCGACCAGCGGGACGCCGGGGAGCTTCTGGCGGAACTGCCGGATGCCGGCGGCGTAGACCGGGTTGTGCGCGGGGGCGAGGTCGGCGGCCGCCATGAGCGCAGCCTCCACCTTCTCATCGGCCGTGAGGCAGCCGGTGACCTCGCCGCCGTGGACAGCCTTGAAGCCAACCGCGTGCACATCCTTGGCCGAGCGCAGGTGCCCGGCCGACTGCAGCGACGCGAGACAGTCCTCGATGGCGCGGCCGAAATCGGTCACGCGCTCATAGCCGCCCTTGGCGACGAGCGTCTCCGCCCCATCCGCGAAGCGGAACAGGCGGTACTTGAACGACGTCGAGCCGAGGTTGGCGACGAGGATGTTCATCGGGTCAGGGCAGCGAACCGGGTTCGGGCCGGATGGAATCAGGCGGTCGGGGGCGTGAGCCACTTGCCGAGGCCGGCGAGGTCGTCGTGCGGCCGCGGGATGACCTGGACGCTGACGATTTCGCCGACGCGCTTGCCGGCTTCGGCGCCGGCTTCGACGGCGGCCTTGACGGCGGCGACGTCGCCGCGGAAGAACGCGGCCACGTAACCGGAGCCGACGGCCTCGTAGCCGGTCATGACCACGTTGGCGGCCTTGAGGGCGGCGTCAGCAGCCTCGGTGAGGGTGCAGAAGCCTTTGGTTTCGATGATGCCTAGAGCGGACTGTGCCATGGGAGTAGGAAGGATTGACGAACGTTGAGGTTGGGAAGCCGCGCTCAGGCGAGACCGAGCTGCTTCAGCAGGTCGCCGTGCGGGCGGGCGATGACGTGCGAGCAGACGAGCTCGCCGACGCGCTTGGCGGCCTCGGCGCCGGCCTCGACGGAGGCCTTGACCGAACCGACGTCGCCCTTGACCACGACGGTCACGAAGCCGCCGCCGATTTGAACCGTGCGCACAAGCGAGACGCTTGCCGCCTTGACCATGGCGTCGCTGGCTTCGATGGAGCCAGTGTAGCCGCGGGTTTCTACGAGACCGATGGAATCACTCATTGTGTATTGGGTTTGAGGGTGGAGATACGAACGGGAAAGTTATCAGGGGATCAGCTCGACCGGGGTGTCGGGCCCGAGTTCGCAGGCGTTGCCCTCGTCGGTGTCGATGTGCACCTCGAGCTTGAAGTCGGCATGCACGCGGACGAGCAGGCGGTCGAACGTTATGCCGCAGGGGCCGCCGACGCGGAGCTTCATGAAGTCACCGGCCTTCACGCCGTAGAACGCGGCGTCGTCCGGGTGCATGTGCGCGTGCGGCGCGGCGCGGATCACGCCCTCCTCGAGCTCGAGGAAGCCCGCGGGGCCCATGAGCATGCAGCCGGGCGTGCCCTTGATGTTGCCCGACTGGCGGACAGGGGCGTCGAAGCCGAGCGCGACGGCGTCGGTGCGGGCGAGCTCGACCTGGTTGAGGTCGCGGCAGGGGCCGAGGATGCGAAGATTGGAGATGATGCGGCTGCGCGGGCCGACGAGCGTGACCATTTCCTGCGCGGCGAACTGGTCCTTCTGATACAGCCACTTCATCGGCGTGAGCGTGCGGCCCTTGCCGAAGAGCGTCTCGACCGCCTGCGGCGTCAGGTGGCAGTGACGGGCGCTAATGTTGACGAGGAGGGGATTCGGCGCCTGCGCGCCCTTCGGGGCCGGCTTGCCCAGTCGCGCATACAAGGCCCGACGCACAAGATGCTCGATTTCAGCACGGTGGGGAGCAGGGGGAGGCAACATGGCAGGGTGAATATTGCGACGGAGAACAACGCTTGTGAGCCGCGGATCGACCCGCTGCAAGCAATTTTGAGATATTTTGAACCAAATCTACCAAAATCTATCATTTCGGCCGGCGAGAAGTGATTCTCGTCCGGCATGACTCTGCCTCCGATCCGATCCAAGTCGGCTCAGAGCACGATGTTATCAATCAACCGAATCTCGTCCACCCACGCGGAGATGGCCAGCATGGACCGGCCGGGGACCAGTTCGCGGACTGGCTCCATGGTCTGAAGGTCGACCACGGTGATGTAGATGATGCGGACGCGGCGGTGCTGGCTCAGGATGTGCGTGGCCTCGGCGATGAGCCGGTCGGGGCTGCGCACGCCGGAGTCGAACATCTCCTTCACGCGGGTGAGCGCCTTGCTGAGGGCGAGCGACTCCTGGCGCTGGCTGGTGGTGAACTCACGGTTGCGCACGCCGGCGGCGAGACCATCGGGCTCGCGCACGGTGGGGACGACGACGACCTCGACGTCGAAATGCAGGTCGGCGACCATCTTGCGGACGACGGCGGCGCGCTGGGCCGTCTTCTGGCCGAAATACGCGAACTGGGGCCGGATGATGTTGAACAGCTTGGCCGTCAGGGTCGCGACGCCGCGGAAATGCGCGGGGCGGGACTGGCCGCAGAGCGGCTTGCTCAGCACCTCCTCGGCGACGTAGGTCGAGAAGCCGCGCGGATAGATCTCCTCGGTGGCCGGGGCGAAGACGATCGCCGCCCCGCAGCGCTCGCACCGCTGCACGTCCTCGTCGAAGCTGCGCGGGTACTTCGCCATGATCTCGTTGGGGGCGAACTGCAGCGGGTTGACGACGATGGAAACGATCACGACATCGGCGCGCGCGGCGGCGGCGCGGACCAGGGCCTCCTGGCCGGAGTGCAGCGCGCCCATGGTTGGAACCAGCGCCAGGGTCTTGCCGGCGGCCCGCAATTGGGCGGCCACGGTCTGCATCTCGGTCGTCGTCGTGATCGTTTGCATGGGGGATGGGACGCGCGGGGGCGAACGTCGGGCTTGAACTAACCCGAGCCGGCGAGTTTGTTCAAGTTTTTCACCCAGCTTCCACACCCATGATCCGCATCAACGAGAACTACACCAAGCTCAAGGCCTCGTACCTCTTCAGCGACATCGCCAAGCGCGTCAGCGCCTACACCGCCGCGAACCCCGCGAAGCCCGTGATCCGCCTGGGCATCGGCGACGTGACCGAGCCGCTGCCACCCGTGTGCCTCGAGGCCTTCCACGCCGGCGTGAGCGAGCTCGGCGACCGCGCGACCTTCAGGGGCTACGGCCCCGAGCAGGGCTACGCGTTCCTCCGCGAGGCGATCGCGCAGCACGACTACGCCGCCCGCGGGTGCAAAATCGACGCCGACGAGATCTTCGTCTCCGACGGCTCGAAGTGCGACTGCGGCAACATCCAGGAGATCTTCGGTGCCGACATCCGCCTGGCGATCCCCGACCCCGTCTATCCCGTCTACGTCGACACCAACGTCATGGCCGGCCGCACCGGCGCGAACGTGAACGGCCGCTACGAAGGCGTGACCTACCTCGAGAGCACCCCGGCCAACGGCTACGTGCCCGCGATCCCGACGGTCGCGACCGACCTGATCTATCTCTGCTTCCCCAACAACCCGACCGGCGCCGTCGCCACCAGGGCCCAGCTCGCCGCGTGGGTTGCCTACGCCAAGCAGCACCAGGCCATCATCCTGTTCGACTCCGCCTACGAGGCCTACATCCGCGACCCGCAGATCCCCCACTCCATCTACGAGATCGAGGGCGCCCGCGACGTCGCCATGGAGTTCCGCAGCTATTCGAAGACCGCGGGTTTCACCGGCACGCGCTGCGCCTACCTCGTCGTGCCGAAGTCGCTCCAGGCCTTCGACGCCGCCGGCAAGGCCCACTCGCTGCACGCGCTCTGGAACCGCCGCCACACGACGAAGTTCAACGGTGTCTCCTATCCCGTGCAGAAGGCCGCGGCCGCGATCTACACCGACACCGGCAAGCAGCAGGTGAAGGCGATGACCGACTTCTACCTCGGCAACGCGAAGCTCATCCGTGAGGCCATGGCCAGGCTCGGGCTCCCGTGCGTCGGCGGCGACAACGCCCCGTACATCTGGGTCAACACCGGCCGCGACTCGTGGGAGTTCTTCGATCTCCTGTTGAACAACGCGCAGGTCGTCTGCACCCCCGGCGCCGGCTTCGGCAAGTGCGGCGAGGGCCACGTGCGCATCAGCGCGTTCAACTCCCGCGCCAACGTCGAGCAGGCCCTCGAGCGGATCGCCCAGGCGCTGAAGTAAACCGGCGACCGCCGGCTATTTCTTCTCCGGCAGCGCCGCGACGATCTCCTCGCACATCGCGGCGACGCCGGCGCTGAGCGCGCGGGCGAGCGCGGCGTAATCCTGGCCGTCCCACTCCACGTCGGGCGCCTGGAAGACCTTGCGCAGCACGACCTGCGGGTTGTCGCCGCTGGTGGTGACCTCCACGGTCGCGGCGAACCGCGCCACGGTCTGGCCGCCTGTCGCGCCCTCGCAGCGGATGAGGTTGAGCGCCACGTCGTAGTCACGCTCCTGGTCGAAGGACAGGGGCGCCAGGTACACGCGGCCGATGCAGGGCGCGGCCAGGAGGCGGGCCTGCACGATGCGGGCAACCCCGGTCTCGAGCGGCTCGGCCCAGCGGATGTAGTCGTCGTAGATCACCTCATGGGTGCCGCGGCGGACCGCGATCGTCGGCTTGCGCAGGTAAGGCGCGATGTCGACCGCCTTGAGGCCGACCTTGAGCGTGCCGCCGAAGTTGCGCACGCCCTCGTCGTTCAGGCTCGGGCCGGTCAGGACGAAATAACGCGTCGGATCGGCGGGCGGCGCCGGCAGGACCGAGCAGCCAGCGAGGCCGAGGCCGGCCAGCGCGAGGATACCGAGGACAAAACGCAGGGAAAGGGAACGTTGGGCGTTCATGGCGCGGGAGGGTTCAGGGCAGTTTCTCAGGTCGCGGGCGGCCGGCGAGGAGCGCCTGCGGGTTGCGTTCGAGGAAATCGGCCAGGCGCTGCACGGCATCCGCCGCCTCGGCCAGGCGCGTGAAAGCCTGGTTGGCCCCCTCGCCGAGGTTCTGCTGGGCGTTGATGAAGCGGCGCAGCGTGACCGCGGTGCTGTTGAAGGCGGCGAGGGCCTGCTGGGCCTCGGCCAGCGTGGCGCCGAGTTTCTCGCCGGCGGGATCGATCTGGCCGTCGAGCCGGGCGAGGACGCCGCGCAGGTCGGTGACCGCGCCGTTCATGTTGGTGAGCGTGGCCTTGAGCTCGGGCGAGGTGGCGAAGGCGTTGACCGACTCGGCGGCCCGCGTCCACTGCGCGATGAGCTCCTTCACGTCGAGGGTGTTCACCTGGCGGCGCGTGTCGGCGAGCAGCAGTTTCAGCTCCTTCGAGATCCCGACGAAGTCCACCTTGCGCACGCCGGCGAGGATCTCGGTGAGGCTGGCCTGGAACTCCGAGATCGCCGAGGGCACCGCGGGGACCACGGCGTAGCGCGGGTCGGCCACGCCGGGCTTCTGCGGGTACTCCTTCGGGTCGAGAAAATCGAGTTCCACGTACAGGAGGCCGGTGGCCAGGCCGATGACGCCCAGCTGGGCCCGCAGGCCCTCGTCGATGAGGTGCTGCACCGCCTCGCGGTTGGCGACGTTGATCGCGACGCCCTGGTTGTCGGCCACGAGGCTGCGGTTGAACTCGCAGATCACGCGGACGACCGACTGCTGCGACTTCTCGTCGAAGCGCACGTTGAGGTCCACCACCCGCCCGACGCGCACGCCGCGGAGCTTGACGGGCGAGCCGAGGTCGAGGCCGTGGATGGACTCGTCGAAGTAGACGATGAAGCGCTGCGGCTTCGAGAAGAGGTTGATGCTGCCGAAGGACAGCAGGGCGATGATGCCCAGCGCAAACGCGCCGATCACGAAGGCGCCGACGACGGCGGGACTGACCTTGGTTTTCATGCTCGGATGGGTGTTGGCGGGGTGGCGGGCCGGGGCGGGCACGTCAGCCCCAATGGATTCTGCGCTTCGCCGGCGATGACAAAGCTATAATTCATGCGGCACCTCCCGGCCGGTCGCCGCGGTAGAGGAACTCGGTCACCCGGGGGTCGCGGCTCCGCTCCGCCAGCTCCCGCGGCTTGCCCTCGGCGATGATGCCCTTCTGGGACTTGTCGAGCATGATGACGCGGTCGGCGATGCTGAAGATCGAGGCGAGCTCGTGCGAGACCACGACCAGCGTGGTGCCGAACATCTCGCGGATCTCGAGGACAAGGTCGTCGAGCTTCCGCGAGGTGATGGGGTCGAGGCCGGCCGAGGGCTCGTCGAGGAAGACGATGGCGGGATCGAGCGCGAGCGCCCGCGCCAGGCCGGCGCGCTTCTTCATGCCGCCGCTGATCTCGGCCGGGTAGTAGTCCTCGAAGCCGGTGAGCCCCACCTGCGCGAGCTTGAGCGTGGCGATCTCCTCGATCTCACGCTGCCTCAGGTCAGTGTATTCCTCGAGCGGGAGGGCGACGTTCTCGCGCAGCGTGAGCGAACTCCACAGGGCGGCGCTCTGGTAAAGGACGCCGAAGGTCTTGAGCAGCCCGCGGCGCGTGGCCGCGTCGGCATGGTTGAAGGGCGCCCCGAAGAATCGCACCTCCCCGGCCGTGGGCAGGTGGATGCCGATCAGGTGGCGCAGGAGGGTGCTCTTGCCGCAGCCCGAGCCGCCGATGATGAAGAAGATCTCCCCCGGGGGCACGGTGAAGCTCACGTCGCGCAGGACGACGTTGCCGCCGTAGCCGCAGGTGACGGCTTCGACCTCGATGGCGTGGGTGGAGGGGACGGTGCTCATCGCGGGTCAGATGCCGAGGATGTCGAAGATCACCGCGTAAATGGCATCCGCCACGATGATGAAGAGGATGGCGGTCACGACCGCCGAGGTGGCCGCCCGGCCGACGCCGGCGGCGCTGCGTTCCGCCTGCAGGCCGCGGAGACACCCGGCGAGGCCCACGATCGCGCCGAAGGTCGCGGCCTTGATCAGGCCGGAGAGGATGTCGGAGAGGTCGACGATCGTCAGCATCTCGACCCAGAAGGCGGTCGGCGAGATCTCCAGCACCATCGCCGCCACGGTCATGCCGCCCGCGATGCCGAGGCAGTTGGCATACAGGGACAGAAGCGGCATCATCACCCCGAGCGCGAGCAGGCGCGGGGCGACGAGGAAATCCACGGGCGAGATGCCGAGGGTCTCGAGGGCGTCGATCTCCTCGTTCGCCTTCATGTTGCCGAGGTGGGCCGCGAAGGCCGCGCCGGTGCGGCCGGCGAGGACGATGCCGGTCATGAGGGCGCCCATCTCGCGCACCATCGAGAGGCCGACCAGGTCGGCGACGTAGATGTCGCCGCCGTACTGGCGCAACACGAGGGCGCCGGTGTAGGCGAGCGTGAGCCCGACCAGGAAGCTGATGAGGCTCACGATGGGCAGCGCCATGGCGCCGCATTGCTGCATCTCGTGCACGCAGTCCTTCCACCGGAACTTGTGCGGCAGCTTGGCGAGCTTGAGCGCGCTGTAGGTGCACTCGCCGACGAAGTGCGAGATGTCGCTGCCCTTTTTCCAGACCTCCATCGTCGCATGCCCGACCGCGGTGATGAAATTCTCGGAGCGGTCGAACGGCACGCTCGTCTCGTGCGAGCGCGAAAGCTGCGCGAGCAGGGCCTGCAGCTTCGCGGGCAGGGCCTCGGTGTCGAGGTAGGCGCCGGTCATCCGGGTCCACTGGCGCACCTCGAACAGGAACAGGAGGAGGGAGCTGTCCCACTTTTCCACCTGGTCGACGGTGACCTTCACCCAGCGCGGCGTGCGCCCGGCGAGGACGTCCGCCCAATGCGGCCGCGCCTCGGTGATGCGCCACCGGCCGGCCAGCGCCACCTCCAGGACGTCACCGACCAGCGCGGCCGTGACGGTGGCGGAATTAGCGGCGGGTGCGGCGCACATCAGGCTCGGTTGTAATGGGCCGGCCCCAAAGCAAAACCTCAAAATTGACGTGTTTTCGCCCCCCGGCGCCGGCATGGTGGGCGGCCGCATGCCCTTTCGCACCGTAATGCTGGACCTCGACGGCACCCTCGTGGATGCGTTCACGACGATCCACCGGGCCTACACGCACACCCTGCCCCAGTTCGGCCGGCCCGCGCCGACGATCGCGCAGGTGCGGCGGGCGGTCGGCGGCGGGCTGGCCAACGCCATGAGCCACTTTCTCCCGCCGGAGCTGATCCCGGCGGCCATGCAGGTGCATCTCGCGTACTCGCTGCAGATCCTGCTCGAGGACGTGAAGCTCATGCCCGGCGGACTGGAACTCGTGCAGGCCCTGCACGCGCGCGGCGTGAAGCTGGCCGTCTTCACGAACAAGCACGGCGAATCGTCGCGCAAGGTCTGCGCCCACCTCGGCGTCACGCCCTACCTGTCGGGCAACTTCGCGGCCGGGGACACCCCGTGGTTCAAGCCGCAGCCGGAATTCGCCGCGCATGCGCTCCGGGAACTCGGCGCGACCCCAGCGGATACACTGCTGATCGGCGACTCGCCGTTCGACGTGCAGGCGGCGCACAACGGCGGCTTCGCGTGCTGGTGCGTGACGACCGGGACGCACGACGCGGCGGAGCTGCGCGCCGCGGGCGCGGAAAAGGTTTATCCGGATCTCCCGACGCTGGGACGGGATCTGCTGGCCTCGGTGTAGGGCCGCAGCCTCACGCCGCGGGTACCAGCACCTTGCGCGCCGGGAAATCCAGGTCGAACGGCTCGTCGGCCGCCGGCGCATGGTAGGTGCTGATGATCGCGTACCGGTCCTTGCCGGCCGTGTTGGCGGTGGAGCCGTGCACGAGGCGGTCGGAGAAAACGATGGCGGTGCCGCGCTTGATCGCGCAGGTGACGACGTCGCCCTCCTTCCACCCGCCGCCGTCGATCTCGTATTGGAAGTCTCCGCTGGGCAGACCCATCTTCACCATGCGCCAATCGCGCTTGTGGCTGCCGGGAACGACCGTGAGCGTGCCGTTGGCGGCGGTGGCGTCGTCGAGCGGAATCCAGACCGAGAGCTTCGGCCGCGTGTTGCGCCAGTAGAAACAGTCGATGTGCCAGGGCGTCGGGAAGGTCTTGTCGGGCGCCTTGTAGACGATCTTGTCGCTCAGGAACATCACGCCCTGCGGCATGACCGCCTTGAGCACGCCGACGACCCGCGGATCCTCGGCCAGGGCGCGGAAGGTCGGGTTCACCACGGCGACGTGCACGTAGACCGAGGAGCCGGGCTGGGCGTGGTGATCGAGGACGCCGCGGGCCTCGGTCTTGAGCTTGTCGCATTCCTCGGCACTGAGGAGATCGGGAATGACGACGAAACCGTCGCGTTCGTACTGGGCGGACAACTGGGCGGGTGCGGGAACTTTCATAGGTGGGGTGACGCAATCTAGCAGGCGGGCCCCCGTTTCGTCTTTAGCAGCGGCCGGGGATTGTTTAGCAGAAATCTCCATGCCTATCCCCGTCCCGGTCGGCCCCTCCCCGGTCGAGAGCATCCGCCTCGTCGAGCGCTTCACACGCCCGGAGCGCGGCTACGCGTTCACGGCCACGTCGCTCCCCGGGCACCTGATCCACCTCGTGGTCTCGGGCGAGGTGGAGCAGACGTGCAACGGCCGGCGCCAGCGCCTCGGGCCGGGCACGGCGGTGTGGTACCACGAGGACGAATGGGTGGAGGGCCGGGTGCTCGAGGCGCCGTGGGTTTATTATTCCGTCAATTTCGCCGCCCCGACGCTGCACCCGCCGGACTTCGCCCAGCGCCTCCTGCCGGGCCGGTCGGCCCTGGCCCGCTCGTTCGCCGCGCTCCACGCCGCCTGGCGGCAGCCGCCCTCCTGGGCGCGCGACTGCCGGTGCCAGTCGCACCTGCTCGCGCTGATCGCCGGCCTGGAGGCTCACGAGGCCAACCGGCCGCCCGCCTCGCCGGTGGGCAAGCTGTGGTGGGACGTGGAGGCGTGGGCGCGGCAGCAGATCGAGCGCACGGTCACCCTCGACGATCTCTGCCGCCAATCGGGCCGCAGTCCCAACACCCTCGCCCGCGCCTGCCGCGAGGCGGTGGGCCTGGCGCCGATGAAACGGCTCAAGCAGATCCGGCTGAGCCTCGCCCGCGGCCTGGTCCTGTACTCCGACCTCAACATGACCGAGATCGCGCTCCGCGTCGGCTACGCCCGCGTGCACGAGTTCTCCCGCGATTACCGCAAGGCCTACGGTCACCCGCCGACCACCGAGCGCGGGGCGCGGTGAGCGGGACGATCCCCGGCGAATATTCGCCCAGAATCCGCTTTATTCGCCGCCGCGTTCCGCCAGCCTCGGCGCTCACGCCCGCCCTCCCCCGTCCATGTCCCTCACCCCGCTCGACTGGCTGATCATTGTGCTCTACCTCGCCGGCTGCATGGTCGCCGGCCTCTGGATGCGGCGCTACGTGCGCGGCGTGGAGGAGTTCGCGGTGGCTGGCCGCGAGATGGACGTGAACCTCGGCATCGCCTCGCTGGCCGCGACCGAGCTGGGCCTGGTGACGATCATGTACACGGCGCAGCTTGGCTTTGAAAAGGGCCTGGCGGGCGCGTCGGTCGGCGTGATCATGGCTTTCGCGTTCTGGTTCGTCGGCCGCACCGGGTTCATCATCGGCCCGCTGCGCACCGCGGGGGTGATGACGATCCCGGAGCTCTTCGAGAAGCGGTTCAACGTCCGCGTCCGCTGGCTCGCCGGTCTCTTCGTCGTCCTCGGCGGCCTGCTCAACATGGGCATCTTCCTGCGGCTCGGCGGCGAGTTTCTGGTCTGGGCGACCGGCATGCCACCGTCCTGGCTCGAGTGGGTGATGACCATTTTGCTCGGCCTCGTGCTCCTCTACACGGCGCTGGGCGGCATGCTGTCCGTGCTGGTCACGGATTACCTCCAGTTTCTCGTGATGGGCATCGGCATCGTCATCACCTCGGTGCTCGTCCTCGTGAACGTCGGCGGTCTCGACCTGATCGCCTCCCTGCAGGCCGCGTGGCAGGGCCAGGCAGGGATGAAGCTGAACGCCCACCCGTTCAATCCGTTCCATGAATCGAGCCTCGGCACGGGCTACCTGCTGTGGATGGTGCTCTGCCAGCTGGCAGCGGCCACCACCTGGCAGACGGTCATCAGCCGCGTGCTGGCGGCCAAGGATGCCGCGACGGCCAAGGCGATGTATCGGCGGACGTCCTTCTATTTCGTGGGCCGCTTCCTCCTGCCCGGCCTCTGGGGCGCGGCCGCGTTCGTCTACTTCGCCCAGCAGGGCGGCCTGCCCGAGGGCACCACGTCGCTCACGGCGATGCCCCAGTACCTCGGCGCGCTGCTCCCCGTCGGGATCATCGGCATCGTGATCGCCGCGATGCTCGCCGCCGAGATGTCCACCGACAGCGGCTACATGCTCACCTGGGCCACGGTGATCTACAACGACCTCATCTCGCCGTGCCTGAAGCGCCCCCTCTCGCCTTCGGGCCGGCTGCTCCTCACGCGGCTGCTGGTGCTCGGCATCGGCGTGTTCCTGCTCTTCTACGGCCTGTGGTACGAGATGCCGGGCAACGCCTGGGACTACCTGGCCGTCACGGGCAACATCTACCTCGCGAGCGTGTTCACCTTGCTCGTCGCCGGCCTGTACTGGAAGCGCGCCACGGCCCGCGGGGCCTACGCCGCGCTGATCCTGGGCGCCATCGGGCCCATCACGTTCCTCCTGATCGGCAAGCAATACTCGATCCCGCCGGAGGTCGCCGGCGCCGCGGCCTTCGGCCTCGCCGCGCTCGGCATGATCGCCGGCTCGCTCCTGTCGCCGCGCCCTGCCAACCAAGCCTAAGCCAAACCATGAAAGACCCCTTCATCCTCTTCTGGGCCGCCCTGATCGTGGGTTCGGTCCTGTGGTACGGCTTCCTGGTCTTCTACGTCGGCATCAAGGCCGGCCGCGACATCATCCAGATGATTGCCGCGCTGAAACGGGATCACGCCGCCTCCGACCGGCGCTGACTACCCGCCGACCGTCACGTCATCAGGTAAACGGCAAAGGTCGCGAGCCAATGCTCGCCGACATAATCGCCGCTGGCCACCCGCCCGAGCCCGACCGCCGCATGGCGTTGGGCTGAGGCGAGGAGATCGACCTTCGCCGGGTCGTCCTTCGGCAGGCTGCCGGCGATGCCGCGCAGCATCCAGGCGCGGCTCAGGTTGAGGCCGTCGAGGTGCACGAACTGCGGATCCGTGTGATCCAGCGGCACCGCCGGCTCGAGCAGCGAATCCGGCAGGCGCGGCAGGAACTGGTGCCACCAGGCCGCGAATTCCGCCTCGGGCAGGACGCGGCGCATGAGATCGGCCTCGGCCAAGGCCGGCGAGATGAAGTCGGAGCCGCCCGGCTCCCAGGCCGCCGGTATGGCCCGGTCCTGCCCGTACCATCCGCGGCAGCGGGCGACGATCACCCGTTCGAGCAACTGGTCCCGGACCGTCCGGGCATAGTCGAGCATGTGGGCGAGCGCGAAGGCGGTGTTGGGGTGCAACCCGCATCGCATCGGCTGGCCCAGGCGCGAGAGCCAGTCGACCGAGGCGCAGGCCAAGTGCATTTCCAGCGGACGCAGCGCGGCCGTCCACCGCTGGGCCGCCGGGTACGAGCCCGCCCGCACCTCCGCGGCAAGCGCCAGCAACCAGGCCCAGCCGTAGGGGCGTTCGAAGGCGCCGCGCCCCGGCGACACGAAATATGCCAGTTCGGCGGCAATGTTCTCCGGCGTCAGGTGCCGATCGAGCGTCGCGTCAATCGCCCGGGCCACCGGCAGCCGCGGGAACAGCCGCCGCAGCCGCGCCAGCATCCAGTGCGTGTGCACGGAGGAGTGCCAATCGTAGCAGCCGTAGAAGGCGGGATGCAGTTCACGGGGGCTGCGCACATCCGCCAGACCGTGGGCCAGGTGCTGGTAGGCATGGGGCCATTCGCGGCTGATGCCGGCGCGGCCCAGGCGGGCATATTGCAGGGCTCGCGTGCGCGAGAGACCGGGCAGGGACGTTTTCATGGACAAAGTCGCGTCGCCGGCGGGGTGACCGACTTCAATGCGCCGTGAGGCAGACAAGCCCGAGCGCCACCGCGCCCGGCACCGCCTGCACCCACAGGATCTTCCGATGCGCCGTGGCGGCACCGAAAATTCCGGCCACGATGACGCAGCCGAGGAAAAACACTTTGACCGGATAACCGTCCGCGCCGGCCCACAAGCCCCACGCCAGACCCGCCGCGAGGAAGCCATTGTACAACCCCTGATTGGCGGCCAGCGACCGGGTCGCCTCGGCCCGCTCGGGCGTCAGCCCGAAGGTCCGGCGCCCGTACGGCTTCGTCCACAGGAACATCTCCAGCACCAGAAACCAGAGGTGCAGCAGCGCCACGAGGGCGACTGTCCCGTTGGCCAACAGGGTCATCCCCCAACCAAAGCAAGGTGTCGCCGCCATGCAAAGGCGCAAAGCGCCGCGCCCGGCGCAATGAAGCGCAACTGCTGGCGCCTAGCACCGAACCTCAGTCCGTCGCGGGCGACAGCGGATGCCGCCGGGCGATGACCAGGCTCGCGGTCATGTCCTGCACGATTTTCCCGTGCTGATTCAGCGTGCGGCAGTGCAGGCGGATCAGCCCGCGCTCCGGGCGATGGGCGAGCGGGCGCAGTTCCACCACTTCCATCACCACCCGCAGGCGGTCGCCCGGGAGCACCGGGCGCGGCCACCGCAGGGCCTCCACCCCCTGCCCAATCACACCGCCGTCGAGCTCCATGTCACCCAGCACCATCAGGCGCATGCTGACGGCCGCCGTGTGCCAGCCGCTCGCCACCAGGCGCCCAAACAGCGTGCCCCCGGCCGCCGCCGGATCGGTGTGAAACGGTTGCGGGTCGTACTGCCGGCCAAAGGCGATGATATCCGCCTCGGTGATCTCCTGTTCACCCGTGTGGAAACGGTCGCCGACCTTCACGTCCTCGAAATAACGCATGGCGGGAAAATGGCGCATCGCGCCGCAAAGTCCATCGCGCCCGCAGTTGCGTCACCGCCGTTCCCAGCTTTGGCTCGCACCCGACGTGGCTTCTCCCGCAACCAGCACCCTCACCGGCGTCCTCGAGCGCATCATCTTCTTCAACGAGGAGAACCACTACACCATCGCCGAGTTCCGCCCGGACCCATCCTCCGCCACGGCCGCGGAGGGCAAGCCGACGGAAAACGCCCGCCCGGCCCCGGTCACCATTGTCGGTCCGCTGCCCGGCGTGGAGTGCGGCGAGACCCTGCACCTCACGGGCGAGTGGACGAAGCACGCCCAGCACGGCGCGCAGTTCAAGGTGCTCGCGTTCAAGTCCGAGCTGCCGGCCTCCGTTTACGGCATCCGCAAGTACCTCGGCAGCGGCCTCGTGCCCGGCATCGGCAAGGTTTACGCCAACAAGATCGTGGATGCGTTTGGCACCGACACGTTCCGCGTCCTGAGTGAGGAGTCGGCCCGGCTGCGGGACGTCCCCGGCATCGGCAAGAAGCGCGCCACCGCGATCAAGGAGGCCTGGGACGCCAAGCGCACTGAACGCGAACTCTACATCTTCCTCCAGACCTACGGCGTGACCCCGGGTCAGTGCGTCAAGCTCGTGAAGCAGTTCGGCGCCGAAGCGAAGCGCATCCTCACGACCGAGCCCTACCGCGTCGCCCGCGAGATCGAGGGCATCGGATTCAAGACCGCCGACCGCATCGCGATCAACCTCGGCTTCGCCAACGACGCGCCGCCGCGGCTCGACGCCGGCATCCTCTTCGCCCTCGAGACGCTGCAGGAGGAGGGCCACACCGCCTTTCGCGAGGCCGACCTCGGTGACTACACCGCCAACCTGCTCGAGACCGACTCCAAGCTGGTCGCCGCCCGCATCGAGGCCCTGGTCAAGGCCAAGTCCCTGGTCCGTCATTCGTCCCCCGCCGGTCTTCGATCTCCAATCTCCGATCTCCCTTCTCCCATCAAGCCGCTGCCCGGCAGCGGCTTGATCCAGCTGCCGCACAACGATCGCTTCGAGGAAAAGATCGCGGCCACGGTCGATCGCCTGACGAAGGTCGGCAGCGGATTGCCGCCGATCAAAATCGACGCCGCCGTCGCCTGGGCCGAGGAGAAGGCCGGCTTTGAGTTTCACCCGCTGCAGCGCTCCGCCGTGAAAAACGCCCTCGCGTACAAGGTATCGGTCCTCACCGGCGGACCAGGAACAGGGAAAGCGCAACCGCTTCATGCGCAGGTTCTGACGCCTGCCGGATTCCGCCCGATCGGACAGCTCAATGCTGGCGACAGCATCATCTCGGCGGAGGGTCAGGTCGTGGCCGTGCGCAGCACGCATCCGCAAGGCGTGAAGCCGGTTTATCGCGTCTTGTTTAGCGACGGACGATCCTGTGAGTGCTGCGACGACCATCTTTGGAAAGTCTGGACCCGCACATCTTTCTGGAGCCCCCAGAAAAAGAAAAAAGTCCGCTCGCGAGGCTGGAGGGTGGTACCCTTAAGCTACATCCGAGGCCGCTTGAGTGGAAACCGGGTTGAAAGCGAACGACTCGGCATTCCTCTGGCGGTGCCCAGGGCCGACGGACCCGATGTTGCGTTGGAGCTTCCACCCTACGCGCTCGGAGCTCTCATTGGCGACGGAGGGCTTAGGGACGCCGTCTTGTTGACGACGACCGACGCGGAAATCCATGACCGCATTGCCAGGGAGCTCGCGCCGATGGGCGTCAGAATCAATCCAGTCACCCTGAATGGTACACCTACTATAAGCTATCGGTTGGTTGCGCGGGGCAAAGGGCACGCCAATCCTGTTCGCGAGGCGATCAAGAAGTGGGGGCTCAATGTAAACTCGGAAGAGAAATTTATACCGGCCCCCTATTTCAGCGGCTCGCTCTTTCAGCGAATGGAGCTTCTTAGGGGTCTTCTGGATACTGATGGCACTGTCGACAAACTAGGAGTCATTTCATTTACAACCTGCTCCGTAAAGTTAGCGAAGGATTTCCAACGGCTCGCCTGGTCAGTCGGGGCTATCGCTACCCTTGGGGCGATAACGCATCCAACCTTCCGACATAACGGAGTGCGCCAACAAGGGAGGCCTGCCTACACGATCTTCGTGCAGCACCCAGCGCCCGATACTCTCTTCCATCTTTCTCGAAAGCGAATTCGCACCCAGCGAGCTTCGCCACGCAAACGGCACAGTCATCGCATCAGGATCACGAGCGTCACTCCGCTCGCACCGCAGGAATGCGTCTGTATCAGCATCGACTCACCAACGGGCCTGTACGTCACCGACGATTACATTGTTACGCACAATACCACCATCCTGCGCGCCCTCGTCGAAATCCTGAAGGCCAAGAAGGTACGTGTTCATCTAGCCGCTCCCACGGGTCGCGCCGCGCAGCGCCTGGCCGAGACCACGGGCGGCTTCGCCTCCACGATTCACCGGCTGCTCAAGTACGATGCCGCCCGCGGGGGCTTTGTGGCCAACGAGTCGGCGCCGCTCGCGACCGACTTCCTCGTGCTCGACGAGGCCTCGATGCTCGACACGCGCCTCGCCGCCGCGCTGTTCCAGGCGGTCCCGTCGCGGGCGCATCTGCTCCTCGTCGGCGACACCGACCAACTCCCGAGCGTCGGCGCCGGCAACGTGCTGAAAGACTTGATCGCCGCCGGCGCGGCGATCAGGTCGGAGATCGGAGATGGCAGATCGGAGATGGAATCCCGCTCCACCCGCCAGTCTTCGAACTCCGATCTCCGATCTGCGATCTCCGATTCATTCATTCCGGTCACCCGCCTCGCCGTCATCTATCGCCAACAGGGCCAAAGCCAGATCGTGACCACCGCCCACGCCATCAATGCGGGCGACGCATCCCTCCCGCCCGCCGTGCCCGACGTCGCCGGCGCGCAGGTGTGGTGCGACCTCAACTTCATCACCGCGACCGATGCCGAGGATTGTCTGCGCAAGGTGATCCAGCTCTGCACCGAGTTCGTGCCGCGCAAGCTCAAGTGGCCGCACCCGGTCAACGATGTGCAGGTCCTCGCCCCCATGCACAAGGGCGTGGCCGGCGTGGCCAATTTCAACGTCCAGCTTCAGGCCGCCCTCAACCCCCGCGGCCAAGGCCTGCGCACGCCCGGCGGTGAGTATCGGCCCGGCGACAAGGTGATCCAGCTGCGCAACAACTACGACAAGAACCTCTTCAACGGCGACATCGGCACCGTCGTCAGCACCGACGGCGTCGAGGGGACGCTGACCGCCGACTTCGACGGCGAAAAGCACACCTTTGACCGCGGCGAGTTCGGCGACCTCGCCCTCGCCTACACGATCAGCATCCACAAGAGCCAGGGCAGCGAGTACCCCGTCGTCATCGTGCCCCTCCTCAAGGCGCATTTCATGATGCTCCAGCGCAACCTCCTCTACACCGCCATCACCCGCGGCCGGAAGAAGGTCTTCATCGTGGGCGAACCCGCCGCCTACGCCATGGCCGTGCGCAACAGCGAATCGAAGCAACGCCTCACCCATTTGCAGCAAAAGCTGGCCGCAGGCCGCGACTGACTTGCCGCGACCGGCCGGAGGCGCGAAAGCTCACGCTTTCGCATGACGAGCGACGCATCCCTGATCCCAGCCGAGCGCATCGAAAGCCGCATCTTGGTCCTCCGCGGACAGCGTGTGCTCTTGGACCGCGATCTGGCCGCGCTGTACGGGGTGAGCACCAAGCGCCTCAACGAACAGGTGCGCCGCAATCCGGGAAAGTTCCCTCCCGATTTCTGTTTTCAACTTGATAGACAGGAAGTTGTGCGATCAAGGTCGCAAAATGCGACCTTGAAGCGCGGACAAAACGTGAAGCATCTGCCGTTCGCCTTCACGGAGCACGGTGCCATCCAAGCCGCCAACGTTCTCAACAGCGATGCTGCCGCGGAAATGAGCGTCCACGTCGTCCGCGCCTTCGTTCGCCTGCGCCAGCTCATGGTCAACCACAAGGCATTGTCCGCCCAGCTTACCGCCCTCGAAAGCCGCGTCGGCGCCCACGACGAGCAACTTGCCGCGATCGTCGACACGATCCGCCGCCTCACGACTCCCGACGCCCCGACCCACGGTCGCAAGATGGGGTTTCATCCCGGCAACCGTTGAGCGAACGGATGAGGTGCCCTATTGCCATAACCCATCACCCTAATCACCTCCCTGCCCCCATGCCCTCCCCCGCCCCCCGCTTCCCCGGTTCGCAAAGCGCCGCCATGATGGCCGAACTGCGCCGCTATGTGCTGGCCGACCCGTACCCCTTCGGCGTCGACCTGGAAAAATCCGAGGGCATGTGGCTCGCGACCGTCGAAGGCCCGAAGCTCTTCGACTGGGCCGGCTACTACGGCTCGAAGTGGATCGCCCACAACCACCCACGCCTCTTCGAGCCCGCCTACCTGCGCCGCCTCGGCTTCGCCGCCAACAACAAGCTCGCTAATCCCGACTTCCTCACGCGCGAATGCCTCGACTACTACCGCGCCCTGCACGAGGTCGCACCGCGCTGCATGCGCAACGAGCGCCTCGAGATCTACACCGTCAACTCCGGTGCCGAGGCCGTGGAGAACATGATGAAGTACTTCATCAACCTCCACGACCGGAAGCGCGGCCGCCAGCCCGGGCCGCGGCGTTTCATCTATTTTGACCAGGCCTTCCACGGCCGCACGATCTTCGCCCTCAACGTCACCGAGCTCACCCACGCCCCCGTGATCACGCGTGACTTCCACGGGCTCGTGCACGGCAACGTGCAGGTGCCGTTCCCGGCGATCGACGCCGACGCGCCCGCCGTCGCCAATCGCGAGCGCACCCGGCAGGCCCTCGAGCGCGTCGAGCACATCCTCAAGGCCAACGCCGCCGAGACGGTCGCCATCGTCCTCGAGCCCCTGCAGGGCGCCGGCGGGCACCGCGCCGCCGAGAAGGAATTCTTCCAGGGCCTCAGCCGCCTCGCCCACCAGTACGACGTCTTCCTCGGCCTCGACGAGGTCCAGACCGCCGGCGGCCAGACCGGCGAGTTCTTCATGGCCGACCAGCTCGATCTGCCCCACCCGCCGCAGGCCATCGCCTCCGGCAAGAAGCTCGGCAACGGCGTCATCTACATGCTCTACCCCATGGAGGACGAGGGCGTGCTCGACTCGACCTGGGGCGGCACCCTCGCCGACATGGTGCGCTTCGTGCAGGAACGGCAGATCGTCCGCGACGAGCAGCTCATCGAGCAGGTCCCGACCAAGGCCGATCACCTGGTGCAGCGCCTGCGTGAGCTGCAGGCGAAGCATCCGGCCAAGCTGCGCAACATCCGCGGCGCCGGCCTTTACCAGGGCTTCAGCCTGGCCTCGCCCGCGCTCAAGTCCGCCCTCGTGCACCGCGCCCTCGAGGACGAGAATCTCCTCCTCCTCGCCGCCGGCGAGAACACCATCCGGCTGCGCCCGCACCTGCATGTCACGATCGCGGACATCGACCGACTGGCCGCCATGCTCGACCGCCTGCTGACGGCGGCGGCGTGACCACCCCCACCCGACCGCCCGGCCTGTCCTCGCGCCGCTCATCCCCGGATAGATCATTTCATCGCGAACCGCTTGGCTTGAAACGCCAAGCCGCTACGGTTCGCGGCAACGTTCACCCTATGAAACTGCACACCCTGCTAGCGATCGCCCTCCTGGCCTCACCGCTCGCCGCCCTGCGCGCGGCGGATCCGGTCAAGGCCGAAGGCTTCACCCACGTCAAAACCGTGGGCGCCATCGACGAATACACGCTGGACAGCAACGGCCTCACGGTCCTGCTCATGTCCAACCGCACCGTCCCGGTCGTGACCTTCATGGTCACCTACCGCGTCGGCTCCCGCAACGAGGTCACCGGCACCACCGGCGCCACGCACCTCCTCGAGCACCTGATGTTCAAGGGCTCGCCCAACTTCAACCGCGAGAAGGGCAACAACGTCGACCAGTTCCTCGAGACCGTCGGCGGCAACTACAACGCCACCACCTGGCTCGACCGCACCAACTACTACGCCGAGATCGGCAGCGAGCACCTCGAGCGCTACATGGCGATCGAGGCCGACCGCATGCGCAACCTCTGGCTGCGCGACTCCGACCGCCAGCCCGAGATGACCGTCGTGCGCAACGAGTTCGAGATCGGCGAGAACAACCCGACCGAGGCCCTCGACAAGGAGATCGGCGCCGCCGCCTACGTCGCCCACCCCTACCACCACAGCACGATCGGCTGGCGCTCCGACATCGAGAAGGTCTCGATCGAGAAGCTCCGCGAGTTCTACGACACGTTCTACTGGCCCGACAACGCGACGGTCACGATCATCGGCGACTTCGATCCCGCCACCGCCCTGGGCCTGGTGAAGCAATACTACGGCGTCTATCCCCGCGCCCCGAAACCCATCCCGCAGGTCTACACCGAGGAGCCGGCCCAGACCGGTCCGCGCCGCGTGATGGTCAAGCGCGCCGCCCAGCTCGGCGTGGTCGGCGTCGCCTACAAGACCCCGGCCGCCACGCACGCCGACACCCCCGCCCTCAGCGTCCTCGCCTCCATCCTCTCCACCGGCAAGGGCAGCCGCTTCTACCGCGCCCTCACCGACAAGACCCTCACGACCGGTGTCTCCGCCGGCGTCGGTTTCTTCCACGACCCGAGCCTGCTGAACATCTACGCCGACCTCGCCCCGGGCGCCACGCACGAGCAGGTCGAGAAGATCATCCTCGCCGAGGTCGAGCGCGTGAAGGCCGAGGGCGTCACCGACGCCGAGGTCGCCGCCGCCGTCAACCAGCAGCTCGCCAAGATCGCCTACGCCCGCGACGGCGCCTTCGCGATCGCCAGCAACATCAACGAGTACATCGCCGCCGGCGACTGGACCCTGTTCTACACCCTCGAGGAGTCCTACAAGAAGGTCACCGCGGCCGACGTGAAACGCGTCGCCAACCAGTACCTCCAGGAGGACCAGAGCACCACCGGCTGGTTCGTGCCGCTCGCCCCCGTCGCCGCCAAGTAACCCCCCAACGCCCAAAGCCATGAAACCCTTCCGTTTCCTCCTCCTCGCCGTCACCGCCGGCGCGCTGACGCTGTCCGCCAAGATCGCCGACAACATCCAGCGCACCCAGGCCGGCGCGATCGACGTCATCACCCTCGCCACCGGCGTGAAGGATGTCGTCACCATCCGCGGCACGCTCCCCGTCGGCAATGTCGCCGCGCCCGAGAACAACCCCGCCCTCGCCCGCCTCACCGGCAGCATGCTCGACAAGGGCACGGTCGCGAAGGACAAGTTCGCGATCGCCCAGCAGCTCGAGAGCGTCGGCGCCGCCCTCAGCTTCAACGTCGGCAACGAGGTCCTCACGATCTCCGGCAAGTGCCTGAAAAAGGACGTGCCCCTCGTCATCAGCCTCATCGCCGAGCAGCTCCGCACCCCGGCCTTCGCCCCGGAGGAGTTCGCCAAGGTGAAGAAGCAGTACGCCGGCGCGCTCCAGCGCTCGCTCGACGATACCGACACCCGCGCTTCCGACGCCTTCACCCGCGCCGTCTATCCGCTCGGCCACCCCAACCGCCAGCCGCCGACCGAGGAGCTCCTCGCCGCCATCGAGGCCACCACGCTCGACGCCGTGAAGGCCTTCCACGCCGAGTACTACGGCCCCGCGCACCTGACGCTCATCCTCGTGGGCGACGTCGACTCCGCCGCCGTGCAGCAGCAGGTCGGCGCGGCCTTCGCCGGCTGGACCGGCGGCAAGCGCCCCGCCCCGCCCGCCGCGAAGGGCGGCGACCTCGACGCGCCGCGCGACCAGGTTGTTTACATGGCCGACAAGACCAACGTCAGCGTCACCTGGGGCATGGCCACCGGCCTCCGCTACCGCGATCCCGACGCCCTCGCCCTGCGCGTCGGCACGGCCGCCTTCGGCGACGGTTTCAGCGCCCGCCTCATGGGCAACGTGCGCGACAAGGAAGGCCTCACCTACGGCATCGCCGCCTACGTCTCGGGCGACAGCGTGCGTGACGGCGACTGGCGCATCTGGGCCAACTTCTCGCCCGAGCTCCTCGAGAAGGGCATCGCCTCCACCAAGCGCCAGCTGACGCTCTGGTATGACCAGGGCATCACCCCCGCCGAGCTCGCCCAGCGCAAGTCCGAGATCGCCGGCTCCTACAAGGTCGGCCTCTCCACCACGACCGGCATGGCCAACAACATCATGAACACGCTGATCCGCGGCTACGACCTCACCTGGCTCGACGAGTACCCCGAGAAGGTCCAGGCCCTCGACCTGCCGACCGTGAACGGCGCGATCAAGAAGCACCTGCACCCCGACAAGCTGGTCCTCGTCAAGGCCGGCACCGTCACCGAGGCCGTGAAATAGGCGCCACCCGCCCCCTCGGTCCCGACCAAGCCTCCCGCCGGCCCCCGGCGGGAGGCTTTCGTTTTCAGACTGGCCGGAAACGTTGTGTCATAAGGCCGCTTGCCAGCCGGAGGTCGATTCCTCTTGTGTTGGCGCCTTGTTACATGCGCCCCCACTTCCGCCGTACCGCCGCCGCGCTGGCCTGTGTTCTGCTCTCGACCTCGCCCGGCTCCGCCGCAACGTCGCCCGACCCGTGGCGCCTGACCCGCGAAGTCATGCCCCTGGCCCAGGCCGTCGAGCTCACCCTCGATCCCGCCAAGGATGATTACACGGGGCGCGTGCGGATCGACGTCGTCGCTGCCGCGCCGTTCCAATCCTTCCGCCTGCACGCCCTCGGACCGGTGATCGGCACGGCGACCCTCACGGATCCCGCCGGCAATGCGACGCCGCTCGCGCACCAGGTGACCCGTGCCGATCTCGGCCTCGTCACCCTCACCGCCCCGGCCCAACTGCCGGCCGGGCATTACCAGCTCCAGGCCGACTTCACCGCCCGCTACACCCGCGACGGCCTCGGGCTCTACAAGACCGTGAGCCGCGGCGACCCGTACCTCTTCACGCAGTTCGAGGACAGCCACGCCCGCAAGGCCTTCCCCTGCTGGGACGAGCCCGCCTTCAAGATCAACTGGCAGCTCACGCTCACCGTGCCGGAAAACCTCGAGGCCGTCGCCAACGCCCCGGTCGCCCGCGAGTCGCGCGCCGGCGGGATGAAGACGCTCCACTTCGGCCGCACCCCGCCGATGTCCTCGTACCTCGTCGCCCTGGCCGTGGGCCCGCTCGAGTACGTGCCCGTCCCCGACCAAGGCGTCCCCGGCCACATCATCACCCCGCGCCGCCAGTCCGCCCTCGCCGCCGAGGCCGTCCGCCTCGCCCCGCCGATCCTGGCACGGCTCGAGGAGTATTTCGGGATCCCGTATCCGTACGCCAAACTCGATCAGATCGCCGTGCCCGAGTATGTGTACGGCGCGATGGAGAACGCCGGCCTCGTCACCTACACGGACCGGCTCCTCCTCATGGATCCCGCCCGGCCCTCCTTCAGCGCGCGGCGGCGGCTCGCCAACGTCATGGCGCACGAGATCGCGCACATGTGGTTCGGCGACCTCGTGACCATGGAGTGGTGGGACGACCTCTGGCTCAACGAGTCCTTCGCCGACTGGATCTGCGCCAAGGTCGTCGACCAGCAATACCCCGAGTTCCGCATCGGCATCCAGCAGAGCAAGGAGATCAAGGGCGCGATGCGCTCCGACGCCCTGCCCTCGATCACCGCCATCCGCCGGCCCGTGACCGCCGAGACCGACCTCGCCCAACTCGCCGACGAGCTCACCTACAGCAAGGGCAAGGGCATCCTCAGCATGGTCGAGAACTGGATCGGGCCCGCGCAGTTCCGCGCCGCGATGCAGGCCTATTTCCGCAAGCACAGCTGGGGCAACACCCAGGCCAACGACCTCTGGGACGCCTTCAGTTCCGTCTCGGGTGACGACATCACGGCGCTGCTCTCGGCCTACATCGAGAAACCCGGCGTTCCCCTGGTTTCCCTCGCCTTCGAGCCCGACGGCCGCCTGCGCCTGAGCCAGCGGCGCTTCACGAATCTGGGCGATCCCGCCGCCCCCGGCCAATGGCAGGTGCCCGTCGTGCTCACCTGGAGCAAACAAGGCCGCCTGCACCGCGAGCGCCTGCTGCTCAAGGCCGAGACGGCGACCTACGCGGTGCCCGGCCTCGCCGACGCGGACTGGATCTATCCCAACGCCGGCGAAGCCGGCTACTACCGCTGGAGCCTGCCCGCGGAGCACAACCTGCGCCTCGCCCGCCACGCCGCGAACCTGCCGCCGCTCGAGCGCGTCGGGCTCCTCGACAACAACTCCGCCCTGTTTGCCGCCGGTCTCATCGAGGGTGACGCGTACCTCGCCCTTCTGACCGCCAGCGGCCGCGACGAGGACCCCGACGTGATCGCGAGCGTCCTCGAGGGCATCGGCGGCCTGCATGGCACCTTTGTCACCGCGGAACTCGAGCCCGCCTACCGGGCCTACCGCGCCTCGATCCTCCGGCCCGTGCTCGACCGCATCGGCCTGCAGCCCCGCGCCGGCGAGCCCGACTACGTGGCGCCCCTGCGCGGCACGCTCTACGGCACGCTCGGCACCGACATCGCCGACCCCGCGGTCGTGGCCGAGTGCCGCCGCCTCGCCGCGCTCTACCTCGAGAACCCGCGCCAGGTCGACGCCAGCCTCGCCTACGTCGCGCTCAGCGTGACCGCCTTCCACGGCGACGCGGCCCTGTTCGAGACCCTCCAGGCCGCGCTCGAGCAGGCGGCCACGCCGGCCCAGCGCGCCGCCTTCATCGGCGCCTTGGGCGGTTTCCGCGACCCGGCCCTCGTGCGCCGGGCCCTCGACTACTCGCTCACGCCGGCGCTCAACTCGACCGAGTTCCTCAGCGTCCTCCTCGGCTCCCGCGGCCGCAGCGGCGCCAGCGGCCGCGAGGACCTGCGCGAGCTGTGCATCCGTTGGATGATGGACAACTACGATGCGATCGCCGCCAAGGCTCCCGCCGAGTATCTCGCCCGCCTGATCTCCGTCGCCGGCGGCACCGACCCCGCGGCGTTCGAGCGCGTCCGGGCCTTCCTGCAAAGCCCCGGCCGGCGCAGCGAGTACGGCGACGTCGTCATCGCCAAGGCCGCCGACCGTCTCGCCGCCCGCCAGCGCCTCAAGGCGAAGGAGCAGGCCAGCATCGCCCGGTACCTCACGACCTTCCCCGGTCGGCTGCCGCACGACGAATGAGGCGCGGCCGGCGCGAGCCTTGACAGCTCCGTGATTCATTCCGCTCCTAGCAGCATGAGCGGCGACCATCCCATCTCCGAGAAACTGCGCGGCACCCTGCGCGGTTTCCCGGAGGCGACGATCCAGGACTGCGCCGCGTTCCAGGCCACGGGTGACCCGGCCGCCTTCGAGCGCGCCGTGCTCGGGCTGGTCCACCACCACCTCAGCCCCAAGCCGCCCAAGCCCCTGGCCACCTACCCGCGCTCCACCGCGCTCGTCGCCGAGCTGGGCCTCGACTCCATCACGATGGTGGAGCTCGTCTTCATTTTCGAGGACCTGTTCGCGGCCAAACTGCCCCAGGAAGAACTGCTGCAGGTCGTCACGATCGACGACCTGCTGAATCTCCTGCGCCGGCACCTGCCCGCCCCGCCGCCGGCATGAACCCGGCCGGCCGCCAGCCCCGGGTCGTCATCAGCGGACTCGGCTTCATCTCGAGCATCGGCAACGACGCGACCGAGGTGGCGCGCAGCCTGCGCGAGCTGCGGCACGGCATCGCCCCGTTCGATTTCTTCCCGGGCCACGAGGTCGACATCAAGGTGGCCGGCACGATCAAGGGCTTCGACACCCGCTCCTCGCACCATGCGGAGTGGCGCTGGCCGGAGCGCTACGCGTTCGGCCGCGAGGTGCTCCGCAGCCTGCCGCCGCACGGCCTGCATGCGTTCTGCGCCCTGGAGCAGCTGATCGCCGATGCGAAGCTCACGCCCGAATTGCTTGCCGACGGCGAGACGGGCCTCTTCACCGCCTCGGCCGGCTCGCCTTTCCTCCAGCGCGAGCGGCTCAACGCCCTCCACGAGTCGCACGGCGGCCGCATGCACCCGATGGGTGTCGTGAGCACCATCGCCGGCACGCTCAATTTCAACCTGGCCCCGCACTACCGCATCCGCGGCGCCGTCTGCGGGTTCGTCTCCGCCTGCGCCTCCACGGCGCACGCCATCGGCTACGCCTGCGACGAGATCCGCCTGGGCCGCCAGCAGCGCATCGTGATCGTCGGCGCCGAGGACCTCACGGTCGAGTCGACCTACTCCTTCCACAGCATGCGGGCGCTCTCGCGCAACCCCGATCCCGCCACCGCCTCGCGGCCCTTCGACCGCGGCCGCGACGGCTTCGTCGGCACCGGCGGCGCCGCCGCCCTCCTGGTCGAGAGCGCCGCCTCGGCGGCCGCCCGCGGCGCACCGGTCTACGCCGAGATCCTCGGCTGGGGGCAGGCCTCCGACGGCTACAACATGGCCATCGCCGAGCCCGACGGCCGCGGCCTCGCCACCGCGATGCATCGCGCCCTCGCGGCGGCCGGCGTGGCCCCGGCGGATATCGGTTACGTCAACGCCCACGCCACCTCGACCCCCGCGGGCGACCGGTCGGAAATCCGGGCGATCCACACCGTCTTCACCGCCGCCGGCGCCCGACCCGCCGTCAGCAGCACGAAGGCCCTCACCGGCCACGGGCTCTCGATGGCCTCCGTGCTCGAGACCGGCTTCTGCGCCCTCGCGCTGCGTGACGGCTTCACGCCCGGGCAGGCGCACCTCGTCGATCCCGATCCGGAGTCCGCCGGCCTCAACCTCCCCCGCACGACCCTGCCGTCCGCCCCTGATTATGTGCTCAAGAACAGCAGCGGCTTCGGCGGCAGCAATGTCGCCCTCGTCCTCCGCCGCTGGACCGCCTGATCGGGCGCAGCCGACCCTAGCCGCGCCGCCGCCAGACAGCGCGCACATAGCGCGGCAGCCAGAGCCCGAACACCGACGCCTGGTAGATCGCCAGTCCGCCCAGGAACCATTCGAGGCGTCCCAGCACACCGGTGAGCGCAAGGCCGCCGAAAGCCAGCACCTGCTCCGCCGCCTTCGCCTGCTGCCGCAGGTCGAAGCCCACCTCCGCCGGTAGTGTCGGTTCCGTCCGCACGCGCTCGCCGAGCGCATGATCGAAGGTATCCTCCAGCTCGCGCTGCGCCAGCAGCAGCGCCGCCAGCCCGAGGCCGATCTCCCGGCCATGCTGCGCCACCCAACCGCCGCCGGCGCGCTGCGCCAAAATGCCGGCGGAAAAGAAAAACAGCGCCCAGAACAGCAGCGTGCACAAGCCGTCGAGCATGTTGCCCACCTTGCTGAAGCGCCGCGTGACACGGGCGATGTTGCCGTCCACGCAGTCGAGCACCTGCAGCACCACTCCGATCGCCACGACCCAGGCCCAGGCCGGCGCCGCGCCCCAGGCGGCCAGCACCGGCATGGCCGCGGCGAGGACGAACATCCCCAGCGTCACGCCGTCGGCGGAAATCCCGGCCTTGAGGAAAAGCGGCGTCACATAGAACGACAGCGGCCGGTACACGCAGTGGGCGATGATCTCGGAGCGGCGCTCCTCCGCCGCTTTCTCCGGCGCGTAGGAGGCGCGGACGGCGGCAAGGAGACTCCGGTAGCTCGCGGACATGGCCGATGGTTCAGCGGCCAGCGGCGGATTGCGACGCCATTCTGATCTTCGCCACCCAATGCTCGAGGGCCAGCCGCGCGTCGACTTCCGAGCCGAGCCGCGGCTGCAGCGCCGTGCGCCAGCGCGCCAGGTTCTCGGCGGTGACCTCCGTCCATTCGCGGACAATCACGACCGGCAGGGCCTCGTCCTCGTACAGCGGATCGAGCGTGGAGGAGCGCACGATGGGAATCGTGCCCAGCAGGAGCGCCTCCCACGTGCGGAAGCAGTCGAGGCCGTTGCCGCGCGGCGACACCTCGAAGGCGAAGTCGCCGTGGCGCTCCCAGCACACGCGCTGCCGCAGGCGCCGCGCCACGAAGTGACAGCAGGCCCGGTCCTTCAGTTCCACCCAAGCCCGCGCCCGATCCGGCAGGTTGGCGAGATCGGGTGCGACCAGCTTCTGGTTCTGGTGAAAGGTGCACAGCGCCACCGCCGGCCGCGCCGCCGGCGGCGGCAGACCGGCACGGACCGCGCGGAGGACGGCCTGGTCGCCGATGTCGTTGCGCGTCACGGTGGCGTCGAACGGGGTCCGGCCCAACAGCATGGTCAGCGCGAACCCGAGCCGCTTCTCCAGCTTGGTGTACACCGGATTGTCGAGGCCGATGGGGACCCGCGTCAGCCGCGGATGGCGCCCGGGCAGGTCGCAGTTCTGCGCAAACCAATGCGCGATCCGCCGGTCTTCCAGCAGCGCGCGATGCCGGGCGACGAGGCCGGCGTCGGAGTCGCCCGAGACGAGGACCACGGGCTGCCGCAGCGCCGGCAACAGATGGGCGGCGAAATCGTCCAGCAGGTCAGCCTTCACGTGCAGGGTCGCCCCGCGCCCCAGCTCCGCCACCGCGGCCGCCAGCCGAGCCGGCGGCACGGGCGGACGGTGCGCGCTCCGGACATTCGTGCCGTAATCCACCACGAAATCGCACGCCTCGCGCAGGCCCTCGCTGTGCACGAAGTGCGGTGCCCCCGGCGCACAGTGGCACCGGTCGCCGCGGAAATCGGCGGCGCGGAACGGCCGCCGTCCGTAGCGCAGCGCCGCCCAGCTTTGCCGGCCGAGCCGCGCTCCCGCCTGCAGGGCGTCCTCGAGGCGAAGCAGGAACTGGCGGGGCGCGGACGACATGGGTCAGTGCGACCTTTCCTGCCGGCCCGTGGCCTGTCAACGCAGGCGCCCGCCGAAATCCGACTCGCCTCCCGCCGTCCGCCCGCGCCACGCTGCCGGGATGCAGGTCTGGCGCATCCTCGTCCGGTATGCCGGCTGGCGGCTTCCGCTATCGGCCGCCTGCGGCATTGCGGCCGGCGCCGCCCTTGCGGCGCTCATGCGCCTCATGCACCGGGCGCTCACCCTGCCGCCGGGCGAGCAGGGCGCCGCCGCCCTCCAGTTCGTCCTCCTGGTCGTGGTGTACTTCCTCGGCAATGTCGCGGCCCAGCACGCCCTCAGCACGGCCGCCGAGCGCCTGCAATGGCGCCTGCGCCTCCAGCTGCTGCGCCAGGTCCTCGCCACGCCGCTGCGGCGCCTCGAGCGCGCCGGCCCGGCCCGGCTGTTCAACCTGCTCGGGCCCGACGTGCGCGTCGTGACCGACTACGTGTGCAGCCTGCCCGACGCGGTCATCAACGGCACCATCGCCCTCGGCTGCTTCGGCTACATGGCCTGGCTCTCGCCGGCCGTCCTGGCGTTCAACCTCCTGTTCGTCGCCCTCGCCGCCGCGTGCTACATCGTGCCCGAGCGCCTCGCCCAGCGCGTGGGCCACGCCGCCGCTGCGGCCAACGACCGCCACACCGGCCAGCTCCAGTACGCGCTCCGGGCGGTGAAGACCCTGCTGCTGAGCCGGCCGCGGCGCGCCGACTTCGTGGAACGGCACTTCACGGCCGCCGGCCGCGATGTCTGCGAGCTCACCGTGCGCAGCCGCCTCATCCACCTGGTGGCCGAGCGGTTCGCCGAGGCCATGGTCCTCGCCAATGTCGCCTGCCTGCTGTTCGCCCTGCCGCGTTTCATCGACCTGCCGGTCGCCACCGCCACGGGCATCCTGCTCGCGGCGATCTTTGTCCGCCAGCCGCTGAAGGATTCCCTCGACCTGATTCCCCGCACGCAGCGCACCCGCGTGGCCCTCGAGCGCATGCAGGCCGAGGGTCTCGATCCGTGCGAACCCGCGCCCGCGGCCGCCCCCGCCCCGGCAACCCCGACGCCGGCCTTTCGCGAACTCACCTGCGAGGAGGTGACGTTCCACTACGAGAAGGACCACGACCAGCCCGGCTTCGTCAGCGGCCCCTTCACCCTCCATCTCCGGGCCGGCGAGGTGGTCTTCCTCGTCGGCGGCAACGGCGCCGGCAAGACGACCCTGGCCAAGCTGCTCTGCGGCCTCTACCCGCCCGACTCGGGCCGGATCGTGATCGACGGCGCACCCGTCACCGACGAGGCCGACCGCGCCGCCCAGCGCGCACGGTTCACGGCGGTGTTCACGGAGGACCCGCTGTTCGACCATGTCCTCGGCCTGCCCGCGGCGGAGGCGGAGGCCCGCGGCCGTGCGCTCCTCGCCCTGCTCCAGCTCGAGGCCAAGGTAGGCCTCGACGGCGCCGCCTTCACGACCATCGACCTCTCCCAGGGACAACGCCGGCGCCTCGTCCTCCTCGCCGCGCTGCTCGACGAGCGGCCCATCGTGCTGCTCGACGAATGGGCTGCCGATCAGGATCCCGCCTTCCGCGAATTCTTCTACCGGGAGCTGATCCCCGGGCTCCGCGCGCAGGGGAAGACTGTCGTCGCGATCACGCACGACGACCGCTACTTCGCCCTGGCCGACCGCGTGCTCAAGATCGAGAACGGCCGGATCGTGGGCGCGGCGGCTTCCGCCGGAGCATGAATGCCTCCGGCCCGAGCCACGCAGCCGAGCCGGCCGCGCCGCTGTGCGTCGTGACCGCCGCCAACGCGCCTTTCCGGCGCTGTCTCTGGCAGTTCCTGCGCGGATTGGAACGCGCCGGCTGGGATGCGGCCACGACGGTTGTGGTCTTCGACCTCGGGCTGGGCCGCCACCGGGCAGAACTGGAGCGGCGCTTTCCCCGGGCCGCCTTTCGCCCCTTCGACTTCACCCCGCACCCGCCGCATGTGGCCGACCTCGGCACCTTCGCCTGGAAGCCGCTCGCGATCGCCGCGGTCATGCGTGAGCACCCCGGCGACGTGCTGTGGCTCGACAGCGCCACCCTGCTGCGCGAGCCGTTGCCCGCCGTGCACACCCGCGTCCGCCGCCAGCCGGTCCTCACGCTGGCCGGGCAGGCGCGCCTTCGCGACCGCTGCGCCCCCGCGGTGCTCGACGCCCTCGCGGTTCCCGGCCCCGCCCGTGACGCCCGCGAACGCGTGGCCGGCGTGGTGGGCCTGCGCGGCGACGCGCCCCTCGCCGCGGCCGTGGTCGTGGAGTGGTGCACCCTCGCTCTCCGGCCCGAGCTCATCGCGATCCCGGCCGACTTCCCGCGCCACCAATGCGACCAGGCGCTGCTCTCGATCGTGCTGCTCCGCCGGGCCCTCGCCGGCGAGCCGGCGCTCTCCCCGGGGGACATCGACATCAGTTGCGCCCACCCGGTGCGCTGGATGTCCTCGCGCAACAAGGTCGCGCCCGGCGTTCCTCGATGGCTTGATCCGCCGGTCCGCGCCTGGTTCGCACTCCGCAAGGCCGCCGACCGATTCGCCTGGCGCCTGCGGCGATTCAAGGCCACCCGCGTCAACGGGCTGCACCGCTGGCCGAAGGAGCACTTCCAGGCGTTCGTCGCCCGCGCCGGCGAACCGGCCGTGACCATCGCGGCGCCGCGGTGGAGCTATTACGCCGATCCGTTTGTGGCGGAATCCGCCGGCCGCCGCTGCCTCTTCGTCGAGGAGTTCCAGTACTGCGAGCACCGGGGCCGCCTGGTGGCGATCCCGCTGGACGCTCAGCTGCGGCCGGGCGCGCCGCAGCCGCTTCTCCTGCAGGGCGGACCCGCGGGCCACCTCTCCTACCCCCATGTCTTCGCCCACGCCGGCGCCCTCTACCTCGTGCCCGAGAGCGCGGCGGATCGCGCCGTCGACCTGTTCGTGTGCGAGGAATTCCCGCACCGCTGGCGCTGGTTCCGGCGCCTGCTGGACGACGTGGACGCGGTTGACTCCAATCTCTGGCACCACGCCGGCCGCTGGTGGTTGCTCACCTTCGCCCGCCGCCGCCCCGGGGAGCCGCGGGCCCTGGAACTGCACCACGCCGCCGACCTGCACGGCGCGCCGTGGGCACCGCATCCGGTCAACCGCGAGCGCCGCTACGCCGGCGCCCCCTTTTCCTCCGGCCGCAACGCCGGCGCCTGCCTGCCGCTGCCCGACGGCACTTGGCTGCGCCCGGCGCATGCCAGCACGCGCTATTACGGCGAGGGCGTGCAGCTCATGCATCTCCACACGCTCACGCCCGAGGTCTTCGCCGAGCGCGGGTTCGCCGGGGCGCATCCCGCGGCGGACCTCGCCCGGACGCTGCCGCTGCACCATGTCACCGGCGGCCCGGACGTCCTGGCCGGCGATGTCCGCCTCCGCACAAGCTACGGCCAGCACCTGCCGCTCTTCCGGCGCTGGGCCGTCCGGCCCGACTCCCGCGCAACCCGCCTCGCCACCCCATGAACACCGCTCGCCCCGCCGCACCGACGATCACCGTGGTGATCGCCACTTACGAGCAGCCGATGTCGCTCGGAAAGCTTTTCGACGCACTCGCCCCGCAGGTCGAGGCCACCGACGAGGTGATCATCGCCGACGACGGCTCCGGCCCGTGGATCCATGAATTCGTCGCCGGCTGGCGCTCCCGCCTGCGGTGCCCACTCCTGCACGTCAGCCATCCGCGTTCCGGCGAGCACAAGTCGCGCATCGGCAACCGCGCCGTCGCGCACGCCACGCGCGACTACCTGGTCTTTTTCGACGGCGACTGCGTCCCCCACCCACGATGCCTCGCCGATCACCGGGCGCTCGCCGAGCGCGGCTGGTGGGTCCAGGCGCAGCGCGGCTGCGTGCGCGAACGCCACACGGCGCGCTTTGCCCCCGACCTGCGATCGCGCCTCGCCTGCGTGCTGCGCGGCGGCTTCCGCGACCCGATCATCCTGCGCTGGCCGATCGCGCGGGTGCGGCGCCTCGCGGACTGGGACGACGCCACCGGCTGCAACTTCGCCATGTGGCGCGCGGACTTCGTGGCCGTGAATGGCTACGACGAGCGCTTCCGCGGCTGGGGCGCACTCGACATCGAGCTGACCATGCGCCTCCGCCATCTCGGCGTCCGCTGCAAGGACATCTCCTGGCAGGCGCTCGTCTACCATCTCGACCATCCGAGGCAGTCGCGCGCTGCCGTTCCCCTCAGCGCGCAACTGCTCGCCGAAACCCTGCGCACGCGCCGCGTGCGCACCCCGCACGGCCTCGACGGCCACGGCGACATCACCCCGCCAGCGCGTCACTGAGACGGATCATCCGCACGATCGCCAGCGCGCGGACAGGTGGCGCAGCGCCACGGAATTGCCCCGCTCCGCGTCGCGGGTGGCCCGGTTGACGTTGGCGCCCAGGCTCGTGCGCCCAAAGCGCCGCCGGTGCTCGCGGGGTTGATAGTCCGTGTAGCCGAGCCGCATCGGGAGGATCCACTTCTCCGCCCGGCAATGCGCACTGATCCACACGTCGTCCACGAACCGCACCGCCGCCGGCGCCGCGCTGAAGTCGCCCAGCGCCGCCAGATCGAAGAACCGCGGCCGCACCAGGTAGGAATGCACGCCCTGCACGATGTCGGTGCGCTCGGGCTGCCGCACCTGGTTCGCCCGCCGGGGCACGTAAGGCGCCCGGGCCAGACGGGCCCGCAGGGTGGTCGGCCGGTCAATCAGGTCCGCCGGCACGCGCCAGCCCGCTGCCGTGATCGCCGCATCGGGCCGCCCGGCGGCCAGGGCTTGGTAGGTCGCAAGGAGCCGCCGGTGATAGACGCGATCATCGTCGACGACGACGACCGCCTGGTCCGGGTCCACGGTTCCCAGCGTCGACAAAAACTTGGTCGCCGGCCCCTGGTCGGGCACCGCCACCACGGTGACGCTGCGCAGCGCGGCGATCCATGTCGGCACCGTCGTGGTGTGCTGCTCCCGCTCGCTCCACGTCGGCACGCAGAGGAGGATCCGCTCCGGCGCCGCCGTCTGGCGCAACAGGCTCTTCAGCGTCGGCGCCAACGCGTCGATGCGGCTCGGAATGGTTGTCAGGGTGACGACCAGGCCCGACCGCCGCGGGTTGCGTTGGCAAAGGTCATCGAGTGCGGCCAGCGACTGCCCGCGCAGCGAGCGCTCGTCCAGCCAAGCCGCCAGCAGGTTTTCCCCCGTGAAATAACAAGCCAGGCCGTAGGCGGCCAGCAGCGCGAGTCCGAGACTGGCGGCCAGGATCATGAGGCGGAACGGGCCAGCCAACGGCTGCGCCGCAGGAGGCGGGCCGCGACGGCCGCCGCGATGAGCACGCTCAATCCTGTCAGCGCCGGCGCCAACCGACCCTCGAGAATGCCATGGCCCAAAATCACACCGGCGCAGATCCACGGCAGCGCCACGAGCCAGGAGACGATCAGGTAAAGCCGGAACGGCACCGCGGCCAGCGCGAGGACACAGCTGCCGAGGATCATCGGCGGCCCCGGGGTCAGGCGCACCACGAGCGCGACGCCGAGCGCATTCGTCGCCGTGACGCGCGGCACCTCCCAGCCCCGGCGGCGTACGAGCCGTTCCACGACGGGCCGCAGGGCATAACGGGCGATCGCATAGGAAAGCGCCTGCTGCACGGCGACGGCGACGCCGGCGGCCGCGATGACGCCGGGCAGCGTGAGCTGCGGCGCAAACGCCTCGCCCGCCGGCACCGTGAACCAGATCAGCGGCAGCGGCACCAAGGCCATCGCTGTGAAATAGGCCCAGGGCCCGGTCGCCCGAACCGTCGTCAGGACCTCCTTGAGCACCGCCGCCGGGGCGGCCTCCCGCCCGAGCAGCCACGCCCCGCCGGCCACCGCCAGGAGACCCAGCCCCAGCCAGCCCCAGGGCAGGCGGGAGGCACGGGACGCGGCGACGGGGGCGGACATGACCGCACTATCTGCGGGCGCCGCCGCCGCCCGCAAGATTCAACCCGCCCGGCAGGGGGCTCTCGACAACGCCCGCGCTTTCCCGCGATCATCCTGCGCTCGCCGCCATGTCCGCCCCCGCTTCCGTCCCCACCACGCTGGATGTCGTTTACACTTGGGTGGACGGGGCCTGGCCGGGCTACGCCGCGGTCCAGCAGCGGCACTCGCCCACGCCCCTCGATCTCAACCCCGAGCGCTACCGCGACGCCCACCAGCTCCTGCGCTACAGCCTGCGTTCGCTGGAGCGGTTCTGCCCCTGGGTCGGCCGCGTGTTCCTGCTCACGATGCGACCGCAGGTGCCGGCCTGGCTGCGCCGCGACCATCCCAAGGTCCGCCTCGTGCACCATGACGAGATCATGGACCCGGCGATCCTCCCCACCTTCAACTGCAACACGATCGAGAGCCACCTGCACCAGATCCCCGGCGTGTCGCCGCGGTTCCTCTACCTCAACGACGATTTCCTGTTCGGCCGCGCCACGGCCCCGGCGGACTTCTTTGCGGACGACGGCCGCATCAGGGTCTTCGGCTCCCTCGCCGGCGAGCGCCTGCCCTTCCGCATTTTCGACGGCCGGCTCCGCTTCATCTCGCTGGGCTTCATCGAGCACGCTCCGATCCTCGTCGACCGCGACCTGTTCGCGGCCGCCATCGCCTCGCGCCCCGCCGAGATCGCCGCCACCCGGGCGCGCCGGTTCCGGCACGACGCGCAGGTGCGGGCGGATTTCCTCTATCGCTACCACCTGCTGGCCCGATGCCGCGACCGTGCCGTGGCCGAGCCGTTCTGGCGCCTGTTGCGCTATCACCGCTTCCACAAGATCCGCCAGAACCCGGACACCGAGGCCCGGGCCTTCGCACGGCTGCGTGCCTTGCGGCCGAAATTCTACTGCCTCAACGACGACCAGGGCGACGCGCCCAACCCCACCGTGAACGCCCTCGTCCGCGATTTCCTCCAGGAACTGTACCCCCAACCGTCGTCATTCGAACAGGCAGGCAATTCTTAACCACGGATACAGACCTAGAAACCACTGATGAACACTTATGAACACTGATTGGAATCAGTGAAGATCAGTGCAGATAAGTGGTTTATCCGGTTTGTATCCGTGCAATCCGTGTAATCCGTGGTAAAAAAACTCCGCATCCCCCGCGTGAGGCGCCTTTACCGATGGTACAACGCGACCAACCGGTCCGCGCATTTTTCCCAGTCGTACGCCGCCGCGACTTGCCGCGCCGCTTTCGCGTATTCCGCATGGCGCCCTGCGTCGCCCGTCACGCGTCGGATGCCATCGGCCAGCGCTGCCGGGTCACCCGGTGCGACCAATTCGCCCACGCCCGCGCCCTCCAGCCACTCGGCATAGCCGCGGATGCGCGAGGCCACGACCGGCACGCCGTGCGCCAGCGCCTCGAGGGCGACCAGGCCGAAGCTCTCGCCGCCGAGGGATGGAACGACGCAGACGTCGGCCGCCTGCAACGCCGCCGCGAGTCCGGCCGCGCTCACGCCACCCCGCTTCGTCCCGGGGCCGACCGCGTTGAGCGCAAATCCGCCCGGCGACGCCGCCGCCAGCCGCTGCATCGCCGCGTGCAGCACGGCGAAGCCCTTGCGCGGCTCGTCGGCCCGGCCGACGAAGAGCACGTGCACGGGACTGCCCGGTGGACGCTCCGGTCGCACTTCGCTCGCCGGCGGCAGCCGGACGCCGTTCGGCACCACGGAAAATTCCGCCGGGTGCCAGCGCGTGGCGAAGTCGCGCGCCGCCGCCGACACCGCGATGCGCCGGTCCAGCTGCCGGTTGATCCACCGGCACCACGGCCACGCCCAGAGGTAGCCGCGGCTGGACTCGGAGTACGTGTGGAAGGTGCCAACCCGCAGCGCGCTCCCCGCGTGCCGCAGGACAAAGGTGTTCAGTGTCGGCAGGAACGGCTCCTGCAGGTGCACCACGTCGGGCCGGAATTCGCGCAGCAGCCGGCGCACGGCGCCACCGATCCGCAGGTCCAGCGTCACGCGGCTGCGGGCACCGTTGAGCGAGCCCACCCGCACGCGCCCGAGACGCACGATCCGCGGGTCGCTCGCCGGTGACGCGGCTGACGACGGGCCGACGAGCCGCACCTCGCAGCCGCGGCGCGCGAGTGTCTCCAGCAGGTCCAAGGCGTGGCGGTTGACGCCGCCCGGCACGGCCAGGTCGTAGGGCGTCGTCAGCAGGACGCGCATGGTCATGGGGCCGCGAGCCAGCGCGACAACCGACCGAACACCTCCGCCGGCGTCACCTTGGGCCGCGGCAGCTTGTCCGGCGCGCCCGGCCGGATGCGGCAGTGCACGAAGCGCGGACCCGTCGCCGGCGTGCGCAGGGCCGCCGCCAACGCGGTGGGATCATCGGTCGACCAGACCGCCGCGTAGCCGCAAGCCCGGGCCACCGCCGCCAGCTGCACGCCACGACTGACCGTGGCCTGGCCGCCGGTCGAATCATGCGCCTCGTTGTCGAGCACCACGTGCAGGAGTTCCGGCGGCGCATAGGCGCCGAGCGTCGCGAGGTTGCCCATCCGCATGAGCACGGCGCCGTCGCCCTCGATCACCGTCACCGGCCGGCCCGGGCAGTGCAACGCGACGCCGAGGCCGAAGGCACTCGCCGAGCCCATCGAGCCGACGAGGTAAAGGTTCCAGGGATCGTCCCCGAGCGCGTAGAGCTCGCGCCCGGTGTAGCCGGTCGTGGCGATCTGCACGCCGCGCGGGTCGCGCGCAGCCCGGATGACCTGCAACGCCTCGGTCCGCGTCATGCGGTCGGCCCGCGCTCGCATGAGGACTTCGCGCACGGCAAGCTCCCGCGTGCCGATGGGCCCGCCGGCCTGCGGCTGGGCCAGCGCGTGCGGCGCCACCGCATCCTTCGCCATGATCAGTGCATAGGACCGGCCGGTCGCGGCCATATGCGCCAGCGCGGCATCCAGCGCGGCCGGCACCGCCGCCGCCTCGGTGGGAAACCGCGCCCAGGCGACGCCGATCGTGTCGAGAAGCGCCGGCGTGATGCGCCCCATCAGCTCGTGCTGCGGCTCATCGGGCTCGCCGCCGGGTTCGCCGCGGTGGGTGACGACCAGGAGCACCGGCACGCGGAACGGATGGCAAAGCGAGGTGAGCGCATTGACCGCGTTGCCGAGGCCGGAGTTCTGAAACATCACCAGGCCGCGGACCCCCGCGAGCGCCGCGCCGGCCGCCATTGCCACGGCATCGCCCTCGTTGACCGCATCGCGGAAGCGGAACCGCGGGTCGCCGATCGCCGCGTTGATGAGCGGCTTCAGGTAGGAGCAGGGCGTGCCGGTGATGAAACGAATCCCATGCGCTTGGCACGCATCGAGGAAGACCGCGGCGGGGATCATGGCTCAGAGGTTGCTGGCGCCGGCGAGGTCGTAGGCCGACTCGATCGTCGTCCAGTCGCCGGAGAACAGGTGCACCTTCACCCGGTGGCCCTGCGCCACGAGGTCGGCCAGCAGGTCCACCATGGCGAGTCGCGCAAAATCCGGCCGGGAGCGCGCCGCCTCGACCCAGGCCCGCACGATCGCGGCGCCGCGCGCCGAGCACTGCAGCAGGCCGATCCACTCCGCGTCAAAGGCGGCGAAGTCCGCCGAGAACGCCGCCGCCGCGAGCGTGGTCTCGCCGTCGAGGAACGCATGCGCCGGCGCGGCGGCGAGGCGCAGGAGGTCGCGGGGCGCAGCCGGCGCCTCGGCCGCCGTCCCGCGGATGCGACGGTCGGCGGCGATCACGAAGTCGGCGTCATCGTCGAGCAACACCTGCAGGAGGTATCGGCGACAGAGGATATCGCCAAAGGCGATCAGGCACGGGCCCGCCAGCGCCTCGGCCGCGCAGGCGAGCGAGGCGACCTCGCCCGTGGTCGCCCAGGCGGGATTGTCGAAGCGACGCAGGCCGGCGCGGTTGATCGCCGCGGCCTGGTAGCCGGCGACGACGTTGAGGCTGGGCACATTGAGGGCCGAGAGGTGGTCGCAGAGCCGGTCCAGCAATGACACGCCAGCCACGCGGAGCAGGGTCTTCGGCACGGCCTGCGTCAGCGGATGCAGGGCCCCGCTGCCGCGGGTCGCGGCGAGGATGATCGCCCCGCGGCGCGGCGCCGCGGCCAGGTAGCGCGACTCGGCCTCCCGCAGTTCGTCGTCCCCCTGCAGGCGGAAGACCTCCGCGAGCGGCGCAAGGGTCTCCTCCACGCCGGCCACGCTGCGCTCGGCGGCGATGCGCGCGGCCGCCCGCTGCATCGCCGGGATCGCGGCGCGGAGCAGGTGGTTGCCCCAGATCACGGCGGCGACCTTGCGCTGGGCGAAGAGCTCCACCGGCGTGGTGTAGTACTTGGTCGGGATGAGGATGACCGGGTGGCGGTTGGCCCAGGCGTCGAGAAACGCGAGCACCTCGTCGGGCCGCGACTTCGCGCTGTGCACGATGATCGCATCCGCGCCGGCCTCGCGGTACGCCTCGGCGCGGCGCAGCGCCTCCGCCAGCCCCCAGCCCGCGATGAGCGCCTCGGTGCGGGCCACGATCACGAAGTCGTCGTCCGCCTGCGCGTCCTTGCCCGCCTTCAGCTTGCCGCAGAACTCGTCCACGGCCGCCAGCGGCTGCGCGTCGCCGCGCAGGAAGCTGTTCGTCTTGGGGAAGATCTTGTCCTCGATGCACACGCCGGCGATGCCGCGGGTGCCGAGCTTGCGGACGAAGCGGCGGAAGTTGTTGAAGTTGCCGTAGCCGGTGTCGCCATCGAGCAGGATCGGCGCCGTCGCGGCGTCGGCCATGAACTCGGCCTGGTCGAGGACCTGCGTCCAGCTCGCCTCGTTGTTGTCGCGCACGCCGAGCGCGGCGGACAGCGACAGGCCGCTGGCCCAGAGCCCGGCAAAGCCCGCCTCGCTCGCGATGCGCGCCGAGACCCCGTCGTGCACCGCCATCAGGAAGTCGAGCCGGTCCGTGCCGAGCAGGGCGCGGAGCCGGGTGGTGGCGCGGGGGCGGGCGTCAGCGGGCATCGAGATACTCCTTCACGGCGGCGAGGAAGGTCCGCAGGTCGGCGGGCGTCAACGCCCCGATGTTCGCGACGCGGAAGGTATCGCGGTCCGTGAGCTTGCCCGGGTACAGCGTGATGCCGCGGGCGTAGAGGAAGTCGTGCAGGCCGTCGAAGGTGAAGCCCGGCCACGCCGGCGTGAGGAAGGTCGTGAGCAGGCCCGAATGCAGCGCGCGCGGCAGCAGCGGCTCGAAGCCGAGCGCCGTCATGCCGGCCAGCATCGTCTCGTAGCAGGCCCGGTACCGCGCCGCGCGCGCCGGCACGGTCTCGGCAAGCGTCTCCTGCAGCGCCGCGGCCAACGCGTAGACGACCGGCACCGGCGGCGTGAACGGGAACTGCCCGGCCGCGAGGCTGCGCTCGTGCGCGTGCAGGTCGAGGGCGACGCTGCGGGCCGTCCCGGTCGCGGCGGCGAGGACCGGCCGCCGCACGAGGACGAAGCCGAGGCCGGGCTGGCCTTGGAGGCATTTGTTGGCGGTGCCGATGAGCGCGTCCACCGGCGCGCCGGCCAGCGTGTACGGCAGGCCCGCGAACGAGGAGATGCCGTCGACGATCGAGATCACGCCCCGGGCGCGGCACACGGCGCCGAATTCCTCCAGCGGATTCAGGAGCCCCGTCGTGGTCTCGTGGTGCACCCAGAAGGCATGGGTGCACGGCTCGCCCGCGGCCAGTTGCGCCTCGAACGCGGCCGCGGTCGGCCGCTGCGTCCAGTCGTGACGCCACACGCGGTTCGCGATGCCGAGGGCGGCCGCGATCGCCGCGGCGCGCGCGCCGTAGGCGCCGTTCGCCAGGATCAGCACCCGGCCCGCGCGCGGCACGAGCGAGCCCAGGGCCGCTTCCATCGCGGCCGTCCCGGGTCCGGCCAGAAGCACGGGCGCATAGGTCGCCGCATCGGTGCCGGCCACCGTCAGCAAATCGCGCCGGATGGCCGTGACGACGGCGCCAAACTCCGCTTCGCGCGGGCAGATGTCGGCCGCGAGCAGCGCCAGTTTCACGCGATCGGTCGTCGTGGCGGGACCGGGGTTGAGGAGGATTTTCCGCGGGGGCAGGTTCATGGCGACCGGGCGGCAGTATGATCCGATTCCACGATGCGCGGCCAGACCTGTTCGCGGGCCCGCCGCAGGTGGTCCGCGGTGTCGATTTCGCACCACTGCAGGTCCGGGACCAGGCAGACACTGACCGGGCGTGCGGCGCACAGCAGGTTGAGTCCATCCTCGTAATGCGCCGCGGCGGGCAAGGTGGCCGCCGCCGCGATCAGCCCGTCGGCCGCCGGCCGCGACAGCCGCGTGAGGCCCACGAGCTCGCCGACGCGCGGCGCACCGGTCCAGGCGGTTTTCGCGAGGTGCGCGAGCCGGCCGTCCCGGGCATAGACCCAGACCTCGTCGCCGCTCGCCGTGTAGCCGCTGGCGAGCAGGACCTCCGCGCCGGGCGCGGCGAGGACCGCCGCGAGGGCGCGCCGCTCGTAGAGGAGATCGGACTCGACGACCAGCACGTCGCCCGCGGTCGCGCGCAGGCCGATGACGAGCGACGCGAGGCTGCCGGTCGTGGCAAAGTCGGGATTCGACACCATTCGCACCGCGGGAAAATTCCGCTGCAGATACTCGCGGTAGACTTCCTGCTTCCACCCGCCGACGAGCACGATTTCCGCCACCCCGGCCGCCGCCAGGAGGGTCAGCGAGCGCCCGAGCACCGGGCCGGGGCCGACCTCGACCAGGCCTTTCGGGCGGTCGGCCTGCAGGCGCGAGCCCAGCCCGGCGGCCAGGATGATGGCGGTCGGGGCGGAGTTGCAGGCGGTTTGCATGGTGGCGGGATTACCGTGCGACGACATAGAAACTGCCCGGTGGCAGGGTCAATGGCATTGACACCTCCGACCTTCGTTCGGCTCATTCCCTCCGGGTTCCATGCTCACACCGGCCCAGCTCAGCGAATTCCAGCGTGATGGTTTTCTCGTCCTGCGGGGTTTTTTCCCCCAGACCCGCATCGGGACGGTGGGCGATGCCATTGCGGCGATCGCGGCGCGGCCGCCGCGCGCAGGCCACGAGATGGTGTATTTCGAGGACAGTGTCACCGAGCCGGGTCGTCGCGTGCTCTCGCGCATCGAGCGGTTCATCGAGGAGGATGAGGTCTTGGCTGATTTCATCCTCCGCTCCGGGTTGACCGAGCTGGCGGGCGCGGTGCTCGGGGAGCCGGCCGTGCTGTTCAAGGAGAAGATCAACTTCAAGCTGGCCAACGGCCAGGGCTTCGCCCCGCACCAGGACATCCAGCCGGGCTGGGACACCTATGCCAGCTACTTCATCTCGGTCCTGGTCACGATCGATCCCAGCACGGTCGAAAACGGCTGCATCGAGCTCGCCGCGGGCCATCACCGGCGCGGCTGGCTCGGGGAACGCATGAAACCCCTCACGCCCGAACAGCTGGCCGGCGTCGAATTCGTCAAGTTCCCCACCGCGCCCGGCGACGTCGTCATCTTCGATTGCTTCACCCCGCACCAATCCGCGCCCAACCTGACCGCAAACGCCCGGCGCAATCTTTACCTGACCTACAACCGCGCCCGCGAAGGCGACTTCCGTGCCCGCTACTTCGCCGACAAGCGGGCCGCGTTCCCGCCCGATTTCGAGCGCCTGCCCGGGCAGAAACTCCAGTTCAAAGTTTGAATCCGCCGTGAAGACTCCCCCCCACCGCCGCCCACCCCCGTGTCGCTTCCGCCTGGCCGCCCTCTTCGTGGCGGGCACCGCCCTCGCCCTGGCCGACACCCCCGCGCCGGCGCCCGCCGCCGGCCTGAGCCTGGCCGGCGCGGTGTCCGCCACGCTCGAGCACAACCCCGCCCTGCGCGTGCAGAAATCCGTCATCGAGCAGCGGGCGGGCGTCGCGGAGCAGTTCGCCGGCGCCTTCGACTGGACCGCCACCGGCAGCCTCGGCTACCGCAAGGATCGCACGCCCGTTCCCGGGTTCCCCGGCACCGAGCCCGTGGAGAGTTCCGGGCATACGACCTACTCGGCCGGCGTGGAGCGCCTGTTCCGCTCCGGCGTCTTCGTGCGGCCCTCGGTCGCCGTCGGCATCGACGAGAACTTCACCCCGGCCAGCCCGACCTACGGCGCCTCGCAGCTCAGCGTGCAGATCGTCGTCCCCCTCCTCCGGGGGCTCGGGAGCGACAGCACCGGCGCCGCCGAGGCCGCGGCCCGCGGCGATGTCGCCGTCGCCCGGCTCCTCTACCAGCACGCCCTCTCGCTGCAGACCTTCGGCACCGCCTCGAACTACTGGGCCTGCCGCAGCGCCGACGAGACGCTGGCCGTGCAGCGCGACGTCGAGCGCGCCGCCGAGCAGCTCGTCGAGTCCACCAAGGTCCTCGTCAACAGCGGCGTCTTCCCCCCGGCCTACCTCCTGCAGGCCGAGGCCAACCTCCGCGACAAGCGCACCGTGCGCATCAACGCCGAGCTCGACGCCCACGACGCCCGCTTCAGCCTCGGCCGCTCACTCGGCCTGGCCCCCGAGAAGATCGCCACCACGCCCGCCCCGGTCGACCCCTTCCCCGCCCTGCCCGCCGCCCTCGCGCCCCTCGATCCCGAGGCCCGCAACCGGCTGATCGTCCGGGCGCTGAACCAGCGCGCCGACTACCTCGCCGCCCAGCAGAGCCAGGTCCCGCTCGCCATCCTCGCCAAGCAGGCCGAGCTGGACCTGAAGCCTGAGGTCAATCTCTCCGCCAGCGCCGGCTACAAGGGCCTCAACGCCGGCAGCTCCCCGCTGTCGCCCCTCGGCAAGCGGCTCACGGGCGCCAATGCCGAGGTCGGCGTCTCGATCGCCTGGCCCTTCCGCAACAGCTACCAGCGCGGCCTGCTGCGCGAGCGCCGTGCCAGCCAGGAACAGGCCGAGGCCGAGACCGTGCAGCTCGCCCAGGGCGTCGCCCGCGAGGTCCTGCTCGCCCTCGAGCAGCTGCGCCTCCGCGCCGACACCGTGCGCTCGGCGTACGAGACGGTCGGCATCGCCAAGCGCGCCGTCGCCGCGCAGTACGACCAGCTGAAGGCCGGCGACGGCACGATCCTCGACGTGATCACCCTCGAGAACCTCTACTCCTCCGCCCGCATCAGCTACATCAACGCCCATGCCTCGTATGCGATCGCCGTCGCCCAGCTGCGTTACGCGCTCGGGGAGTTCTTCGCCGCGGCCGACGCCGACAACCTCACCCTCAACGATCCCACCCAAGTGCCCAGCCTGTGAAACCCTGCACCCCTTCCGCCCGATGAAACCCACCCGCCCCCTCCTCGCCGCCCTGCTCGGCGGTCTCCTCCTCGCCGTCCCCGCCGCCGCCGACACGCTGTCGGCCCTCGGCCGCGTCCTGCCGCGCTCCGGCATCATCGAAGTCCAGGGTGCCGTCGGCGACATCGTCCAGTCGATCAACGTCCCCGAGGGCGCCTGGGTCGAGGCCGGCCAGTCCCTCGCCACGCTCTCCTCCGCCCCCGCGGCCCGGGCGCGCCTGCAGCAGGCCGAGGCCGAGCTCGCCGCCACGCGCGAGAACGCCGCCCGCGACCTCGCCATCGCCGAGGGCCAGATCGCGGCCGCGGAGCTCGAGCTCACCTACGCCGCCAACCGCTTCGACCGCATCAAGGCCGCCGGCAACAGCGAGTTCATCTCGCCCGACCAGGTCGAGGCCCGCACCCTCGGCAAGCAGCAGGCCGAGCTCAAGCTCGCCCAGGCCCGGCAGGACCTCGCCAAGGCCCGCCTCGCCGGCGATCGCAGCATCCGCGCCGCCGAGGCCGAGGTCACGGCCGCCCGCGCCACCCTCGCCGCCGCCGAGGTGCGCGCCCCCATCAAGGCCCAGGTGCTCAAGGTCCGCGCCCGCCCCGGCGCCCCGGTCGGCCCCGGCAGCCTGTTCCAGCTCGGCGACACCGCCGCCATGGTCGTCGTCGCCGAGGTCTACGAGGCCGACGTCCTCAAGGTGAAGACCGGCCAGAAGGTCACGGTCAGCTCCGCCGCGCTCCCGAAAAAGCTCACCGGCACCGTCGCCAGCATCAGCAGCATGATCGCGCGCAACGCCCTCGAGAGCATCGACCCCAACGCCGGCAGCCAGAGCCGCATCGTCGAGGTCACGGTGCAGATGGACGAGGCCAGCCCGCTGGACCGCCTCGTCCTGCTGCAGGTGGACGTGACGATCACGCTCTGACCGGTCCGCCCGCCGATGCGCACCCCCGTCGCCTGGTTCAACTCGATCGAGCAGCCGCGTCGCACCGCGGCCGCCGTCGGCGGGATCGCGTTCGCCCTGCTCCTCATCTTCATGCAGGCGGGTTTCCTCGGCGCGGCCCGCGTCAATGTCTCGATCATCTACCAGGCCCTCGACTTCGACCTCGTCATCCACTCCCGCGCCTACCTGACCCTGCCGCGCAGCGACCCGTTTGACCGGCTGCGCCTCATCCAGGCCGTGTCCGTGCCGGGGGTCGGCAGCGTCACGCGCTTCCTCACCGACAGCTACGGCTGGCGCAATCCCGCGACGGGCTCCACCGCCGGCGGCTTCCTCCTGGGCGTGCCGGCCGATTCCAAGGCCTTCGTCGACCCCGAGATCAACCGCCAGCTCGCCACCGTCCGGCCGACCCTCACCGCGCTGGTCGACCGCAAATCGCGCCCCAGCTATGGTCCCTGGGAGGTCGGCGGCCGGTGCCTCATCAACGACCAGCCCGTCCTCATCACCGGCTCCTATGACCTGGGCCTGGGCCTCCTCGCCGATGGCTCCGCCGTCGTCAGCGACGAGACCTACGAGCGTCTCATGGGGCCCTGGAACTCGCGCTACGCCAACCTCGGCCTGATCAAGGTGGCCCCGGGCGCCGACGTCGCGCAGGTGGCGGCCGCCCTTCGCGAGCGCCTCCCGGCCGACGTCGTCGTCACCACGAAGGCCGACATCATCCGCCGCGAGCAGCATTATTTCGTCAACGTGAAGCCCGTCGGCATCATGTTCCAGGTCGGCGTGGTCGTCGCCTTCGCCGCCGGCGCCGCGATCCTCTACCAGATCCTCGCGAGCGAGATGAACAACCGCCTCGGTGAGTTCGCCACGCTCAAGGCGCTCGGCTACCCGGCGGCCAAGATCTACGGCATCGGCATCCAGCAGGGCCTGATCTACGCCCTGCTCGCCTACGGCCCCGCCCTGGTCCTCGCCACCCTCCTGTACGACGTGGCGCGGCGCCTGTCGGGCTTCCCGCTCTACATGGACCTCGGCCGCGCCGGCTTCGTCCTCGGCTTGGCGCTCATCATGTGCGCCTTCGCCGCCGTGCTCTCCCTCTGGAAGATCCGCAAGGCCGACCCGGCCTCCCTGTTCTGAGCGCCATGTGGTACCTCCGCCAATTTGCCCTCGCCTGGCGTCTCCTTGCGGACCGCCCCGGCCGCTTCGCCCTCTCGATGACGGGCGTCGCCTTCGCCGTCGTCATCATGTTCACCGAGCTCGGTTTCCTCAACGGCGTGACCGACAGCTCGATCAACCTCGCCGCCCGCGTCCGCAGCGACCTCGTGGTCGTGCACCCGCAGCAGGAACACCTGAAGTCCGGCGTCGAGTACCCGCTGTTCTACCTCCAGCAGGTCCGCGACGTCCCCGGCGTCGCGGTCGCCCGGGCGGTCTACACCAGCGCCAACTACTGGGCGAACCCGCAGGACGGCAGCCGCAACCGCATCCTCATCATCGGCGCCGACATCGACGACCCGATGCTCGACATCCCCGAGATCGCCGCGCACCGCGCGGAACTGCGCGGCACCGACACCGTGCTCTTCGACCAGCGCGCCCGCGCCGAGCTGGGCGCCGTCACGCCCGGCGTGCGCTCCCGCCTGGCCGGCCACCCGGTGCGCGTCGCGGGGCTGTTCTCCCTCGGGCCCAACTTCGCCTACGAGGGCCACGTCTTCCTCAGCACGCGCAACTTCATGCGCCTGCCCAACCAGCGGCCCGACGACGTCGACCTCGGCCTGGTGCGCGTCGCCCCCGGCGAAGACATCGAGACCGTCCGCCAGCGCATCCGCGACCGGATGGGCGACAAGGTCGAGGTGCTGACCGCCCGCGAGCTGGCCCAGCGCGAGCGTGACGTCACCACCCGCAAGGCGCCGGTCGGCATCGTCTTCGGCCTGGGCCTCGTCGTCGGCTTCGCCATCGGCACCGTCGTCTGCTACCAGATCCTGTTCAACGAGGTGAGCGACCACCTGCCGCAGTTCGCCATGCTCAAGGCGATCGGCCACCCGCCGCGCTCCCTCACCGTGCTCGTCCTCCACGAGGCCCTCATCCTCTCGCTGGGCGGCTTCGCCGCGGGCCTCTCCGCCGGCGGCGTGCTCTACCACCTGCTCGAGCAGCAGACCGCCCTGCAGATGGACCTCACCCCGCCCCGCGCCCTGCTGGTGCTTGTCCTCACCAGCGGCATGTGCCTCCTCGCCGGCCGCCTCGCCCTGAAGAAGGTGCAGGCCGCCGATCCCGCCGACCTTTTCTGAAAGCCGCCGCCCCCTCCCTCCCATGAGTCTCCCTCCTCCCCGCGAAGTCGCCGTCGAGATCGCCGGCGTCAACCATCACTTCGGCAAGGGCGAAGCCCGCAAGCAGGTGCTCTTCGACAACAGCCTCGTCATCCGCCGCGGCGAGATCGTCATCATGACCGGCCCCTCCGGCTCGGGCAAGACCACCCTCCTCACCCTGATCGGCACGCTCCGCGGTATCCAGGAGGGCAGCATCCGCATCAATGGCCAAGAACTGGCCGGCCTCGCTCCGGCCGCCCAGGTGCAGATGCGCCGCAACATCGGCTTCATCTTCCAGGCCCACAACCTCCTCAACGCCCTCACCGCCCGGCAGAACGTGCGCATGGCGATCGAGCTGACCGACGCGCCGCGGGCCCGGTACGACCAGATCGCCAATGAAATGCTCGGCGCCGTCGGCCTCTCCGACCGCGCCTCGTACAAACCCCGCAACCTCTCGGGCGGCCAGCGCCAGCGCGTCGCCATCGCCCGGGCGCTCGTCAACAAGCCCCGGCTGATCCTGGCCGACGAGCCCACCGCCGCCCTCGACAAGGACTCCGGCGCCAACGTCGTGCGCCTCCTCCGCGAGCTCGCCAACAACCACGGCACCACCGTGATGATCGTCACGCACGACGCCCGCATCATCAACGTCGCCGACCGCATCGTGAACATGGTCGACGGCCACATCGTGTCCGACGTGCGCATCAAGGAGACGATGATCATCTGCGCCATCCTGAAGAAGTGCAGCGTCTTCAAGGAAATGAGCCCCTCCGACCTCACCGACATCGCGCAGAAGATGGCCGAGGAGCGCTTCACCGCCGGCGAGAACATCATCCGCGCCGGCGACGTCGGCGACAAATTCTACGTCATCGCCAGCGGCGAGACCGACATCATCGCCGAGACCGCCACCGGCACCCGCGCCGTGGCCAAGCTCGGCGAGGGCGACTTCTTCGGCGAGGTGGCGCTCCTGAAGGACCAGCCCCGCAACGCCACCGTCTCCGCCCGCGGCGACGTCACCGTCTACTCGCTCTCCAAGGAGAACTTCCTCGCCGCCGTCCGCAGCCACAAGAGCTTCGAGGACCAGATGTCCGCGATGCTCTTCACCCGCGGCTGAGGCGACGGCGCCAGGCCATCACCGCCGCCCAGGCGCCGACCGCGAACACCATCCCCACGAGGCCGTCCACCACGTAATGGTGGTTCAAGTAGACCGACGCGAAGAACACGAGCATCCAGAAAAGCGTGGTGACCGCGCGCAGCGAGCGGAACTGCCAGGCGAAGAGCACCGCGAGGAACGGCTGCCCCACGTGCAGCGAGGGGATCGCCCCGAAGACGTTCGCGCTCCGCCCGTAGTAGCTCGCGAACCAGTCGACGCCCAGCAGCGCGTCGAACCGCGCCGCCCCCGCCGCCTCCGGCGCGGCCGTGAGGATCGCCGGGCCCAGCCCATAGCGGTCCACATACCACGGCGGCGCGGCCGGATAGACGAGGTACGCCGCATAGCCCGCGACGTTGAGCCAGAACATCGCCCACATCACGTCCTCCGCCGCCCGCCCCGGCCCCGTCCAGCGCCACCACGCCGCCGTCAGGAGAAAAACCGGGATGAACAACAGGTAAGCCGCCCCGCACACGAAATCCCAGAACGGCCGCGTGCGCCCCTGCAGCCACGCCGCCGGCGTGACGGTGCCGCCCTCCGGCGTCGGCACGCCGAACCAGCCCAGTTCCCATTGATGCGGCTCGGCCACGCGGATCGCGCCGCGCAAGTCCTCCGCCCAGTAGCGCTGCGCGTCATAGACCGCCCCGACGAGCAGGAGCGGCAGCAGGAGCCGGAAGGCCGGCCGCACCCGTGGACCCGCGTAATAACCCGCGAGCGCCGCCGCCGCGAGCCAGGCATGGTCGCCGCGCAGCCCGCCGAGCACGGCGTGCCCCGCGATGAAACCCGCGGCCGCGGCGAGCGGCAGCCAGCGGCCCGCGGCGCCCTCGCCCCGCCACCAGGCGAGCCACTCCCCACCCCACCTGCGCCCCGCGCTCATGCGAGCCCCTTCTCGAACAGCCGCAGGGTCTGCACGCGGAAGCCGCCCACGCGCTCGATGAGCGCGATGGTGTCGTGGTTGTCCTCCAGGATCCACGAGAACTCCATCTCGCGGTAGTGGGGCGACCGGGCCAGGAGATCGTGGTAGTGCCGGATGAACAGGATCGGCAGGCCCAGGAGCCGCGCCTGCGGCCGGACGCCGAGCAGGAACAGCCGTATCGTCGTGACGCGCCTGCGCCGCGTCAGGAGCGGCCACCAGCCGAGCGGCCACAACCGCCCGCGGATGCGCTGCACGAGCTCGTTCATGTTCGGGATCGCCACGATCATGCCCAGCGGTTCCCCGGCGCGCTCCGCGAGGAGGATCAGCTCGGGATCGAGGAAGAGCCGGTAGTCGCGGGCGTACTTGAGGAACTCCGCCTGCGTGATCGGCTGGGCGCCCCAGTTGTCGCGCCAGGCCTCGGCGAAGATCGTGGCCATCCGCTCCGCCTCGCCCGGCAGGTCGCGCTGGTTGAGCGTCCGCAGGGTGACACCGGTCGCCACGCGTTCCGCCACCGCGAGCATGCGGGCGAACTGCGCCGGCTGCCACGACTCGCGGGTGAGGCGGTACACGTGCAGGTCCTTCGCCTTCGCGTAGCCCGCCGCCTCGAGGAGCCCGCGATAGTACGGCGGGGTGTAGGCCATGCCCGACATCGGAGCATGCGCAAAGCCGTCCAGCAGGACGCCGGCCTCGTCCTGGATGCTGAAGTTGGCCGGCCCGCGGGCCACCGTCAGGCCCCGGGCGCGCAGCCAGGCCTCGGCCGGCCGCAGCAGCGCCTGCGCCGCGGCGGGGTCGTCGATGCACTCGAAGAAGCCGAAGAACCCCGCGCCGTCGCCGTGCGCGGCGAGGTGCCGCGTGTTGTGGAGCGCCGCGATCCGCCCCACGGGCTCGTCGCCGCGGTAGAGCAGGAGGAACTCGCCCGCCGAATGCCGGAAAAAATCACCGCGGCGCGGATCGATCTGCTTGCGCACGTCGGCATAGAGCGGCGGCACCCAGGCCGGCAGCTCCCGGTAGAACCGCTCCGGCAGGCGCAGGAAGACCTCCCGCTCCCGGCCGCTGCGCACCGGCACGATCCGCCACCCCGCGCTCATGCCGGTGGCGACGGCCGGGCCGCGACGACCTCGGCCAGGGCCTCGGCCGCATCCCGGAGCTGCGTCTCGGTGTGCGCGGCCGTGATGAAGAACCGGAGGCGCGCCTTCCCCTCCTCGACCGCCGGGTAAAAGATCGGCTGCACGTTGATGCCCCGGCCGCCCAGATCCTGGGCGGCCCGCAGCGCCAGCTCCGAGGTGCCGGTGATGCACGGCACGATCGCCGCGTCGCGGCTGAGGCCGCTGTCGAGGCCGCGCGCGCGGCACAGGTCGCGGAACAGGTCGCTGCGCGCCTGCAGGCGTCGCGGCAATTCGGGCCGGGCCTCCAGGAGCCGGAGCGCCGCGAGCGCCGCCGCCGCGTTCGCCGGCGGCAGGCCCACGCTGTAGACGAAGCCCGGCAGCGTGTAGCGCAGGTAGTCGATCAGCGCCGCCTCGCCCGCGAGGTAGCCGCCCGCGCTGGCGAGCGCCTTGGACATCGTGCCCATCCACAGGTCCACCGCCCGGCGGTCGGTGCCGAAATGCTCGCCCGCGCCGCGGCCCGTGGGCCCCAGCACGCCCAGCGAATGCGCCTCGTCGACGAGGAGCATCGCCTGGTGGCGGCGCTTGAGCGCAACGATCGCGTCGAGGGGGGCCAGGTCGCCGTCCATGCTGTACACGCCCTCGACCGCGATGAGCACGCGGCGCGCCCGCGCCCGCTCGCGCCGGAGCAGCGCCTCGAGCGCGTCGAGATCGTTGTGGGGGAAGGCGAGCCGCCGCGCCCCGGAGAGGCGGGCGCCGCTCACGATGCAGTCGTGCGCCAGGCTGTCGTGGATCACGAGGTCCTCCGGCCCGAAGAGGTGGCCGATGACGGTGACGTTGGTCGCATGCCCGCCCACAAGCGTGAGCGCGTCGTCACAGCCGAGGAAGGCCGCGAGCGCCCGCTCCAGTTCCGCGTGCAGCGGCCGCTCACCGGAGGCGACGCGGCTCGCCGAGGCCGAGGTGCCGTAGCGCTGCACCGCCTCCGCCGCGGCCGCGCTCACCGCGGGGTCGCCCGCGAGGCCGAGATAGTTGTACGAGGCGAAGTTCAGGAACTCCCGGCCGCCGATGCGCGTGGTCGCCGCGGCCACGCCGTCGTGCACCTGGAAGTACGGCATCGCGAACCCCGCCGCCGCCAGCGCCGCCTTGCGCCGCGCCAGGTCGCGGACCTCGGGCCAGGCCGCCGGCCCGGCCCCCGCCTCTCCCGCCGGTTCGCCCAGCGCCTGCGCCTCGATCCCGCGCCACTGCAGCACGAGGCGACCCGCCTCGTCGCACACGTCGAAATCGGCGCGGTAACGCGTCCCGTCCGCGTCCGCCAGCCGCCCCCTGACGTTCAGGACGCCGGCCGTCGGCCAGGGCGCGTGCTGCCGGAACGCGGCAAACCCGGTCGCGACCGCCGCCTGCCCGCGGTGCGCGGCCAGCCAGTACAAGGCAAGCTGGAGGATGCCGTCGATGGTGACGACGGGGTCGGTCGCTGCCGACAGCGCGCCCGTGATGCCGTCCGGGCCCACCTGCGGCACGCCGGCGAGCGCCCGCAGGGCCGGGCCATGGAAGGCGTGGCGGGCATAGAAGTCATCAAGGGTGAGTCGCCCCGGGGTCACGGCGAAATCGCCCAGGGGCTCCCACCCGTCCGCGCCGGCCGCCGCCTGCCCGCGCGCCACCGGGGCGCCGTCCAACAAGGCGAGCGTGAACTCGCCGTCAGCGTCATCGCTCCGCGCCAGTTCCACCCGCCCCGCCCCGATCGCGACGGGACCGAGCACGCGGAAGTCCGTGAGCGCCACGGGCTGGGTCCGTTCCGCCAGGGCGACCGTGACCAAGGCCGACAGCGGCAGGATGGCCCGGCCCCCCGGCCGGTGTTGGTCGAGCCAGGCGTGGGTGAAGCGGTCGAAACCGACCGTGAGGGCCGGCCGGGGCGTCGTCGCCCCCGGCACGACGCGCGCCTGGTCCAGGTGCTCCGCCAGGATGCGCACGGTCAGCGCCGTCGTGAACAGCGTGCGGGGCGGCGTGTAGCCGGGAAGGCTCCGCCCGAGGACGGTCATGAACTCGAGGGTCGTCAGCGAGTCGAAGCCCAGGTCGGCCACGAAGGCGTGCTCGGGCCGGATCTCCCCCGGGCGCCGCGCCGTGACCTCGGCGATCGCCGCCACGACGAGGTCGAGGCTGCCGCCGCTCGCCGGCGCGTCCGCCGGGGCCGCCACCGGCGGCGGCGCCGACCCGCTGGCCCGCCGCGTCTTCGTCTCGTCGATCAGCCAGAACCGTCGCTCCGCCAGCGGCGTGGGCGGCAGCACGACCAGCCCGCCGCCCGCGGTCTCCCCGCCGGCGGGCAGCGGCGGGACCTCGCCGCCGTCGAGGCGGGCCGCGAGGTCGTCGAGCTGGCGCCCAAGCTCATCCCCGGTCGACGCCAGCACCGCCACCTGGACGGCCCCGGCCGGGCGCGCGGCCAAGGTGGTGGCGACATCGGCCAGGTCCACGGCCACGGGCGCCTCGCGCAGGGCCGCCGCGACCTCGCGGCAGTGGCCCGCGAGCCGGGCGGCATCGGGGGCCGACAGCGCGCAGCGCCAGACCGGCCGGCGCGCCGCGGCCGGGCGCGGGGCCGCCTGGGGTGGCGCCTCGAGCACGACATGGACATTGGTGCCGCCGAAACCGAAGGCGCTGACGCCGGCGCGCCGCGGCGTCGCCCCGCCGTCGGGCCAGGGCTCGGCCTGCGTCGGCACGCGCAGCCAGGCCGCCTCGCCGGCGAACTCGGGCCGGAGCTCGCCCGCCAACGGCTGCGGCCACACGCGACCGGCGTGGACGGCGAAGACCGCCTTCAGCAGGGAGGCCATGCCAGCCGACGCGAGGCCGTGGCCGATGTTGGCCTTGATCGAGCTGATCGGGACGCGGCCGCGGACGTGCGGGCCGAAGACCCGGGCGAGCGCCTCGAGCTCGATGCGGTCGCCCGCGGCCGTGCCCGTGGCGTGGGCCTCGAGGAGCCCCACCGAGCCCGGATCGACGCCCGCCGCCTGCCACGCCGCCGCGATGGCGGCCGCCTGGCCCGTCGCCAGCGGCGTCAGGGGTCCCGCCCCGCGCCCGTCGTTGTTCATCGCGATCCCGCGGATCACGGCGAGGATGCGGTCGCCGTCGCGCTGCGCGTCAGCGAGGCGCTTGAGCACGGTCACGCCCACGCCCTCGCCCATCACGAAGCCGTCGGCCTCGCGCTGGAACGGGAGGCAGCGATCGGTGAACGACAGCGCGCCGATGCGGCTGAAACACACCATCATGATCGGGTCGAGCTGCACGTAGACCCCGCCGACGAGGGCCGCGTCCACCACGCCCGAGCGCAGGTGCAGCACCGCCTCGTGCAGCGCGGCGAGGGCGGAGCTGCACGCCGTGTCGAGGGCGAAGGCCGGGCCGTTGAAGTCGAACGCCTGGCTCACGTTGGCCGCGATCATGTTCAGCTGCTGGCCGACGATCGAGTAGCCCTGGATCGGCGGCAGCGCGGCCGTGAGCGCAGCGAGCTCCGCCGGCGTCAGGGCCGGGGCCGCGCCGCTGCGCCCGGCGGCATCGCACGGGATGTTCACGGCGCCGGCCACAAGGGTGCGGTGATCGGAGGAGCAGGCGCCGACGTAGACGCCCGCCCGGCCGTCGGCGAGGCGACGCTGCGCGTAGCCGGCATCCTCCAGCGCCTGCCGCGAGACCTCGAGCATCAGCCGCTGCTGCGGGTCCATGATCCGGGCGCGTTTCGGCGTGATGCCGAAGGCCTCGGGGGCGAAGCGGTCGAACCGCTCGATGAACGCGCCGAGGCGGGCCGGCGTCTTGTTGGGCTCGCGGCGGCTGGGGCTGTGCACCACGGCATGGTCCCAGCGCTGGGCGGGCACCGGTTGCGTATGCACCCGGCCGGCCGCGATCATCCGCAGGAAGGCTGAGGCATCAGCCGCTCCCGGGAACCGAGCACCCACGCCAATGATCGCGACCGCTTCGTGCATGAAAAACGACCCTCCCATCACCGCCCTATTGCCATACCACGGCAAGTGCTTTTCCTGCCGGCGACCCGGTTCGGCCCTCAGTTGACGCTCGCCGTAACTTTGTGTGAGGTTCGCCGTGCCCTGCCGGCCGCCCATGCCCATCACGACTTTACGAGACCAGCACGTGCTCATCACCGGCGGATCCAGCGGCATCGGCCTCGCCCTCGCCCGCGAGGCGGCCGCCGCCGGCGCGCGGGTGAGCCTGGTCGCGCGCGACCCCGCGAAACTCGCGGCGGCCCGTGAGGCGGTCCGCGCCGCCGCCCCCGGCGCGGCCGACGTGGTGACGGCCCCGGCCGACGTGGCCGTGGAGGCCGAGGTGCTGGCCGCCCTGCAGGCGGCCGAGCGCACGCACGGGCCGGTGGATATCCTCATCACGTCGGCGGGTGTGGCCCGACCCGGCTATTTTGAGGAGGTGCCGGTGGCGGTGTTCGAGCGCACCATGGCGGTGAATTATTTCGGCACGCTCTACCCCCTGAAGGCCGTGGTCCCGGCGATGCGCCAGCGCGGGCGCGGCGCGGTCGTCCTGATTTCGTCGGGCGCGGGCCTCTTCGGCCTGTTCGGCTACACGCCCTACGCCCCCAGCAAGTTCGCGCTGCGGGGACTGGCGGAGGCGCTGCGCGCCGAGCTGCACGGCACGGGGGTGGGCATCACCATCGTGTATCCGCCGGATACGGACACCCCGCAGCTCGCGGAGGAGAACCGGACGAAGCCCGTGGAGACCAGGGCCCTCACGGCGGGCGGCGGCCTGTGGACGGCGGACGCCGTGGCGCGGGCCACGCTGGCCGCGGTGCAGCGCGGGCGGTTTGCGGTCACGCCGGGCTTCCAGCTCACGGCGCTGGCCTGGTTGCACAGCATCCTCGCCCCGGTCCTGCACTGGAGCTTCAACCGCGTGGCCCGGAAGGCCCGGGCCCAAGCGGCGAAATGACGCGCACCCTCGATGCCTGGGCGGGCCTGGCCCTGCCGGTCAGCTGCGTGGTGCTGCTGGCGATCGCCGCCGCGCAGGCCCCGCGCCACCGCCATGCCCGCGTGGCCCGCGAGGGCGGGACGGTTTTTCTGGGCGAAAGCCTCATGCACTGGGGCTATGCCTGGGTCGAGCGGCTCGCCGCCGCCGCGCTCAAGCTGGGCCTCAGCGCCACCGCCGTGTCGTGGCTTTCGCTCGTACCCGGGTTGGCGGCGGGGCTGGCGTTCGCGCTCGGCTGCAGTGGTTGGGCCGCCTGGCTGCTGGCCCTGAGCGGGCTGGCCGACGGCATGGACGGCGCGATGGCGCGCCGGCAGGGCACGGCGTCCCGGGCCGGGGCCGTGTTGGACTCGGCCCTCGACCGGTACGTGGAGTTTTTCTGCTTCGCCGGGCTGATGTGGTATTTCCGCGACGCGCCCGGATGGCAGCTGCTCACCCTCACCGCCCTTTTCGGGAGTTTCATGGTGACCTACTCGACCGCGAAGGCCGAGGCGCTGCAGGTGGCGCCGCCCCGCGGCTGGATGAAACGGGCGGAACGCCTCGTCTGGCTTGCCGGCGGCGGGGCCGTCGCGAGCGCGCTGCCGCTGGCGGGCTGGCCCGGCCGGCCGGCGCTGATCGCGGCGGTCGCGGTGATCGCCGTCTTCGCCAACCTCGCCGCCGTGGTGCGCCTCCGGGCCCTGGCGCGCGCGGTGACGCCGGGTTGAAGAACGTGGCTACCGGCGCGACCCGGCCTCAGAGCCAACCCCGCAGCTTTTCCTCGATGACGCCGACCTGGACGTGCAGGTCGTTGGAAACCTTTTCGCCGGGCCGGTGGCCGGGGTTCTTGAAGTAGCCGCCGAGCCAGCTCTGGATGCCGCCGGCGCCTTTCTGCGCGGCGAGATCCGCGAGCAGGGCGAGGTCGAGCACGAGCGGGGCCGCGAGGATCGAGTCGCGGCACTGGAAGTTCACCTTGATCTCCACGTCGTAGCCGAGCCAGCCGAAGAGCTGAATCGCGTCCCACGCCTCCTTGTTGTCGCCCTTCGGCGGGTAGTAGTTGATGTGCACCTGGTGCTCCATCCCCTGGTAGAGGGCGGGCTGCTCCTGCCGGTTGAAGATGTCGTCGAGCACGCCGCCCTTGGTGATCTCCTTGGCGCGGAAATTCTGGGGCTCGTGGAGGACGAAACCATCGCGGTTGCCGAGGATGTTGGTGCTGAACCAGCCCTTCACGCCGAGGTAGCGCTTGGCGAGCCCGGCCGCGATCACGGTCTTCATCAGGGTCTGGCCGCTCTTCAGGTCGGAGCCGGCGATGGCGACGTTGCGCTCGGCCGCGAGGTCGCGGATCGCCGGCGCCTCGAGCACGGGGTTGGGCGTGCAGTTGACGACGGGAAAGCCGGCCTCGATCGCCGCCCAGGCGTAGATCTGCGACGGGGAGATCTCCGGGTCGTTGCGCGCGAGGCCGGCGCGAAACGCCTCGATCGTGGCGTGGGTGGCCCCCGGCGTGCGCCAGGCCTCGGTCGAAAGCGTGAGGAGCACGACGCCGCGGCCGCCGCTGCGCCGCGCGAAGAAATCGCGGAAGACGGCCGTCATGGCCGCGGCCTGCTCCGCCTTGTTCTGCTCCGGGCGCACGCGGAGCGAGGGCAGCGTGCGGACGTAGGCCGGGTCGTGCAGGCCCGGGCCGGCCTCGATGCCGCGGAGAAAACCGTCCACCAGCGCCAGGTCCTCCGCGCTCAGGACGGCGGCGGTGCGGGCGGCGTCGGCCGCGTTGGTCTCGACCAAGTCGATGCCCCCGAAGACCAAGTCCTCCAGGCGCGCGAGCGGCAGGGCCTCGGCCACGCGGCGGCGCTGCCCGTCGCGCCCCTCGATCCAGCCCAGCTGCGTGTAGGCGCCCACCGGCGGCCGGCGGCCCGAGCGGACCAGCTCGACTCCCGCCATGAGGGTGGTCGCGACTGCGCCCATGCCGACCGTGAAGACTCCGAGTTTGGACTGGGGGGATGTGGATACCATGAGGAAGTCGATCAGAACAGCGGGGTCGCACGAGGCAAGAAAGGGTTGCGCACGCGCCCGCCCGCAGAAATACAGCAGGCATGCCCCCCCCTGTCGCGACCGCCCTCGACCGCTGGCGGCGCAACGTGCGGCTGCTGGGGCGCCACCTGCGGCACGGGCGTGCGTCCTACGGCGCCGCCGCCTCGCCGGCGAAGGATCGCGAACTCGCCGCCCTGTTCCGCACGGTGAATGCCTGGCTGCACGAACTCGGCGTCGTGCACTTCCTGACCTACGGCACGCTCCTCGGCTGGCAGCGCGACGGCCGGCCGCTGCCGCACGACGTGGATATCGACCTGGCGGTGCCGGAGGCGGAGTTCCCGCGCATCTGGGCGGCCCGCGACCGCCTGCCCGCCGGCTTCCGGATGCACGACACCTCGCACCTGCATCCGGGCCCCAAGCTTTACGTGGAGCACCGCGGCTGGGAGGCGGACCTCTATTTCCTGCGCGAGGAGGGCGACCAACTGCGCACCTTGGAACGCAGCGCCAATCCCGGCGACATGCTGCCGTTCCCCAAGGCCTGGTTCTTTCCGCCGCAGCCCGCCGTGTTCCTGGGCGTGCCGACCTGGGTGCCGGCGCAGCCGGTCGCGTACCTGGAGCATCTCTACCACTACCTCGGGGCCGACGCGGAAAGGGATCCGGTGACGCGGTATTTCCGCCCGAGGCGCTAGGCGCGGCGCCGCGGCGCACAAAAAAACCGGGGCGAGGAATCGCTTCCTCGCCCCGGTGTGTTTTTCTTGGTTTTAAGCTGCGTTGCCGAGGTTCATCACCCGGCGCGTCAGCGGCTGCCAGACCTGGCGGCGGAACACCTCGGGGAGGCGCACGACCGACTGGGTCCAGCTGCGGTTTTCCTGCATCTGGCGCGCAACCTGGGGAGCCGCCTCGGTGGCGGGCGGGAGATCCTCCTCCATCCGGGAGTTTTCGTCGAACTCGTACGTAGAGAAAAGGATCGCGCCTGAACCGAAACAGCCCGGTTGCACGACATATATGGTCTTGGACTTTTTGTTCATGGTCAGAAGAGGAAGATTCGCGCGACTCGCGGAATCTTCCAGGCCGACCAGGAACGGCAAAGAACAGGGACCGCGTAACCTGTGGATCGGCGCCCGGCCGTCAAGATCGGCGGTGCCGTCAGTTTCCCTAGCATTTACCGGTCAATCGCTTACGCCGACAATTGACCGTCCGAATCCCAGCCGCACCCAAGGCTCGCCCAGCCTACTTGCCCAGCTTGCGCAGGGCCTGGTTGATCTTGTCCAAGTCGCAGATCTCCGGGTGGTAATCGGGTCCCAGCCACTCGGCCCACTCGCGCCCGAGGTCGGTCTCGGGCTCCTTCAGGCAGGCCAGCATGTCATGGAAGGCCTCGAGGCCGCCGCAGTCCTCCGGCGGGCCCATGCGTTCGCCGGCGATGCAGACCGGGTAGCGCACGCCTTTCGCGAGCGGCAAGGTCTGCTCGACGCGGATGTCGACCCGCCAGCCCTCGCCGAAGTCGTAATGGTAGACAAAGCCATGCCGCTGCCCGAGATCGAGGTCGGCCAGCGTGACGTCGCGGTCGTCCTCGATCACGAGGTCCTCGCGCTTCACGGGATTGCCGAACCGCAGGTCCTCCAAGTCGAAGCCGTGGGTCTGGTAGTCGAACCAGTCGAAGAGGATCTGGATCGAGTCGTGCAGCCGCGACAGCCACATCGTCTCGCGCACCAGCAGCCGGCGCCATACGCGGGGCGTCGTGCCGGCGACGTCGAGGCGCAGGGCGAAAACGTTCTCCGGGGCCTTGCGCTTGGGCACCGACCCGCGGCCTTCGTGAAGTCCGATCATGGCCCCACGGTGGCGCGCGCACCCGGGACGATCAACGCCAACCTTGCCCGGGCAATCCATGCGCGGTGTTAGGCGTTGACGCCGTTCCGCCCGCGCTGGCCTGCTTGCGGACCATGGCCGGCCCCATCGGTTTCGACAACGAACGCTACCTGCAGCAGCAAAGCGCCGCGATCCTCGAGCGCGTCAACGGCTCCCACGCCCGCCTCTACCTCGAGTTCGGCGGCAAGCTCCTCTTCGACTACCACGCCGCGCGCGTGCTGCCGGGCTTCCACCCCAACGTGAAGATGCAGCTCCTCCAGCAGCTGAAGGACCGCATCGAGGTGATCCTCTGCATCTACGCCGGCGACATCGAGAAGCGGAAGATGCGCGCCGACTTCGGCATCACCTACGACACCGACGCCCTGAAGACGATCGACGACCTCACCGAGCGCGGCGTCACCGTGCGCGCCGTCGTCATCACGCGCTTCGACCGCCAGCCGGCCGCGCTCGCCTTCAAGAACCGCCTCGAGCGCCGCGGGCTGCGGGTCTACACGCACGGCGTCACGAAAGGTTACCCGACCGACGTCGACATGATCGTCAGCGAGGAGGGCTACGGCGCGAACCCCTACATCGAGACCGAGCGCCCCATCGTCGTCGTCACCGGCCCCGGTCCGGGCAGCGGCAAGCTCGCGACCTGCCTGAGCCAGCTCTACCACGAGCACCAGCGCGGCGTGGCGGCGCGCTTCGCCAAGTTCGAGACCTTCCCCATCTGGAACCTGCCGCTCAAGCACCCGGTGAACGTGGCCTACGAGGCCGCCACGGCCGAGCTGAAGGACGTCAACCTGATCGACCACTTCCACCTCGAGTCCTACGGCGAGGCCGCGGTGAACTACAATCGCGACCTCGAGGCCTTCCCGCTCCTGCGCCGCATCATCGAACGCATCACGGGCGAGCCGTCGTTCTACAAGTCGCCGACCGACATGGGCGTGAACCGCGCCGGCTTCGGCATCGTCGACGACGCGGCCTGCCGCGCCGCCGCCGCGCAGGAGATCATCCGCCGCTACTACAACTACGCCTGCGAATACGCGCTCGGGCTCGTGGAGAAGGAAACGGTGGAGCGGGCCGAGCTCATCATGAAGGGGCTGGGCCTGAAGAAGACGGACCGGATCGTCGTCACCCATGCCCACGCCGCCGCGGCCGCCGGCTCGGCCACGGGCAAAGGCGCCGACGGCATCTACTGCGGCGCCGCCGTCGAGCTGGCGGACGGCCGCATCGTTACGGGCAAGAATTCCCCGCAGCTCCACGCCGCCTCGAGCCTCATCCTCAACGCGGTCAAGGTCCTCGCCGGCATCCCCGACCACCAGCACCTGCTGCCGCCGGCGATCACGCAGTCGCTGACGCACTTCAAGAAGCACGTGCTCAAGGGCAACATGATGAGCCTCGACGTCGAGGAGACCCTGATCGCTCTCAGCATCAGCGCGACCCACGACGCGGCCGCCCGGCGGGCGGTGGAGAAGCTGCCGGTGCTGTCCGGCTGCAACGTCCACCTCACCCACCTGCCCACGCCCGGCGACGCCGCCGGCCTGCGCAAGCTCGGGCTCACGGTCACCGCCGACCCCGAGTTTGCCTCAAAGTACCTCTACGTGGGCTGAAGTCAGCCTTTGCTGAGCAGCTGCTCGACCTCGTCGAGCGTGCGCTCGAAGGTCTTCATCGCCGCCTCGACCGGGGCCGGGGTCGTGAGATCGACGCCGGCTTCCTTCAGCAGGTCGAGCGGCGGACGCGAGCAACCGCCCTTCAGCATGCCGAGGTAGGCCTGCACCGCCGGCTCGCCCAGCTCGCGCACGCGGTCGGCGATGGCGATGCCGGAGGACAGGCCGGTCGCATAGGAGTAGACGTAGTACTTGTAGTAGAAATGCGGGATGTAGGCCCACTCGAGGCCGTCGTCCTCGCCCAGCGTGAAGCCGGGGCCGTAGTAGCGCTGCGCGAGCTCGCGGTAGGTCGCCTCCAGCTTGGCGGCGGTCAGCGGCACGCCCTGCTCGTGCAGGGTGTGAATCGCCCGCTCGAATTCGGCGAACATGGTCTGGCGGAAGATCGTGGTGCGGATCGACTCGAGCCGCTCGACGAGCAGGTAGGCCTTCTCCGCGTCGCTGTCGGCGCGGGCCACGAGGTAGTCGGAGAGCAGCATCTCGTTGCAGGTCGAGGCGATCTCCGCGAGCAGCGTGGTGTAGCGGTAGTCGGGATAGGACTGCGCCTTCATCGCGAGGTCGCTGTGCAGGGCATGGCCGTACTCGTGCGCCAGCGTGGACATGTCATCGAGGGAGTTCTGGTAGTTCATGAACACCCACGGATGCGGGCCATAGGTGCTGGCCGAGAACGCGCCGCTGCGCTTGTCCTGGTGCGGGTAGAGGTCGAGCCAGCCGTTTTTCGGGTCGAGGCCCGCGACGAGCCGCTGGCCGTACTCCGCCCCGAGCGGCTTGAGCGCGGCCGGGAGGATCTGCTGCGCCTCGCTGAACGGGATGTCCTTCTCCACGCCGGCGACGATCGGGATGTACAGGTCGTAGATCCGGATGTCCGGCAAACCGAGGACCTTCTGCCGAAGGGCCACGTAGCGGTGCAGGAGCGGCAGGTGGGCGTTCACCGCGTTGACGAGGTTGTCGTACACGGCCGGGCTCACGTTGTCCTTGTCGAGGTAGGCCGCGAGCGCGGTGTCGTAGCCGCGGGCGCGGGCGTAGGCGACGTCGAGGCGCACCTGGCCGGCGAGCGTGCTGGCGAGCGACTGCTCGTGCTTCCGCAGCGTGCCGAACAGACCGGCGACGGCCTCGCGGCGCACGTCGCGGCTCGGCGAGGCGCGGAGGCGGCCGTAATTGGACAGCGTGAGCTGCACCTCCTTGCCGGTGGCATCCTTCACCTTCGGCAGCGCGAGCTCGGAGAGGATCGCGCCGTGCGTGTCCTCGTGCCCGGAAGGCAGCTCGTTGAGGTCGATCTCCGCCCAGAGGTTGTCGCCGAGGAGACCCAGCGCCCGTTCGCCGTCGGCGGAGAGGACGCGGGGCGCGCGGCGCTGGAGGTTCTCGACGTACGCCCGATACGGGGCGAGGCGCGGCTCGGCCTGGATCGCCGCCGCCACTTGGGCCTCGGGCAGCGCGAGGAGCTCGCGACGGATGAAGGTCGCGGCGCGCATGAGCTCGTCCATCACCGCCAGGCTGCGGGTGACGAGCGCGTTGGCCGTGTCGTCCGTCAGCGCCGTGCTCTGGCGGAGATTGGCGTACAGGGTCAGCTTGTTCGCGTCGTTGTGCAGCCGGAAGTACAGGTCGAGGCACCCGAAAAGCGTCGCCGGATCGGCGAGGCGACCCGAGAACGGGGCGAGCGCGGGGATCTCCTCCCGGAGGCGGACGAGACCGGCCTCGAAGCCGGCGTCGGAGTCGAAGAGCGGCTTGAGGTCCCACGTGTACGCCGCGGGCACGGCGCCGCGGGGATGATTGGAGTCGGGCGTATAGGCCGGCAGGTCGGCAGCGCGCAGGGCGCCGAGGGTCAGCAGGAGCAGGCAGAAAGCGGCGAACAGGGATTTCATGGGTGGGTTTTTCCGGAGTCTCAGCCGCCTGGCCGGGGTGGCTCAAGGGCAAAGCCGGGACCAGGCAGCGGTAACCGCGAAGGACGCGAAGGTGCGCGAAGAAATCCCCGATCCATTTTACAGGAGGGAACAGAGAGCGCAGAGGTCTGATCGCCTTGGCACCTCCGCTCCCTCCGTTTCCTCCTGAAAGGTCGGATTGAGCTTCGCGTTGCTTCGGGTCCTTCGCGGTTCAAATCCCCGTCACTCCAGGTACCGCTCGCGATACGTCGGGTTATCCCCGGCCATCTTCATGAAGATGTCGAGGGGCACGATCGTGAACTCGTCGCCGAGCTGGTCGCAGATCGACTTCACGCGGGCGACGTCGCTGTTCTCACGGACGTGGACGAGGAGGAAGTACGGGCGGGCATCGTTGATTTTCGCGAGCTCCTGCAAGTCGGCCACGGCCTCCGCCTCGGATTTCGTCGCGGGGAGGTAGTAATCGTACGACAGGAACGGCCGGCCGTCGCGCACGGTGAATGTGTTCGACGCGTAGTAGCCGTTCACGAAGCCGATGGCGTCGGGCATGTTCGCGTAGTACATGTCGACGATGTCGCGCGGCAGGTTGTTCTCCGCCGCCTCGGTCGCCTGGCCCGCGTAGTCCATGATCTCGAACACGCGCAGGTCCAGTTTCCCCATCAGCTCACGCGCCTTCGCGACTTCCTGCGGAAACCACTCCTTCGGGAAGGCCTTGGGGTAGCAGTAGGACGAGCCCGAGAGGCTCCCGATGAAGTAGTCGTTGGGCGTGGCCTGGTCGTAGTAGTACTCCAGCATCGCCGGCGAGAGGTTGATGAACTTCATCGTCACCTCCCACGCATACGGGATCGAGCCGCGCCCGGGCTTGAGCCAGGCGCCGATACCGAGGCCGTCGGTCTGGATGAGCGCGAGGTAGACCTTTTTCTCCGGCACGTATTTCCGGCCGGGCTCGATGTTGTGGTGGTTGCGAAACTTGAACCCCGGCGAGGTCGGCACATGCACGAGGAAACTCGTGTTCGGCATGGTGTTCAGGCCGTCGGAGGTCATGGCGTAGGACGACACGAGGCTGATCATCTCCTCCTCCATGTCCTTTTTGTACGAATGCCAGCCCCACGCCTGGCTCAGCGGCTTCATCTCGGCGAGGAGGCTCTTGGCCAGCTCGTATTCCTCGGTGTCGGTGCGCCGGGCGGAGAGGTCGGAGCAGAAGCCCTGGTTGAGAATGCCGAAGTCCGCCGCCGCGGGCATGAGCTGCGTGCCGTGCACACCGCCGAGCCACACGATCACGTCGCGGGAGCAGCGGGCCCAGTAGTGCTCCTTCGCCCAGGCGTAGATCTGGGCGTCGCTCTGGCCGGTGAACCGGCCGCGGTAGTCGTCGATCGGCTTGAGGCCGTACCGCTCCGCGAGCGGGATCAGGTCCTCACTGACGACGATGCCCTTCTCGAGCCCCGCCAAGGTGTAGGCCACGATGAGCGAGGTGCGCACGTTTTTGTCCCAAACGATGTAGCCCTTGAGGTGGTCCTTGAAGGTGCGGAGCGCGTCCTCGAGGGTCGCGAGCCGCGTGAAGGTGAAGTGCCGCCGTTTCTCGAGCCAGCCGCGCAGGTCCTCGGTGTAGTTGAAGGGATACTCGGGTCCGAAGGTGAGGTAGAGCCGCGCCGCGTTTTCGTTCACGATGCCCTGGAGCGAGATGAGACAGGCCTGCTCGGGGAGCTTCGAGCCGATCTCCCAGTCGTCGACCATCTGCATGTAATACGCGTTGTTGGCCTCGCGCCGCTTGAAGAGGTAGACGACCTCGGGGCCGGTGGTGCGCGTGCTGCGGGTGACGCGGCACGTGAGCAGGTCGGTCAGCGGATCGTAGGCGAAGTGGCGCGTCATCGTCATCGGCTTCGTGCCCTGCGACGCATGCACGTCGAAGGTCTCCTCGAGGCGCAGGTTGCGCTCGTCCGCCCAGGTCGCGGTGACGGTCTTGTTGGTGCCGACCGGCAGCTTGAGGCCCAGGAAAAGATTGGTCGCGAAGGTGCTGTCCTTGATGGGCACGGCCTGCGGCCGGCCATCGGCGCGGACGGTCAGGGTGTCATGGTAGGGCCGGCGCGGCCCCAGGTCGGTGGTCAGCGTGACGGAGTCGGGCGCGACGGTGAAGCCGAGGACGACTTCCCGGAAATAATCGAAGTCCGAGCTATGCGCCTTGAGGAGGATCCATTGGCCGTTGAGGCCGGAATCCCGGGCGATGGCCGGACCTGCGAGCAGCATGCATAGGCACAACCCAGCGAGCAGGCGGACAGTCTTCATGGTGGTACGGGAGGGCGCTCCCGCTCCTTCCAACGCCGTTCGTCTGCGAAAGGCAAACCCCGCCAATGGCAGGTAAACGCGTATTCACGCCGATGACGTGGGCGAGAACGCGGCCTAATCCGGTCAAATATGGGAACGCTGATCTGCGCTGATCAACGCTGATACCGATCATGATTAGCGAAGATCGCTGGAACGAATCAGTTGAAAACCGCGAAGGACGCGAAGATGCGCGAAGCTCAATCCTTGATTACAGGAGGAAACAGCGGGAACGGAGGTGCCAACGAGATCAAATCTCTGTGCTCGCTGTTTCCTCCGGCGGGAAGGATCAGGATCATATTCGCGTTTCTTCGCGTCCTTCGCGGTTTCACTCTGTATCATTCCTGATTAGCGAAGATCAGCGTCGATCAGCGTTCCCTTCAGTTCCCCTAGAACCGGTACGCCACCGTCACGCCGACCTGGCGCGGGTCGGCGCGGGACTCGTAGCGGGTCTCGATATAGTCGGGATCGGCATTGCCGAAGAAATACACCCGCTTTTCGTAAACCTCGTCGAAGACGTTGCGCGCCCACAACGCGACGGACCATTCACGCCAGGCGTAGCCGAGCGTGGCGTTGACGACGTTAAAGGCGCGGCGCGCCTCGTGCTGGTTGTTGGAGTCGAATTGCTCGCCGCGGCCGACCCATTCGGCGCTGCCGAAGAGGCCTGTGGCGCCGCCGTAACGGGTGCCAAGCGTGTAGCCGTACTTCGGCGCGTTCGCGAGTTCGCGGCCGCCGCCCGTGTTGCCGTTGGCGAGGGTGAACCGCGCCAGCTCGGAACGCATGAGCGCGAGCGAGGCCTGCACCGTCCAGTCGCGGGCGAGCGCCAGCGTGCCCGCCGCCTCGATGCCCTGCACCCACGCGTCGTCGCCGTTGTCGGTGAAGAACCGGTAGTTGCCGCCGAAGCCCGCCGAGTCGCGCACCTGCGCGTCGCGCCGCGCCGTGTGAAACAGGGTGAGTTCGCCGATGAGATTCCCGTCGCGACCGTGGCCGCGCAGGCCGAGCTCGGTGTTCCACAGGGTCTCGGTGCCGTAGGTGACGGGATCGGACGCGAGATCGATGCGCGCATCCACGTTGATGCCGCCGGCCTTGTAGCCGCGGGTCACGGAGGCGAAGGCGAGGACCTGTTCGCCGAGGTCGCGCTCAAGCGTGACCTTGCCGCCGACGAGGGTGTCGGCAAACGCCGGCGCCACCGTCACCTCGGGGTCGAAGGTGCCGCGGCTCTTGCGGTAGCGCGTCTTGAGGCCCGTGCCATCGCTCTCGACGCGTTCCGTGCGGAGGCCGACAATCAGTCGCGTCCCGGGGCCGAGGTCGAAGCCCGCCTGGCCGAAGAGCGCACCATTGGTCGCGGCATACGTCGTCCGCAGACCGCGGATGTTGCCGGGATCCTCATTGGTGTAACGCGAGGTTTCATCGGTATCCGAAAAGAACGCACCCACGGTCCAGCGGCTGAGCGCCCCGCCTTCGCGCCGCGGGGCCGAGTCGAGGCGCACCTCCTGGTTGAGGACCCAGCGCGTGCGGTGCAGGTCGCTGAAGCCCATGTACGAGGCCGCGGTCCAGTCATCGTCATAGCTGTAGCGCGAGCGCGTGCGGGCGCCGCTGGTGACGAGGCTCAGGCCGACGTCATCCCAGCCGCGGTACGTGCCGCGCAGGCTCGCGGCGACCGAGCGCTGCTCGTCGCGGCCGGGTTGGTCGCTGTAGGTGTAGGCGCCGTTGTTATCGAGGGCGAAGTCGTCGTAGCCGTTGTTGAAATCCGCCGCGAGAAACGCCGCCTCCCAGCGCCACGCGGCGCTCGGGTTCCACGTGAGGCGGAGCCGGGTCGTGAGTTCGTCGCGGGCGTTGGTGTCGCGATCGAGGGTGAGGTTGCGGCGGAACCCGTCGCTCTCGCTGCGTTGCACGGCGAGGCGCACCATCAATTCCTCGGGGCGGGCGGACACCAGCGGACCGCCGACCGCGACGCTGCCGGTGCGGAGGTCGTCGTCACCGAAGGAGCCCTCGACGCGGCCGGACCAGAACGGCGTGGGGGCGTTGGTCACGAGGCGGACGACGCCGCCGGCGGCATTGGCGCCGAAGGCCCCGGCCTGCGGGCCGCGGAGCACCTCGACCTGGCGCACGTCGAACGTGCTGCCGATCGTGCCCAGGCCGGTGAAGTCGAAGTCGTCGACGAGGAAGCGCACGGCGGAGTCGGGCGTCTCACCCTCGAACTGCGAGTTCTCGCCGCTGCCGCGGATCTGGAGGTAGCGCGGGCGCGAGGTGCCGCCGGTCCAGGTGAGGTTGGGGATCTGGTCGACCAGGTCGCCGAGGTGGCGGACGGACCGCGCCTCGAGCGCAGCGGCATCGAACACGGTGACGCTGGCCGCGAGTTGGCTGAGCGGCGATTCCCAGAGGTCGGCCGTGACGCGGACGGGGTCCAGGGTCACGGGCGCCGCCGGGCCGGCGGCGGTCTGGGCCGGCAGCGGGCAAGGGGCCACGCCGGTGAGGCTGAGGGTGAGGAGGAGGATTCGTGTCGGGAGTTTCATTGATTTGAGCCCGACCCAAATCGGACTCCCGAGTGAAGGGGCGCCGTGCGCCCGGATGGCGCTCTTCGCGGCGCCTGCTGTTTCCTTCGTCGGCATGATCCGTTCAGGTTCGAAGGGTCGAGCGGCCGAGCGTGCCGCAATCTCAGTCCTCCGCGGAGGACACCCCTACAGGCAATCCGCACACAAAGCCCAAAACCGGCCGGCGCAAGCCATTCCTCAAGCGGCGGGGTGTCATACCCGGAAAACACAAGAGCCGCCCCTTGCGGGGCGGCCCGAGTGACCTAACACCAAGCAAACCGTAAGAACTACAAACATTCACTGCTTTACCAAAGCAGTGCTGACTACACCGAGAAAGACGCGGCCGACGGCAAAACGCTCAAAATTTCCGCAAGATTTTTTCAAGAAAACTGAATCAAACCTTAAGCCCTACTCCACAATGGTTTGCGGATTGTGAATATCATTGTTTGGACAAGCCCACCGCTTCCGCCGCAAGGGTTGGGGACACATTTTCCATGGAAACTTCCCGCCCCCACCTTTTCGGCCTCCTGGCCGGGCTTTTTCTCGCCGCCGGCATCGCCTTTGCCGCCCTCGTGGTCGCCGGCACCTGGACGCGGATTGCCGAGTCGCAGGTGATCAGCGTCACCGGGTCGGCCCGCAAGAACGTGCGTTCCGACCTCGTGGTCTGGCGGGCCGGTTTCTCGGCCGAGGCCCCGACGCTCCTCGAGGCGCAGCAGAAGCTGAAGGCCGACCTGCAGCGCGTGGAGGCATTCCTCGGGAGCCGCGGCGTGCCGGAATACGCGCTCGCCCCGGTGCAGATCCGCGAGCTCACCGCGAAGGTGAGCGAGGACGGCGAGACCACGGCGCGGCGGGTCGGTTATCGCCTGAGCCAGTCGATCGAGGTCCGCTCGGCCGACGTCGAGCGCATCCCGCGGCTCAGCAGCGAGTCCACCGAGCTCCTCGAACAAGGCGTCGCGTTCATGTCGGAGTCGATGGAGTTCATCTACACCAAGGCCAACGAGGCGAAGGTCGAGATGATGGCCGAGGCCACGAAGGACGCCCGCGCCCGCGCCGACCAGATCGCCGCGCAGGGCGGCCGCCGGATCAAGGAGCTGCGCGCCGCGCGCATGGGCGTCGTGCAGATCAACCCGCTCTACGGCACGGAGACGAGCTGGGAGGGCAACAACGACACGACGTCGCTCGAAAAGACGATCACGTCGACGGTGAGCGCGACGTTCTCGCTGCGCTGAGGGAACGCTGATCTGCGCCGATCAACGCTGATTCACTCGGAATCCTGTTCAGCGACGATCCGCGTGGATCAGCGTTCCAATCCACCGCCCACCGGCCGCGCGATGTCGGCCGAGGTGGCGTCGGGGACGGGCGTGCTCTTGAGCGGATAGGAGAAGCGCCGGCCCTCGTAATTGCGGAAGATGACCTCCTCGTCGGTGATCTTCTCCAGGTACTCGGGGTTGATCGGCACCTTGCCGCCGCCGCCCGGGGCGTCGATGACGTACTGGGGCACGGCGTAGCCGGTCGTGTGGCCGCGCAGGGCGCGGATGATCTCGATGCCCTGGCGGACGTCGGCCTTGAAGTGCGCGCCGCCCGTGATGAGGTCCATCTGGTAGATGTAGTACGGCCGCACGCGCATCCGCAACAGGCGGTGGACGAGGGCCTTCATGACGTCGGCATCGTCGTTGATGCCGCGCAGGAGCACGCTCTGGTTGCCCAGCGGCACGCCGGCGAAGGACAGACGCTCACAGGCGTCCTTCAGCTCCCTCGTGGCCTCCTTCGGATGATTGACGTGGATGCTCATCCAGATCGGGCCGTGCTTCCTGAACACCTCGCACAGGGCGGGCGTGATGCGCTGCGGCAGGAAGACCGGGATGCGGGAGCCGATGCGGATGAACTCGACGTGCGGGATGGCCCGGAGGCGGCCCAGGAGATGGTCGAGCTTGTTGTCCGACAGGAGGAGCGGATCACCGCCCGAGATCAGCACGTCGCGCACCTCGGGGTGCGCCGCGATGTACTCGAGCGATTTCTCGTAGGATGGGTGGAAGTCGTAGTGCTGGGCGTTCGAGACCAGGCGGCTGCGGGTGCAGTAGCGGCAGTAGGCGGCGCAGCGGTCCGTCACGAGAAACAGCACGCGGTCCGGGTAGCGGTGCACGAGGCCCGGGACCGGCGAATGCTCGTCCTCGCCCAGCGAATCGAGCATCTCCTCGGCCGAGAGCTGCATCTCGCCGGCGCGCGGGATCACCTGCTTGCGGATCGGGCAATCCGGGTCGTCCCGGTCGATCAGGTTGAAGAAATAGGGCGTGATCGCGAGGGACAGCTTGTGGCTGGCGAACTCGCAGCCGGCCTTCTCCTCCGGCGTAAGCGTCATGTACTGCTCCAGTTGCGCCGCCGTCGTCAGGCGGTGCTGCAGCTGCCACGTCCAGTCGCGCCAGTCGGCTTCAGGGATGTGCTGCCAGAGGCCCTGGCCCTCGAACCAGGCGGCGCGGTCTTCGTGATAGGACATGTAAGTGCAAAAGTGGTAAGGCGCCTAATCATCGGTGTCAAATGAGGGAAAAAGAAATTCTCGGGGCGCGGTGGGGATTCCCCTTGGCACGGACGAAACGAAACCTTTTCGTTCGGCTTTAATGTCCACGCCCAAACCCGGAATCCTCGCCCTAGAAGATGGCAGCGTGTTTCACGGCCGCGCCTTCGGTGCCGATGCCACCATTGCCGGCGAATGCGTGTTCAACACCTCGATGACCGGCTACCAGGAGATCCTGACGGATCCGTCCTACTTCGGCCAGATCGTGACCATGACCGCCCCGCAGATCGGCAATTACGGGGTAAATGACGAGGATACGGAGGCTTGCGTGCCCAAGTGCTCCGGCTTCGTCGTCCGCGAGGTGTCCCCCATCGTCAGCAACTGGCGAGCCACCCTGTCCCTCCCCGACTACCTCCGGAAGCACGGCATCCCCGGCATCAGCGAGATCGACACCCGCGCCCTCACGAAGAAACTCCGCGTCGATGGCGCGATGAAGTGCTGCCTCAGCACCCTCCCGATCAGCGCCGACGAGGCCGTGGCCCGGGCCCGCGGCTGGCGGGACATGGCCGGCAGCGACTACGTGAAGGACGTCTCCTGCACCGCGCCCTACGTCTGGCGCGCCGACGATCCCGCCAACCACAACGCGCCCTACCTGCCGGTCGGCACCACCCTGACCGCCCCGCCGGCCCCGGCGAAGAAGTTCCGCGTCGCCGCCTTCGACTTCGGCGCGAAGTTCTCGATCTTCCGCAAGCTCGTGCACCACGGCTTCGAGGTGCACGTGTTCCCCGCCACCGCGACCGCGGAGCAGGTCCGAGAGTTCAATCCCGACGGCGTCTTCCTCTCCAACGGCCCGGGCGACCCGGCCGCCCTTGCCTACGTGCACCAGATGGTGACCGGCCTCGTGCCCCACTACCCGATCTTCGGCATCTGCCTCGGGCACCAGATGCTCACGCACGCCCTCGGCGGCACCACCTTCAAGCTTAAGTTCGGCCACCGCGGCGGCAACCAGCCCGTGAAGAACCTCGAGACCGGCAAGGTCTCCATCACCGCGCAGAACCACGGCTTCGCCACCGATCCCAAGAGCCTCGAAAAGGGCGGTGCCCTCGTCACCGAGATCAATCTCAACGACCAGACCGTCGAGGGCCTGCGTCACAAGGAGCTCCCGATCTTCTCCGTGCAGTACCACCCCGAGGCCGCCCCCGGCCCGAACGACGCGGATCCGCTGTTCGTCGATTTCTACCGCCTCGTCGAGAAGCGCAAGGCCGGCAAGATCTGAGCGCCGCCCGCGGCTGCTAGCCGAGCCACTGCTCGAACTTCACCGCGTCCTCCGGCGTGTCGACGCCGATGGTCGGGTCGGTCGTGAGGTCGCAGGCGATCTCGTAGCCGTTTTCCAGCACGCGGAGCTGTTCGAGTTTCTCGACCTGCTCCAGCCGACCCAGCGGCAGCTGCGCAAATTTCTCCAGGAGATCGGCCCGGTATGCATACAGCCCGAGGTGGCGGTAGCACGGGTTCGCCCGCACCCAAGCGTCATCCACCCGCCCCTGGAGGTCGCGGGCGTACGGGATCGGGGAACGCGAAAAATACAGCGCCCGACGCGAGCCCGGGGCGAGGACCACCTTGACCTGATTGGGATTCTGGAAATCCGCCGCCGTGGTGAAGGGCGTCCCCAGCGTGGCCATCGCCGCGCCGGTCTCGAGAAGGCCAGCCAGCGCCCGGATCTGGGCGGCGCTCACGAGGGGCTCGTCGGCCTGGACGTTGATCACCCGCTCGGCCCGCACCGTGCGGTTGGCCTCGGCGATGCGGTCCGTGCCGCTTTGATGGTCCGGGCTCGTCAGGATGGCCGTGAAGCCTTCCTTGACGACGCAGTCGCGCAAAAGCTCGTGATCCACCGCGAAATAAAGCGGAAATTCCGGGGTCTCGCGCCGAATCCGCTCGGCCACCCACAGCAGCAGCGGACGCCCCTTGATCTTGTGCAACAGCTTGCGCGGGAAGCGGGTAGACTCGAGCCGGCACGGGACGATGATCGCGACTGAGGGCATCGGGGCGGATACTGGAGCCGGGATTTTAAGTTGCAAGCCGGGCACACATCCCAAACTTTCACGCCCCTGCATTTCATTTGATGGACAAGACTGAATCCACGGCCGCACCTCAGCTCGTAAAGGAGCTGTTGGTGCAGAACAAGATGGGCATCCATGCCCGTCCCGCCGCCATGATCGTGCGCATCACCAACAAGTTCAAAGCCGACGTATTCGTCGAGAAGGACGAGGAACAGGTGAACGGCAAGAGCATCATGGGCCTGATGATGCTGGCCGCCGGCAAGGGCTCGAAGGTCAAGTTCCTCGCCAGCGGTGAGGACGCCGCCCAACTGCTGGCCGAGCTCGAGGCGCTGTTCGCGAAGAAGTTCGACGAGGCCTGACCCGGCCGGATGCCGGTGCGGCCGCAGGTTCCCGTCGCCGCGTTCAAGCCGCAGGCATTTCGTTTGCCGTCATCAAATCGCCCGCCGATTCCGTCGTCTGGCAGTCCGGGTCCCTATGCCTTGCTCCAAATCCGCGTGTTGAGGTTGAGGTCCTCGACGAGGCCGATGATCAGCCGCAGGTCTTCGAGGTGGGCGGCGACGTCATCACAGTTGAGCAGTGACTTGAACACCTTGGGCTCGAATCGATTCCTGGTCGTGGCCATCGCCACATGCACCTCCGAGCCGGCGAAGGCGAAATACACCTTGCCGCCGACCTTGTGCTTCAGGGCCAGCATCCGCTGCATCAGCGCCGGCGAGAGGATATAACGCGCCTCCACCTGATCGCCGCCGTAAACCACGAACTCACGCTCGAACTCGGGATCCTCGAGCCGAACAAGGTCGTCTCGCATGGGATTGACCGACTGCAACGCCTGTCCGAGGAAGCCCAAGGCGCCCTCCAGCGCATCAGGGAGGACCACCGTGTGTGATTGGAAGTGCTTGTTGAAGTCAGCCACGAAATACAGGCCTTTGAAGATTGTCGTCCAATGGCTCCGCTTGCTGCTCTCGCCGCGGCTCTGGTGCTGGACCTTCAGTTCGCAGAACTCGAACTTCGTCACCCCGAGCGTCCCCCAGACGCAGTCTTCGCCCTCGTAGCGGTCGATCCGCTGCCGGAAAATACCCCCGGCCTCGAATTTCTCCTGATCGATCTTGTCGGCCGGCAGGTACCGGAGTTCGGGGTCCAGGAACTTCACGACCCGCCCCACGACCTCGTGTTTGAAGTCACGCCGAAGCTTTCCCCATTGGTACCAGGCCACCACCAAGGTGACCAGTGCGGTCAGGAAAAGGAGTGGCACGGCGGAGGGTCCGAGGAAATACGACTCCGTCGCGACCAATCCGCCGAACCCCAGGGCGGACGCGGTCGCGGTGAACCCGAACCCGAGCACCGTCATGCGGCGTGCGTTCAGCGACTCCAGGATAACCCGCAGTTCGCCCTCGTAGAACTGCTTGAAATCGTCCGTCGGCGCCATGGTGCAAGGCCAGGACCTTAACCCTTCAACAAATCCTGGACGTTGACATTGGCACGTTCGGCTTCGGGGGTAACGAGAAGCGCACGCCGGTTGAAGCGCAGCGCGGAGGCCATGAGATTGCCGGGGAACATATCGATCGCGTTGTTGAAATCGGTCACCGCGGCATTGAACGCCCTTCGCGAAGCCGAAAGCTGCTCTTCGATTTCGTTCAAGGTCCGCTGCAATTGCTGGAAGCTTTCATCGGCCTTCAGGTCCGGATAGGCCTCAACGGCGACCAGCAACCGGCCCAGCCCCGCCGACACCCGGTTGCCCAGCGCCACCTGTTCCTCGCTCCCGCCGCTACCGGCCCCGGCCACCCGGGCGCGCATCTCCGTCACCTTGGCCAGTGTGTCGGCTTCGTGCGCAGCGTAGCGCTTAACGACCGCCACGAGGGCCGGAACCAGGTCGAAGCGCTTTTTCAGGAAGACATCGATGGACGCAAAGGCGTTCTCCACCGCGTTTCGTTTTGCGACCAGCGTATTGTAGAACCACCACACCAACGCCGCGAGTAGACCGATGGCCACAAGATACGGTTGCATGACGGGGATGACACGAGCGATAGGACGCCCATGGGCGACGGGCAAGCTAACGAATGAGCGGACGCACAATGCCCCCCGATCCGCTTTCCTGCCAGTAAGCTCAAGCAAACCGCCACACCCAGATGGCCGAACTCAGCTCGGTGACGACGTTGGTCGGCCGTGGGCGTAATTGCTTGAGAGCGCAGCTGGCCGCGTAACCATCGTCCGGTCGGGGCTTGGGCAGAAGCCGCCCCCTCATTCGAGCAGGCAACTCCCCATCCCCATATAATCCCCTCCTTTCATCCATGAACCGCCGCGAATTCCTGGTTTCGTCTGCCGCCGCCACCTCCTTAGCCGCACTCGGGGCCCGCGCCGCTGATGCCGCCCCGCCCCGGGAGGATTTCCTGCGCGCGTTGGTCCGCGCCAACGACGCCCAAATTCCCGGCCTTCTGGCAAAGCAGGAACGCCGCACCGGCCATCGGTGGTTCGGCGGGATGCCGAATGCCAACGGCATCTTCAGCGCCGGCGGCGCGGCCGGGTTGGTCTCGTCCCTGACCAACGCGGCCTGCGGGCCGGACTCGGCGTACTTCCGCTCCGCCGACCTCGTTGAGCCGCTGCAACTCGCTGTGAGCCACCTGCTCGCGATCCAGCACGAGGACGGAACCATTGATCTGCCGGAAACCAACTTCCACTCGCCGCCGGACACCGCCTTCTGCCTCGAGGTGCTCTGCCCCGCCTATGTCCTCCTGAGCACGAGTCCGGAACCGGCCCTCACCGCCGTGGCCGGCCATCTTGGTGGGTTCATCCGCCAGGCCGGCGCGGGACTCGTCACTGGCGGCGTCCACACCCCGAACCATCGCTGGGTGGTGTGCGCGGCGCTCGCTTGGGTCCATTCGCTCTTCCCCGACCCCAAATATGTCCGGCGCGTCGACGCGTGGCTCGCCGAGACCGTCGATATCGATCCCGACGGCCAATTTACCGAGAAAAGCACGTCGGTCTATTCGCCAGTGGTCGATCGTGCGCTGCTAACCGTCGCCCGCCTGCTCGACCGCCCCGCGCTCCGCGAGCCCGTGCGCCGCAATCTCGAGATGACGCTTTATTACGTGCATCCGGACGGCGAGGTGGTGACCGAGGCCTCGCGGCGGCAGGACCGCTACCGGCGCGGCAGCATGGCCCGCTACTACTATTCCTACCGCTCCCTGGCCCTGCACGATGGCAACGGCCGCTTCGCCGCGATGGCGTGGCAGATCGAGCGCACCGCCGGCACCCAAATCGGCGAACTCGGCGCCTTTCTCACCGAACCGGAGTTTCGCCGCGCCCTGCCTGGCGAGGCCCCGTTGCCGACCGACTACGCCAAGGTGTTCGCCCATTCGAGTCTCGCGCGCATTCGCCGCGGTCCCGCCAGCGGCACGATCCTGGCCAACAACACGACCCTGTTTTCGTTTCGCAAAGGTGCCGCGGCGCTCGAGGCATTGCGCTTTGCCAGCGCATTCTTCGGCAAGGGTCAGTTCGTCGCCGACAAGCTCGAGGTCCGCGATGGTCGCTACATCCTGCGGCAACAGCTCGACGGGCCCTATTTCCAACCGCTCTCGCCGGAGCAGATTGCCAGCGGCGAACCGGTTCGGATGGCGCAAAACGGCACGCTCGCCATCGACGGCCGCGCCGCCCGTGCCCGCAGCAACATCCAGAACTACGAAGCCGTCGTCGAGGTCACCGAATCGGGCGGCACGTTCACGCTCGCGATCGCGATCACCGGCACGGCCGACGTCCCGGTCGCCGTGGAACTCGCGTTCCGACACGGCGGGCAGCTCGAAGGAGTCGAAGCTCTGGCCGATACGAAAGACGCGTATTTGCTCCGGCGCGGCACGGGCCGCTATGTGCTGGGCAGCGACGTCATCGAGTTCGGCCCCGGTGGCGCCGAACACACCTACTCCCAGATCCGTGGTGCGGCAGCAAAGTGGGATGGCCTCAGCGTCTACCTGACCGGGCTGACTCCATTCGAAACCAAGCTGACCGTCTCCTAGGCGGTTTCGGAGCAATCGGCGAGAACGCCGCATCGTTTACGGTAGCGGTTTCAGCCCGAGAAAGCGCCGTGCATTCGCCGTGGTGACCGCGGCGAGTTCGGCATACGGCACCCCGAAGACCTCGGCCGCCGCGAATTCCGCCGTGTGGCGCACATAGGCCGGCTCGTTGGGTTTGCCGCGATGGGGCATGGGCGTGAGGTACGGTGCGTCGGTCTCGATCATCAGCCGGTCGAGCCCCTGCGCCTTGGCCGCCTGGCGGATGTTCTCGGCCGTCTTGTAGGTGAGGATCCCCGTGAACGAACCAAAGCCGCTCCGCCGCGTGAGCTCGGCCATTTCGGCTGCACCCTCGGTGAAGCAGTGGAAGACGACCTTGGTCCAGTCGACGCCGCTCGCGTCGATCATCGCGACGCATTCCGCGAAGGCGCCGCGCGAGTGCACCACCACCGGGCAATCCAAGCGCTTGGCTATTGCCAGTTGCGCCGCGAACGCCTCGCGTTGCCAACCGAAGATCTGCGCCGCGGCCGCCGCGTCATCCTTCGGCAGGTGAAACCGGTCCAGCCCGCATTCGCCCAGGGCCACGGGCGACGGGCCCGCCGAACCCGACCAGAAGGCTTCCAATCCGATTAGCTGGTCCGGCCATTTTTCATCCACCGAACACGGATGCAGCCCGGCCGCGTAATGCACCAACCCCGGGTGCTGCTGCGCCAGCCCGCGGTAAAGATCCCAATCGTCTGTCGAGGTGCCAATCGTCACCATCGCCTCCACCTCCGCCGCCCGGGCCCGTTCGAGCGCACCCGCCAGCGTGCCGTGGCGATGGAAGGACTCCAGATGCGTGTGCGTGTCGATCAGACCCATGCCGCCAAGAGCCAGCAATTCCCCCGGGACTCAACCGCAAACAACGGCCAAAGCTGAATCGGCTAACCACTGATGGGCACTGATAAGCACTGATTCCAATCAGTGAATATCAGTGATCATCAGTGGTTACCTTCATCCGTCGCTCCAGCCGTGCCGGCTCAGAGCGCGAACAGCGGCTCGCCGGCTTCGATGATGACGTTGCCGCTGCTCGCCTTGAGGTCGAGGAGCGGGCCGCCGCCCTGGTAGGTGCCGCGCAGCTTGCTGCGGCCGTTGCCGCCCTTGACCGCCGCCACGTCCACCTTGGCCAGGATCTTGCCAAAACTCGCCGCCGCCTGCAGCGAGAAGGCCTCGCTCGGATTCACGGTGGCGTGGATGCTGCCCAGCGAAGTCTTGATGCGCGACTGCTCCGCCATCTTCGCGAAACCAGCCGTAACGTCGCCATTGGCTGTCGCCGCGTCGATCGCGGCGTAGGCCGTCTGCACCTCGATGTCGCCGTCGACCGTCTGCAGTGACGCCCGGCCGCCCACCGTGCCGATGCGCACGTCGCCGTGGACCGCTTTCAGGCTCACCGCCCCGGTGCAGCGCGAGACAATGACGTTGCCCGTGCGCGTCGCGGCATCGACCGTGCCGTCCACCTGCCGGAAAAAGATCGCCCCCAGGTCGCCCCGGGCGCGCATCTCGCCCCGCAGCGGCGCCACCGTGATGCCGCCGTCGGGCGTCTGGAGGTCGAGATTGCAGTGCGACGGCACCGTGAGGTGAAAGACCACGCGGGGCCGCTCGGTCTTGTCCCAGGTGAACCGCGTGCCACTGTCCTTCGGATTCCGGGCGAGCAGGCGGATCTCGTTGCCCGCGGTGGCCGCCGCGAGCTGAAAACCTGAAAGCACCGCCTCGGCCTGGGTGTAGTTCTCGGTCGCGTAATCGACCGTCACGCGTACGTGCACGGCATCATCCGTGCCGGCCTCCACCTGGATCGCGCCGCGGTACGCGTCGAGCCGCACGGTGCAGCCCGGTCGCACGGCGAAGGCCTGCTGCTCGACCCGCTGGGCCGCCATCGCGGCGCTGCCGAGCAGCGTCGCCAGGAGCGGAAGAAGGAGGAATACACGGGTTCGCATACCCTCCCATCATAAGGCCCCGGCCCCGCCTGCAAGCAGCGGGCGCCGGGTATCATTACGCCGTCACTGCGTAGGATTACCCAACGGCGGCCGGCTCAGCGGCTGCCCGCGGCGCGGACGCCGATGTCGCCGCCGGAGGTGCGCAGCTTGAGGACCGGGCCGCCGCCGTTGACGGCGCCGACCAGCTTGCTCTTGCCGTAGCCGCCGCTCTCGACCGCCACCGTGAGGTTGCGGGTCTTCACGTCGCCACCGCTGGTCGAGGCATCGAGGCGAAACGCCGCCGCCGCCCCGACCTCCACGTCCACGTCGCCGCCGCTCGTGCGGAAACTGCAGTCAGCCCCCGGTCCGCCCTCGAACCGGGCCTGGATGTCCCCGCCGCTGGTCGAGGCGTCGACTGTCGCGGCGACCGCGCCGATCTCGATGTCGCCGCCCGACGTGTGCAGCTTTACGGCACCGGTCGCGCCGCCGACCTCGATGTCGCCGCCGCTCGTGTGCGCCTGCACCTCGCCGTCGATGCGGCCGAGGGTCACGTCGCCGCCCGAGGTGTGGGCGGCGACCTTGCCCTGGAGGTTGCCGGCGACGATGTCACCGCCGGAGGTCCGCAGGTCGAGGTGGAATTGCTCGGGGACCGTCACCTCGAAGCTCACCGACACCGGCGGCCAGATGCCCGAGAACGTGAAGCCGCCCCGGCCGGGGTACTTGGCTTTCGCGACCACGTCGTTGCCCTGCTGCTCGAGGGTAAGCTCGAGCTTGGCGAGGATCTCGTCGGCCTCCGCCTCGGTCTTGGCCCGGATGGTCTGGCGGGCGACGATGCGCACCTGGTCGCCGGGGGCGGAGTGGACCGTGATGTCGCCGCCGGAGGTCTCGGCCCGGAAGGTGCCGCCCGGCTGGACGGCGAAGGCTTTCTCCACGTTGCGGGTGATCTTGGCCGAGGTGGAAAGCGGCAAAACGGCCAGCAGGCCGGCCGCGAGGAACAGCGATGAGGATTTCATGGGAGTTGGGACTCCCTCAAAAACCCACCGGGCGGGCCAAAGTTACAGGTGGATTTCCGCCGCGGGCTCAGACCTTCGCGCTGTTGTCGCACTTGTAGTGGACGAGCGAGCGCCGGAGCGCATGGGTGCGCTGGGCGGCGGTCTCGGCACCGACGCGGCGGTCGAACTTCTTCGGACCGGTGGCCGCCGTGGTCTCCTCGTAGGCCGCCAACGCGGCCACGCACAGGAGCTGCTCGGCCGCGGCCGGCAGGCGGCGGCCGGGAAAGCCCGTGTGGGCGGAGAGCCAGAGGCAGAGTTGGGTCAGCGGGTTCATGGTTTGCGCAGGGCCGCCTGCCAGGCGGCGGAGTCGAAGCCAACCAACGCCACGTCGGGCCCGATCGCAAACGGGCGCTTCACGAGGTTGCCGTTGCCGGCCAACAGCTTGAGGGCGGCCTCGGGGGCGAGGCCGGGCAGCTTCTCGCCGAGCTTCTGCTCCCGGTAGTCGCGGCCCGAGGTGTTGAACAGGCGCCGCACCTCGCCGGCATACGCCGCGAGCATGGCCCGCAGTTCCGCCAGGGTCGGCGGGGTCTCGCGGATCGGCTTCTCGACAAAGGCGACGCCCTCCGCCCGGAGCCACTTGATGGCGCGGCGGCAGGTGTCGCAGTTGGCGTAGGTGTAAACGGTCAGCTTGCTCATTTCTGGATCCAGCTCCGGTCGCGGATGACGAATTGCCAGCGACCCTTGTACTGGCCGAGTTCGCCGTAGAAACGGATGCGCTTGCCGACCTCGTAGGACTCGCGCAGGCGGTCGCGCAGGGCCGGGTCGGGGCACCAGACGTCGTAGAGGTCGCCGCGGACGCGCACCGTCAGGCCCTTGCCCGCGCCGACTTCGCCGTCCACGAGGAGGACCTTGCCCGTGTAATGGCCGTCGCGCAGGTTGGCGTCCGTCGGCAGGTCCTTCAGGCGGACCGCCACCGCGGCGAGGTCGATCTTGGAGAGGTCGACGCGGTTGACCGTCTCCGAGCCGTCCGCCTGCGCGGCATTCTGCAGCGCCACGTAGCGGTCGGGCTGATTGTCGGGCACGACCTTGAACTTGGCGTAGATCGGGAAGTGATCCGAGAACCCGCCGCCGGCCGGGCCGGCGAAGGTCCAGCGGTACGGCAGGCCGAGGTAGTCCATGTTGACGCCGCGCAGGCGGGTGACGCCGAAGGAGTTGTCCACGTACTGCACGCCGCGCAGGTCGTAGAGCCCCCGCGTGATGAGCAGCTGCATGAGGGTGCCCCACTCCTCGCGGTAGGTGTCGCTGCCGCGCTGCGAGGCGGGCAGCTCGAACCAGAGGTTGTACAGGTCCCGGTCCTTGCCGCGGATCGCGAGCTCGTTGCCCTGCGAGCCCAGGGTGTCATTCATGCCGGTGACCTTCATCGCGGCGTAGCGCTGCTTCTGGTTGTACTGCGAATTGAAGTCGCCGCCGATGACGATGTCGGCCTGCGGATCGGCCGCGAGGATCGCGTCGAGCCGCTCGCGCAGGGTGCGGGCGTTGGCGACCCGGGTGGGTTCGCTCTTGGGATCGCCGGCACCGGATTTCCAGTGGTTGTTGAAGAGATACAGGGTCGCGCCCTCGACCTCGACCTGCACCTCGAGGATGGCGCGGGCGTCGAGGGTCGGGTGCGAGGTCGCCGCCCGCACCGGGAAGCGCGTGAAGGTGACGCAGGTCTGGGCGAGCGGGTTCGTGGACTCCTTCGCGGTGACGCTCTCCCCCGCGACGACGTGGTAGCCGGTCAGGCCGAGGTCGTGGAAGGCCTTGAGCAGGAGCGCCTCGGCCGGGAGGTCGGCGATCTCGGGCGTGAACCCGCTGCCGAGCATCGTGCCGATGTTGGTGCCGGCGTAGCGCTGCAGGATCGCCGCGTAGTCGGGCGGCGTGGCGCCGGGCGTCTGGTCGGCCTCGATCTCCTGGAAGAGGATGACGTCGGGGCCCTTGCCGCCCTCGAACGAGGCCACGACGCGGCTGATGTTCTTCAGCTTGGTGAGCAGATGCGGGCGGCCGTAGCGCTCGGGCTGGTAATCGTCGAAGACCGCCTTGCCGTCCGCGTCGACGAGGTTCTCCACGTTGTAGACGAGCACGGTGAACGTGCGGGCCGCGAGGAGACCGGGCAGGAGGAGCAGCAGGCCAAGGGGGCGCAGGATTCGCATGGCGCCACGGTGCGGGTTCCGCGGGCGGAGGCAAAAGGATTCAGGGCGGGCGCCCCCGCAGTTGACCTGATCCCGCCGCCCTCGGCAGACTGCCCCGCCATGTCGCCCATCCTCGAAGTCCAGGGCCTGCGCGTGCAGCGCGGGACGACCACGATCCTCGACCGCGTCGACTGGCGCGTCGGCCGTGGCGAACACTGGGTGATCCTCGGGGCCAACGGCTCGGGCAAGACCTCCCTCCTGCGGGCGCTCACGGGCTACCTCGCGCCGACCGCCGGCGACATCCGTCTGCTGGGCGAGCACTTTGGCGAGAGCGACTGGCGGGAACTCCGCCTGCACATCGGCGTGGTGACGAGCTCGTTCGCCGCGCTGGTCCCGGTCTGCGAACCCGCGCTCGACACGGTCGTGAGCGGCAAGTTCGCGCAGCTCGACCTCTGGGCCCGCGTGACGCCGGCCGACCGCGCCGCCGCCCGGCGGCTCCTGCGGCTGGTCCGGGCCGGCCACCTCGCCCGGCGCGAATGGCAGCACCTCTCGCAGGGCGAGCGCCAGCGCGTCCTGATCGCCCGGGCCCTGATGGCGCGGCCGCGGCTGCTGATCCTCGACGAACCCTGCGCGGGCCTCGACCCGGCGGCCCGCGAGGAATTCCTGCGGCTGGTCGAGAACCTCACCCGGCGCCGTCGCGGGCCGGCGCTCGTCCTCGTGACGCATCACGTGGAGGAAATCACCCCGGGCTTCACGCACGCGCTCCTGCTCAAGGGCGGACGCGTCCTCGCCACCGGCACCCGCCGCCGGGTGCTGACGTCGGCGAACTTGAGCCGCGTCTTCGCCGCCCGGGTGCGTTTGTCACGTTCCGGCCGGAACCTGCGGCTCGCGATCCGTCGCTGAACGGCCCGCGGGGCGACCGTGATTCAGCGGGCGAAGATCTCCGCGAGGAACTGTCTGCAGTGACCCCAGGAACGGTTCGCGGCCGCGGCCTGGTAACCGATGCCGTTCAGGCCGTGCTTCGCGCGCACGGCATCGGCACCGGGGTTGGTGAAGGCGTGGATCGCGCCGGCGTAGCTGACGAACTGGTAGTCGATGCCCGCGTCGTCGAGCGAACGCAGGAAGCCGTCGAGGCTCTCCTTGGTGATGAAGGGATCCACCGCGCCGTGGCACACGAGGAACCGCGTCGCGACGCGGCCCTTCGCGTCGGCCGGCGCCGCGATCGGGCCGCCGTGGAAACTCACGATGCCGGCGAGCGGCGCGCCGCTGTAGGCCAGCGCCATGGTCGTGCTGCCACCGAAGCAGAAGCCGGCGGCGGCGACGCGCGCGGGATCGACGAGCCCCGTGGCGAGGAGCGCGTCCAGGCCCGCCCGCGCCCGCGTCGCCATCAGCGGCTTGCCGTAGAACTGCCCGGCCAGTTCCCCGGCGCGCTGCGGGTCGTCGGTCGTCACGCCCGCGCCGTACATGTCGGCCGCGAACGCGACGTAGCCGAGGGCGGCGAAAGCCTCGGCCCGCTCCTTCGCGAAGGCGTTCAGGCCCCACCACTCGTGGATCACGAGGACGCCGGGGCGCCGGGCGTCGGCGGGCACGGCATCGTCGTAGGCGAGCCAGCCCTCGAGTTTCACGCCGTCGTGCTCGTAGGCGACGGCGCGGGTGGTGATCTTGGCCTGCGCGGCAACCGCCAGGACCAGGGACAGCAGAACCAGTGTGGGGGTCTTCATGGTGCTGGAAAAGTGTGGCTGCGGGCCGGGACGTCAAATCCCGGCGGCACTGCTGGAGCAGCTTCGAATTTCGCCTTCAGAAATGGTGGGAGCGAGCTTGCTCGCGACTGATTGCCGCAAACCGTCGCGAGCGAGCTCGCTCCCACCTCAATTCCATTCTGCGGCTTGCGCGGATCACCGCCCAACCTTCAGGTCGACAGCTCGCCGCTGATGTAACTCTTCAGCGACTCGGCCTCGGCGCGGTTCACATCGGACAGCCAGCGCGAGATGTCGCCGACAGAGATGAGGCCGATGAGGCGGCCGTTGTCGAGCACGGGCAGGTGGCGGCAGCGGCGCGAGGTGAAGATCGCGTGCGCCTCGTCGATGCTGGTGGCCGGGGTGATGGTGGTGAGGCCCGCCGTCATCACGCTGCTGAGGGGGGTGACCTTCGGATCCAGGGCCGAGCCGACGACGCGCCGGAGGACGTCGCGTTCCGTGAAGATGCCGGCCAGGCGACCGTTGTCCACGACGAGGATCGAGCTCACCTGCGCCTTGTTCATGGATTGGACCGCATCGAAAACCGTGGCGGAAGGCGGCAGCGTGTGCACGGCGGATCCCTTGCGATCGAGCAGAATCGAGACGGAAGCACTCATGAGGTAATGGGGTTGGGCGCGAGTGTACGCCGCCCGGCACCTGCCACAACCGCAAAGTCCCCCGCCGGGAAAATTATTACCGGTCCTGCTGACGAAAAAGGCGGTCCAACGCACCCAGGTTCTTGAGCGGTGCCGCCTTCTTGGTCGGCTCCGCGGTGACGGGGCGAACGCGGGCCGGCGCAGGCGCCGATGCAGCTTCCCGAACGGGCGAGAGCAGTCGGTCGAGCTTCACCGCCGACACCGGTTCGGCGGTCCCGAGTTCCTGCGCGAAGAGACTCACGCGATATTCCTCCACGAGCCAGCGCAGCGCGGCGGCGCGTTCGCCTGCCCGGGCGAGCGCCTCCTCGTAGCGAGCCATCTCGCGGGCACGCTCCGCGTCTTTTGCCGGATGCTGCCGCCAGCGGTCGGCCCGGAGCTTCATTGCCTTCAGGTAACGCGGAAAATGCGCGAGCTGGGCAAACGGCGTCGCTCGCAGAAAATCCGGCGGCAACAATCCGGCGAGGTGGCGCTCCAATCCCGCAAAGGGATGCGGATGCACGAGCAAGTCCTGCCGCAATGTGAGGATCTCGCGCAGGAGGTCCGTCAGCCGCGGCACAAGTCCGCGGAGGTCAGCCTTTGCGCGGTCGAGGACCGTGGAAAACACGGCAGCGTGAAGGGGCTCAACCGGGCGCCCGCAGACCCAGGTCCGAATCGAGGCCAGGGCCTGCGCCTGCAGGTCGGCAATCGGGGCGAGCGTCGCGGCCAGGGGCCCAAGATCGCGCAGCGCCTTGAGGTCGCGCTCCAGCCAGCCGAGGTCGTACCGCAGCTGGAGCGCAAAGAGCGCGGCGAGGCCGTCGCGAGTGGCGGCCTGGGCCTCCTCGGCCGTCTTGAAGAGGCGCAACCCGACTCCGGCGTCGGCGGCCAAGAGGCCGGGAAACGCGTCCACCGGCACGCCGGCCTGCTCGGTCACGCGGACCTGCGCCGGGAGGTCGCCGAAGGTCCACGCCGTCTGCGGCGGCTGCTCCCACTTCGCCCGCGCCTGCCGCCAGGCGGCGGGCTCCTCGCGGACGCTCGCCACGCGGGCTTCCTGCCGGCGCTGGCCCAGGGCCGACTGGATCTCAGGCAACTCGCGACTGGCGCACAATTCGCGGCCGTCGTCGTCGAGCACGCGCACCCGGACGCGCAGGTGATCGGGCAAGGGCTTGTCAGCCCAGACCGCCGGGTCGATCGCAATGCGGAACCGTTCCCGCAACTGCGCCGCCAAGGCCTCGGTGAGGGTCTCGCGTCGGGCGGTCAGTCGGTCGCGCTCCGCGACCTGTACCGCCACGCTCCGCGCCGTCTCCGTGAGCGGCATGAAGGCGCGGCGCAGGTCCTTCGGCAGCGAACGCAGATAATGCTCCACCTTGGTCTCGAGGTGCCCCGGCACGGCCCAGTCGAGCGCCGCCGGCGTGAGGGCCGCAGCCTCGCGCACGTTCACGTCGAGGGTCACGCCGTCCTCGGCCTGGCCGGGTTTGTAGGCGTAGTTGAGCGGCAGGGCGCGGTTGTCGAGAGGCAGCGCCTCGGGAAACGCTGCCGCGTCGTGCGTCAGGGTCTCGGGATCGCGCAGATCCTCGGCCTCGCACTGCAGGAACCGCGGCTCGGCCGCCTTGCGCTCGCGGACGAGATCCACGAGCTCGGCGACGGAGGAAACGGGGAAAAGGGGCGCACCTCCCGGTGCGGCAGATTCTCCCAGCAAACGTGCGGCATAGAAGCGGTACAGCGCCTCGTCGAGGTTGAGGTAGCCGCTGTCGCGGGTGCGCGTGAGGATGAGCTCGATGCGCTCGCGCACGCGGCGGTTGTGGGCGATAAAATCGAGCGGCCACGTGATCGTGTCGTTCACGAGGCCCTCGCGGATGAAGATCTCGGTGGCGTGCGCCGGGTTGATCCGCCCGTAGCCGACGGCGCGGGTCTCGAGCTCGAGGCCGTAGAGGCGCGTGCGCTGTTTCACGAGGACGCGGCCCTTGTCGGCGTCCCAGAACGGCTCGCTGTGCGCCACCTTCACCAGGTGCGCGCCAAGCTCGAGCGCCCAGGCCGGGTCGAGCCGAGCGCAGGTGCGGGCAAAGAGCCGCGAGGTCTCCATGACCTCGGCCGACATGATCCAGCGGGGCAAGCGCTTGGCGCTTGCCCCGCTGCCCTCCGAAGCCTTGGCGAAGGAGGGCCGCCCTTTCCGCTCCTCCCGCCGAAACAGCACCGACCCCGGGAACAGCGTCACCTTCCGGTCCTGCGTCGCCTTGTAGCCGCCGTTCTGCTCGTCGAGCACCGCGATGTTGCCGAGGAGGCCGGCGAGGATCGACCGGTGGATGGCGCGGTACGGCGGCGTGCCGAAGGCCGTGGCCTTGGCGTCCACGGTCGCCAGGCCGTGAAAGGCGGAGGTCGGCTGCTTCTCCCCGCGTTCCTGGATCACCTCGGCGAGTTGCGCGTGGATGTCGCGCCACTCGCGCATGCGCGGGTAGCTGAGGAAGTGATCGCGGCAGAAGCGGCGCAGCTTGGCCTGGGACAGGGTCTCGAACTCGTCGTGATAGGCATCCCAGATGTTGAGGAGCGTGAGGAAGTCGGAATCCGGATGCGCGAAGCGCCGGTGGGCGGCGTCGGCCGCCGCCTGCTTGTCGAGCGGGCGCTCCCGCGGGTCCTGGATGCTAAGGCCCGCGGCGATCACGAGCACCTCGCGGAGGGCCTTCTCCGTCCGCGCCTGGAGGATCATGCGGCCCACGGTCGGGTCCACGGGCAGGCGGGCGAGCTCGCGGCCGATCGGCGTGAGCTGGCGCACACCGGTTTCGGATCCCTGACCTTCCAAGGCAGGTTTTACAGGAGGAAACGGAGGGCGACCCGAGGAATCGCCCAATTCCGATCCTCTGTTCCCTCTGTTGCCTCCTGTAATATCCGAACCGAGGGCCCCCAGCTCCTCGAGCAACGCGTAGCCGGCGCGGATGGACTTCGTCGCCGGCATGTTGATGAAGGGGAAGCGCTCGATGTCGCCGAGACCGAAGGCTTTCAGGCGCAAGATGACGTCCGCCAAGTTGGCGCGCTGGATCTCCGGCTGGGTGAAGCGCGGGCGTTCGAGGTAGTCCTTTTCCGAATAGAGCCGGATACACACGCCGTCGGCCACGCGGCCGCTGCGGCCCTTGCGCTGGTCGGCACTCGACTGCGAGACGGGCTCGATCGGCAGGCGCCGCGTGCGGCCCTGGGGCGCGTAGCGGCTGATGCGGGCGAGGCCGGTGTCGACCACGAAGCGGATGCCGGGGATCGTGAGCGAGGTCTCGGCGATGTTGGTCGCGACGATGATCTTGCGCGCCGCGGTGGGGGCGAACACGCGCTGCTGCTCGGCGTTGGAGAGGCGACCGAAGAGGGGCACGAGCTCGCAGCCGCGGAGGCGGCGGCCCTCGAGGAGGTCGTTCGTCTCGCGGATGTCGCGCTCGCTCGGCATGAAGACGAGGATGTCGCCCGCCTCGCTCTCGCGGACGATGCGCTCGACGGCCTCGACGGCGCCGTCGATGTAGTGCAGCGCCTCGGCCTTCGCCGAAGCCACGGCGGACACGTCGGCCTGGTCCTGGTTCTCGTCGTTGTCGGCGTAGTCGCGGCCGAGGGCGTCGAGCGGCGCGTAGATCACCTCGACCGGGTAGGTGCGGCCCGAGACCTGCACGACGGGGGCGCCGTCGAAGGCCTCGCTGAACATCGCGGTGTCGATCGTGGCCGAGGTGATGATGACCTTCAGCTCCGGGCGCTTGAACCGGAGGTTGCGCAGGTGGCCGAGGAGGAAGTCGATGTTGAGCGAGCGCTCGTGCGCCTCGTCGAGGATGATGGTGTCGTACTCGCGCAGGAGGGGATCGCCCTGGACCTCGGCGAGGAGCATGCCGTCGGTGAGGAACTTGATCGTCGTCGCCCGCGAGGTGCGGTCGTCGAAGCGGATCTTGCAGCCGACCTCGCGCCCCCACTCCACCCCGAGCTCCTCGGCGACGCGGCGCGAGACCGAGAGGGCGGCGACGCGGCGGGGCTGGGTGCAGGCGATGCGGCCCCGGGTGCCGCGGCCGGCGGCGAGGCACATCTTTGGGATCTGCGTCGTCTTACCCGAGCCGGTCTCGCCCGCGAGAATCACCACCGGGTGGGCCTGGATCGTCGCGACGATCTCCTCCGCCCGGGCGCTGATGGGCAGCTCGGGCGGAAACTCGAGGCGGAAGGGAAACGGCTTGGGCGGGCGGGCGGACACGAAAGAAACTTGAGATTCGGCACCGGCCCGGGAATGACAACCCTGCGATGCGACCGCCGCTCTTGCCTGCCGAGACCCTGAGCCGCCTGCTGCGCCTGGCGCGGCTCGACGGCACGGTCGTGCTGGCGCTCGCCGGCGCCTTCGCCCTGGCCTCGGCCCTGGGCGGCAACCGGCTCGAGGTGCTCATCGGCGTCCTCATCGCCGGGGCGGGCGCCCTCGAGCTGCATGGCGCGGGGCTCCTGCGCACGGGGCAGGTCCGCGGGATCAGCTGGCTCGTCGCGAGCCAGCTCTACCTGCTGGCCGCGGTGCTCGGCTATGTGGGGCTGCGGCTGATCAGCTTCGAGCCCGCGCTCATCAACCTGATCATGACCGACACGCTGCGCCAGCGGTACATCGAGGCCGGGCTGACCCATGCGCAGATCGACCAGGTGGTCGAGTGGAGCTACTACCTGACCTACGCGATCGTGGGCGTGGTGACGCTCTTCTACCAAGGCGGCATGGCCCTGTATTACTTCCGCCGCCGCGACGCGGTGGCCAAGGCGCTGGACGAGGTGTGATATGACAGAAATTCGGGCGGTTGGGTTTTTACAGGAGGAAACAGAGGAAGCAGAGATGAGAAATGCATGCACACTTCAACAAAGCCTCGGGCCTAACCGAATCGATCATCGGCGCCGCGATCGAAGTTCACCGGGACAAGGGACCTGGGTTGGTCGAATCGATCTACGAATGGTGTCTGCTCCAGGAACTGGAGCTGCGCGGTTTGGCCGCTGAGAATCAGCGGATTGTCCGGATATCATACAAAGGGAGATCGCGGGATGAACCGTTACGGTTCGACGTGCTGGTCGAGGGATGTGTCCTCGTTGAGGTCAAAGCGGTAGAACGCATACTACCCATCCACAAGGCACAGTTGTTGAGCTATATGAAACTGCTCGATGTGCCGGTCGGCCTCCTGATCAACTTCAACATCGCCAAGCTGACCGATGGAGTATCGCGCCTGATCCTGCCCCGCGCACCTGCCTAATCCTCTCCGTTTCCTCCGTTACCTCCTGTAAAAATCCGTATCGCTTGCGCCCCATCGGCCAGCCGCTAGGGTGCGGGCATGTCGAAGGAACGGTATATTGCGGCGAAGCAGAAGTGGGCCGAGAAGCAGAAGGCGGCGGGCGTGACGGCCCGCGCCACGGCTTCGACCGACCGCCTGCCGCCGGGGCAGAAGCTCACGACCGGTTTCCCAGTGCTCGACCTCGGCGTGCAGCCGGAGATCCCGCTGGACCAGTGGACGCTTGCGATCGACGGCGAGGTGGAAAAGCCCACGACCCTTTCGTGGGCGCAGCTGAACGCGTTGCCCCAAGTCGAGGACGTCAGCGACTTCCACTGCGTCACGACCTGGAGCAAGTTCGACTGCCGCTGGGGCGGCGTCGCGTTCACGACCCTCTACGAACTGGTCCAACCGAAACCCGAGGCGCAGTTCGTTTACTTCACGAGCTACGACGACTACTCGACCAACGTGCCGCTGGCGCAGTGCCTCGACGACGACGTGCTGCTGGCCACGAGCTTCGAAGGCGCGCCGATCACCCGGGAGCACGGCGGCCCGGCGCGGGTCATCATCCCGAAACTCTACGCCTGGAAGGGCGCGAAGTTTGTCAAAGGCATCTCGTTCCTCACCGAGGACCGCCTCGGCTTCTGGGAAGTGCGTGGCTATTCGAACACCGGCGATCCGTGGACCGAGGACCGGTACGCGTAAGAACGGAACCGGGGAACGCTGATCTTCGCTCATCAACGCTGATCTGAAGGCCCCGGGATAAGCGGAGATCAGCGTGGATCAGCGTTCCCACTCCGTTCCGCCGGCTCGTTCCAGTTCTCGAACCACGGCGCCGCGGCATCGGTGATGTCGTGCACGATCATGCGGTCGGCCGCCGCCGCGATGAAGGCCTGCAGGGCAAAATCGCCGCGGCCCAGGGCAGCCTCGGCGGCGGCGCGGAGTTCGCACGGGTAGATCGCGGCCAGCGGCTCGAAGAACTTCCCGCGCCGGCCCACGGCGCCGCGCCCGGGAGTGCAGGTCGCGGCTAGCTGCGCAAACCAAGCCGGCGGCATATGCGGCAGGTCCACGGCCAGCACCAGGAGGTGCGACGTCTGGCAGCGGGCGAGCGCCGCCGCGATGCCGGCCAGCGGCCCGGCGCCGGGCACAGCGTCCGCCAGCGTCGTCACACCGGGCGGCACCCAGGCCTGATCCGGTCGCGCCGACAGGAAGATCTCCCCGGCCCCGGCCTGCTCCAGCACCCGCCACTGCCGCCGCCACAAAGGTGCCCCGCCGCAATCCAACAGGGCCTTGTCCCGGCCCATGCGTGCAGACCTTCCGGCGGCGAGCAGGACGGCGCTGTAGGTGGGCGACGACGACATGCCTCTTCGGTAGCGGTCGCGGGCGACGAGGCAACCGCACAGGCGGGAAATTCCCGTTCGACAGTTTCCGCGGCCCGCCCCTAGCCTTCGCGGCCATATGGCTAGCTCGGACACGAAGCTCGGCAACCGCATCCTCCTTGGTCTCGCCATCGGCACGGTTGCAGGCGTGGCCACCCTGGGCCTGGGCAAGCTGCACCCCGCGTCCCTCACCTTCATGCAGAAGGTGTCGACGACCGTGCTCGACCCCTTCGGCCAGGTGTTCCTGCGGATGCTGTTCTTCGTCGTCATCCCGCTCGTCTTCGCCTCCCTCGCCACGGGCGTCCTGCAGCTGGGCCGCCTCGACCGGCTGGGGCCGCTCGCTGGCCGGACCTTCGTCCTCTTCTTCGCCAACATGGCGATCGGCGTCGCGCTCGGCCTCGTGATGATGCACGTCCTGCAGCCGGGCGACCACCTCGACCCGACGGCCAAGGAACGCCTGCTCACCGAGTTCGGCGGGGCCGCGCAGAAGCACATCGACCTGCGCAGCAACCAGCCGGCGATGACCCTCGGCGTCCTCGTCGAGATGTTCATGCCGAAAAACCTCTTCGGCGCCGTGGTCGGCCAGAGCAAGGCCGTGATCGGCGACGTCCTCCCGCTCATCCTCTTCGCGATCCTGATCGGCGCCGTCGGCACGCAGTTCGTCGCGGAGCGCCGCCGGCGCCTGCAGGACGGCCTGGAAATGGTGAGCGAACTGATGACCGGCATCGTCCATTTCGCCCTCAAGCTCGCGCCGTTCGCCGTGCCGGCGATGATCTACAGCGTCATCGTGAAGATCGGCGTCGACATCCTCGTCGCCCTCGGGGTCTTCGTCCTCGGCTGCGTGGCGGTGATGCTCCTGCACCTCTTCGGCACGATGTCCATCTGGCTCAAGGTCTGGACCGACTTCCGTCCGCTCGCGTTTTTCCGCGACATCCGGACCGTGCTCGTGACGGCGTTCTGCACGAGCTCGAGCAACGCCACGCTGCCGGCCGCGCTCGACAGCGCCCGCGAGGACCTGAAGCTGCAGCCGAGCGTCGCCGGATTCGTCCTGCCCTTGGGCACGACGATGAACATGAGCGGCACCGCGCTCTACGAGGGCTGCGTCGTGCTCTTTGTGGCCCAGGTCTTCGGCGTCGACCTGACCCTCGCGCAGCAGGGCACCCTGCTCCTGCTCGCGGTCCTGAGCGCCGTGGCCGTCGCCGGCATCCCCGGCGGCTCGCTGCCGCTGATCGCCGGGCTGCTCGCGACCTTCGGCATCCCGCCCGAGGGCATCGGCATCGTCCTCGGCGCCGACCGCATCCTCGACATGACGCGCACGATGACGAACGTCGGGAGCGACATGGTCACGACCGCCGTCGTGGACGCGCAGGTCAAGCGGGCGGAAGTGAAGGCGGCGGCCAATGGCCCGCGGTAGCCGGGCTCGCTGAGCCCGTTCGCCCAAGCCCCGGGGTCGGCGACACCGGCTACAGCGCCGGATCCGGCGGGGTGAAGCTCTTTTCGCCGCCGAGCGCCTGCCATTGGCGGTAGAAAACGTACAGCGCGACCAGGGCGACGGCATTGAAGACTCCGCTCAGGAAAAAGGCGTAGCGATAGTCGGCGATCCACTGCATCAGCATGCCGACCAGCGGCGGGGCCAGCACCTGGCCCACCATGCCGAAGATGAAGTTGGCACTGACGAACTGCCCGTAGCGTTCCCGCGGCAGCACCCGCGGACCCAGGGCCGACGAGGCGCCCAGGTAGATGGAAATCGCCACCTGGTTGACGCTCCACCACAGGAGCAGGGTCAGTTTCCCGTCCACGAACCAGAAGCAGCAGAAGTAACTGACCACGGTGAGCACCATGCCCACCAGCGCAACGCGCAGCGGGTGGAAGTAGTCGGCGAAGAAACCCACGATGAAGAAGGCCGGGATCTGGAGGACATAGGTCCAGCCCTTCACCTCGCCGAAGTCCTGCAGGGACAGGCCGAGAGTTGGAGCGTAGCCCGGCTTGCCCGCCTGCGTGCCGAAAAAGACCACGTAGCCGAGCGGCACCAGCGACGCCCAGTAGAAAATCGTGATCACGAAGAAATTGAGGTAAAAACGGTGCCGGAAGGAGGAGGTGAAATACTCCCGGATGGCGCCCATCCGCCCGCCGGGCGCCTTGGGCGGCGGGGGCGGGTACTCGCCCTCCTTCACGTTCCAGACGATCAGGGTGAAGCCCACGGCGAAGATGAGGCCGATGACGGCGAAGACGTGCAGGGTGTATTTCTCGATGTAGCCGAGGGCCCACTGGTGAAACGCCATGCTGCCCAGCGCGCCGACCGAGCGATAGATGCCCATGAATTTGCCCATGACTTCCACCGGGATCACGTCGACGATCAGGCAGGCAAAACCCTGGATGATGTAGGCGTTGAAGAGCAGAAAGCTCACGATCCCGACGCCAATCCAGACGATCGAGCAGCCCTCGACCGTGACAGAGGCAAATCCAAGGGAGGTGAGCACGTCGTGCACCCAGATGCCGCCGGGCTTCACCGCCCCGAGCATGATGAGGCAGAAGACGGCAGGCGGAGTCGCCCACAGGAGAAACGGACGACGACGCCCCCACCGACCGCGGTGCCGGTCGCTCTGGGTGGCGACGATCGGGTTCCAGAAGAACGCGATCGTCGGGGACAAAATCCCCATCCAGCCAATCAACGTATCGCTCGCGCCCTGCCAACGCAGGAGCAGGCTTGTGACCGTGATCATCGACTCGAAGAGCTGAAAGACGAAATCGCCCCACAGCATCCAGAACACCACCGCGAGCAGTTTATTGCGGGTGTAGGTGAGCGTACCGACCCGGTACACTTGGGAAGCAGCCAGGCCCGTCATCGGACCACCGGCTTCAGCCGAAGCACGGTGACGAGGCGATGGGAGCGGGCGGGCGCCGAGACCAAGGCGAGACGGTTGATGATCGTGTAGCACCAGTTCACGCCGCATTTCGCCGCCGCGGCGGACGCGGCCCAGCCGGCGGTGACCTCGAGGGTGAAGCGGCTGCCGCGCACGAGGCTTCGCGCCTTGCCGGCCTTCATCGGCAGCGGCGAATGCAGGTAGAAGGAAACGGCCCGCGGCTCAGCCAGTTCGATCTCGTCGGTGATTTCGATGAGGTCGGGCGTGGGTGACTTGATCGTGCGGCGGCAGCCCGTCACGGGCGCCAGCCACGTCTTGCCCGTGTCCACCGTGCCCTCGAGCGAGACCCCGTCGCCCTGCGCGATCCACTCGGAGGCATGCGGCGAGGGATTCACCTGCCCGCAGCCGTCGGGTACCGCGAGGTTGTGGGCGGCCTCGCTCTTCATGAAGGGCAGGTTGGCCGCGTCCTCATAGGGCACGGCACCGCGGTCGAGGGCGAAGGCCTCGCCGCCGGCTTCGAGCATGAACGAACCCTTGTCGCGGTGGCAGTGCCCGGCGTTTTCCATCGCGCCAACCAGGAAGAGGCGGACGCCCTCGCCGTCGAGCCGGCGGAAGCTTGAGACCATGCCGGCCTTGGCGAGCTTCGTGAACGCGGGCAGTTCCACGATGGCGTCGGGGCAGCGCTCGGGCCCATGAATGACCGTGAAGACGCCGTCAAAGGTCCAGTCGCGCTTCACCGTCTTGCCGCGCTTCAGGGCATCGGCCATGAGGCCCTGCCACAGCGGGGCGTCGAGCGCGGCGGCAAGCATGCCGACGGCGTCCGTCGCGACGGCGTCGCCCACGGTGTCGGCAATGGGCAGGTAGGAACCGGCCTCGCCCGCCGTGGACAAGAGCGCCGCGATGTAACGGTCCATCGTGTGCAGCTTCGCCGGCACCAGCGAACGCAGCTCCTTGCCGCGCAGGCGGGCCAGGGCGGACAGGGCGGGCAGCGAGGCGCGGAAGCTGTTGGACCAGTAGCCCACGCCCTCGTGGGTCGAACCGTCGTCCTGGATATAGCGGTCCATGATCTCGGCCAGATCGCGCTCGAAGACATCGATGTCCGCCATCGTCCGGGGCCAGGCCCGTTGCAGCACCAGCAGGCCCAGGATGCGACCGAGCGCGATCATGTGGTGCTGGTTGCAGTTCCACATGTACTCGTACTGCAGGAACGCCTCGCGGATGCGCGGCAGGCCCTTGGTCGCGATGGCATACCGCACGAGATGTTCGCCGTTCGGCGTGAACCAGGGTCCGGCCCAGTCGAGCGCGAGGGCGATGCCCGCCGTGACGTGGGCCTCGGGAAAGGCACGCGTATCCCAGGTGGAGCCCGGGAAACTCTGCATGAAGTGCGGGGCCCAGTTGGGAGTGTGCGCGATGGCGACGGCGACGCGGGCGGCGAAACGCAGCGCCGCCGGATCGCGGTCAATGAGGCCGACGAAGGCGCAGACCGGGGCGTCGATATGGAGCGAGCGGGTCTTGGCATCGCGCTCGCGTGACTGGATCGCCCAGATGTCGCCGGAAGCGAGAAAGGTGCCCACCTGCGATTCCGGCGTGCGCGGGTCGGCCATCGCGGCCTTCGCCTGCGCCCGAAGCTGGTCCATCAGCGGCTGGTAGAGCGGCGACAAGGCCTTGCGGCGAAGCGCCTCCAGTTCGGTGCCGTCGAAATACAGTCCAAGGCGCGGCCGGTAGTCGATCGCGGCCCCCTCGGGCAGGAGCCAGTTTTCCCAGTCGGCGGTGAAGGGAGGCTTGCGCGCCAGCATGGCCTTGCGCTTCCGGGTGTGGGCGCAGCCGATCCAGTAGAGCCAGACCTCGTCCATGCCATCCTTGCTGGACGCCACCTCGAGGCGGAGCTTCTCCAATGTCGTCCCGCGCACCTGGCCCTCGAATTCGTGCGCGCTGCTGCGGCCGGGTTTTCCGGAAAAAACCGTCTGCTCCACGCCATCCACCGTGGCAATCAACGTGAGGGTCACGTGTTTCGGGCATGCGGCCCGCACGATCAACCGGTCGAAATCGGAGAGATCGACGCGCAGGTCGCGCTCGAAGGCCAGCAAGGGCAGCGGCTCGCGCTGGCCGGCGGGTTGGGTCCCGGCCGGGCGGTCCCAGGCGAGCGTCACGAAGCACCAGAACTGGCTGGCCCGCACGCGATCGTCGGCCAGCGGGCCGAAGGCAGGCGGGGCCTCGGGCTTGTCGCCGACGGTGCTGGCCTTCGCGGCCGCCGCCGGCGACGAGGCCGACAGGGCCGGACCGCGCAGATTGCGCAGCGTGTAGCGCGCCAGCGGGGACAGGCGCTCGTCCCAGAAGGGTTCGATGATCGCTTCGGCTTCGTTGAGGAGAATGGGGTGGCGCATGGGGATTGGGAATTCAGCGGCGGGCCTGCCGCATCACTTGTCGGACAGAACCTGCCGCATGGCGGCGGTCAGTTGGTCGTCAAAGGACGGATCGCACAGCGCGGCGCTCACCTCATAGCCGCCATGGGGCCATTCCTCCTTCACGGGGACGTACCAAGGGCCACCGTCACCGTAGGCCGCCGTGCAGACAAAATCATCCGGCTGCATCTGCTGGGCGCGGAGTTGGAACTCGATGAAGGGCTCGCCCGGAAGATGCAGGAGCTTCACGTCGCCGAGGTGCAGGGCGCTGATGGTGATTGGCATCCGCTGTTCCAGGCGGTGCAGCCAGGCCAGCCAAAAGGCGGCGCGGTTCCGGTCCAGGACGGAGTGGGTCTTCGTCGCGACCATTTGCGCCAGCGCGGCGGCGTTCAGCGACGGGCGCGCATGGGGCAGGACGTTCGTCGTCTTCCACTCGAGCGCAGGCACGGGGACTCGGGTAAGCGCGGTTTCGCCGGCGACCATGGCGTCGTAGATCCGCTGGGTCAGAATCGGGCGCCGCTCCGGCGCGGCGTCGTTGTACTTCCCGGCCGCGATGTTGCCGGCGCAGCCCGTGAAATAGAGGTGCAGACAATCCGGCTCTTCCTGCTGCCGCCGCTTGCGGGCGAGCCCGGCAAAGTCACTTGTGACCCGGCCGTCGCCATAATAGCTCATCGGGTGCGTGGTGTAGTAGTGCAGTGCCGCGACCTTCCGCGCCCCGTCAAAAAACACGACCGTCTTGCAGAACGGATCGATCGTTCCTTCGGGCAGGTCGATCAACCGGGGATCCCGGCAGGCGCTGCCTCGCATGACCAGCACCTGGCCAGTCGCATCGCGGTACACCCGGCGGTTCGACGCCACGCCCTCCACCCTCCCCTGACCTGAACCCACATGCGTGACCGTCCGGGCCCGCGGCAGCGCCTGGGCGATCGCGGCGCGGCTCCTTGCAACGCAGCGGTGGAAATACTCCAAGTCCACCACGTGGGGCAGGTCGGCGTGAGCCGACACGATGCGCTCGGCCTCGAAGCACGCAAAGGGCGCATTGTGCTGGTGGACGCAGTGCAGGGCGACCCGGTCGGGGGTCGTCCCGGCGGCTTCAGCCAGCGCCATCCGCCAGACGGCATGCGCCTCGTTGAGGACTCCCGTCCAGTCGACGACGCAAAGGACGATTGGCTGGCCGGCGCCCAACAGGACAACGCCCACGGCTTCGAGCGCATCGTCGATGACCTCCACCGATTTGACGAAGCCGCCGCAGCAGGAGTGTCCCAGCGGGGGCGTGACCTCGAACGTGAACGGGGCGATCCTGAGCCCGCCGGCCGAAGATGACGAAGGTTGCTGGCTCATGGGGAGGGAAGGCGTAACGAGAAGCACCACGATTCGGCGGACCGATCGGGAGCATCGTCAACCATCGATCCCTACTACCCGTAGAAGGTCCGACGTGTCGGCAGGAGCGTGCCTAGTAGCCCGCGGCGGCGTTCGTCCGGCGGGGATCGGCGTAGCCCGTGCGGGAGCCGTCGGCGTTGAGTTCGATCGCGTTGATGCCGCCGAAATTCTTCCCGGTGCCCGCCGGCTCCGGCAATTCGACCTGCCAACCCAGGGTTCGCAGGGCGGCGACCTCGGCTTCGGGCAGCGAGCTCTCGGCCTCGAAGCTCTCGGCGTCGTTGCGCCGCCAGTCGCGGTTGAAGTGGAAGCGCGTATCGCCGATCGCCTCGGCCAGCGGGCGGTTGAACACCAGCCGGTCGAGCAGCACCTGCGCCAGGGCGGTCGGGATGCGGGCGGAGCCGGGGATGCCGATCGCGAGCACCGGCCGGCCGTCGCGGAGAACGAGGGTCGGCGCGATCGTGCTGCGGGGGCGCTTGCCCGGGGCGGCCTGGTTGACGCTGGCGGTGCGGCCGTAGGCGAAGTTGCTCATCGAGTTGTTCAGGATGATGCCCGTGCCCGGCACGACGACACCCGCACCGAAATGCAGGCTGAGCGACTGCGTGGCGCAGACGACATTGCCGTGCGCATCGACGACGGCGAAGTGGGTGGTGGCAGCCGCCGCGCTCTCCGACCAGCCGCTGTTGTCGAACCAGGCGACCTTGGGCTCGGCCGTGGCGGGCGCGGCCGTGAGGCGCCGCAATTCCGCGATGGAATCAGGGGCGACCAGCTTTTCGAAATTGAACACCGCTTCCGGCACGTCGGCGATCGCGGCCTGGACCCGGGGCTGCACTTCGCGCCACACGCGGCCGAGGCGATCGAGGTTCGCCGCCTGTCGCAGCGAGCCCTGCCAGGCATCCGCTTCCAGCACCTTCAGCATCGTGAGGAAGAGTGGCGGCCCATTGGTTGGCGGTGGGCTGGACAGCAGGCGGTAGCCGTGGAAGTCGATGCCGATCGGCTCGGTCAGTCGGGCCTCGTACGCGGCGAGGTCGGCCAGGGTGAAGGTGCCGCCACCACCCTTCTCCGCCGCGGCAACCATCGCGGCGGCGACCGGCCCACGATAGATGCCATCGCGGCCTTGCGCGGCCAGGAGCTCGAGCGTGCGGGCAAGATCAGCATTGGCCAGGCGCGTGCCGACGACCGGCAGCGCACCTTCGGGCAGGTAGAGCCGGGCGATCTCGGCGTCGCCGCGCCGGAGCACCGCTTCCTTCTCGGCAAAGAAGACCCTCGTTTTGGGCAGCACCGCGAAGCCGTCGCGGGCCAGTTGCACGACCGGCGCGACATTTTCCGCCCACGGCCGTGCGCCCCAATTCTGGTGCGCCAGCCAGAGTCCGGCAGCGAGGCCGGGAATGGCCGCGGAGGAATAGCCATTATAGCGATCATCCTCCGGCCGGCGCTTGTACGTCGCGACGTCGAGCGACGCACCCGCGGCATCCATCGCGTCGAGCGCATAGGTGCGACCCGAGGCGGCCTCGAAGTAGAGCAGCATCAGCTTGCCGCCGAGGCCGGAGCCGTACGGCTCGGCCACGCCCAGCGCGAGCGAGACCGCCACCGCGGCGTCGACCGCGTTGCCGCCGGCCTGGAGCACCGCCACGCCGATCTGCGTCGCCTGCGGATGGCCGGCCACGACCAGGCCGTGCGGCGCGGTGACAGGCTCGATCCGCACTGGGACAGGCGCCGCGGCGGCGACGGCGGCGGCGACCGCAAGCGCGAGGAGGGTGACGACGCGGCGCATGGGAGGGGGATCGCCGGATGGGATCAGAACTTACGCGCCACCTCGATGAACGGCATCCGTCCCCGCGGGTCGTGGTAGCTCGGGCTGTAGCCGCTCGAGTTGACCGGGTAGAGCGGCGGCGGCTCGTCGAACACGTTGTTGACGCCCACGCGCACGCGGAGGCCCGCGAGCGGGCCGTCGCGGAAGGCGTAGCCGAGGCTCGCGTTGGTGACCCAGTATTCGCCGACGACGAACCGCTCGCCGCCGCTGGTGTACGCGGTGGGCGCGAGGAAATCGCCGGTGGCGAGCTGGAACACGCTGGCGGACCATTGGCGGTGGGACCAGGAGACGCCGGCGGAGGCCTTGAGGCGGGGATTGCCGTTGTTGCGGATGAGCTCGGTCACGTTGCCCTTGGCGTCGATGCTGCGCAGGACGGAGGTGTAGCTCACGGTGCCGGTGAACTTGAACCGGCCGAACGCCGTCCGCGGGGTGCGGTAGTTCACGAAGACATCCGTGCCCTCGACCTCGCGCAGGCTGAGGTTCTGGTAGGTGCCGAGCACCTCGACGAGCACGCCGGGGATGCCGGCGGCGATGTCGGCCGCGGTGCGGGCCTCGCGGATCACGCGCGGGTTGGCGCCGCCGCCCGCGGCCCAGAGCTGCGCGTCGAGGTTCAATTCGTCGACGGCGCTGGAGTTGTCGATCTGGTTGAACTGCCGGATTCGGTAGAAGTCCGCGCCGACGGACAGCCCCGTGACCGCGGGCACGTCGGCCACGAAGCCGTAGTTCCACGACTCGGAGTTCTCCGGCGCCAGGTCCGGGTTGCCGCCGGTGACGACGCGCTTGGAGACGCTCGACGCGGAGTCGGGCTGGCCGGGCCGGGCCGGGTCGACGATGCCGGTGTTGCGGCGGCCGATGGCGGGCGTGTACAGCTCGACGACCGTCGGCGCGCGGAAGCCCTCGTTGTACGAGGCGCGCAGCAGGAGCCAGCCGGCCGGGCGCCAGGAGAGGCCGGCCCCGGGCTTGGTCGCGGAGAACCTGGTGTAGCGCTCGTGGCGGCCGGCCAGGCGCAGCTCGAGGGCATGGAGGAGCGGGCGCCGGTTGGGCTGGCCGACCAGCGGCACGAGCACCTCGGCGAAGACCGCCTGGACGTTGCGCGACGCGTCGACGTCGATCTGCTCCGACTGTGCGATCACGTCGTCGGCGAGACCGTACGGGTCGTTGCGCTGCCGCATGGCCTCGCGGCGGTGCTCGCCGCCGACGGCCAGCGCGAGGGCGCCGCCGGGGAGGTCGCAGAGTTCGCCCGAGGCGCGGACATCGAAGGAGGTCAGCGTGCCGATGCCGCGGTCCCAGATGTCGATGGCGAAGTTGCGCCAGACGGACTCGGGGTTGTTGCCGGGCGGGGCGAAGGGATTGTAGGCCGCCGGGGTGTTGAGCGCGAGCTGCTGGGCGAGGAGGCTCTGCGCGATGTAGCCGTGGTTCACCTGGTAGGTCTCGCCGCGCATGTGCAGGGCGGCGGTCTCCCAGGTCCAGCCGCGGCCCGGCACCTGGCCGCGGAGGCCGGCCAGCAGGCGGTAGCTGTCGGACTCGGTGTCGTAGGACCGCGCCCCCAGCTCGGGCACGCGGAAGTTGCGGATGAGGACGTTGCGCGGCGTGGCGACGCCGGAGTTCACGCCGACCGGGTTGTAGTAGTTCGTCTTCGGGACGACGACGCCGTCGGTGCCGGAGGAGATCGGCGAGGCGTCGAACAGGCCGGAGGACTCCGACTCGTACCAGGAGAACTCGCCGAACCCGGTCAGGTTCTCGGCGAGGCGGTGCTCGAGGGCGCCGAAGAGATTGTGCCGCGTGATCGCGGGCAGCAGCTGCGTGCCGGCCTGCGAGTTGTAGAAGCCGGTGGGCCCGGCGCCGGCCGTGCGCACGCCCGTGACGGGGTCGTAGTGGAACTGGCCGTTCGACGCCGTGATGCCGGGGACCGCGACCGAGGCACCGGTGTCGGTGACCGCGGTGAAGCGGCCGTAGGGGCTGGAGCTGTTCAGGTTGTTGAAATTGCTGTTGGTGTTGAACGGCGCCCCGACGAGCGGGCGCTTGTCGGCGTTGGCGGCGTAGTCGCGTTCGGTCGCCATCAGGAGGTCGCGGTGAAAGTAGCTGTACACGAGCGTGAGGTGCGAACGGCCGCCGTTGAAGCTGCGGCCGCCGGCGAGGTTGGCGGTCGTTTCACGCGGGCTGCCGCCGTCGGCCGCGAACGCATGGCGGGCGCTCACGTCGAAGCGCTGGTAGTTGCGGCCGAGGATGGTGTTCACGACGCCGCCGATCGCGTCGGAGCCATAGACCGCCGAGGCGCCGTCGCGCAGCACCTCCACCTGCTGGACCGCGGCGAAGGGGATGGCGTTGACGTTGACGAACTGCACGGGCGGCGTGCCGGGCGTGACGCCGTACGCGGAGAGGCGGCGCCCGTTGAGCAGGACGAGGGTCCGGCCGGCACCGAGGTTGCGCAGGTTGATGGTCGAGACATCGCCGCGGGCGTCGTTCGGGCCGGTGGCGGTCTCGTTGATGCTCACGTTGGTCGAGACGGTGAGGGTCTCCACCAGCTGGGCCATGGTGCTGGCGCCGGTGACCGCGATGTCGTCGGCCGTGATCACGGTGACGGGCAGCGTCTTCTCGGTGTCCACGCCGGCGATGTTCGAGCCCGTGACGGCCATGGCCTCGAGCTGCACGACCTCATTCGTCGCGGGGTTGCGGGGAGTTTCGGCGCCGGTGGCCGTCTGCGTTCGGCCGCTGGTGGCGGGCAAGGTAAGGAGGCCGGCGACGGCCAGGATCAACAAGGGTCTGGTCATGGTGTGGTGGTGTTCCCGACCGGCGCCGGCAGGTACCCGGCGGCGGTCCGAATGACTTTTGGCGGGCACGATGGCGCCCACCCCGGCGAGGGCAAGAGCGGGCGCTACCCAGTGATCGCCGCGGGGAAATTCCTCAGGACCGGCGGGCGCGGTCAATCGCCGTCGTCGGCCGCGACGGGCCGGATGGCGCCGCCGAAGAAGATCGCGTTGAGGAACAGCCGGTTGCCGCCGTACCAGAAGCCGCGGAAATTCGTGTCATCAGCGAGCGCGACCACCGCGCCCCGGCCGCCGGGGAGCGCCACCGCCGCGGCGGAACCGGCGAGGGCCTGCCGGTTGGCCGCGGACACGTAGCCGCTGAGGAGCGGCGCCGCGGCGTACACGGCGGGCGTCTCGTAGGGCGACTTCGCCCGCTGCAGGATCTGGGTGTGCGTGCGGCACAGCGCCAGCCGGCCGCGGGTGAAACCGAAGCCGAGGGGATGCGTGGGATCGACCGACACGGCCAAAATGGCGCCGGCCACGCGCTTCAGGGCCTCGCGCTCGGCGGCTTCGCCGTAGGGCTGGCGCGCGGCCTCCGGCGCCGGCGCGGCCTCGGCCGGCTTGAACTCCAGCGCCGCCAGCTCCTTCTTCGCGGCCCACGCCACGGCCCGACCCGAGAGGACAAGCGTGCCGCCCTGCCGCACCCAGGCCTTGAGCGCGGCAACGGTGGCGTCGCTGACGGTGTCGGCGTAATTGCCGTTGCCGAAGACGATGACGGTGTAGCGGCCGAGGTCGGCGCCGCCGAGCTGCGCCACGTCGAGGAGCGTGGGCGCGAGCCCGACGCGCTGGTCGAGCAGGTGCCAGGCGGCGCCGATCTCCTGCGGCTCCACGCCCGCGCCCGCGATGAGCGCCACCTTGGGCAGGGCCAGCGGCACGAACGACGAGCTGCCCAGGTCCACGCCGGCCGGGGTCAGCCCCGTGGCGCAGCCGTACACCGTGACGGCGTCCTCGCGCACGATGCGGTCGACGACCTCGCGGATCGCCCCGGCCTTGTCGGGCTGCAGGCCCACCGGCACGAGGATCGCACCGGGGGCGAACTGGGCCCGGGTGCCGTCGGCAGCCACCATTTCGATGGGTGCACCCGTCAATCCCTTCACGATGATGCCGGCCTGCTGCAGGCGCCGGAGCGCCCGGGGCGCGTAATAACCCTCCCAGTTGAAAAGATAGGCGTAGTCGCTGTGCCCGCCGACGAGCGCGCCCGTCGGGAACGCCGGGGCGCCGGCCGGCACGTCACCCGCCGCGGGCGCCTGCTCCAGGGCGGCGAAGGGCAGGTTGAACGCGTGCGGCAGGGTCCACGCCGACACGTCGTAGAAGGCATTGTCCTGAAACTCCGTGCGCTCGACGAACATCTCGTGCAGCAGGCGGTACTGGGGCTGGTCCACGCGGACGACCCACGCGGCGCCGGGCTTGAAGGCGTGGCCGCCGGCCGTGACCTCCGCCGCGAGCGGGCGCACCTCGATGCGGTGGCGGGCGAGCAGGTCACGGAAGGCCCAGGCGCGCGCCGGGTCGCCATCGTCGCCAACGACGTAGGCCCGCACCCTCGACTGCGCGGCGAGCTCCGCGGTCGCGCGGGCGACGTCGCGCTGGAGGGCCTGCAGCTCGGGCCGCAGGGCGATGGCCGCCTCGAGGGAGCTGAAGGACGTCAGCACCTGGTTGCGGATCGTGAAGGGAAAATCCAGCCGGCCGTTCGGCGTCTCCTGCGCATGGCCCCGCGAGCTCGCCTGCTCGAACAGGATGCCGATCGTGCCGTGGAGGTCCGGGTAGGTGGAGCCCTTGCCGGGATAGAAGTCGTCGAAGGCCTGCTCGCTGAAATAGAACACCCCGCGCCGATCGAGGGCCTGCTGGTGGAACGCCGCGACCCGGTGCGTGAGCGCGACGACCTGGTCGGGGGCGCTGGGATTGTTCCGGCTCGGCACGCCGGGCTGGAAGAAGAAGGTCTGGTGCGAGCCCATCTCGTGGTGGTCGGTGAGCAGGTGCGGGCGCCAGCGGTGAAACAGCTCGGCGCGCGCCTGCGCCTCGGGGTGCACGAGCGGCAGCCAGTCGCGGTTCGGGTCGAACCAGTAGTGGTTGTAGCGGCCGCGGGGCCACGCCTCGTTGTGCTCGCGGTCCGCGGGGTCCGCCGACGGCGCGCTGAGCGAACGGTGCTGGTTGAACCACTGGGCGGCGCGGTCGCCGCCGTCCGGGTTGCGGTAGGCCTCGATGAGGATCACCGCCTGGCGCAGCATCGCCTCGACCGCGGGCCCGCGGGCCGCCGCCAGGTGGTAGGCGACAAGCACCATGGCGTTCACGCCGCTGGGCTCGTTGCCGTGGATGCTGTAGCCAAGGTTGACCACGACGGGCATGGATCCGGGGTCGGCCGGGGCCGGCTGCGCCGGGTCGGAAAGGGCGAGGTGCGCGCGCCGGATGTTCTCGAGATCCCGCTGGTGCTCGGGCGCGGTGATGGTGAGGAGGACGAGGGGCTTGCGCTCGTGGGTGCGGCCCATGATCTCGAACCTCACGCGCTCCGGGGCGGCGGCGGCCACGGCCTGGAGATACGCCGCCACCTGCTCGCTGTGCAGGTGCCACTCGCCCACCTGCCAGCCGAGGAACTGCTCCGGCGTCGGCACCTTCGGGTCATAGGCGGTGCCCGCCGGCAGGTAATAGTCGAGCGCCGGGGCGCCGCGCAGGACGGGAGTCAGCAGGCAGGCCGCGGCCAGGAACAACAGGAGGGATCGGCGGGAAAGCATGGGCGCAGGAATGGGCGCCTTTCCCCGCCGCGCCAAACTCATTTCTCAGCCGGAACCAAGCAATTGAACCGCGAAGGACGCGAAGGAACGCGAAGAAATCCCCGATCCATTTTACAGGTAACAGAGGAAACAGAGATTCGGAGAGGATGCATTCCGCTCCGTTACCTGTAACCAAGGATTGAGCTTCGCGCCTCTTCGCGTCCTTGGCGGTTTCAACTGAATCGTTCCGGTTTAAGCTGGCTCCACCTGACGCTAATACATCCCTTAAACCACGGATGGGGTTTGCCTTCTGTGATTCGGTGGCGTAGTTTTTCTCCAACAAGGAAAGGAGGATTAGCCCATGAAAAACTCCGTCATGCTTCCTGCCCAATTGCTGCCTGCGGTGGTCGCCGCCTGCCTGCTGCTCTCCGGTTGCTCCGACCCCAAATCGGCGAGCGGATTCCGCCTGCCGGACGGCGAGGTCGGCGCGGGGCGCGAGGCCTTCGTCCGCCTCAACTGCCACCAGTGCCACTCGGTCGCCGGCGACAGCCTGCCGAAGGGCCAACTGGCCGACGTGATCACCGTCCCGCTCGGCGGCGAGGTCGTCCGCGTCCGCACCTACGGGCAGCTGGTGACGTCGGTCATCAACCCGCAGCACATCATCAACCCCGCCTACCGCGGCAAGTACACCGATCCCGCCGGCCGCTCGCTCATGCCGGACTACAACCAGACCATGACGGTCAGGGAGTTGGTGGACCTCGTGGCCTACCTGCAGTCCCGGTACAAGCTGAAGCCGCCGGAGCCGGCGTACCCGTTGGGGATGTAGGGCACTGAATCGTACTCGTACTCGTTCTCGGCCGGTTTCGAGAACGAGAAAAAGAACGATCCGGGCCCCCTCCACATCCGTGGAACAAACCCGCCCCCGCGGGCGTCACAAGCGCCAGCCCCCTCCCCCAATGAAAACCCCGCTCGTCGCCTGCCTGAGCATGGCGTGCCTTGCCTTTGCGGACCCGGCAGTGGACCCGGAGTTCACCGAGCCGGAACGCCTGACCCGTGAGGAAATCGAGACGCTGGTCGGCCCGATCGCCCTGTATCCCGACGCGCTCGTCGCCCTGATCCTGCCGGCCGCCACGCGCACCGCCGACGTCGTTCTCGCCGCCCGCTTCCTGAACCAGGGCGGCGACCCCACGACGCTCGACGCGCAACCGTGGGAGGACAGCGTGCGCGCCCTCGCCCGCTACCCCGAGGTCATCAAGTACCTCGATGAGAACCTCGCCTGGACCCAGCGCCTCGGCGACTGCTTCATCGTGCAACCCGTCGAGGTCATGGACGCAATCCAGGCCGTGCGCCTCCGCGCCCGCCAGCGCGGGCTCCTCTCCGACACCGACGAGCAGACGGTCCTCGTCGAGGAGGGCGAGGTCCGCATCGTGCCCACCCGCTCGACCGTGATCTACGTGCCGCGGTACAACGTCGATTACCTCTACGTCTCCGAGTACTGGAACGCGGGCCCCTTCCTCACCTTCGGCATCGGCTACGGCATCGGCACGTGGCTCAGTTACGACTGCGACTGGCGACACCACCGCGTGCGGGTCGTGCACCGCCCGCCCGAGTGGACGCACCGGCCCGACTGGCGCAGCCGGCCCCATTACCGCCAGATCGACCGCGAGCGGAACTGGCGCGACTGGAAGCCCGGGAAGCCGCACCGGCGCACGCATTACACCGACCAGCTGCCCCCCGGCGGTTACCACGCGCCGAATTACGCTGGGACGCCGCCGCGCCCGCGTTACGATTCCCGGCCGGACCCCCGCCCGGGCGAGCGCACCCATCCGCAGCCGCGGCCGCGGATCACGAACCGCGACGACGATCACCGCCGGCCGCATGACCGCGGCGACCGCCGGCCCGGCGGCGGCACATCGGCGCCCCGGCCCACCTCCACCACCCCAAGCCCGATCGTCCCGACCGGGCCGACGTCGGGCAACGTGTCGTTGTCGACGCCCCTCACCCCGCCGCCGGCCCGCCCGGTCGTGGCCGAGACCCGCAGTCACCGCACCCGGGCCGAGCCGCCCGCCCCGCGTCACAGCGAGACGATCGACCGTTCGGACCAGCAGAAGGAAAGCCGCGACGATTCCAAGCCCGGGCGCAAGCAGGCGCACCGGTTCGAGTAGGGCGCGGTCAGAGTCCCAGCACCTGAATGGCGCCGCCGGACAGCGCGATCGTCGCGCCGGCGAGGACGTGGCTGTAGCGGGCGAGGCGGCCCGTCGGGAGCCGGGCGAGGCCGAAGCTCGCCGCGAGGACGATCGCGAGCATGGTCGCAATCGTGATCACCGAGAACGTGACCGCCACGAGCCACGCCCCGGCCCAGCCCGACGTGGCCGCGGGGTAGATGAAGAGCGGGATCAGCGGCTCGCAGGGACCGAAGACGAAGATCGCGAACAGGATCCACGGCGTGAGGCTCACCTCGGCGCCCGTGCGCGGGTCGTGCACGTGGTCCGAGGCGTGCAGCCGGATCAGGTGGTCATGCGTGTGCCCGTCCGGCCCCTTGCGGTTGAGCCGCCACAGGCCCCAGGCCGCGTAGAGCGCCCCGAAGACGATGAGCGCCCAGGCCGCGATCTCGCCGCGGAAGGACTCGATCCACTCGAGCCGCTCCAGGTTCGCCCCGATCGCATAGCCCACCATCCCGAGGAGCACGGAACTCAGCACGTGCCCAAGCCCGCACGCGAACGTGATCCACGCCGTCTTCGCGACCGACCACCGCCGCGCCTTGGCCATGACGATGAACGGCACGTAATGATCCGGCCCGATCGCCGTGTGGATCAGCGCGATCGCCGCGGCGTTGACGGTGAGGAGGGCAAGGTCGGGGGACATGGGGGGAAGGGGTGATAGGTGATGGGTGATGGGTGATGGGTGATGGACCTATGACCCATTACCTATGACCCATGACCTATAACCCACCCGCCGGCGCCGCCAGTCGATGCGTCAACGCCACGACGGCGTTAACGACCTCCGGGATCGCGGCGGCCACTGCGGGCGAGAGCTCAAGGCTCATCGGGTTCACCTCCTCGACCGAGATCGTGAAGAGGTGGATCTCCGGGAACTGGCCGAGGAGCGCCGCCGCGGCGAAAAGGTCGCGCAGGCCGAAGTCGTGGGCGGAGAGGCCGAGCGGGATGTTCGCCACGCAGGCCGGCCGCACGAGCGTGACCGTGCCGGCCGGTTGGCCGTCGCGGGTCGCGTCGATCATCACGACCGCCGGTGCCCGGGCGATCGACTCGAGGAGGTTGATCCCGCCCGTGCCGCCGTCGAGCAGCTGCACCTTGGGCGGGAGCGCCTCGGTCTCGAGGGTGCGGAGGACGTGGATGCCCACGCCCTCGTCGCCCATGAGGATGTTGCCGACGCCGATGACGAGCACCTGGCACCGGTCCGTCTCGGCGATGGAGCCGGTGCCGCCGACGAGATCGAGGTCGGTCGCCTGGATCATATCACGGGCCCCGCGGAGTCGTCCTTCGCCCGCGCCGATCCGAACCACGACCGGCCGTCGGCGTGCTTGAGGGCGCTCGCCGGGAGGAACTTCCACCCGCCGGCCATCGACGAGAGGACGCCGTGGCCCTCCACGTAGTCATGGTAGAAGACCAGGTAGACGTGGATCAGCGTGAACAGGATGAAGAACCAGGTCGCGAGGTGGTGCCAGAAGTGCAGCCCGGCGTCGCCGCCGAAGAGCGGCGTCATCCAGGTGAACAGCTGCGGGAACCACGCGTCGCTCATGTTGGCGTACATCGCGAAGCCGCTCGCCACCTGGAACAGGAAGACGAGGAACATCACGAAGTACGTGAGGTAGGCCAGGGCGTTGTGGCCGACCGCGAGGAGCGGGCGGTTGGACGACTGGAGGATGTCCACCTTGAGGACGGACACGACCTCGCGGAACTGCGCGAGCCGCAGCGGCAGGAAGTTCTTCCAGTCGGCGTACTGGTTGCCGACGAAGCCCCAGTAGATGCGGAACGCGAAGTTGAAGACGAAGACGTAGGCCGTCACGAAGTGGATGAACCGGGTCGTGCCGAACCAGTAGCTGAACGACGCCTCGCTCGCCGTGTTGATCGCGGGCGGGTTGGCGATGATGAAGCCCGTGATCGTGAGGACGAGGATGCAGAGGGCGTTCAGCCAGTGGTAGAAGCGGACCGGGAGCTCCCAGACGTAGACGCGCTGGAAGCCGGGGGCGCCGGCGGGGGATGCGGTGGCGTGCATGGTCGCCTCCTTTCAGACGGTGGGGGACGTCTCGACCTCCTGCAGCTTCACGCCCTTGTCGTCGTAGAGGTGGACGGCGCAGGCGAGGCAGGGGTCGAAGGAGTGGATCGTGCGGATGATCTCGAGCGGGATCTTCGGATCATGCACCGGCGTGCCGACGAGGGAGGCCTCGTAGGGCGAGCGCTCGCCCTTGGCGTCGCGGGGCGAGGCGTTCCACGTGCTCGGGACGACGAGCTGGTAGTTCGCGATCTTCTGGTTCTCGATCACGATCCAGTGCGCGAGCGCGCCGCGGGGGGCCTCGGTCGGGCCGACGCCCTTGGCCGTGGCGGGCCAGGTCTTGGGCTCCCACTTCTCCTTCGTGAACGTGCGTGAGTCGCCGTTCTTGATGTTGGTGAGGAGCTGGCCGTAGAACTCCAGCGCCCAGCGGGCGATCAGCTTCGTCTCGATGCCGCGGGCCGCGGTGCGGCCGAGGGTCGAGAACAGGACGGACGGCGGGGCCTTGAGCGCGGTGAGCGCCTCGGTGACGACGTCCTTGATCTCGGCGTTGCCGGCGGCGTAGCCGACGAGCATGCGCGAGAGCGGGCCCACCTCCATGGCGTGGCCCTTCCAGCGCGGCGTCTTGAGCCAGGAGTACTTGGCGTCGACGTCGAGGTGCTCGTACGGAGGCTTCGGGCCCGAGTACTTGAGGTGCGTCTGGCCGTCCCACGGGTGCAGGCCGGCCTGGCCGCCGGGGTAGTCGTACCAGGAGTGGTCGATGAATTCCTGAATGCCGGCGGGATCCTTTGGGTCGACCTCGTGCACGCGGGACAGGTCGCGGTCGAGGACGATGCCGCGGGGGAACTTGAACCGGCCGATGTCGGCGAAGCCGTTGGTCGGCAGGTCGCCGTAGCAGAGGTAGTTCTTCACGCCGCCGCCGATCGCGGTCCAGTCGAGGTACGACGGGGCGATGGCGAGGAGGTCGGGGATGTAGACCTGCTCGACGAAGCGCTTGGCCTCCTCGAGGAGGCGGCCGACCATCGCGAGACGCTCGGCGTTGAGGGCGTTGGCCTCCTCGATGTTGATGGCGCAGGGGACGCCGCCGACGAGGTAGTTCGGGTGCGGGTTCTTGCCGCCGAAGATCGTGTGGACCTTGACGATCTCCTTCTGCCACTCGAGGGCCTCGAGGTAGTGGGCGACGCCGATCAGGTTCACGGCCGGCGGCAGCTTGT
>JAHCAZ010000100.1 GCA_019634615.1 Opitutaceae bacterium
CAGCGTCACGGCCTCGATGTCGCGCGGGTCGACGCGGATGCGGCGGTGATAGCTGCTCATCATGCCGCCGCCGATCTCGCAGGTCAGGTAGGGATACTTCGCGACATCCGGTTCGTCCTGCACGTCGCGCCGCCCGAGGGCCTCGTTGGCGATGTTGGCGTCGGTGCGGAGCGCCGAGAAATGGAACCCCGCCCAGTAGTTGCCCGGCATCGCGGTGAGTTCGCGGTCCCAGAAACCCTCGGCATACACGCCGTACAGCGGCACGATCTCGCCGAACGGCATCGGCGTCGTCAGCGCCGGCCAGCCGGTGCGCGTGTACAACGGCACGTCGAGTCCGGCCTCCCGCGCGAGGCGCTTCAGCTTCAGCAGGTGCTCGGCCGGGCCGTCGTACTCGTTCTCCAACTGCAGGCCGACGATCGGGCCGCCGTCCTTCCAGAGCAGGCCGGAAACCTGCGCGGCGATCTGGCGGTAGAGTTTTTCGACGGAGGTCAGGTAGGCGGGATCGTCGCTGCGCGGTCCCGGTCGGGCGACGATCCAGTCGGGCAGACCACCGTTGCGTACTTCGCCATGGCACCACGGGCCGGCACGCACGATCACCTTCAACCCGGCGTTGGCGGCCGCGCGGACAAAGGCCCGCAGGTCGCGATCCCCGCTCCAATTCCACGCGCCCTCGACCTCCTCATGGTGAATCCAGAAGACATAGGTCGCCACGGTGTCCACGCCGCCGGCCTTCATCTTCGCGAGTTCGGCCCGCCACTCTGCGGCGGGATAGCGCGCAAAATGAAACTCGCCCATGACAGGCGTCCACCGGCGTCCGTTGAGGATGAGGCTCCGCGAATCGAGGGTGAGCGTGGAGCCGTCCGGCGCCTGCGAGGTACCCATGGCGAAACCAGTGGTGTGTGGGGGTGGCGGCGGCGTGAGGGTGAGGCTCATGGCAGAGGTGGCACGGGTAGGGAGAACGAGGAACAAGGAGGCAAGGATGACAGCAGCTTGGGAGCGGACCGGCGCCATGGGGGTCACCGTGGGTCGACCGAGCGTGAAGGCACCGGCGCTTCCTCGGGCGCATTGCCGGCGGCGTCCGTGACCGTGAAGGTGCCTTGCAGGCGAAGATCGGTGGACGAGGCGCCGATCCAGACGGTGAAGCGTCCGGGCTCGACCGTCCACGTCTGGCGTGCGTCGAACAGCGCGAGGTCGGCGGGCTTGAGCGTGAACGTCACGGCACGCGTCTCACCCGGCGCGAGATGCACCCGCGCGAAGGCGCGCAGGACCTGGTCGAAGGTGACGACCGAGCTGTAGTCGTCGCGGAGATAGAGCTGCACGACCTCGTCGCCGGCGCGTGCGCCGGTGTTTGTGACGTCGCAGGTCACCGTGACGTCGACGCTGGCTGGAAGGCGTTCCGGCGTGATCCGCAGGTTCGCGTGGGTAAACGTCGTGTAGCTGAGCCCGTGGCCGAAGGCGAGGAGCGGGCCGGTGACCTGCCCGTAATCTTGAGCCTGCGAGCCGGGGCGTGCGGGGAAGTTGAGCGGGATCTGACCCACGTTGCGCGGGACCGTGACCGGCAGGCGACCGGCCGGGTTGTAGTCGCCAAGCAACACCTCGGCGAGCGCCGTGCCGCCGGCCTCGCCCGGGAACCAGAGGTCCACGATGGCGTCGACGTGGCGCGCCGCCCAGTTGACCCCGAGGGCGCGGCCGTGGCTGAGCACGAGTACGAGCGGCTTGCCCGTGGCGTGCAGGGCCTCGAGGAGATCCTGCTGGTAGCCGGGAAGATCGAGGCTGATGCGACTGGCGGATTCGCGGCAGAGTTCGTCGGTCTCGCCGAGGACGGCAATGATGACGTCCACGCCCTCGGCCGCGGCCGCGGCGGCGGCGATACCGGCCCGCACCTCGTCCGGCATCGTTGGCTTCAGCACGTCGCTCTCGGGCCAAGCCGCGTCCTTGGCGGCAACGCCCTGGGCGTAGCGCACTGCGGCGTCGGGTCCGAGGGCGGCGCGGAGCCCGGCGAGCGGAGTGACGAAGTTCAGGCGCTGGGCACCATAGCGCGACCACCAACCGTGCGGGTCGTCGGCCAGCGGACCGGCGACCAGCACGGTGCGCAGCTTCGCACGGTCGAGGGGCAGCGCCTGCTTCTCGTTTTTGAGGAGCACGATGGATTCGCGGGCCGCCTGCGCGGCGACGGCGAGATGGGCGGGGCTGCGAACGGTGCCCCTCGCGGCGGCGGGGTCGCGGTAGGGCTGGTCGAAGAGCCCGAGGCGGAACTTCACGCGGAGGACGTCGCGCACGCGTACATCGATCACCTCAGCGGCGAGGGCGCCGGTGCGCACCAGCTCGCGAAGGGGAACGAGGTAATCGGCTGGCGGCGTGAAGTTGGTGCGGACGTTGAGGCCGGCGGCGACGGATTGCCGGATGGCATCG
>JAHCAZ010000101.1 GCA_019634615.1 Opitutaceae bacterium
TCCGCGGGCAGGCCGGTGCCGTTGAAGAGGTTGGCGTCCGGGTTGTTGCTCCAGGCGTAGCGCACGGCGACGGGCTCGGGGACCTCGGGGGCCGAGACGACGACGGTGCCGCGCTCGATGCGGGCGGTGGCGGGATAGAACTTGCGGTCGAGGCCGGCGACCTCGAAGGCCTGCAGGGGCTTGCCGCCGGCGGTGAGGCTGTCGTCGACCCGGGTGAACTTCACCCGCAGGGCGGCACCCTCGCGCGTGGCGCCGACGAACACCGGGCCGCTCCAGTCGACCGGGATGTCGTACACCTTGGCCTTGGCGAGGAGCGCGAGGCGGCGGCCGACCTCCTGCTTGTTGCGCGGGTGGATGTCGTTGGGGTCGCCGATGTCGATGGTCACGGCCATGCCGGTGTTGGGCAGGGCAAGCGCCTTCGTCTGCGCCTCACGGAGCTGCGCCCAGCCGCGGCCGGACGGGTCGTCCTTCACGATGAAGTTGGCCAACTGGACGAAGTAGAAGGGGAAGTCGCCCTGGTTCCACTGCGCGCGCCAGGCGCGGATCATCGCGGAGAAGACTTCGCCGTACTCGTCGGCGCGCTGCCAGTTCGACTCGCCCTGGTACCAGATCGCGCCGCGCAGGGCGTAGGGCTGGAGCGGGGCGATCATCGCGTTGTAGAGGCCGCTGATCGCGTAGGGCGTGCCGGGACCGGCGGGGGAGCGCGGCCAGGGCACGGTGATCGGGGTCTTGGTGGCCTTGGCCTTTTCCGCGGCCTCCTGCCAGGCGGCGCGCTCCGCCGGGTAGTTGGCCACGCGCTCCGGGTGCTCGGCGACCGCCTTCTGCCAGCGGGCGTCGATCGCGGGCCAGGCCGTGGTGGCCTTCAACGTGACGAGGTCGGTCCACGACTCGACCGGGGTGCCGCCCCAGGTGGCGTTGAGGATGCCGACGGGCACGCCAAGCTTCCGGTGCAGGTCGCGGGCGAAATAATAGGCGACTGCGCTGAGGCGGCCGGCCGTTGCGGGGGAGCAGACCTGCCAGTCGCCGGCGACGGTGTCGGCGGGCTGGTCGGAGACGGTATTGGTCGCGTTGAACTCGCGGATGAGCGGGAAGTTGGCCGCGGCGATCTCGGCGACCGCGTCGTTCGAGCGCTCGACCGACCACTCCATGTTGGACTGGCCCGAGGCGAGCCAGACTTCGCCGACGAGGATGTCCTGCAGGGTGACGGCGTTTTGCCCCGTGACCGTGAGGGTCGTCGGCGCGGCGACCGCGGGGACGGGTTCGAGATAAACGATCCAGCGGCCGTCGGCGCCCGTCGTGGTCCCGACCTTCTGGCCGAGGAACTCGACGGTCACCTTCTCCCCGGGCGCGGCGCGGCCCCAGACGGGCAGGGGCTTGTCGCGCTGCAGGACGGCGTGGTCCTGGAACGGCGACGCCAGCGTGACATCGGCGCGCGCGCCGGCGGCAGAAATGCAGAGCAGCAGGGCAAGGAGGAACAGGGAGCGCATGGCTTGCAGGAGCGGAAGGATTGCAGGGAACCCCCGACCGTGGCGAGCGCTGAAGAAACGGGAACGCTGATCCGCGTTGATCTTCGCTGATGGGGAAACCACTTATGCTCACTGATGAACACTGAACCATCCAGAATGCCCGATTCCGAATATTTCAGTGCCCATGAGTGTTCATAAGTGGTTTCAAGGTTCGGGTTACCCATCAGCGAAGATCAGCGGAGATCAGCGTTCCCCTGTTTCATCCTACGCCCGGTGCAGGAAGGCATGCAGCTCGGCCGCGAGCTTGGGGCCGATGCCGTCGACTTCCTGCAATTGCTCGATGTTCGCGGCGCGCAGGCGGTCGAGGCTGCCGAAGTGGCCGAGCAGGGCGGCGCGGCGGGTCGGGCCGAGGCCGGCGAAGTCGTCGAGGATGGACTCCCGCAGTTTGCGCGAGCGCAGGTCGGCGTTGTAGGTGTTGGCGAAGCGGTGGGCCTCGTCGCGCAGGCGCTGGAGGAGATTCAGCCCGGGGTGGCTCAGCGGCAGGTTGAGCGGCGCACGCTGGTCGGGGAAGATGATGGTCTCGTGCTGCTTCGCGAGGCCGATGAGGGCCGGCGGCTCGGCGCCGAGGGCGACGAAGACCTTCAGCGCGGCGGCGATCTGGCCGCGGCCGCCGTCGATGACGACGAGGTCGGGCAGGAGGCCGCCCTCCTCGGTGAGGCGGCGGTAGCGGCGGCCGACGACCTCCTCCATGGCGCGGAAGTCGTCGTTGCCGATGAAGCTCTTGATCTGGAAACGCCGGTAGTGGTCCTTGTCGGGCCGGCCGTCGGTGAAGTGCACCATCGAGGCGACGACGTAGGTGCCCGAGATGTGCGAGATGTCGAAGCACTCCATGTGCCGCGGCGGGGTCGGCAGGCTGAGCGCGGCCTGCAG
>JAHCAZ010000102.1 GCA_019634615.1 Opitutaceae bacterium
GTCTGGTTCAGGACGGGTTCGGACGCCTGGCTCGACCCCACATCGTCCGCATTCGGCTCGTCGCCGTTTTCCTTGATCGCGCGGCAGCGTTCCGCGCCGTCCGTGATGCGCAATTCGAGCTTCAGCACGATCATGTCGGAGGCACGCGCGCCGCTGGCCCGGTTGCGCCGCTGACGCTCGATCAGGCCCCACTCCTCAAGCCGCTGCAGCCATTCGCGCGCCGTGCGCTCGGAGACTTCCGCGTCCTCCGCCAGCCGGGCCTGCGAGGGCCAGCAGGCCGCGGTGTCGGCGTCGGCGGAATCGGCAAGGCACATCAGGATCGACTTCGCCGCCGGCGAGCCGAGCCGCTGTTCCTTCGCCCAGGCTGATGCCTTCCAGCTCACTCCGCCGCCTCCATCGCCAGCTCCCACCGCACGTTGAGGCTCGCAAGCAGTCGGATCATTTCCGGCGGTACGCTGTTGCCGACGAGGTGGTATTTCTCGGTCTTCGTCAGCCGTCTGCGCCGCTTGACGCCATCGGGGCCGGCGATCTCGATCTCGTCGGGCAGGGCGCCCGGTGCGAAGCCGTGAGCGGCAGCACCTTCCTCCGGCTCCAGCATGCGCATGCCGATGTCGGTCAGCACGTAGTCCTGCCCGCGCACCTTCACGGTCACCAGCCCGTGGCGGGCCTTGGCCGTCAGCGCGTGCAACGGATCCTGCGCCGCCTGGTCCTGCCCGCCGGTGCCGAAATACTTCTGCAGGAAAGCGAGGATCAGATGCGCGTGGTTGCCGGAGGCCGCCACCGTGCCGAGAGGATCGGCCGCGTCGCGGGCGTCGGCGCGGGTGCCGTGCATGTCGCCCAAAGCGGCGGCAACGACGCCGACCTGCGGCGCGACGGTCAGAGCAGCAACAGGTTCTTCCGCCTCACGGCCGGGATGCACGCCGCCAATGCGCCGGCTGTCGTTGTTGTGCTGCGCGAGGAAGGCCGCCACCATCGCCGCCTTGCTGCCGCCGGCGACCTGCGTCGCGGCCGGCTCCTCGATGTCGAGCGTGCGCGGGGCTTGGCCGGGCCGCTCGCCATAGCCGGCCTGGATCATCGTCGCGGCGACCAGCACCCGGTCCTCCTTCGTCGAGGTCGTGGTCAGCGGGTCGTCGAGGTCGCGCGGCTCTGTCTGTGCGGCCCGGCCGCCAGCTCCCACGATGGTCGCTCCCAGGACGGCGAGGCCCGACGAGGTGTGCAGCGTGTTGACCGGCTCTTCTGCGTCCATCACGCCGTTGCGTGCCGCCGCGCTGTGCTGATCGGTGCGGATCAGCGCGGCCGACACCAGCGCGTGATTCGCGCCGCCGGCCGTGAAGGCGTGCGACGGCTCGTCGGCGGCATAGGTCGGCTGCCGCGAATTGCGCATGACGGACAGGTGAGGCACCGCCACGGCCATCTCGCCGCGGTGAGCCGTCGTCAGCGTCCGCAGCGGCTCGGCCGCATCCTGCACGCGCGAATCGCCGGCATGGGTGATCGGCACGATGAACGGTTTGGCCGCGTTCACCACATAGCGCATGACGCCGCGAGCGGTGCGCCGCAGCGTCGCCTCGGCCAGCGGCTTCTTGCGGCCGAAGATCGACTTCACCGGCAGCGACCAGTCGATGATGGTGTGTGCGCCGACCCATGCTTTCAACCCGAGCCGCTTGGCGTCCTTGCGCGGCGCGTGCGTGCGCTCAGGCCACTCGATGTCGCCGCCGTCGGCGCGCGCGATACCGAAGAAGCGCTTGCGGATGGTCGGTATGCCATGGTCCGCGCACACGATGACGCGATGCTCGAACCGGTAGCTGAGCCCCTCGACGTGGCGCAGCCAGGCGCGCCAGATCCTCCCCTTGTAGCGGGGGTCGGGCACCAGCCACTGTTCGGCGAGCGGGATGCGCTCGCCCTTCGCCGCCACCGTGCCGTCGAGCCGCATCGCGCGCCCTGTCGCCGGGTCGCGCTTGGCGATCAGCGGACCCCAGGTCGTAATCTCCTGCACGTTCTCCATGGTGACGACCTCGGGCCGCACCGTGCCCATCCAGCGGCAGACCACCCAGGCGAGCGAGCGGCGCCGTTTGCTGACCGGCTTGGAGCCCTTGGCGACCGAGAAGTGCGTGCAGTCGGGCGAGGCGTGCAGCGCCCGCACCCCGCGCCCGCCGGTGACCACGCGAGGATCGGCCTCGAACACGTCACAGGTCAGGTGCTTCGTGTGCGGGTGGCGCGCCTTGTGCACGGCGACGGCGACGGGATCGTGGTTGATGGCGACATGGACGTGGAAGCCGGCCTGCTCGAGACCATCGCAGCCGCCGCCCATGCCGGCGAACAGAACCACCGTCATGCGGTTGTCGAGCGCGAAGGCGTTCATGCCTCGCCCCCATACCGCCCGTCGGGCCGCC
>JAHCAZ010000103.1 GCA_019634615.1 Opitutaceae bacterium
ACGGCAGGTCAGGCGTTTCAGGCGACGTAAGTGTCGTCGCCCGACTCGGTGAGACCACCACCAGGCGGCGGCGGGGGCGGCGGATCGTCATCGCCGGAACAAGACGCGCAGGGAAGCGCGGCGATATCGCCGGTCTGCATGGTCGAGATCGGGATCGATTTCTGCGAAACCGGATCCATCTTTTGGGCCGCTTGAGTGAAACCGACGGCCAGCAACAGTGTCGCCACCGCACTGCCGAGAAGGGCTGCAAGGGAAGTTAGCTTTTTCATACCCCCTCAGTATCGCGTTGCCCACAGAGGCATTACCGGACAAAAAACACCCCCTTTTCAGATGGTCCGCTACCCCTCAAATAGGGTGTTTTTTTGGCTTGCGTTCGGATTTCTCATATCCCTGCGCAGCCTCGCATTTGAACCGCTGGTAACCGAAATCCCGCTACCGCCAGCTGCTCGCGGCAAACCGGTCTGGGTGGTCGAAAGACTCGGATCCGGTCACTTGGCCGTCGGCTTCGAAGGTGGCGTGGCGATCGGCATTCCATCAGGGGAGTGGAACATCCTCTCCACCCCCAATGGGCAAGTGACCCGCTGCGTCAACGAAGCCCACGATCGGGTCCTCGTCGCCGGACATGGTTTTGCCGCCTTTCTGGACGGCGGGAAACTCACGCCCGTCCCTCAACTGGAGGCCGAGATCCTGTGCGCAGTCGCCACCAGCACAGGATGGCTTCTGTCTGGGAGCGGAGGCGTCTGGAGCCTTGAGCCGAACGGCGCGACGAAGCATATCCTGTCACCCGCCGCCGAGGCCAAGGGACCCTACCGCCTTTGTGTGGTGAACGGCGAAATCGTCGTAAGCGCCCTAGGCACTCAGCCCTTGGTGTGGGCGGCAGGCCAATTGGTGCCGGCAACCCGGCTCGAACAGTTCTCAAGCCAAGAACTCTTGGCTTCTACCGGGGATCTGCTCTTCACCAGCCAGGGCGTTCGCGATCTCCGGAATCAGCCCGTCATACCCGGAAACGTCAGCAAGATGCTGCTCCGGCACGGCGCGATTGGAGTCATCGAAGCCGGTCCGTGGATCGTCGTTCCTACCTTTAGCAACGGGCTCGACGCCATCGATCGCGACTCGGGCAACGTTGCCTGGTCTATCCAGAAATTTGGCGGCACCTATTTTTCGTACCGGCTGACTGACTCGTTCCTGATCGGCACCACCAACGGTCTGTATGCGATAGCGGATCCAGCTCGAATCGAATTTCAAGGCGTCGAGGGAAAGTCGGTCCTTGGTCTCGTGGCCGACGACAACACCGCCCCCAGTTTGGTGACATCGGTCGGCGTCAGCGCCCTCTTCAGCGGCACTACAGGTGATTCGTCCGTTCAATGGCCGGAATCGGATGGCGCCCGGGTCCAGGGAACCCGGCTGCAGTTTCGCGCGCACCAGACCTCCCTGCTCACCCGCTACGTCAACGGCCTTGCCGTCGTCGGCGACACGGCGGCGGTCGCGCAAGACCAGGGGCTGACGTTCCTCGATCGCGCCGGGGCGAGCCGGTTCACGGCGATCCCGGCGATTGCCGGGTCGCTGGCCACCGACGGGCGCCGGTTCCTCGTCGGCACCGCCACGCAGGGCGTGCAGGTCGTCGAAACCGACGGCACCATCGCCGGCCAGCTCGGCGCCGGCCGCGCCACCGCCCGCACCGTGCGCCCGGGCAAGGCCGTCCTCCTCTTCTGGGACGGCGCGATCCTCGATTCCGACGCCAGCACGCTCGGCCGCATCACCTGGGGCAACCCCCGCGACGCCGCCTTCGTGCAGGACCGCCTCGCCGTCCTCGTCACGCGGCCCGACCGCGATCCCGTCGTCGGGCTCCTCGAGGGCGACACCTGGGTGCCCCTCGAAATCCCCGGCCTCGCCGAGATCGGCGCCGAGAAGATCGCCGCCAACGCCGACTTCCTCTTCGCCGCCGGCCCCCGCGGCGTGATCCGCGCGCGCCTCCCCCTCGCCCGCTCCCAGCCGCCGGCCGCCGCCTGGGCCTGGTCCGCCCCCGTCCGCGCGGGCCGGGTCGAGCTGCCCGCCGCCGACGCCGATCGGGTCAGCGTCCGCCCCCGCACCCTCGAGCTCGCGCCCGCCCCGGCCACCTTCCTCCGCCTCGGCAAGGCCGACGGCACCTGGGAAACCCTGCGCGCCGGCGCCGATTTCTCGCTGCCGGTCGGCTGGGGGGAGACGCCCGTCACCCTCCAGGCCGAGCGCAACGGGCTCCGCACCGAGACCGCCTTCACCATCGTGCGCCCGTGGCCCTGGTGGCTGCGCCCCTGGGCCTGGCCCCTGCACGCCCTGGCGTTCGGCGGCATGGTCTTCGGCCTCGTGCGCTGGCGCACGCACGCCCTGCGCCGCCGCAAC
>JAHCAZ010000104.1 GCA_019634615.1 Opitutaceae bacterium
GCGCCCCACGCTACCCTCGAGGCAATGCGCGGGGCAGGCGTTGGGAAAGGAATGACTGCAGGCGCGGCAACGCGTCGGGCCTGAGTCCGTCGAAAAGTGCCCAGGGGTCGAGCCGCAGGTCTGACCACGTCTTGCGACCAGTTGGTGAGGTGATGATCGCGAGCAGTTTCTCCAGCAGTTTCAGGAGTTTGCGCTCGTCCATCCGACCGGCGGTGGCGGAGGTGCAGAGATCCTCCAGGTACGCCGGCATGATCCGGGCCAGAATGACGACATGCCGGCCATCCTGACGGCCCGTCTGCTTGATCTCGGCAAGGTTTGCGACCTTGGCCTGCAAGAGGGCGATTGGACCGGGCGCCTTTACTTGGACGGCTGGCTCGCCCAAGGCGAACCGGTAGGTCGTTTCCCGGATTTCCTCATTGCTCGCACCCCGAACGTAACGCAGCACCTCGATGAGCAGCGGCTCGCCCTCGGCGTCGTGCGCGATGACGACGCCAACCTCGTTCGAGGGCGGTTTGAGCGGGAAATATTGCGGCCGCGCTCCGGCCAGCTTGCCGAGGAGCTCCAGAGTCGCGCGGTCCCCGAGCACGTCGGTGTCTCGTGACACGAACGGAGCAAGGTCGCGGACCCGATCCTCGTAGTAGAGCGCCCAGAGGTTCACCGCCTGGCCTCCGACCAACAGGAGCGGCTCGGGCGCCGCCAGCATCCGGGCGAAATCCTCCGGTGGCCGGGGGTTGGTCTCAGACGACGGCGCCATGATCCTGGTCGAAGTTCACCAACCGCACCGCGCTGCGACGCGGCACGAGGGAGTTGCGTGCTTGGATCTCGGCCGGTGCCGCGAGTTGGAGATCGAGCACCACCGTGTCGAACTCGCGCTGGGCCCGCTTGAAACGGGCGAGTTGCGCCGCGGTCTTGAACCTTGCCGGTGTCCGTGGCGCCAGATCCCACACCACTTTGCGCAACGCCTGCGCCTGGGTCGGATTGGCGGTCCGTTGGCGCACCGCCGCCCGCGCCGCCTCCCGGAGCAAGGCCATCACCGTCGTGCGCTCGGTCCGGGCAACCTGCGCAAGCGCCGCCAACACCGCGGCGTGTTCCGCGAGACTCTGCCGGCGTTTGGTCTGGGCAAGCTGGTTGGGCATAAAGGTTGATTCAACCTTTATGCCAAGTCCGCCCGAGCGCAAGCGCGGATCTGGCAAGAACCGCAGGCAGCGTAGCCGGATTTCGGCTGTCCAATGCTCCCTGGCGGCGCGTAGTTTCGGTGCCGACCCCTGCGTGAATCTCCTCCGCCCCGCTTTCTGCCTGATCCTTATGACTGCCCTCACCTCGGTCCTGCGCGCCGCACCGACCGGCCGCATCGTCCTCGAGCTGCGCGAGTGGGAGGGCACCTACCGGTCGCGCGACGTGCCGGGTGGGGTGGAGCGCACGCCCGTGCGCAGCACGCTGTGGAGCGTGCGGCCGGACGGGACAGACCGACGCGCGATCGCTGCCGCCGGCGAACGGGCCGGGCATCCACTCGGAAGCCCTGATGGACAATGGCTCTATTGGCAGAGCGAATCCGCCGGGCGCTGGACGATCTGGCGGGCCCGGCCGGACGGTTCCGCGGCGACAGTCATCGGCCCCGCCGCCGGACTCGAGGGGGCAGGGCAGAGCGCGTTTGGCGCCTGCTTGTCCGCCGATGGCGCGCACCTCACCTACACGGTGCACGACGGCACCACCGGCCGGACCGTGCGAGCCGCGGCCGACGGCTCCGGCGCGCGGGTACTCGCGCCGCAATTCGGCTACCTCTACATGGCCTGCCCGCAACCCGGCACGGACCGCGTGGTGTGCTCCGGGCCCGCGCAGGGCTATCGACTGATGCTTCTCGACGGACCGGACGCCGAACCGCGTGTCCTGACGCCCGATCATCCGGATTGCTACGCCCCGCAGTTCACGCCCGACGGCCAGGTCATCGTCTTCATCCGCCGCGACGGCGGCCTGTATCGGATCGCACCTGACGGGACGGGATTGCGACGCTTGGCGAGCGGGCTCGCGATCGAGTTCCGACTCTCGCCGGAGGATGCCCATGGCTCGACCGATTTTCCGGCGATCTCCCCCGACGGTCGGCAGGTTGCCTTCGTGGCCGGCAACGAGGCAGCCGCGGCGCAGGTCTGCGTGATCGATCTCGCGACCGGCAACCGACGCCAGCTGACCCAACTCTCCGGCCCCTGCGCCCGCGTCCACTGGAGCCCCGACGGCCGCTGGCTCGCCTTCGTGGCGATGGTCGATTCGCGCCCGCAGCTCCACGTGATCCCGGCCGACGGTTCCGCCCCGGAGCGGGCCGTGACGGCCGAGGCGGGCGCGGTCTACGCGCTCACCTGGCTGCCGGACC
>JAHCAZ010000105.1 GCA_019634615.1 Opitutaceae bacterium
CGGGCCAGGTCGATCTCCTCGTGGGCGACGTTGAGGTCGCCGCAGAAGAGCACCGGCTTTTTCTTCTCGAGCTTGCGCGCGTGGGCCAGCAAAGCGCGGTCCCAGGCCTGCCGGAAACCGAGGCGTACGAGTTCCGGCTGCGCATTGGGCACGTAGACGCCGACGACGTAGCAGTCGTCGAACTCGGCCGTGATCGCCCGCCCCTCCGCATCGTGGTCCGGCGAGCCGATGCCCAATGTCACGGAGTGGGGCTTGCGGCGGGTGAAAAGCGCCGTGCCGCTGTAGCCCTTTTTCTCCGCGGCGTTCCAGACCAGCTCGTAGCCCTTGGGCCACGTCACGTGCTGGACGTCGCCCGCCGTCGCCTTGACCTCCTGCAGGCAGATGACGTCGGCCTTGGTGCCCTGCATCCAGTCGAGCAGCCCCTTGCCCAGGGCGGCCCGCACGCCGTTGACGTTCCACGAGAGGAGTTTCATGCGCGGGGGAGTCTCACGGTCTGGCCATCGCAGTGCCAACTTTTTTCCGTATCGGCGGCCATTCGAAGGCTCACGCGGTGGCGCGGAGGACGCGGAGGGAAAGCTCGGGTTAGGCCTAAGAACGGGCACTGACGGGTATGGAACTCCAGATATCTCAGTGAAAATCAGTGTACATCAGTGGTACCTCCACCTCCGCGTCCTCCGCGCCTCCGCGTGAGACCGCAAACGTCGAGAAAGAGAACGATTACGAGAAAGAGAACGAATGACGGGCTATGACCGTGCTTCGGATTGCCTCCCGGCGGACATTCGCCGAGGCTGCGCGGTCAATCGCATGGCCGTTTTCAATCACATCCCGCTGGGCCGACCCATTCCCGACACGCCGCACGCCGTCTCCTGCAGCCTGCCGACCATGCAGTCGGTGCACGGCTACGAGCGGAAGGACCCGGCGATCATCCGCCAACTCACCACGGGGTATCCGCGCTTCGTGGTGCACCCCTTCTCCCTGCAGCTGGCGCAGCATTTCCGGGCGGCGCCCGAGCTCGCCGGCCGCACGCTCTGGCTCACGTCCTCGGCGCGCATGGCCACGGCCCTCGTCGTGCACCTCGGCCGGGTGGCGTCCGCGCTCAGTGTGACCGTGCCCCCGGCGCCGTTCCACGCCGCGGGCATCCACGGCGTGTCCCACCCCGACTCGCCCGCGCTCTTCGCCGCAGCGAAGACCTACCTCCAGAACTGCGGCGGATTCCTCTCCGCCCGCGAGGCCGAGGACCGCCTGCTGGCGCTGGGGCTCATCCCGTCGCTCCATCCCGAGGAGACCTTCGCCGGCGACGCGGCGGCGGAAGTGCACCACCACCTGCGCCGCGTGCTGCCGACGGCGGGCGCGGCCGACCTCATCCTCGCGAACAGCGGCATGAACGCCATCTGGGCCGCCTTCCTGGCCGTCGCCGAGATCCAGGCCGCACGCGGCCGCACGGTCTGGCTGCAGCTCGGCTGGCTGTACCTCGACACGATCGCGATCCTGCAGAAGTTCACCGCGACGCCGGCCGACTACGTGTACATCCGCGACGTCGCCGACCTCGACGGCCTCGCCCGCATCTTCGCCGCCCACGGCGCCAAGATCGCCGGCGTCATCGCCGAGGTGCCGACCAATCCGCTCATCCAGACACCCGACCTCCCCGCCCTCGCCGCCCTCTGCCGGCAGCACGGCGCGCGGCTGCTCGTCGATCCCTCGATCGTCTCGGTGTGGAACGTCGACGTCCTGCCGCACGCGGATGTCGTAACCAGCAGCCTCACGAAATACACGGCCAGCGACGGCGACCTCCTCGCCGGTCTCTGCGCGGTCAATCCCGCCGGCCCCGACGCCGCCGCGCTGCGCACGAGGATCGCGGCGCACGCCGAGCCGCCCTATGCCCGCGACCTCGCGCGCCTCGCGGTGGAGATCGGGCAGACCGATGCCGTACTGGCGAAGATCCACGCCGGCACGGCCAAGGTCGCCGCCTTCCTCGCGGCGCATCCCGCCGTGAAGGAGGTTTACTGGGCCCACCATCCCGCCGGGGCGGCCAACTACCTCCGCCTCGCGCGCGGGGCCGATGCCACCGGCGGCATGATCACCTTCACCCTCCGCGAGATCGGCGGCCTCACGCGGGTCTACGACCGCCTGCGCCTGCCCAAGGGCCCGAG
>JAHCAZ010000106.1 GCA_019634615.1 Opitutaceae bacterium
ACCACCCAGCGGTCGATCCCGCAGTGGCGCCCCTCGGTCACCAGCGTCGGCAGGTCCTGGGCGTAGGGGTGAAAGCCGTTCAGGTAGAAAAACAGATCAACGCCGAGGTGGTTGTGGCAGTCGATGAGCACGGGGTATTTTGGTTGACGAAACACGTGTTTCACAATGTGAAATGAAGGCAACACCAAAAACGTGAGCATCGCGGTCCTCGACAAAGCCTTCTCCATCCTCGAGGTGCTGGCGCGCACCGGGCGCGAGCTCACGCTGGCGGAGCTGGCGACGGAGGCGCGGCTGCCCAAGCCGACGGTGCACCGCATCCTGCGCAGCCTGCGCGAGCTGGGCTACGTGGGGCAGTCGGACCGCCGCGGCACGTACCAGCTCTCGGGCCGGCTGGCCTCGCTGCGCGAGTACGGCCGCGATGAGGCCGTGCGGGCCAAGGCCCGGCCGCTGATGGAGCGCTTGCAGGCGGACTTCGACGAGACGGTCAACCTCGGCATCCTCGAGGGGCTTTTCGTGCGCTATGTGCACGTGCTCGAGACGAGCCAGGCGCTGCGCTGGATCGTGAAGCCCGGCGCGCGCGACCCCTTCCACACCACGGCGCTCGGCCGGGCGATCGTGGCCCACCTGCCGGACGAGCAGCAGCGGCGCCTGGTGGTCAAGGCGGCCCCGCGCGGGCCGCGCCGGACGCGGCTGGTGCAGGAGCTCGCGGCCACGCGGGCGCGGGGCTACGCGGTCGAGGAGGGCGAGACGGTGTCCGGCGTGGGCTGCGTCGCCATCCCGCTCGACTGGCTCGGCGAGCCGCTGGCGGCCATCAGCGTGGCCGTGCCGCTCCACCGCTCCTCCCGGCCGCAGCGCGAGGCGCTGGTCGCCGCCCTGCTCCAGGCGCGCGACCGCGCGTCGGCCAGCGCCTGATCATTTTTGCCATGTCCTACACGTTCGCCAAATCACAGGCTCTTTTCGAACGCGCCCAGCGCAGCATCGCGGGCGGCGTCAACAGCGGGATCCGCAAGCTGGAGACGCCTGTGCCGCTCTACTTCACCCACGGCCGCGGCGCGCGGATCTGGGACGCCGACGGCAATGAGTACCTCGACTTCAAGCTCGGCCAGGGCGCGCTGCTCTACGGTCACGCACCGGCCGGCCTCGCCGACGCCATCGCCGCGCAGGCGAAACTCGGCCTGCACTGGGCCGCACAGTCCGAGCTCGAATGCGAGGTCGCCGAGCGCCTGCAATCGATGGTGCCGTCGGTGGAGCGCGTGCGCTTCAACAACTGCGCGACCGAGGCCGTCATGGCCGCGTTCCGCCTCGCCCGCGCCACCACCGGCCGGCCGCTCGTTTTGCGTTTCGAAGGCCACTACCACGGCTGGGGTGACGAAGGCCTGGTCGGTTTCGCCAATCCGCCCGCCACGTGGACCGATGACGACGAGCTGCCGCGCACGCATCCGAGCCAGGGCATCATTCCCGAGGTCGCGGATCACTTTGTCGTCGCCCGCTGGAACGACCCGGACCACCTGCGCCGTTGCGTCGACCGCCACCGGGGGCAGATCGCCGCAATCATCTTCGAGCCCGCGCTCTGCAACACCTGCTGCATCGAACCCGTCGAGGGATTGATGGCGACCATCCGCGAGCTTTGCGATCGCGACGGCATCCTGATGATTTCCGACGAAACCATCACCGGCTTCCGTTTTGGCGCGGCCTGCGCACAGGGCTACTACGGTTTCAAACCCGACCTCACCATCTTCGGCAAGGCGATCGGCGGCGGCACCCCGTTTGCCGCGATCGGCGGCACGCAGGCCGCAATGGCCAAGATCGCCTCGGGCGAATCCATTCACGCCGGCACGCTCAACGCCAATCCGCTCTGCCTGGCGGCCAGCAAATGGTGCCTCGATCAGGTCATCGCGCGCGGCGACACCCTGCCCGTCTCGACCAACGCGCTCGGCCGCCGCCTGATGGCCGGATTGACCGCCCTCGCCACCGCCCACGGCATCCCGCTGCAACCGCAGGGCCCGGGCCTCGCGTTTCACACCGTGATGCTCAAGCCCGGCGCCGCCGAGGGTCCGGTGCTCAACTACCGCGATTATGTCACGCGTCACGACGCCCCGCGCTGGACCCATCTCCGGTTGATGCTGCTCG
>JAHCAZ010000107.1 GCA_019634615.1 Opitutaceae bacterium
GCGGGCATTGCGGTGCTCGCCGACGGCATGGGGGGATACAACGCCGGCGAGGTGGCGAGCGGCATCGCGGTGGCGATGATCAGCGCCGAGCTGAAGAAGGCGCTTGCAGCCCGCGGCGAGGGTTTTGACATCGCGGCGGCCGAGCGGCTGGTCGGCGAGCACGCGGTCCGGGCCAATAATGCGATTTACCAGGCGTCCCAGAATCAGGCGCAATATGCGGGCATGGGCACCACGCTGGTGGTCGCGCTGCTGCACGACAACAGCCTGGTGGTCGGGCATATCGGCGATTCCCGGCTCTACCGTTTCCGCGGAGGGCGCCTGGAGCAGGTGACCCGCGACCATTCGCTGCTGCAGGAGCAGATCGACAGCGGCCTGATCACCCGGGAGCAGGCGCGCCATTCCCAGAACAAGAACCTCGTCACACGGGCGGTCGGCATCGACCCCGAGGTCGAGGCGGAGGTTCACAGCTACCCGGTGCAGCCGGGCGACATCTACCTGCTGTGCTCGGACGGGCTCAATGACATGGTGACCGACGAGGACATGGAGCTCACACTGGGGTCGCTGCAGGCCAACCTGCCGCTGGCGGCCGAGCAGCTGGTGCAGCAGGCGAACGACAATGGCGGTCGTGACAATGTTTCGGTTATTCTGGTGCGCGTGCTGAAGGAGTTTCCGGCCCGCGCGGGATTGGTTGACCGGCTGAAGTCCTGGTTCAGATAAGCAACGAGGATACTACTATGGCGAAGTTGATACTTTCTCTCGAGGGTTCGATGATCCGCGAGGTGCCGCTCGACAAGGAGCGGATCATGATCGGCCGCAAGCCCTCCAACGAGATCCAGATCGAGAATCTGGCCGTCAGCGGAGAGCATGCCTGCATCGTGACCATCCTCAACGATTCCTTCCTTGAGGACCTCGGCTCGACCAACGGTACCCTGGTCAACGGCAATCCGATCAAGAAGCACATCCTGCAGAACAACGACGTGATCGAGATCGGCAAGTACAAGCTCAAGTACGTCGCCGATGCCCCGGCGGCCGGCCATGCGGCGAGCGAGGATTTCGAGAAGACGATGATCCTGCGCGCCCCGCCCAAGCCGGCGCCCGCCGCCGCCAAGCCGGTCAACGAGCCGGCTCCGCCGCCCAAGCCGTCCACCCCGCCGCCGACGCCGCGCCCGGTGCCTCCGCCGGCAAAACCGGTCGCACCCGCTGCCGCCCCGGCGGCCGGCGCCACCCCGCAGCCGCTTGCCGCCGTACAGATACTGACGGGGCCCAGTGCCGGCAAGGAACTCGACCTGGTGAAGAACCTCACCACGCTGGGCAAGCCCGGGCTGCAGGTCGCGGTGATCACGCGCCGTCCGCAGGGCTATTTCATCACCCATGTGGAGGGCGCCAAGTTTCCGGTGGTCAACGGCAAGATGATCGACGCCCAGGCGCAGCCCCTGCGCGACCATGACGTCATCGAGCTGGCCGGCGTGAAAATGGAGTTTTTCCTGAAGAAGTAACCGCGTGACCGTCGGGCCCGCACAGGGGGGCGCGGACGGTCGGGAGGGTCGCGGATTTCTGCGCGCGGCACGGTCCCTGCGAAGACGGGGCGGCATTAGGACGACAGGGTGAGAAAAAATCTGACGCGCATAGTCATCGGCATGGCGATTGTCGCCGTGTTCCTGGCGCATGCCGTCCATGTGCTGCGCATTCCCTTCCTCGAGAACCTCGAGTCGATCGTCTACGACACGCGGCTGAGGCTGACCATGCCGAACACCGTGGATCCGCGGGTGGTGATCCTCGATATCGACGAGAAAAGCCTGCAGGAGAAGGAAAAGGGCGGCGAGGGCCGCTGGCCCTGGCCCCGTGACCGGCTCGCGCTGCTGCTCGACAAGCTGTTCGACAAGTACGGCGTCGCCGTGGTCGGTTTCGACGTGGTCTTCGCCGAGCGCGACGAGTCCTCGGGCATCCGCGTGCTCGAGCGCCTCGGCCAGCGCGAGCTGAGGGGCGTGCCGCAGTTCCAGTCGGTGCTCGAGCAGGTGCGGCCGCAGCTCGA
>JAHCAZ010000108.1 GCA_019634615.1 Opitutaceae bacterium
ACCTTCGCGGCGAGCGCTTTCACCCGGCTCTCGAATTTCTTCGGATCGTCTCCTCTCCCGCCCTCCTCTCTCTCGGGCGCGCCCTCGCGCGCGTCTGGAGAGTTGACTGGAGTGGTGTCTGGACTGGTCTTATCCTGGTGGACCTGTTCCACCACCTTCGACCCCTCAATTCCACCGCCTTCGGGAACCAACTCCACCGCCTTTTCAGAAGGCGGTGTATCAGTTCCACCACCTTTTTCCGCATCGTCGGGCGGGCAGGAAGCGACGAGATCGCGCGCCGGCCAGCGCGCGGCATATTCCTGCCGCTTCCATTTCTGGCCCCGATAGCCGTGCTGGCCAATGGCGATCCATCCCGCGTCGCGGGCGCAGGCGAGGTGTTTCAGCACCGTCTTCTTGTCCAGGCCGCTGTACCGGCAGATATCCGAGACGGACGGATAGCAGCCCTCGCCAAGTTCGTTCATGAACATGCCGAGCGTGTGCAGCACCGCCTTCGTCGTCGCCGGCAGGTCCGACGAGGCGAACGCATGCCGCCACGACCACGCGCGCGAGGATTCGCCGCTCACGGTGCCATCCTACCGGCAGCGACTGCCGGTTGGTCTGAGCCGATGTCGCCGCGCCGCAGCGTTTCCGCATGCGACCTACCGGCAATCGCTGCCGGTAGGGTTTCCACCTCAAGCAGCGGCCCCCACTGGTCGGCCATGGCCGACGCGATGCCCGGGAAAAAGCGGCTGCGCTCGCGCCCGCGGTCCTTCGAGCGCGACATGCGATGCACGCGCGACCACACCTTGTGCTCGTCGCTGCCGCGCGACGGCGGCACCAGCCGATCCGTTTCGACAAGCTTCGGCAGGCCGCGCAGATAGAGGCCCGTGGCCTTGAACTGCGGTTCGCCGAACCACCATGGCTGCACGATCTGCGCCGGCTTCTGGTAGGCGCGGATGCGCGTGCGCGCATGGCCGTGCATGATCGGATTCTCGATGCAGACACGCGGCACCGGCGCGTTCCAGCAGTCGGAGAACAGCGCCGCGCCGGCTTCCAGCTCGGCCCACATTTCCTCGAGCGTCCGACCCGGAGGCGGCACCTTCAGCCAGCGCACGCCGGAATTGCACAGCCTTGTGCAGGGCGGATGCGCGACGATCAGCATGTCCCATCCGTCGTCGAGAATGTCGCGTACATCGCAGACGAGGTGGCGGTTCGAACCATCCTCGGCCGGCAGCAGGTCGCACGACCATGCATCGTGGCCGCGGGCCGCGAAGGCGCGCCGCACCGTGCCGGTAAACTCGCAGGCAACGAGGATCCGGCTCATCACTTGCCCCCGATCGTCTTGCCGGGGGCCATTATCGCCAGCACATCGTCGAGCTGGGCGACGACGATCCGCCTCAACTCCGCCGTCGGGAGATCGGACCTGAAAACCGACATCAGCGCGGTCACGACACCGAACAGGGCGCAGCGCGGCACATAGAGAGTGGCCGTCTCCAGGCCAACGCCATCCTGCCGTTGCGCCGCGTTTCCGCTTTCGATGATGGCGGTCACCACGGCGCGCATGATACGCGCTGCAGCGCGCTCCTCGGGCGTCTTCGCCGCCACCATCTTCTCGGCCGTGGCCTCGCACCATTCGAGGAAGCCTTCGCCGGGCGTGTCATCGACATATCGGCGCAGGTCTGGCGCCACGATCGACATCGCCTTCTGCCTGGGTGCGCGCTTCATCCCTCGCCCCCATACCGCCCATCGGCTCGCCGCGGCTGCGGCCGCACCGTCGTGCCGGCCCGCTTCAGCGCATGCAGGATCGTCGTGTGGTCGCGGTTGAACAGCCGGCCGATCGCTGGCAGCGACAGGTCCGGTCGCGCCGCGCGCACCAGCCTGATCGCCTCGAACCGCGCCTCCACGACATGGCGGGTGCGCGAGGCGCCG
>JAHCAZ010000109.1 GCA_019634615.1 Opitutaceae bacterium
GGGGGTGAGCTTGGTCACTTCCTCGTCGTCGACCTCCGTGACGGTGACTGTCTGCGCCCAGAGGGGCGTGGCAGACAGACCAATCAAGGCGGCCAAACAGGCGGCCAAATATCGTTTGGTCACCGATGCTGGGTAGCTGGTTTCTTGGTTCATTGGGTATTGTTTTGGTGGTTGCAATTTGGTCCGGCGAAACGCCGGGCCAAAGGGGGAGGCGGCCGTCCGATCAGGCGGGCCGGGTTCCGGGGAGCGCCGCGGCGCCGGCCAGCCGGAGGGGAAAGAGGTCTCTGTGCCCGCCGCCCGCCAATTCCGGAACAAACCACCCCCCGGTGGTATCCAGCCGGGAAATCAGGACCGACTGGATGCGTTCAGAAAGCAGCCGTGGAACGGGCACAGAGAAAAGTGGGCGCACCGGGGGGAGCATTGCCGGTGCATCATGCGCCTTTTCCCCGGCGGCCGATAGGACGTCGGCTACCTAATATCAGGTAAGGGTGCCGGTCGCGGGCAGATCCGGATAGAGGCCCTGCCCGACGCGCGGGCGGATCACGCGGCCCTCGGGCGTGATCTGCACCATGCCCAGCCGCACCGCCTCGCGCACCAGCTTGGCGCTGGTCCGGACCCCGAGCTTGCGCATGATGTTGCGCCGGTGGGTCTGCACGGTCAGGGCGCTCAGGCGCAGCAGGGCGGCGGCCTCCTCGTCGTCGCTGCCGTCGCCGATGACCGTCAGGACGGAGATCTCTGCCGGCGTGAACTGGTGCCAGAGCTGGCTGGGCACCGACCGCTCCACGACGAGGTCCCGGAAGGCGGGGCTCACGTAGGCCTGGCCGGCGGCGATCTGGCGCAGCGCCTTGATGAGGGTCTCGGCGCTGCTGTCGAGGCTGTCGACGATCCCGTCGAACCGCGCGTTGCGCAGGGCGAAGAGGCACTGCTCGTCGCGGCGCCGGCTGGTCACGACGACGCGGCCGGCCAGCTTCTCGCGCGTGACGCAGGCCAGCAACTCGAGGCCGTCCATGTCGGGAAACACCAGGGTCTGCAGCAGCAGGTCCACCGGCTCGGCGCGCAGGGCCGTGAGCACGTCGCCGGCGCGCTGGTAGGCGGTGATCTCGGCCCTCGGGAAAGCCCGCTGGCAGATGTGCCGGAGCGCCTCGGCGTAGGTGCGACCCCATTGCACCACCGCCACCTTGCCGACGGCCGACCGCGATAACCTGCTTATGGCATCGGACTTGCGGGCCGGACTGGACCTGGGCTTCGCTGCGGGCATGAAGCCAGTTGGATTGGCGCCCGCCCGGGGTGTAAAGGTCCAAGGCGCCCGGGTGCGCGGGTATTCGCGGCCCAGCTGCCCGGCATTATCGGCGGGAATGGCCGGCACCGGCCAAGCAAAGGGCGGCACCCTTGCGAGGTGCCGCCCTTGAGAGCAGTTGAACTGTTTAGCCTTGGCTCAGCTTAGAAGCTGAGGGTCGTGCTGAGCAGCCAGTTGCGGGCCGGCGAGAGGGCGTATGAACCTTCCGCATACTCTTCGTCGGTCACGTTGTAGATGCCCAGGGAGGTCTTGAACTTGTAGCCCAGGAATTCCCACGGGTAGGAGGCCGTCACGTCGAAGACGATGTAGTCGCCCGCCTGGAAGCCGCCACCGAGGGGATTCCAGTCAACCGAGCGGCTGACCACCGTTTCCGAGGAGTAACGCATACCGGCACCGAGCGCCAGGCCGCGAGCCGGGCCGTCCGTGAACGTGTACTTGCCGAACACGTTGAAGCGGTATTCCGGCACGTTCTCGACGCGGGCATTCCAGAGAATGTACGCATCGCGCTGCTGGGTA
>JAHCAZ010000011.1 GCA_019634615.1 Opitutaceae bacterium
TTGGGCGATGGATGCAGGCCACGCCGGCCGATTCCATACTGTGCGCTAACGCTTACGCTTATGCACCGGCTGCTGGCCGAGGTTGTCTTGAGCGACGTTAGGTCATGACAACGGACTCGGTGTAAAATGTGCTGCCGTCCTCGATCATCCACCCCGCCAGCAGGCTGCCTTGATCAAGCCTGACACCTAACCGCGCTAGGACGTAAGGGACGAAAAGTGAGGGCCAAATCCTTGTGCTATTTATCTGTGGGGCACGAAACCCCATTTATCCCATGATTACTAAGTCTGAACAAAACAAACTGGCCGCCTTTGCCGCGGCTGAGGCGAAAATTGCCGAGAACCGTGCGCGGGTCTTGGCCGAAATCCGTGCGCGGCGGGCGGAGGAGGACAAGAACCTTCAGTGGCTGATTGGCTCCACGCTGGTCAAGAACGCTCGCAACCCTGCTTGCCGCGCCGGCCTTGAGGCGGTCAAAGGGCTGCTCAAGTACAAGAGCCAGCGGGTGGCTGTGGACGAGCTGCTCAATCCGAGTCCGTCCGAGTTTGCCCCCCTGTTGGCGCTTTCGCCGGACGCGGACACAGGTCGCAAGAACTAGCTGCGGCCCCAGCCTGCCGGCGGCCCCGCCGGCGGAGCAACGGGTGTCGCGGGTCGGTCTTCTTTCTGGTCGTCGTGCGGCGCCCGTTGCCACCGTCCGCTGTGCAGGCGTTAGGTCGGATCCTGTTGTCTCGTGGGTTAAGGCTTCATCAGGCGCTCCTTTCGTCTGGCACGGCTTCGGTCCGCTGGGGGGAGGGGAAGGCGATCGGTTGCGGTGCGGACCTTTGCGGCCCACGCGTGAAATCGCATCGACGCATGGCCGCGTCGAGTCGGTCGGCATCGACCTCGAGATAGGCCTGGGTGACGCTCACATCCGAGTGGTTCAGGGCCGCTCGCAGTAGTACGATGTCACGCCCGGAGGCTTCGTAAACCGACCGGGCCCAGGTCTTCCGTAGCGTGTGCGTGCCTAGACGACCGTCATCGGTGATGCCTGCGCGCAAGAAGGCCTCGTGCAGGATTGTCCGAGCGCTTTCACGGCTAATGGCTCGGGCGCTGCCATCCGGGTTGTCCTGCCTGGACAGGAAAAGAGGCAGGTCGCCCGAAGGCTCAATCCGCTGACGGAGGCAGCCAAGATGCCGCGACAGGGCACGGTGCAACTCAGGTTGCACCGGCACCCAACGGGTGCGCCCGTATCCACCTTTTAGATTGCGCGGTGTGATGCCGATCTTGTCCACGATGGCGCCATTGCGGAGGACGTCTCTGATGCGCAGGGACAGCACTTCGGATATCCGGAAGCCAGTCATCCACTGGGTTGTGATCAGGGCTTGGTCCCTGGCGTTAAGGTTGCGCGCAATGCGCAGCAATTGGCGTTCTTCAAAGGGGGTAAGTGGGCGGCGACCAGGCATGGACCAGAGCTACGACGGGGCCCAAACTGGCGACTAGGGTCAGGGACTGGTCCGCATCGGCCACCCTCCGCTCGCCCGGTTTCGCTGGGGGCGACCTTGGCGAAATATGAGTAACGCCAAGGTCGGGTGGATATAGAAGCGGGATGTTTCTATGCTCATGACCCCGCGTATTAGGCAAGCGCCCGATTTGTTTCAGAAAATCTCTTAAGAAGTCGTTTAGACTGCTGCAACTGCGCGGAGGCAAGGCAGTCGGAAGGCAGGCCCGGCGGCGCAAACGGACATAAACACACAGGTCTGGCAGCAGAGCATGCTCTCGAAATCGAATATCTTGCAGAAGACTTGCCCGGCGAGTGACGCGGCATCGAAGGCAGAAAGGGAAGGCACGAATTGCTGCTCGACCTTGACCCGGTAGGTGGCATCAGCCGCACAGTGGTGATGCCGGCCGTTAGGGAAGAACGCACGCTGGCCCGAGTAAGACGGGGCGGTTATGGGTGCGCCCGAAGGCTGTCGCCCCACCTTATAGTCCGAACAATTCGCCCATTCGTGGTACGGGCAGGAGGCAATGCGTGGCTGCGCCTGCAAGAAATGGGGCGCGGTGCCGGTCAGTAGAACGAAGGACTGGGTGCTGGAGCCCGGCAGGATGGTTTCGCGCCCGACAAGCGCCCGGCCGGTCGGCGCCTCTCTTGCGAGCGTGGGCAAGTCGATCTCGGTTGGGGCCTGTTCCAGTTGGGCCTTGACGCGTGCAACGAGTCCGTCGGATGCCGCCTTCACCTCCCCCAGGTGTCGTTCCAAAACCTCGGCGCCCTTGTTTTCGTGGGGCAGTGTGAAGCCATCGTCCAGGAGTCTGACAGGCAGCCAAGCTTGGCCTGAGGCCCGGACGAACACGAGCGGGCGGATGTCAATCCGCGGCCGCAGGCCAGGCCGCTGCGGGGTTGGCGGCTCGGTGGTGTAGCCGAGGTGTAGCCCACGGGTCAGTTCCACCACCGGGGCCTGCCGCAGGCTGATCGGGAGAGACTCCGGGAAAAGATAAGGTGTGCGCGGAGCCAGTCTTTCATAGGCGAGCGCGGCATGGATCTCGTCGTAGTGGCGCTGGTAAGCTTCGCCGGGCTGACCAGGCTCGTCCAATACCCAAAAACACTCGGCGTTGGGCTTACCCTCGAAGACTTCCTGCGGGTTTTGGATTATCACGAGCCACTCGCCGTTGCCGATGGCCATCACGGTCGGAGGCTGGCCGAATTTCCTCACGACTGCCCCATAGTATTTCTTCAGCTGCTTGATGTGATCTCGCCATTCCTCGGTGACCGAGTGAGGGCGCCTGAATGCCGCTGCGACCACCTCCGGATGCGGAGGCTCGAGGCGGCCGTTCGCCTTCGCAACCCGGCCGGCCAGCCTCTGCTTGTAGGCCGGCACGAGGGTGCCTGGACCGGCGAGCCCGAAGCGCTTGGCCTCAAAGACCAGCAGGGGAAGATTGGCCGGCCCGTCCATGCCGAGATAATCGAGAAACAGGGTATGCGGCTTTGTATGTTCTCGCCTGATGAAGGCCTCGGTCAGCAGGTTGAGGAAGTCACCACCGGTGGGACGAGTCGTCCAGCCCATTGAACTCAACAGCTCGTCCAGAATGTATGCCCGGGCATGATGCTCCAGGAGGTCGTCGAGGCGGTCATTGGGCGGAAGGAACTTCGCGCGCAATTGCGGCACGATGTTGCGATGGAACTCTGCCATCGCACTGTAGAAACAGGTCCTACTGCCGGCGCGATCCATGTTCACCGGTAGAGCCGCGAGAGGTTGCGGATGAGGCGGCGCGCCTCGGGCCAGCCGACATCGGCGAAGGTGTCCAGAACCTGTAGTAGCCCATCCATCAGCTCCGGTTGCGCGGTGAACAGCGCGGCGTAGTCGGCAAGGTAGCGCTCGACGATTCTGGAGATGACCCCGACCGCCAGATGCTCGTGCGCGAAACCGTCGGCCTTGGTGTTGGCTACGACTTGTACGATGCAGCGGAACACCTCGGCGGGATCGGCCGGGATCAAGTGTTCCAAGGTCTCGGCCAAGTGATAGGCGATATGCGTGCTCGGCAGGCGGACCAGTTCGTCAATGATCGGCTTGGCCTCGTGCCAGAAGGCGACGATCGGCGGGGGGGGGGGCTCGGGCTTCTTGGCGTCGTGGGCACCCGAGGCGAAAAATACCTGCATGTTCAGGCCGTCGAGCAGCTGCAGGATTGCGCGCACGTCTGTCACGGGCGGCGGCGTACCCGTGCGTTGCTGCGCCAGGAGGCCTTCCAGTGCGGCGCGCCCGGTTTGCGCCAAGGTCAGAAAGAAATCGCGCCCGCGGGCGTGGAGTTTGCAATGGAAGTCCGATGCGCCCGGTTCCAGTCCGATCGCCAGCGTTTCGCGGAAATTGTGGCAGAGCAGGCCGAGATTGTGCGCGTGGGACACCGGATCACGCACCATCGACATCACGTAGTCGGTGGCGCGGGGATGGCCGAATCGGATGAAGAGATCGCTGAGGCCTCCGACGGCGGAATCCGCCGGATCCCGGTTGGCTTCCTCCGTGCGGGGAAAGCGCCGGAGGTAATCGAAGAAAAGGTCCGCGGCTTCATCCTGATGGGCGGGGGCGATCCGGCCGATGGCGGACAGCCATCCGGACCAGACGCCGATGTTCTGCTCCTTGGCCGTGCGGTCGCGGATCAGCTCCCACATGAACGGGCGGTCGGTTTCGTAAAGAGTGTTGCAGGCCCCGGCGATTTGGAGCCGCACCGCCGGATGGGGATCGGCGGCGAGGGTGCGGAGCACGGCCCGCAGCTCATTGTCGACTGTACGGGTCTCCCGCGGCCAGACGATAAGCGCTTCGGCCGCATCGATGCGGGGGCTCGGGGAACCCCAGCTCGGTCCGCGGGCGAAGGCTGCTTCGGTTTCGGCCTCAACACTGGGCTTGGGATCGCGGGCGCCGCGCAGGAGAATCTCGCGGAGGAACGCGCGCTGCTCCGACGCCTCCGGCATGACCCCGGAACGCACAATCTGCTCCGCCACGCTGACCAGTTGCGCCCAGACCAGCTGGGCGGCGTCGGGATGAAGGCCTGGCGGAGGCTGAGTCACGGCGAACCGGTAGGCGGCGACAATTTCGGGCCAGAAGGCCGCGATCGACTCGGCCGTGTGCTTTTTCGCGTCGGTGCGGGCGAAGCCACGGAGCTTCTGGTCCCATTCGCGCGCAGCGAGGTGCACCGGCGTCTTCAAATCGACCCCCCGCAGGGACGGCACGTAGTCGGCCCACTCGATTCGGCCGGTGGAACCCCAGCTCCAGAAGGGCGGTTCGTTCTTGCGCAGTTCCTTTCCCGCGGCGAGCGCGCGGTGGAGCGCCTTTGCCGCCGCCGTGACCATGAGTTTCGGCGGCATCTGGTTCAGGTACAGGCCGCGCCACTTGTCGTCGCGGTGCAACTTGCCGGCGGTGTCCTTCCAGCGGCTCTTCGGCAGAGCAACCACGGCCTTTTCAATCTTGCGCCGCGCAGCACGAGGGAGTTTCGGGAAGACTGCGGCCAGCAGCGCCGCCGCGCTGTGGTGGGTGTCGTAGCCGGTGAGGATCGCCGGAGCGCAGAGCAGGGGCACCAGCTTTACCCCCAGTGTGTCCGGGGAGCGTTTGCCTGCCTCAAGTAACGCCTGCCAGATCACCGCCAGTTCGGCTTCCCGGGAGATGAGATCGAGGATCTCGTCGAGCACGGGTTGCGGCGGTTTCTGGGCGAGCTGGACCCAGCCGTCGCGGGCGGCCCGGAGCAGAGCCACGGCGCCGTCCGCATCGGACGAGGAGCCCGACGCCCAGATAGAGCTCAGGTCCTCGATGAGGGCGCAGTTGCGCTGGCGAAAGCGGAAATATCGGCGCACATCGCGTTCGCCGGCGCGGCGGGCGTGCTCGCGTTCGCGGTAAGGCGGGATGAGCCGAAGGACCGCCATCGTGGCCATCACCGGGGCGGTGGCGAAGAAGGCCGGGAAATCTCCGTGCAACCGGTGGTGGGCCAGGTGGTAGTTGTCCCGGCGGTTGACCTGCATCGGCACTATCTTACTGTAGCCAAGTGGCTCCATCCCTTCCGCCTTCGTTTCGTTGGCGTAAACGGCCACGTAGAAATCGCGGACGAGGTCGGGTTGGGTTTCGACGAGGTGCTTGATCTTGTCGGCGATCACCCAGTAGACCCGGTCGCCGGCTTGCTCGGCGAATTCGCGGCGGAACAATGGGCGCAACACAGCGGCGGTCTCCGCCGGTGCGGCAAACCCCGTCCGGCAAATGGTCCGCAGGGCGGTCAGGAAGTCCGGTCCCGTCCGCAGCTCCGGCTGCTCATGGGCTTGAAGGATGCCAGCTAGCAGCCGTGCGGCCCGGTGGGCGGGCGCGGCCAGCGCCGGGTTGAAATTGCCCTGCTCCGGCACAAGTTTGAGCAAAAGCAGGTGTACCTGCCAGTGGCAGTCCGGCAGGTGCTCGGCCAGGTGGACCGCGAGCTGGATCCAGACCAGATCGACCCGCCCGAGCTGTTCGGTGTCCTCGAGATCGAGAAAACCGCTCACGCAAAGGCGCAGCAGATGCTGGGCCGAGTCGTCCCTCGCGGCGACGCGCCTGAGCAGCGGGGCGAAGTCCGCCCAGCCCGCGATGTTCATCACCGCGCATTCCGTGCTGAGGATCCGCGCGACCAGCGGCAGCGGTGAACGCAGGAGCGCGAGCGAGGTGGCCCAGAATTCCTCGCGGGTCCGGTCTCCGTCCCACAGATAGTCGAAATGGAGTAGTAGGCTCTGCCGAGCGTAGACTGCCAGCTCCCGCTTAGCCGTCAGCCGGTCGACCAGTTCCGCCGCATTGTGGGAACGGAAAAGCAGGCGTGAAACGGCGTAGTCGTGGAGGAGGTGGTGGGAGAAGCGTATTTCCCCGTCGGCGAAGGCCCCGGGATCGAGCACGTAGCGCCGGGCCAGTTCCGTCACGATGGTGCGGTCCATCTGCCGGTCGTCCTTGATGCGCATCGCAAGGCTGGTGACGAGCCCATCCACCATTCGCGCAAGCACCGCCTCTCGCTCCGCGCCGCCAGGCTGGACGTCGTTGACGCGGCGGTCCCAGAATCGATCGAGGAGCGCGGTGTTGGTCTCAAACGGAACGATCTCCGGTACCGGCACCTCGGCGCGCAGCAGCTCGCAGGCAAGGGCGAGGTTGAATGGCTGCTTAAGCAGGCCGTAGCTGACCGGATGCCGCCGCGCGGCGGCGAGCAGCGTGCGCACACCGTCATTCAGCTTGCCGGCGTAGGCGAGTTCTTCGTCGGAAAGCTCCGGCACGTCGAAATGGGCCGTCTCGCCAAACTCCGGGTCCCGGAAGCCCGCGACGGCCGGCCCCGGGAACAGGTCGCGTGTTTCCGGACTGTGCTTCAGGTCGAAGCGGCGCACCGAAGCCAGCACGCGCCAGCGGTTCTTATCTGCGATGACCGCGCCCATGGCCGCCCTGAGCTGGTGCGCGATCTTCGCATCGCGCGCCGCATCGAGTGCGTCGATCACGAGATGCGCCGGCTTTGCGCCGGGCCAGGCCGCCAGCACTTCGGGCAGGTCGGCATCAAGGCCGAGCACCTCCCGCAACGGCCTCTCCGAGCTGGCCTGCAGGTCGTCCGCGAGGAGGAGCACGAAGTCGTGGGCCTGGCGATCGAATTCCTGGCACACCTGGTAGATCACGCCGGATTTCCCGGCGCCGGGCTGGCCGATCACCACCCGGTTCAGGTCGAGCGCGCCGCAGAGGGCGGCGGTGCATTTCCGCGGGATCTCGATGGCCTGGGCCGCGGTGACGCGCAGCTCGGCGTACCGCTGGAGGCGGCCGAGGTTTTTTGCGGTGATGCGCCTGAGCTGGGTGATGGAGGCTTCAAAAGTGCGCGGCGCCCGCAACGGGAAGCCGTCGGCTTGCAGCCGGCCCGCGACGTCCGCGATCCCCAGTCGCGCGCCGTCGCGATTGGTTTCGCGGGCGGACTGGAGGAGGGCGCGCCAGGACATCTGGCCGTGCCGGCGGGTACCGCCCGCGAGCACCGCCGACTCGAGCAGCTGCCGCGCCTCGGCCGCCCCCGGTCCCGTGTCATCCAGATCAAGCGTGACGATACAGATGCAGGCGAGGAAGGGTTCGACCGCGGGAGCCACAAGGCCGGCCGACGTCAACGCTTGGCTGGCCGCGGTCCGCAGCGTCTCCAGCAGCTTGAGTTCCGCCGCATTCAGGCGCGCGGCGGCATTCCGCCAGCCGTCCGGGGCCCTCAGGGTGTTCAGCAATGCCGCCGCTCGCTGGGTAAGGGCGGCGCCCGCGGAGCTGGGCACGACCAGCACAAAGCGGTCGCGCCCGGCGTCGAAACCGCGGGACCACGGGTTCGCGTCCGGCGTTCTTCCGCCCCTAGCGACGAATTGCTGGGCGAATTGCCCGAATACCTGGGCGAGCAGGCCGTCCGGGCGAGCATTGAGCGGGACCGCCGACTTCCGGTACTTGACCTGGACGTAGAGCGCACCGTCGCCGCTGTGCTCGATCACAATGTCACCTGCTGTCACCGGGGCCTGCATCCAAACGGCGGTGGCCCGCCAGGCCGGCGGGGCGCCGAAACGTTGCAGGTCGGTGCCGGCCACCAGGTGCACGAACGACCAGGCCGCCACCCGCTCTTCGTAATCGATGCCTTGGGCGGCCGCACGTCCTCCGATGCTGGCGGGGTGGCGCATCCCGGAAGGTTGCATGCCCGACTCGACTGAGTCACGACAGAACCCCCAGACCGAATCACGGGAAACGGTGTAGTTTGAACACCGCGTCAAGAATTAGTATCGTCTATTCCTTATGCCGTTCAGCAACGCACAACAACCAGACTTCACAATCGGCACTATGCATAGCGGGCATACGTGTTGGTGTCTGAAAGATCGTTGCGCCCCGATGGGCTGGGCATAATCCGGGAAACGCCAAGGTCACGAGGATGCGTTCGACTCAATAGCGGTACGGTTTTCCACCGCCCTCACGGCCGACTTTCTTGCAGTATTCGCGGGCCTTTTTTGCCCGGTCGGCACGCAAGGTTGCTTCGGTTTGAGCAAGTTCTAGGAATGTTTTCCCGTCCCTTGGAATCAAGGCGATGATGACTTCACAGTCCATCACATCGGCGGCGTCGAAAAGCGTCTTTATTTTGAGCTTCGGTGGAGAATCTTTCAGACGTTTGCGCAGACTTTGGTAGGACTGCTCCTTAATCAACATGCGACGGGCCATCTGCCGTTGCGATATCCCGAGCGCATTCCGCTCTGTCTCAATGAGACCCCGACCGAACTTGCGGTCGTGGTTGAACCGGGCAAGTACAGGTATGAGGTCTTCAAGCGTGGTCAGGAGTTCAAGATCTTCATTTTGAGTGGTTTCCATAGTGAGTAATCTGTCGACGATGGGGACAGCCTGCAAGCTTATGGAGGGGGGCCGCAATAGTTGCGCATTCTCCCATGAAATCCAAAGCCAACTACCAAACGCTGACGACCCAGCTCGGGGCGTCAGGTCCCATCGAACCCTCGGCCATCTGCGGCTATTACTGCCCCTCGCCACTTGACCGCGAGTTCTTCGATCTCGGCGAGGCCGCCGCGCACCAGCGTCTCGAGGCCGAAGAACAGGCGCATGCGCGCCGCTTTGTCGCCAAGGGCTATTTCCTCGAACTCCGCGAAGTTCGCACGATGGCCTACCAAGCCTGGTGCTGCCGCCAAGGTGTGCCCGAGTGTTTCGTAAGCCGGATTGAGTTCCTGATGCGTGCACCCTTGGTGCAAAACAGCGCGGTTCGCGCGAGGTACGGGCTCACCGGCGGCCCTGCTTATACCCACCCGGCAATCTTGGGTAACGCTGACATGCTGGCCAAGGAGGACCGGGCGCTTCGCGATTTGGTCGCGCTTCATCCCGAGACGAATTGCATCGAAATGCAGCGCTTGTACGAGGAGCTGGCCGCGCTGGTCTTGCGGAAAGAGGAGATCCCTTGGGTGGCTGTGTGCCGCCTGCTCCTGGCCAAGATGGGGCTGAGCGACGCCCCGATCGTCTTCTCGCTCGTGGTGCTGCTGCATGTTTGGCACATGCACCCAGAATCGGCCCTTGGGCGCGCCGCAGAGCAGCTCATGTGGCGGTATGACCGTCCTCCGGGCCTCATTGAGACTGTGGTTCGCCAAAAGGACCTTATGCAGGAACCGCAACTCTTTGGTGTGGCTCGGCAGCTCCTCGGCTTGGAGGCGAATCTCCGAACCCAAGCCTGAGCCCATGACGGCGGCATCGGCACGAATCCTACCAACCTAACTGGACGTTATGCAACTCGGCGGACATCATGGCGCATCCGCTCCGCCAGCCCTCCCAGGGGCTGTGGCGGAAGTGCCGCTTGCTGCCGCCGCGGGCGGGGATTCGCCGTGCGGTGCGATCCACAAGCAGAAATCCTCGGAGGCGTGGCAGCTCGAACAGTGGCGCATGCGTCCCCGCTTTGAAGACTGGCCAGACAGGATGGACGTCTACGAGGCCGCAGCGTACTTGCGCTCGTCCTATCATACGATCCGGAGACTTTGCATCCAGGATCGCGGCGGGCGGGCGGCGCTGCCTCACCAGCGCGTGGGCACGTCTTATCGCATCCGCCGGAGCGACCTCGACTCTTTGGGGGCCGTTGCCGGACGCGTTGGGGGCAACTGAAGCTTCCGGGGTGGCAACGTGGAAGCGGGCCGTTGCTGCATTGGCACCGCTGCTTTCCCGCGGTCTGGCCCCGGCGACCTTGGCCTATCCGGACAAACGCCAAGGTCAGCGGACGTGGTGGCAGCTTGTAAGCTCGCGTCCCGGTGGGCCGGTCACAAGCGGCCAAGGCGCATGTTGATGGGCCAGGATATCGAGCGTTTCGTGCTGGGTTCGCACCAGAGTGCCGTCATGTCGGCGACAAAGCTCAACAAGACATCGTCGCGTCTCATATCCCGGGCGTTGCGGACCGCGGACCACGTGGAAAGGTAACCGAGGAATTCGCTCAGATCCCAGTTCAGGCGAATCTCCATCGCTGGCGGCGCGCACTCCACAAACGGAAAGTCCAAGGTGGAGTAACCGCTTTCAACCAGCCGTCGCTCCGGCGGCCAGAATGCGCCGATCTCATTCCAGTAGAACTGTTCGAGTCTTGCGTTGAGCTCGGGTTCGAGCCTCAAGACTCCATAGCTGATTAACGCCAAGACTCCGCCTTTACGACTAACCCGCCGGACCTCGTTATAAAACCGCGTCAGGTCGAACCAATGGGCGGATTGGGCGGCAGTGATCAGATCCGCGCTGGCGTCGGCCAGCGGCAGGTCTTCGGCGGGTGCGCAATGGTAGCTTACGCCCTCGACTGGTACGGCGCTGGCAAGCTGATCGGCGCTGGGATCGAGCCCGATGACGGCCGCAAAGTGCGGCGCGAGTAATCGCGTCAGTTGTCCCGAGCCGCAACCCACGTCTACGGCCAGTCGCCTGGCCCGTACCTGCGAGGCTAGGTGAGCGGCGACGGCGGCTGGATACTGCGGGCGAAAGGCCGCGTAGGCTTGGCCGCCTTGGGAAAACCAATTTCGTGCCTGCATGGGCTCCGCAGTATTTCGTGAGGGCAGCTGGGATTATCAGTGAACAGGGACAGCGCTGATGACGATTCCGTCTTCATCACTGTAGACCCAGTGACCCGGCGTGAATGTGGCGCCACCAAAGCTCACCGGCACATCAATCACACCATGCATGGCCTTGGCGCTTCTGCGGGGATTGGTGCCGAGGGCCTTGATGCCGAGGTCAATCCCGGCGAGGGCGCGCGCGTCGCGCACGGCGCCATTTAGGATGACGCCACCCCAGCCGTTAGCGCGCGCCAGGCCGGCAAGCACGTCGCCCATCAAAGCGGTGCGCAGTGAACCACCGCCATCCACCACCAAGACGGCGCCATCGCCATGCTGTCCGACCAGTTGCTTAATGAGGCTGTTGTCCTCCAGGGTCCGAACGGTGCGAATCGGACCATGAAATGCGGTTCGCCCGCCGAATTGGCGGAACTGCGTCTCGCAGGAGAGCAGCGTATCGCCGTGGTGATCGATCAAGTCGGCAGTCGCGATGGGCATGGGGCGGGGATGGGCGCAGCATGCGGTGCAGTCTGTTTCAAGTCGAGTGCCGGAAAGCGAAAATCCATCCGGAGGCGCAGAATGCTGCCTGAAAATTTTTTCAGAACCCGTTCAGGTTGGCTTTACCGTCCTGCGCGATAGTCGGCGCCGTTTCCCCAACGCAATCATCTCCTCCAACTATCGTTCATCATGAAAACCGCTCTCAAGCTGCTCTGCGTCTTCGCCTTTGGTGCCACGCTGCTTTGCGCCGCCGGCGCCGCCAAGAAGAACTGGACGGCTCCGGCCCACAAAATCTACGCCCAACAGCTCTCCGATGAGATCATGGCCAACCACCCGGACCTGATCAGCATCACCTTCCACGGTGTGCCGCCGGGCATGTCCAAGGTCTACACCATGTTTGCCGGTTCCTTCCCGGAGCGCATCGGCAACGTGGACGATCCCGATGACGTGATGGTGATCGAGCTCGGCATCACCATCGTCGACCCGCGCTGGAATCGCACCAAGGATGCGGTCAAGAAATTCGTGATGATGATGCCGCTGCGCGACGCCTCCGGCGAAAACGTCGGCCTGCTCGTCGCCGCCTATAAGAATCCCGCCCACTCGGCGAAGGGCAGCAACTCCCAGATCGAGGCCGAATTCATTGCCAAGGGCACCAAGCTGCGCGACGAATTGCAGCAGAAGATCCCGAGCTACGAGGGTCTCTTCGCTCCCGCCAAGTAAGGGGTCCGGGCCAAAGCGCTTTCCGTCATGAAGCTAAAACTGGCCCTTGTGGCCGCACTCACCTGGGCCAGCTTGTCGGCCGCGCCCTTCTACCAGCTGGAGTCGGCGCTTACGATCAAGAGCGACTCCGTGCCCAACTGGGATTATCTGGCGGTCGACCCGATCCGCCCGAGCCTGTACATCGCCCGTCGCGATGACGGCATCCTGGTTTACAACACGGACACCAAGCAGGTCACGGGCGTCCTCGAGAATACCAAGGGTGGCAACGCGATCACCATCGTGCCCGAGCTGGACCGGATCTACGTCACGAACCTCGACGGCTCGCTCACGGTCTTCCGGCACAGCGACCTGAAGTACCTTACGCGCAATTCCTACGGTGAAAGCGCCGACAATGCGTTCTACGAACCGGTGACCAAGCAGTTGCTCATCACCGAGGGCGACCAGAAGAAGGCCGTGTTCGTCGATGCCGTATCCTTGGCCGTCACCGGCACGCTTGAATACGACGCCGAGAAACTCGAGGGCACCGCAGCGGACGGCAAGGGCTTCATGTACATGGCGGTCCGCGATCGGGACAAGGTGCTGAAGATCGATGCCCGGCGGCATCAGGTGGTGGCCGAATGGCCGACCACCGGGTTCACGCTCCCGAACGGGGTGGCCTATGACGCGGCCAACGATCGGATCTTCGTGAGCACGCGCGGCAACAATCCGTCGGTCCTGGTCTTCGACGTGGCGACGGGCGGCATCGTCGCCAGTCCGGCGATCGGCCGGAACAATGACGTCATCGTCTTTGACCCGGAGGCCCGCAAGATTTACACGGCCAACGGCCTCGACGGCACCTTGGTCATTATCAACCAGGTCGACGCCAACCGCTATCAGCTGGCTGAGGCTGCCACCACGCGGCCGTGGGCCCGGACCATGGCGGTGGACCTCAAGACGAAAAAGGTCTACCTCGTGACCGCCGAAGGCACGGTGGATACCGCGAAAAGCTGGAAGGCCAGTATCGCACCCTTCTACCCCAATAAATACTTCAAGGACACGTTCACCCTCCTCACGTATTCGAGCCGCTAAGCGGCAGATCCTTTCCCCATGAAAACTCCATTCTTTCTTCGTTTGCGTCACCTCACGTCTTTGGCGCTCGCCCTCGGTCTCACCACCTCGGCCTTTGCGCTAAAATTTGCCGGCGTCGAGCATCAGCTCAAGGCCGACCCATCCCTGCCCGTTTGGAAGCCGGGTCCGGTCACATCGGTTCCCGAGGAGGAGCTCAATCTCGTCGGTGCGGACATCATGGACGAGATCACCCTCGGCTGGGTAAAGATGTTCCGCCAAGCCTATCCGCGCCTGAGCGTCACCATAGAGGCCCGCTCGTCCGGCAGTGGCGTGCCGGCGTTGACGGCCGGAATCGCGCACATGGCTCCGGTGGGCCGCGAGGCGCTGCCGGCTGAGTTCGACGGTTTCGTGAAAAAATACGGTTACGAGCCCTTCGCGATCAAAGTCGCCACGGGCAGCCTGGGTTCGCTGGGCAAGACTGCGACCAGCATCATCCTCGTCGCGAAGAGCAATCCGATCAAGGGGCTGACCTTCAAGCAGCTCGACCAGATCTACTCCAAGTCCCACAAGCGCGGCGGCGAGGCGATCACGACCTGGGGCCAGCTCGGCCTCACGGGCGAATGGGCCGACCGCCCGATCCACCCCTACGGCCTGCGCCCGCCGAACGGCATCGAGCAGTTCGTCAAGTGGAAGGTCCTCCAGCACGGCGAGTGGCGGGATGGCATCCAGCACGTGAAGGGCCAGGGCTTCACCCATGCCTTCACGGTAGCCGCGAACGACATGCGCACCCAGCTCGGGGGCATCACCTATGCCTTGCTGGCCAATCTGACCCCGGACGTGCGCGTGGTGCCCCTTGCCGAGAAGGAAGGCGATCCCTTCATCGAGCCGACCATCGAGACCGTTTACACGCACCAGTATCCGCTGAGCCGGTTCGTCTATATCTACGTCAACCGCAAGCCGGGCACCCCGCTGGAACCGAAAATCAAGGAATTCCTCAAGGCGGTGCTGAGCAAGCAGGGCCAGGATATCGTGGCCGCGGAGGGCGTTTTCATGCCGCTCCAGCCCGCGGTAGTGCAGGAGGAGTTGGCCAAGCTGGAATAGCCCGCCGGTGTGAACTTCAGGTCTGGCATACACGCCCTCGCCCTATTGGCGGGGGCGCTTGCTTTACGGGCATCCGAGGTGCCGTGCGCGTCCACGGAAAGCATGGCCGGCCTGATGCGGGCCTGGACGGCGGGCTTCTCGGCCGCGCATCCGGAAAATCCTGCCCGCATCATTCTCGAGTCGAGGTATCCCGGTGAACTGGTCGAGGCCCTAGCGCGGGGCCGGGTTGAGGTGGTGCCTTTCGCGCGCGAGGCTTTCGCGGCGGAGCACGCGCAGTTCGCCGCCGTTGCCGGCGGCGGACCAAGGCTGGTGCCAGTCGCGCGGGGCAGCCGCGCGACCCAGGGTGGCACGCATGCCATTGTGTTTTTCGTGCACGAGCGAAATCCGCTCACCCGGCTAACGATTGGGCATTTGCGCGAGATTCTGGCGGCCGACGGCCGAATCAGGACTTGGGGCGATCTGGGCCTGACCGGGGAACGGGCCGGCCAACCGATCAAGCTGCATGGGATGTTGCGGCGACGGGAAAGCGGCAATCCTCCGGGGATCGTCAATTACCTCGAGCAGCGCCTCCTGCAGGGACGATCGTGGCGGAATGGCATTGGCAAATATGCCGACGCGCCCGGTGAACCACAGGCGCTCGAGCAGATCACGAGGGCGGTTGCGGCCGACGAGAACGGGTTGGGTTACAGCGGCTTTGCCTATGCAGTACCAGGCGTAAGGCCGCTCGCTTTGGCGGAGACCGACGCCGGTCCGTATTATGCCGGCTCGGCGGAGGACATCGCCGCCGGGCGGTACCCCCTGTCGCGAAAGGTCTACCTTGCGGTGGGGCCGCACCCGTCGGAAGCCGCCCGGGAGTTCATCGCGTACGTGCTCAGCCCGGCGGGGCAGGGTATCATCGCCCAAGACCACATCGGCTTTTTTCCGCTTACCGGGCCGGAGATTCAATCCGCGCTGGCGCAGTTGGACGCCGCCACTCCCGCTGAGCTGCCGCAATATGTACCTCACCCCGTGACCGTGCCGGCCGGCGCAGGCTACGTGCGGCCCGACGGTGCGATCTCCGTGGTCGGCTACAACGACATGAGGGAGATGCTCGGAGCGCTCGGCGATCGTTTCGCCGCCCTGCATCCCGGCATCAGGTTTTCCCTGACGCTTGATGGCACCCGGACGGCCCCGCCGGCGCTGGCGCGGGGCACCTCCGCCTTAGCGCCCATGGGCGCGGAGTTCAGCCCGGAGCAACTCGCCGATTACCGCGCCAACGTTGGAGGCGAGCCGCAGGCGTTCCGCGTGGCCCATTGCTCGTTGAATCCCGCGGCGCTGAGCGGACCGCTGGCGATCATCGTGCATCAAGCGAACCCGCTCGATGCGCTTGCCCTGGAGGAAGTCGCCGCGGTTTTTTCCGGTCGGATGTCGCGCGGCCTGCGTCCCTACGGGTTGGCGGCCGGGACGGCGCTGGGCCAGTTCATGAGCGAGCGCGTCATGGGCGGCAGTCGTTTCGCGCCGGACTTCAAGGGATTCCCCCAATCAAGGAATGTCGTCGCGGCCGTGGCCAGCGATCCGCAGGGTATTGGTTTTACCGCGGCCATGCGGGCTGGACCCGGGGTTAAGGTTCTGTCTCTAGCCCGCCGCCGCGGGGCGGAACCGGTCGCATTGACCCCTGAGAGTCTCACGGCGGGGGCCTATCCGCTGGACCGCTGCCTCTTGATCTACGTGAAGCAGCCGCTGGAGCCGTGGGTGCGGGAATTCCTCCGCTTTGTGCTTTCGGCGGAAGGCCAAGGCATCATTGGTCGAGGCACGTTGGGGTACTTGTCGCTCAATGCGGTGGAAGTCACCGCGGAACGGGCCAAGCTGGACGCCCTCGCTTCCCGGGACGGCGTTCCTGAAACGAAATTAAGATAGGCTTCAGGTTCCCTTTAGGAATTTCCATTAGGTTTCTCACTGAACTCTAGTAGGGCTGCCCCAGCATCTCGCCCATCGCACCTCACCCCAACCAAACCCCATGAAGATTACTGTTGCGACAGCAGCACGACGTGCCGGCCTTGCCCTCACCTGGGCCTGTTCGGCTACCCTGATTCTTGCACAGGCCGTACCTGATAAGACGACCGAACCGGAGGAAGAAGTGATCACCACACGCGACGTGGTGAAGCTCGAGGATATCACGGTAGCCACGACCATCGAGAGTTACCACCAGTCCACCTCCTCGATGGCGGCCAAGCTGCCGATGGAGATCAAGGAAATCCCCATTTCGCTCCAGATCATGAACGCTTCCGCGATCATGGATCGCAATGCGGTCACCTTGGTCGACGTGTTCGGCTATGTGGTCGGCGCCAACCAGTCGCAGGGAAACATCAACGGATTCACGTTCCGCGGTTTCCCGAATACCGGCAGCTACACCCAGAACATCCAGTTCGACGGCCTCATGGGTCCCACGCTCAAGAAGGCGGCGACCAGCGCGGCAAACGTGGACAGCATGGAGTTCCTGAAAGGCCCCAACGGCGTGCTCTATGGCCAGATGAATCCCGGTGGCTTGCTCAATATCGTGACGAAGAGCCCCAAGGAAAAGCGCGAATCCAACGTGCGCGTCACCGCGGGCTTTTACGCTGGCGAGTTCACCGATTTCGGCGACGGCAAAGTCACTAAAAGCATCAGTCTGGACAACACCGGTCCAGTCCCCGGCGTAAAGGGGCTTTACTATCGCATCATCGTGGATGCCAGCAGCGCGCCGAATTCGCGGCCAGGGAATTGGAGTCACGCCTATTCCATCTATCCTTCGCTGACCTACAAATGGAGCCCGGAGACGTCGTTCACCGTGAAGATGGAAGCGAGCAAGGACAACCGCCGGCAGGATGACGGCGTGATGCCGATCTTCACGAGCACCACGGCTTACGGCGAAAGTGCGACCTTCGTCACGGCTCCTCTCAACACGGTCTATAACGACAACAAGGACACGGCGTGGGACCGCGGCCAGGCCTTTGCCACATTCTTCCGGACGAAGCTTGGTTCAGACTGGCACGTCCGGTTTCAATCCCGTTCTGTCTGGCACGTCGACCAGGTGCGCGAACTTACGTTCAACAATGCGAATACTTGGAAGAATCCGACCGGTTCATACGCCACGCGCTACTCGTACGCCACGCCGTCCCTGGTCGTGGCCCGCCAGTACAACAACGTGAAGAACGGTCACCGTTACAATTTTGCCGATCTCAATGTCTTCCGCGACTTCAAGACGGGTGACGTCAAGCATACGGTGATTGTCGGTGTGGGAGGCGGCTACGAGGAGTTCTACAACAAGCGCCTGGCATTTGGCCCCAACCAGCCCACCTCATGGAGCCCTGCGACCAACATCCCGCTGGCCCTCAACCTGTTCAACCCGATATTGAACCAAGTCGAGGCGTATCCTGCCGACGGCACCGGGGCCACGAACCAGCAGACCAACCAAGTCGCGTTGGGCCAGTACATCTCCGATCAGATCAAGTACGGAAAGCTGAACTTGTCGCTCGGCCTCCGCCATGACCATCAGACGGTCGAGGTCACCGACTGGATCCGTGGCACCACGGGCAACACCATGCTCGACGTCTACACCAAGCAGGCCGGTGCCGTGTACGCGCTCACCTCGACGCTCTCGACCTACGGCAGCTTCAGCCAATCGATCAAGCCACAGACGAACATCGCCTACGATATCAATGGCAAGACGGGGTTCCCGCCCGAGTCCGGTGAGCAACTGGAAGCCGGGTTCAAGTTCGAGGCGGAGGAACGAAACCTGAACGCGAGCATCGCGGTCTATGAGATCACCCGGACCAACGTCGTGGTCCCGACCGGCCAGAATTTCGCGGCCCCGACCGGTGAGGCCCCGCTGGGGGCGGCGATCTCCCGCTTGGATGGCGAGCAGAAGAGCACAGGCGTGGAACTCGAGGTCCAGTGGCAGCCGGCTCCGAACTGGCAGATGCAGGGCGGCTTGGCCAACTCCAAGGCACGGATCACTAAGTCCGAGCGGAATCCGACCTCGATCGGCAAAGACCTAATCAACGCGCCGCGCCTCACCGCCAATTTCTGGACCCGGTATAATTTTACCAGTGGCGCGCTTAAGGGCCTTGGTGTCGGCACCGGCATCATCTACGTCGACGATGCCTGGGGTGGCGATCCAACGTCGGCGGTTTACTTCAAGATGAAGTCCTGGAGCCGCGTGGATGCCTCGCTCTACTACAAGTGGAAGCGCTACGACCTTGCGGTAAGCATCCAGAACCGCCTCGACAAACGCTACATCGCCTCCGCCTTCAGCGCCCAGGTGTTGAACGTCGGCGAGCAGCGCAAGATCACATTCTCCGCCGGTACGAAGTTCTAACTCTCCGCTTCATACCTGCTGGGTATCGCTTCGCCCGTCATGCCGCAAGTGTGACGGGCGATTTTGTCCCTAACCCGGTTTCAGCCACCGGTCCTGGACCGGTCGCAACCGCCAGCAAGCATCCATGAGAATGATCCGGAACCGAATTGCCGTCATCTTGGCCCTGGTGGCCACCACGTTTGGGTTGGGCCTCGTCTCCGCCCAGGGCCAATCGCCGGAGCCGGTCCGGCTCCGCCTCAGCCTCATCGATCCCTTGCTCACGATGCTGGCCGAGAGCCTGGGCCACTTCCGCGCCGAAGGCCTGGAAGTGCAGATCGTCAAGGTCGAGTCCGTCTCCAGCGAGGACTACCTGATGCAGGAGCCCCTTGTGGAGGGGCGCTTGGACGCCTCCTATCATTGGTTCCACCACGTCGTCTTCGGCCGGCGACACAATCTCCCGGTTAAGGCGGTCCTCAAGGTTTGTGACGCTCCGGGCATCAAGGTGCTGGTGGCCAATCGCCTGAAGGATGAAATCAAGAGCGCGGCCGATTTCAAAGGCCGCTACATCGCCGAGGGCGCCGGCTACGCCACGAAGAGCGTGCTCATGAACTATCTCGCCCGGCAGGCTGGGCTACCGCGGGGCAGCTATACGCCGGTGAATCAGGAGGTCGAGGGCCGGCTGGAGCATATACTGGCAGGACTGAAGGACGGTCGCGTGGACGTGATGGCCTTCATGGAGCCGATGACCTCGGCCCTCCTTGCCACCAATCAGACCACGGTGCTCTACGACCTCACGACTAAGGCGGGCACCGAGCAGGCGCTGGGCGCCGCCTGGCCGGCGCAGTGCGTCTTCGTGTCCGATCGGTTCATCGCCGAGCACCCGGCGACGGTGCAGCATCTCGTCAATGCGTACGTGCGCACTCTGCGCTTCGTCAACGCGCACACCGCGGAGGAAATCGCGGACCGGCTGCCGGCCAGTTACTTCGCCGGCAAGGAGCGGACCCGGGAGGTGGAGCGCATTCGCAAGTTCCTGCCGATGATGGCGCGCGATGACTACGCATTCACCGCGGCCTCGGCCAAGCTGGTGCTTGATACCGTCCTGACGTCGGCTTTTGACCAGAGCGCCGAGGGGCAATTCCGCGCCACGGGAGAAAACGACCGCGTCGCGGCCGATGCGCTCTACACGAACGAATTCGTCGACCGGGCCATGGCGGCGATCAAATAGCCGGGGCGGACCATGCGCGGCATACTGGGTGCGAAGGTAGCGGCCATGAGGGTAGCTGACGCCACCGGCCAGGTTTGTCTCGGCTTGGGCCTGCTGGCGCTCGGCCTCGTCGCCGTCCATGGCCAGGGCGCTGCGCCCGACGCGCTGCCGGCGTACGAGCCCAGCACGGCCAACGTGCATGGCGTGGTGCGGATCCACGACAGCGAGCTCACGCAGCATCTGGTGCATCTTTGGCAGGATCGTTTCCTCAAGCTGCACCCACTGGTGCGCTACAAGGAATACACCGTGCCGGCGTGGTTCAACGGCCTCTGTGCCGGCACCGCCGACCTCGCGTTTGCCGGACGGCGCGCTTATCGGTCCGAGCTCAAGGCCTTCGAGAGCATCTACGGATATCCGGTGACCGAGCTCGTATTTGCCACCGGCGGCTTCAACCAGCGCAAGGGCAACACGCCCGGGGTGATCATCTTCGTCCACAAGGACAATCCCCTGCGCGGCCTCACCCTCGATCAGCTGGACGGAATCCTTGGTGCCGAGCGGACGGGCGGGTGGGAGCGCACGCAATGGACGACCGCCGCGGCGCGCGGGCCGGAAAAGAACATCCGGACTTGGGGGCAGCTTGGCCTCACTGGCGAGTGGGCCAATCAGCCGATCACCATCTTTGGCATCGATGCCACGCTCAGCGGGTGGTCCGGACTGATCCAGCAGGTGGTCTTCAAGGGCGGCGACAAATGGAACCCGGTCATCCACGAGATCGTTCGCGGGGGCACGGAAGTGCCCGCGGATGCGCAGATCGTGAATGGCGTGGCGCAGGACCGCTACGCCATCGGCTTCAGCTTCATGCGCGTGGTGGAGCAAAACCCCGGGGTGAAGCCGCTCGCGCTGGCCGCCAAGCCGGGCGAAGCTTTCGTCACGCCGACGGCGGACAGCTTCCATGCCCGCACCTACCCGCTGGTGACGTCCGTATACATCTACCTCAACCGTCCCCCGGGCCAACCGCTGCCGCCGCGGCTGCGGGAGTTCCTAACCTTCATCTTGAGCCGGGAGGGCCAGGCCGCGGTGGCCGAGGATGGCATGTACATCCCGCTCAATGCCGAAGCCCTGCAGGCTGAGCGGAAAAAACTGGAGTGACGGCTCATGCACGTTGCGCGATCCATTATTTTGTTCGGGGCCATGGTGGCAGCGGTCATGGCCGGGCCGTTGCCGGTCGGTGTAGACGATTCGCTCTCGGCCTACCGGCCGGAAGCCAAGGTGACCGGCGTGATCCGGACCTGGGGCAGCCCGCATCTGGGAGGAGTCCTGCGGCGCTGGCAGGCAGGATTCCGCCGGCACCATCCAGACGCCTGCTTTGAGGACAACCTCAAGAGCAGTGCGATGGCGATTGCCGGACTGAGCGAATGGACGGCGGACCTCGCGCTGATGGGGCGCCAGATCTATACCTTCGAGTACTACGGCATCTACCGGCGATCGCTCCTGCTCCCGGTCGAGATCGAGGTGGCGACGGGCAGCATCGATGTGCCCTCCAAGTCTTTCGCGATCGCGGTGTTCGTGCACCGCGACAATCCGTTGTCCCAGCTCACGCTGGGCCAGCTCGACGGCATTTTCGGGGCCCAGCGTGACGGTGGTTGGCAGGGCATGAAGTGGGTCCGGGAGGTGGCGCGCGGCCCGGAGAAAAATCTTCGCACCTGGGGCCAGCTCGGCCTCACGGGTGAGTGGGCGGAGAAGCCGATCCATGTCTATGGACCGCCCGGGCTGTATCCCGGAGGCTACTCCTTTTTCCAGCGCAAGGTGTTGGGTGGCGCGGACACTTGGGCCGAGGGTTTGCGGGAGTATGCCGACCGCCGGCAGATGATGGCGGCTTTGGCCGAGGATCTTCATGGCATCGCGTACACGGGTCTCTGTTATGCGACACCTCAGACCAAGGCCGTGGCCTTGGCCGAGACGCCTGCGGGTCCCCATGTCTATCCAACGCGGGAGAGTGTCGCCCGGCGGTTCTATCCGTTGGCCCGGCCGGTGTACCTCTATTTCGTGCCCGACACGCCAGGGGGTGAACCGGCCAACCCGAAGGTGGCGCCCAAGGTGCGTGAGTTCATCCGCTACATCCTCAGCCGCGAGGGGCAACGGGATGTGCTCGACGAGGGCGACTACCTTCCGCTCACCGCGGCGGTGGCGGGCGAGCAACGGCGGAAACTCGAGTGAGGCCCGCGCCAACCTGCCGCAACCACTCATGAAGCGATTCGTCTCCAACCTCTACATCCAAGTCTTGATCGCGATCGTGTGCGGCGTGCTGCTGGGGCAGTTTTACCCCGATTTCGCCGTGCCGCTGAAGCCCTTGGGCGACGGCTTCATCAAGCTCATCAAGATGCTGATCGCGCCCATCATCTTCGCCACCGTGGTCGCCGGCATCGCCGGCATGGGCGACATGAAGCGGGTGGGGCGCGTTGGCATCAAGGCGCTCATTTATTTCGAGGTCGTCACGACCATCGCACTCATGATCGGGCTGGTTGTTTCCAATGTCTTCCGGCCCGGAGAGGGCGTCCACGCCACGGCCGCCACCCTCGATGCCAGCGCCGTGGCCCATTATGTCGGCGCCGGCAAGTCGATGGGCTTCGTCGACTATTGCCTCCATGTCATTCCCAACACCTTCATCGGGGCCTTCGTCGAAGGTGAGATCCTCCAAGTGCTGCTGATCTCGCTCCTGGTGGGCTTCAGCCTCGCTCGCATGGGGGAGGCGGCCCGGCCATTGATCGACACGATCCATGCCATCGCCGAGATCTTCTTCGGCATCGTGTCCCTTGTGACGAAGCTGGCGCCGATCGCAGCCTTTGGCGCCATGGCCTTCACGGTCGGAAAGTACGGCCTTGGTTCCCTCACGGCCTTGGCCCGACTGATGGCCTGCGTCTACCTGACCTGCGGCATCTTCATCGTCGTGCTCCTGGGCCTGATCGCCCGCCTAGGCGGCTTCAGCCTCTGGAAGATCATCAAGTACGTCCGCGAGGAACTCCTGATCGTGATCGGCACCTCCTCCTCGGAGGCGGCCCTGCCGGGCCTCATGGCCAAGCTCGAAAAAGCGGGCTGTGCGGAATCGGTCGTGGGCATGGTCGTGCCGGCCGGCTATTCCTTCAACCTCGACGGCACCTGTATCTACCTGACCATGGCGGCCCTCTTCATCGCACAGGCCACCGATACCCCACTCATACTGGTCGACCAGCTTGCGCTGCTGGGCGTGCTCCTGCTCACCTCCAAGGGCGCCGCCGGCGTGTCCGGGAGCGGGTTCATCGTGCTCGCCGCGACCCTGGCCTCGACCGGCAAGGTCCCGGTGGCGGGTATGGCCCTCATCCTGGGCGTCGACCGCTTCATGTCGGAGGCACGGGCGATCACCAACTTCATCGGCAACACGGTGGCGACCTTCATCGTGGCCCGATGGGACGGGGAGTTCGATGCGACGAAAGCGGGCGACGTCTTGCGGGCCCGCCCCAAGGCCTGAGGGCCGGAGGGCCTTGGACGGTGGTTTTCCTGAAACAAAATTCAGCTACGGTTCAGTTAGATTTTAGTCTCGGCAGGCATTCTGCCCGGGTCGGTGCCCGTCATGCCGTCGGCTTCGATCCGTTACCCTCCCTGTTTCGCGACCAACTGCCCGAAGACTAGCGCCTATCCCCATGAATCTACGATCCACGTTTTGCCTGCTGTTGGTGGTGCTCGTGAGCCGCCTGCCGGCCTTGGCCGGCGATTCCGCGCCGCTTTCACCCGCGGACTTCGTCCGGCAGGGCACGCCGGCAGATGAACCGGTGAAACCCTTCAGTGGCAGCGCCGCGGAGCGCCGCACCCGGCTCGCGGAGCGGGCGCGAAGCGTCTCGGGGCTGCGGTTCGACCTGTCCGGCCTGCCGTCCTACCAGCCGAAGGCAGAAGTCGAGGGCCGGCTGAGGTTGTGGGGCAACAATTACGTGGGCGACTCCGGGCTGGCTGGTCGCTGGTGCGAGGCCTTCAAGCAGTACCACCCCGACGTGGAGTTCGAGTTGGTGCTGCCCACCGCGGCCGTGGCGGTACCCGCGCTTTATTTCGGCCTGGCTGACCTTGGCATGAACCATGAGCCGACGTTCTATGACTACCTGGGGCATGTCCGCATCCTTGGCTACGAGCCCACGGGCTTCTCTGTGGTCACCGGTTCGCTGGACATCAGCGGCTGGCAAAACGCCTTTGCCATCATCGTGCACAAGGACAATCCCCTGGCGAAACTCACCCTGGATCAACTCGACGGTGTATTCGGATCCGCCCGCGCTGGCGGCTGGGAAGGCAGCAAGTGGCGCCCGGACTTTGCCCGCGGCCCCGAGAAGAATATCCGCACTTGGGGCCAGCTCGGCCTCACGGGAGAATGGGCTGACCGGCGAATCAATCCGTACGGTTACAGCATTCGCTACGCGACCGCCCTGGAGTTCTCCAACAAGATCCTTTGCGGTAGCGACAAGTGGAACGAGGATATCCTAGCGTATGGCAATTACGTCTCCCCGGAGGGCAAGCGCACCCTGCAGGCGGAGGCGATCATCGCGCAGATGCGCGAGGACAAGCACGGCATCGCCTACATCCGGTGGCAGAAAGGCTTTGGAAAGGACGTGAAGGTCCTTGCCCTAGCGGAAACCGCCGCCGGTCCCTACTATGATCTCACCGCGGAGAACTTGCAGGCGAGGCGCTATCCGCTCTGGGGTGATCAGTCCTTCTGGGTCAGCATCAAGCCCGGGACGCGGATCGACCCCAAGATCGCCGCATTCATCCGTTTCATCCTGAGTCGCGAAGGCCAGCAGCTGGTGATGGAAGATGGCAAATACCTGCCCCTGCCTGCCGCTGCGGTCGAAGCTGAACTGGCCAAGCTGGCCAAGGTTGAATGATCGCACAGAATTTCCCAGCAACCGTCATCTCATCAAAAACATGAACACTCCCACCTTCACCCGCCTGGGTGCCCGCCGGCTCTTGGCTGCGGCCTGTGCCGCGATGCTGGCTCTCGCCGCCGCCGCGGCTCCGACCAACGTGCTGATCCGCGTGCCGGCCGGTTCGCCGACTCCGGCCGGTCTGCCCGAACTGCTCGCCCAGTGGCGCCAGTCCGGCCAGGTCGCCAACGTGCTGCTGCTCACCCAGGGCCGGGGCGAGAAGGCAGGCGAGGCAGCCCAGTTCGAGGCGCTCGCGGTGCTGGAGTTTCCCAGCGAGAACTCCGCCGCCATCTGGGAGAAGGATTCCGCGCCGGCGCTGCCCGCGGGCCTGATCGTGCGCCGCGCGGATGCGCTGGTGCACATTGAGCTCACGCCGCGCGACTCGAACCGCTCGATTTTCGTGGTCAATGCCTACCGGCCGACCGTCGCGCGCGCGGCCTACAATGAATTTGCGCAGAGTTACATCCGGCCGCTCTACGAGGCGCAGCGCGCCACGAAGCATGTCGTGCGCAGCACGATGTACCATGAGCACGGCCCCGACGGCCAGACCGACGTTATCGCCGTGATCGAATATCGCGACTCGGTTGCCTTCGCGGCCATTCCGCCACTCAAGCTCGCGATCCGCGAGAAGCTTACCGCGACCAATCCGGGCTACGCCAAGTATGACCAGGTCAAGGGCACCCTGCGCCAGGACCTCGGGGGCACGTTCGCGACCTACACCGAGTTGCCGCCGCCGGACCTCAGCGACCTGCCGGCTTACAAGCCTGAAACCAAGATTGTCGGCGGCGTGCGCATCGTTGGCAGCGAGCTGAAGAATGCGGTCCCTTATCTGGCCGAGGGTTTTCGCAAGTTCCATCCCGAGGCCCGCATGGTCGTGAGCCACATCCCGAGCAGCGAGGGCGGCATCGCCGGCCTTTACTGCGGGATCTCCGACGTCGCGCCGATGGGTGATGACGCGAAGATCACCGACCTCATGCCGTTCTTCAATGCGTACGGCTACATGCCGACCGAGATCTCGGTAGCCACCGGCGGATACGAGAAGCGCGGTTCGCTCTTCGCCTGGGCCATTGTCGTCAGCCGGGACAATCCCCTCGATGAGATCTCCGTGGACCAGTTGGAGCGCGTCTTCGGCGCCGAGCGGACCGGCGGCTGGGTCCTGGAGAACAACAACTACCTCTACACCGGGCGATTCGCCCGCGGGCGGGAGACCAATATACGCACGTGGGACCAACTCGGGCTCAAGGGTGAGTTTGCCGGCCGGGAGATCGAGACCTTCGGCTACTGTGCTCCCGGTTTCGCGACGTATTTCGAGCGCAACTGGTTCCACTGGTCGAAGAAGTGGAACCCGAATTTCCGTGAGTATGTGGAGACGAAGCAGACCACGCCAGATGCGGCCGGGGCCTCGGTCGACAGCCAGCGCCCCTTGGAGGAGTTGAAGACAAACAAGTTTGCGATCGGCATCGCCGCCCTGATGCACGCCAAGAACCACCCGCACGTCAAAGTGCTCAAGGTGATCGGCAAGGCCGGCGGGCCGGCGGTGGCCCTAACGCCCGACAACGTCGCCAATCGCACTTATCCCCTGATTCGTGACGCGTTCTTCTACGTGAACAAGCCTCCCGCCGGAAAGCTCGACCCGCGCGCCCGCGAGTTCATGCGCTTCGTGCTCAGTCGCGAGGGCCAGCAGATCATCGCCAGCGTCGGCTACTATTACCCGCTCAAGGCCGACTACCTCAGGGAGCAGCTCAGGAAGCTGGACTGACCCCCAGGCCGACTTCCGTGAGAACCGCCGCCCGCCTCACCTTCGCCTGTGCATTGCTCGTTGGGGGCATGCGAGTCGCGTCGACCGCCGCCACGGAGGACGCCCGCAAGTCGCTCCTGGCCCAAAAGGAGCGAGCTGGGGTGGTTCTCGAGCGCGGCCGCCAGGCGCATTACACCACGAAGTTCGACCTGAGTGGATTGCCGCATTACGAGCCGGGCCCGCAGCTTACCGGCTGGATCCGCCTGCATGGCAGCAACTATCTGGCGGATGGCGCGCTCGGCGAATACTGGCAGCAGGCCTTCGCCAAGTACCAGCCGGGCATTCGCATCTCCTACTACCTGCCCACGGCGGCGATTGCCTTCCCGGCGTTGTACTATGGACAAGCCGATTTGGTCATGGGCCACCGGCCCGGTTTTTACGACCTGCTCGCTTACCAGCGCGTGATGAACTGCGATCCGGTGGAGTTCACCGTGGTCACGGGTTCCTATGACGTCGCCGGTTGGGAGAATTCCACGGTAATCCTCGTGAACCAAGACAGTCCGCTCAAAGGCATTACCATGAAACAGCTCGACGGCATCTTCGGTGCGGCCCGAGACGGTGGCTGGGCCGGGACCAATTTCCGGCCGGACTGGGCGCGCGGGCCCGAGCACAACCTCCGCACCTGGGGCCAGCTGGGCCTGAAGGGGGAGTGGGCGGACAAGCGTATAGGCGTCTACGGTTTCAACCTCCGGTACAACACCGCCACGGACTTTGCCGACAAGGTTCTCGGTGCGAGTGACAAGTGGAATGAGGAAATCCACGCCTACGCGCATATCGTGCAGCCTGACGGCCGGCGCTACATCCAGGCGGACCAGATTACAGACGCTCTCGCCAAGGACAGATACGGCATCGCCTACAACCGTTATCGGGGCGAGCGCCCCGGCGTGCGCCGGCTTCCGGTCGCGGCGAAGGAGGGCGGGCCGTTCGTCGAACACACGCTTGAGAACGTCCAGAACCGCACCTACCCGCTGTATGCCGAGGCCTATTTCTATACCAACGTAAAATCCGGCGAGCAGATGAACCCGCTCGTGCGTGAGTTCATCCGCTTCGTACTTAGCCAGGAAGGCCAGGCTGAGGTCATGCGCGACGGAAAATACCTCCCGCTGACGGCCGAGGTCGTGCGCGAGCAGCTCCGAAAATTGCCATGAGGAGATTCCTCTCGATCCTGGCCGGCCTGCTGGTCGTGCCTGCCCAGGCAGCGGAGAGCCCGGCTCCCGCCGCCTACCAGCCGGCGCGCTACGATCTCAGCGCGCTGCCGCCCTATGTGAAGTCGCAGCGCGTCACCGGGATCCTCCGCATCTATGGCACGCCGCTGGAAGAGCTGGTGGGCAAGCTGGCCGGTGCCTTCCGGGCTCAGCATGGCCAGGTGCGGTTGCACGCCTATCTCATCAACACCTCGCAGGCCTTCGCAGGCTTGGTCACCGGCGAGGCCGACATCGGGCTGATGGGCCACCGCCAATGGCGCAACGGTTTCCAGGCCTTCGAACGGCAGTTCGGCTACGCGCCGCTGGAAATCAAGATCGCCACGGGTTCGTACGACGATCCGATCGGCACCACCCCGGGCCTCATGTTCATCGTCAACCAGCGCAACCCGCTCGCCGGCCTGACGCTCGCGCAGATTGACGGCATCTACGGCGCGCAGCGGACGGGTGGTTGGGTGAACCGGCAGTGGACCGCGGCCGCCGCCCGCGGCCCCGAGAGCAACCTCCGCACCTGGGGCCAGCTCGGCCTTACCGGCGAATGGACGGACCGGCCGATCAGGCTTTACGGTTCCGATGTCACGCTCAGCAACTGGGCCGACCTGATCGAGCGCGAGGCCTTTCAGGGTGGAACCAAGTGGAATCCCGCGCTCAACGAGGCGCCGCGCGCCGACATCGGCACCAAGGCGAAGGGCAAGACGCGCGACCAGCTCATTCTCGAGGCCGTCGAGAACGACCCCTATGCCATCGGTTTCATCTTCCAGCGCGTGATTAACGCCAACCGGGGCTACGTGCGCGTGCTGCCGCTGGCCCGCACGGCCGACCAGCCGTTTGTCACGCCCAGCGCGCAGTCCTTCCTCGACGGCAGTTACCCGCTGCGCAACGCCGCCTACGTCTACCTCAACCGGCGGCCCGGCCAGCCGCTCGGGGCGCGGGAACGGGAGTTCGTGCGCTTCATCCTCAGCCGCGAGGGCCAGCAGATCATCGCGGACAACCGGCTCTTCATCCCGCTCGACGCGGCGCAGGTGCAGGCGGAACTCGCCAAACTCGAATGAAGCTCCCGGCCCTTAGATCGCTTTTCCTTCTGCTGGCGGCGCTGACCACGACCGGCGCTGCGGGCGAGTTGCCCGCCTATCGGCCCAGCATGCCCGTGGCTGGCGTGTTGCGCAGCTGCGGCAATCCCCAGATGGGCGGGCTGCTCCAGCGCTGGGAGGCGGCGTTCCGGCTCCATCACCCGCACGTGCAGTTCGCCCACGACCTCAAGAGCACGGCCTCCGGCCTGTACGGCCTTGACCTGCGCACCGCGGATCTCGCTCTGATGGGCCGCGCGGCGTTTCCCTACGAGCTTTACGGCGTCTACGAGCGCTCCTGGGTCTACCCAGCGGCGATCGAGGTGGCGACCGGCAGCGCCGATGCGCTGCACAAATCCCCTGCGTATGCGATCTTCGTGCACCAGGACAACCCGCTCGCCCGGTTGAGCGTGCGGGAGCTCGACGGGATCTTCGGCGCCGAGCGGGGCGGCGGATGGAAGGCCCTGACATGGGACACTTCCGTGGCACGCACCGCAGCGGGCAACCTGCGCACGTGGGGCCAGCTCGGGCTCGCCGGCGAGTGGCGGGATCGGCCGATACATGTCTATGGCCCGGCCGGGCTGGGCGCGGGCGCCATCACCTATTTCCAGGCCCGGGTGTTCGGCGGCGGCGAGACTTGGAATGAGGACCTGCGCGAGTACGTCGACCGGGCGCAGATGATCGCCGATCTCGCCCGGGATCCGCTGGGCATCGCCTACGCCCCGCTCGCCTATGGCCGCGCCGGCGTGAAGGCGCTGGCCTTGGCCGAGACTCCCCCTGGGCCCTTTGTTGCGTTGAATCGCGACACGGTCGCGCGGCGCACCTACCCGCTGCATCGGCCGGTTTTCATCTACTACACGCGTGACGATCGGAATACCGAGCTCACTCCGACCCTGGGCGATCCCCGCGTGAAGGAGTTCCTTCGTTTCGTCCTCAGTGCGGAAGGCCAGGCAATCGTCGCCCAGGAAGGGAGCTACCTGCCGCTGCCCGAAGCCGATGCCCGCGCGCAACTGGCAAAACTCGATTCCACAGACCTGCCGCCGGAGCACCGCTTCATGACCCACTAGGCCGATCCGGCCGACGCTCTCCCTTCGCCAGTCCCCGCCTTGAACATGCAGACCACTTTTCTCACCCGCATCGGTGTTCTTCTCGCCTGCGTCCTTGGCCTTGGCAACCGGCCGGCGGCGGAGGAGCTGACCAAGGTTCGGATGAGCTTCGACGAGGACATGGTCGTCACGCGCCTCGCCGAGAGCCTCGGGTACTTCCGGCAGGAGGGAATAGAGATCGTACCGGTGGACATCATGCAGGTGACCCAGGAGGACTACCTGATCCAGCAGCCGCTCATCGAGGGGAAGGTCGACGCCGTCGAGCACTGGTTCAATCACACGGTCTTCGGCGCGCGCCATGGCCTTCCGATCCAGGCGGTCATGATGCTGAACGACGCGCCGGCGATGCGGATCATGGTTGACCACCGCGTGCAGGACGCAGTCAGGAGTGCCGCCGACTTCAAGGGCCGCACGATCGCGGAGGGGGCGGGATACGCCACCAAGGCCGTGATCACGGGGTACCTGGCGCACAAGGCCGGGCTGCCGCGCGGCAGCTACCGTGCAATCAACCATCCCCCGGAGAACCGGCTGCAGCTGGTGCTGGGCGACCTGCGGGCCGGCAAACTCGACATCATGACCTTTCAGGAGCCGGTCACGTCCGGCCTGCTTCAGACCGGCATGGTCCACACGCTTTACGATCTCACCACCCGCGAGGGCACGGTGCAGGCGCTGGGCGCGCCGTTCCCGGCCCAGTCAATCCTGATGGCGCCGCAATTCATCAGGGACCACCCCGACACGGTGCAGCGGCTCGTCAATGCCTACGTGCGCGCCATGCGCTTTCTCAATTCCCATACAGCCGATGAGATCATCGCGCAGCTGCCGGAATCGTACTTCGCCGGGAGCGACCGGGCCGAAAGGGTCCGCCTGCTGAAGCTGAGCCTTTCGTCCTATGCCAAGGGCAATTTTGCCTTTGCGTCCGAAGCGGTGCGCCTCGTGGTCGACGCCATGCTTTGGGCGAAATTTGACGCCAGCGCGGCGGGGGCATGGCGTGCCGGCGGCGACGCCGCCAAGGTCAAGGACGCGGCGCTCTACACGAACGAGTTTGTCGACCGCGCGATGCAGGCGATTCCGGCGGCCCTGACCTCGGCGGCGGTCACGGGTGGCGAACCGGCCAATGCCGGCGTGAGCATCTGGACGCAGAACGTCACCGGCTTCCGCAAGGTCAGTGGCGCCGCCGGTGGCTACACCAAGAATTGGGACCTGAGCGACCTGCCGAGCTATGTGCCGAAACAAAGACTGGCCGGCACCATCCGCATCTGGGGCAACAACTACATCCGGGATGGAGAGCTCGGCGAATACTGGCGGGAGGAGTTCACGAAGTTCCACCCCGACGTGAAGATCGAGTACAATCTGCCGACCACCGGGATCGCGATCCCGGCGCTGTCCTGCGGCGTGGCCGACGTAGTGATGAGCCGCAAGGCGATCATCATGGACCTGCTGACCTTCGAGCAGGTTTTCCACTATCCGGTGACCGAGATCGAGGCGGTGACGGGTTCCTATGATGTCTATGGCTGGTCGCCCGCCTTCATCATCGTGGTGCACAAGGACAATCCCCTCGAGCGGATCAGCATAAAGCAGCTGGACGGGGTGTTCGGCGCCGAGCGCACCGGCGGTTACGTCGGCAGCGTCTGGCACACGGAATATCCCTATGCCCGCGGGCCGGAGGAAAATATCCGCACCTGGGGCCAGCTCGGGCTGACGGGCGAGTGGGCGGACAAGCGCATCCGTCCTGGCGGCCAGACCCTGCGCGGAAACCAGACGACGCAGTTCTCAGACATCGTGACCCGCGGGAGCGACCAGTTCGCCGAGGGCTACCAGGCTTTCGCCAACTACATCACGCCCGACGGCAAGATCAACAGCTGGAGCCTGCAGGCGCAGCGCGCGATTGCGAAGGACCGGTACGCGATGTTCTACGTCTCGCCGATGACGCTGAACGCCGACATGAAGGAGCTCGCCGTCCAGGCCTATGAGGGTGGGCCCTACGTCAAGCGCTCGCTCGAGACGGTGCGCGACCGCAGCTACCCGCTCTACGGCCGGTATTACTTCTATGTGAACCGCAAGCCCGGCGCGCCGGTCGACCCGAAGGCCGACGAGTGGCTGCGCTTCATCCTGAGCCGGGAAGGCCAGGAATGCGTGCAACGCGAGGGCCGCTACCTGCCCCTCACCGGCGACATCGTCCGGGCCCAGCTCAGGAAACTCGACTAACCCCAATGCTCATGAAGACCCAAGTTATCCTCCTAACCTTGATGACCGTCGCCGCCGGCGCGTCGGTTGCGCAACCGGCTGACGCGCCCGCGGCCAAGCCCGCGAACGCCGGCGTCAGCATCTGGACGCAGAACGTCACCGGTTTCCGCAAGGTCAGCGGCGCAGCCGGCGGCTACACCAAACGCTGGGACCTCGGCGACCTGCCGCGCTACCAGCCGAAGCGACAGCTCACCGGCACGCTCCGCGTCTGGGGCAACAACTACCTAAAGGATGGCCCCTTGGGCGAATACTGGGCCCAGGAGTTCAAGAAATTCCAGCCGGGCATCACGATTGAATATCACTTGCCTACCGCGGCCATGGCGGTGCCCGCCCTCGTCTGCGGTGTCGCCGACATCGGCATGTCCAACAAGGCGACGCTCACGGACCATCTCTCGTTCGAGCAGGTTTTCCATTACCCGCTTTCCGAGGTGAACGTCGCGACCGGCTCCTTCAACGTCTATGGCTGGACGCCCCCGTTCATCATCGTGGTGAACGAAAACAACCCGCTCGAGCAGATCAGCGTGAAGCAGATCGACGGCGTGTTCGGCACCGCGCGCACGGGCGGCTACGTCGGCAGCGTCTGGCACAGCGAGTATCCCTTTTCCCGCGGCGCCGAGGAAAACATCCGCACGTGGGGCCAGCTCGGGCTGACGGGCGAGTGGGCGGACAAGCCGATCCGCGTCGGCGGCCAGACTGTGCGCGCCGGCGCGAGCACGGCGTTTTCCGACCGGGTCCTCGGCGGCAGTGGCCTGTGGGTGGAAGGCTACCAGGGCTTTGCGAACTACATCACCACGGGCGGCAAGATCGTGTCTTGGAGCCTGCAGATCCGCGAGGCGATCGCCAAGGACCCGTACGGGATGTTCTACGTTTCGCCGATGACCCTGGGACCCGGCATGAAGGAGCTGGCGGTCCAGGCGCGCGAGGGCGGTCCCTACGTGAAGCGCACGCTCGAGAGCGTGCGCGATCGCACCTATCCGCTCTACAACCAGCAGTTCTTCTATTTCAATCGCGCTCCCGGCCAGACGGCCGACCCCATGGTTGAGGAGTTCATTCGCTTTGTGCTCAGCCAGGAGGGCCAGGACTGCATCCAACGCGAAGGCCGCTACCTTCCCCTGCTGGCGGACACCGTGCAGACCCAACTCAAGAAACTCGACTGACCCCATCCCATGAAACCGAGATCCATCCTTTTCCTCGCGCTGGCCTGCACCGCCGGCGCGGTCACCGCCCAGACCGAGCGGGTTTCGACCGGCCTGGCCATGCAGGAGGCGCGCTCCGAGAACCTCAAGGTCAAGGGGCCCAAGACTTACTATCCGGCCGACAAATTCGACCTCAGTTCCCTGCCGGCCTACGAGCCGCAGGCGAGGGTCGCCGGCACCATCCGCCTGTGGGGCAGCAACTACATCGTGGACGGCAAGGTGGGCGAATACTGGGAGAAGGAATTCCAGAAATTCCATCCCGGGGTGAATTTTGAATACCACATGCTCACCACGCGCGCCGCGGTGCCGGCGCTCGTCTTCGGAGTGGCCGACCTCGGCATGGGCCGGCGCGTCAACACGCAGGAGCTGCAGCTTTACCAGCGCTACAAGAACCGCGACCCGCTCGAGGTCGTCATCGCGACCGGTTCCTACAACGTCACCGGCTGGAATCCCGGTTTCGGCATCGTGGTCCACAAGGACAATCCGCTCACGAAGATCACCTTTGACCAGCTCGACGGCGTCTTCGGCGCCGAACGCACCGGCGGCTGGGTCGGCACCGACTGGCACCCCGAGTTCGCCCGCGGCCCAGAGAAGAATATCCGTACGTGGGGGCAGCTTGGGCTGACGGGCGAATGGGCCGACAAGGAGATCACGCCCTACGGACTCAATATGCGTTACAGCCAGGCGACGACGATCTCCGACTGGGTCCTCGCCGGCAGCGATAAATGGAACGAGAAGCTGCGCATCTACGCCAATTTCGTCGGGGCCGAGGGCGCAGCCGGCTCCAACATGGGCTTCGGCCGCCTGAAACGGGGCCTGAACGACGATCTGGCGAAGGACCGCTACGGCATCGCCTACGTCGGCTCGCCCGTCGGCGCGAATCTGCCCGCGGATTGCAAGCTGCTCGAGGTCTCGCGCACCCCCGGCGGCCCCTTCTACGCCTACACGATCGAGAATCTGCAAAGCCGGAAGTACCCGATGCACGACGAGATCTACGCCTATGTGGATGTCGACGCCGAGGGTGCAGTCGATCCGAAGGTGCGCGAATACCTGCGCTTCATCGTCAGCCGCGAGGGGCAGCAGTGCGTGCAACGCGACGGCAAGTACCTCCCGCTCACCGCCGAGGTCTGCCACGAGATGCAGGCCAGGTTAAAGTGACGGCCATGCGCTTTCACCGTCTGCTTCTGTTGGTGGCGAGCCTGTGGCTTTCCGCGCAGGCGATCGCCGCCGCAGCAGCCGACCCGCTGCCCGCGTATGAGCGGCCACCGGGCGTGAACAAGGGCGTCCTCCGCGTCTTCGGCGCGAGCCTCAAGGGCCTGGTGAAGGCTTGGGAGGAGGGCTACATGAGGCATAATCCCGACGTGCGCATCGCCGACAACCCGGGTGGTAGCGATGCGGCCATCGGCGTCCTCCAGCATGGCACGGCTGAGGTCGCGGTCATGGGCCGCGAACTGGAACTGAACGACTACCTCGGATTTTTCGAGAACAAAGGCTACAACCCGACCGAGATCATGATCGCCAGCGGCACCTACGACACGCCGGGAGCGAGCTGGGCCCTGGTGGTCTTCGTGCACAAGGACAACCCGCTGGCGCAGCTCACACTGCAGCAGCTCGACGGCATCTTCGGCGCCGAGCGCACGGGCGGCTACGAGGGCTACTTGTGGAAGAGCGAGCACGCGCGCAGCGCGCAGGAGAACATCCGCACGTGGGGCCAACTTGGGCTGACGGGCGAATGGGCCGACCGTGAGATTCAGACCTACGGCTACGCGCAAGGCGGCATGGCGCACTTTTTCGAGATCGAAGTGCTGAAGGGGTCCAACAAGTGGAACGGCAACTACCGTCAGTACGTCGAGAACGGCACCAAGATCCTCGCCCCCGGCCGGGAGGCCTCGGGCGTGCTGGCTATGCTGGCGGAGTTGGAGAAAGACCGATGCGGCATCGGTTGGGCGGGCATGCCGCAGTGGAACCAGTTGCCGCACATCAAGGGCATCAAGGCTGTCGCGCTGTCGCGCGCTCCTGGCGGTCCGTTCATCGCGCCCAGCCGGGCGACGCTGGCCGACCGGAGCTATCCCCTCACACGCAGTGTTTACATTTGCCTCGACAAGGAGCCCGGCCGGCCGCTGTCACCCAAGGTGAAGGACTTCATGAAGTATGTCCTGAGCGAGGAGGGGCAGGAGATCGTGCGCCAGCACGGCGTCTATTTTCCGCTGCCTGCGGCGTTCGTGCGCGAGCAGCTCAAGAAACTGGAGTGAATCGTGACTCGGTGCGCCCATCGGTCGGTTATCCTATTGGCCGGTCTCCTGCTGGTGAGCGGGGCGGGTGCGCAGGATGTCACCAAGGGCAAACCGGCGGCGCCGGACAGCTACGAAGCGCAGGTCGTGGCGACCTTTCCCGCCTATGCCCCGCAGCAGGTTGTGTCCGGCGTGATTCGGATCTGGGGTCACGGCAACCGCCGGCTGCCATGGATGCGCAACCTGGTGTCGCATTGGGAGGAAGGATTCCGGAAATTTCATCCCGGCATCACCATCCGGTACGAGATGCACGGAACCTCCTCCGGAATTCCGGCGCTGTTCACGGGCATTGGCGACGTCGCCATCCTCGGCGAGGAGATCCTGCCCGAGGCGGCGGCGGCCTTTGAGCGTGCCCGGCATTATCCGCCGCTGGGCGTCGAGATTTGCACGGGCAGCGTCGACGTCAGGAATTTCGACTACGCGCAGATGTTCTTCGTCCACGGCGACAATCCGCTGGCGCAGCTCACACTGGCCCAGCTCGACGCAATCTTCGGCGCCGAGCACCGGCGAGGTGACCGGAATATCCGCACCTGGGGCCAGCTCGGCCTGACGGGCGAATGGGCCGACAAGCCGATCACGCCCTACGGCTGGGCCATCACCGACAGTTTCGGGGCCTATCTCGAGGCGGCGCTGCTGGAGGGCAGTCATCGCTGGAACAATGACCTGCGCGAATTCATCCACATCAACCGCCCGGATGGCACGATTTACGACCACGGGCAGCAGATTTTGGATGGTCTCGCCAAGGACCGCTACGGGATCGCGGTTTCAAACATCCGCTACGCCGGCCCGGACGTGAAGCCGCTGGCCATCGGCCTGCGGCCCGAGGGCCCCTTCATCACTGTGGGCAAGGAGACGCTGGTCGGGCGCCAGTATCCGCTCACCCGGACCATTCCCGCGGTCGTGGACCGCGCGCCGGGCTTGCCGCTTGAGCCAAAGTTACGGGAGTTCCTCCTCTTCCTGCTGAGTCGCGAAGGACAGGAAGCCATCAACCAGGACGGGCGATACCTGCCGTTGTCGGCGGACTTCGCCGCCGTGCAACGCAGGAAACTCGACTGACGCACCCATGAGGCCCTTTGTCTTCCTGTTGTTGTCTCTCGGAATCGCGGCCGCGCCCGGGCTCGCAGCCGGCGAACTACCGGTCTACACGGCGGAACGCAGCCTGGCGGGCACGATCCGCATCTGGGGACCGGCCGGTATGACCGGGTTGGCCCGCGCCTGGGCCGAGGGTTTCCGGCGCGTGCAACCGGGAGTGGAGGTGGAAATCAACCTGATGGGCTCGGACACCGCCATGCCCGGACTCTATTCCGGTCAAGCCGACATCGCCTTTCTCGGACGTGAGAATAACGTCACGGACGACAACGGCTTCTTCCGTCCGTTGCAGTATAAGCCCGAGCGTTTCGAGCTCACAACCGGCAGCCTCGATGTGCCCGGCAAAACGAACGCCCTGGTCGTTTTCGTGCACCGGGACAATCCGCTGGCTCGGCTAACCTTAGTCCAACTCGACGCAATTTTCGGCTACGAGCGGCGCCGTGGCGCCGCGGCGGCCATTCGCACCTGGGGCGACCTCGGGCTCGGCGGCGAATGGGCCAGCCGCCCGGTCAATCTTTACAGCTACGACCTCGCGACCGGCACCGGCCAGTATTTCGTCAATGCAGAGCTCGGCGGCAGCAGGAAACTGAACTGGGAAAACCTGCGGGAATTCAAGGATCGCCGGCGCCCGGACGGATCGATCCACTGCGCGGCCGACCAAAGCCTGCAGGCGTTGCGCGAGGATCGGTTCGGCCTGGCGGTGTCTAGCCTGCGCTTTGCCAGCCCCGAGGTTAAGGCGGTGGCGCTGGCCGTGGATCCGAATGGCCCGTATATCCATGCGACGCGGGAGACTCTCATTTCGCGAGAGTATCCCCTCTCGCGGGCGACCTACGCGTTCGTCCGCCGTCCGCCGTGCAGTGCCCTGGACCCGAAGGTCCGCGAATTCCTCCGCTACATCTTCAGCCGCGAAGGCCAAGCTGATCTCGAGGCGGAGGGCGGCTATCTGCCGCTCAATTATGACACGCTGGCGGCGCAGCGCCAGCGGCTGCAATAACCCGGCGACTTCATGAGATCACACCGAAGAATCCTAGCCGCCTCCGCCTTGTTTTTGGCTGCGAATTGCGGTCTGAGTACGACCACGCGTACGCCGGAGACCGCCTTTGTTGACGAACTGCCGCGCTATGCGCCGCAAGGCCAGGTCACCGGTACGATCCGCCTTTGGGGTCACGGCAGCCATCGTCGGAATTTCATGGGCAAATTGCTCAGCCGCTGGGTCGCCCGGTTCCAGCAGGTGCAGCCGGGAGTGCATTTTGAAAACCGGATGTACGGCACGGCCTCGGCGATCGGGGCGCTTTCGCTGGGTGCCGGCGACATCGCACTGTTGGGCGAGGAGATCAGCCCCGCCGCGGCGGTCGAGTTCCAACGGGCCCGCGGTTACGCCCCGACCGAGATCCAGGTGGCCACGGGCAGCCTCGACGTGAACTTTTTCGATTACGCCCACATGATCTTTGTCCATCGGGACAACCCGCTCGGGCAGCTCACGCTCGCGCAGCTGGAGGCGATCTTCGGCACCGAGCGGAAGCGGGGGGCCGGCCAGGTCCGCACATGGGGCGACCTCGGGCTCAAGGGTGAATGGGCAAACCGCCCGATCCAACCGTATGGCTGGAAGGTGGACGAGGATTTCGCCCTGTTCTTCCGCGAGCGAGTGCTCGGGGACAGTCACCGCTGGAATCCCGCGATCCGCGAGTACGTCCATGTGACCCGTCCGGACGGCTCCCAATACGACCATGGTCAGCAGATTCTCGATGCGCTGTCGGCGGATCGCTACGGCATCGCCATTTCCAATGTCCGCTACGCCACGCCAGAGGTGCGCACCGTCGCCCTGGCTTGGCGGCCGGGAGAGCAGGCGGTGCAGGCCACCCGGGCGACGCTGATAGCCCAGCAGTTTCCGCTCGTTCGAATCATTCCCGCCTACATCGATCGCGCCCCCGGCCGGCCCGTCGCGCCCGCCGTGCGGGAGTTTGTGCGCTTTATGCTCAGCCGGGAAGGGCAGCAGGCCTTGATCGAAGAAACCGGCTACCTGCCCATTAGCCCGCTCGTCAACGGCCGGCAAATGATGGAATTGGATGCCGGTGAATCGTCCGACGCGGCGGCCCAGGCCGCGGCGCCGGTCGCGACCGACGCCAAGCCCGCGTTCACGCTCCAAACCCTTCCCCCCATCCGGTCCCATGCGGCCGTGACCCAGGTGATCCGGCTCCGGGGCAGCGCCAGCCTGCGTCCGCTGGTCGAGGAATGGGCGGCCGCCTTCATGCAGGAAAACCCGGAGGTTCGGGTCGAGGCGGCCATGGATGGGAGCGACGTGGGCATGGCGGCGCTTTACACGGGACAGGCGGACCTTGCCTTGCTGGGCCGCGAGGCGGCGGCGCAGGAGCTGAAGGCCTTCGAGTGGATCTTCCGCTACCGGCCGGCACACGTGGAGATCCTGACGGGCGGCACCGACCAGCCTGGGAGCGCACCGGCCTTGGTCTTTTATGTGCACCGCGACAACCCCCTGACCCAGCTATCGCTCGCGCAGGCCGATGCGGTCTTCGGCCCCGAGCGTCGACGGGGCGCCGCGTCCGCGCTCCGCACCTGGGGCGACCTGGGCCTCACCGGGCCATGGGCGGCGCAGCCCATCCGGCTTTACAGCCCGGACACGGAGTCCGGCACGGGCCGGTTCTTCCGGGCGGCGGTGCTGGGCGACAGCCGCAAGCTTTACTGGGAGCGGCTGACGGAGTTTACGGACGAGTCGGCGGTCGTTCGCCCCACGCATGACGCCTCCAGGAAGATCGCCGCCGCCCTCGCGGCCGACCGCTATGGCTTGGCGGTGGCCGGGATGCAGCCGGGAGCTGGCGAAATCAAGCCGTTGGCGATCCTCAGCGACGGCATGGCCGTTGCACCCACCGCGGAGACGATCGCCTCGCGGCGGTACCCGCTTGCCCGGCCGATCTACGCCTATTTCAACCGCGCACCCGGCGAGTCACCCGATCCCGTGCTCGCCGGCTTTCTCCGCTGGGTCCTGAGCCGGCGGGACCGGCCGCCGGCGGGCGCGGGCCTTTGCCCATTGCCGCCGGAGATCGCCGCGGTCCAGCAGCGCCAGCTCGAATGATATTTCGCATGAAAACATCCCTCCACTTCCAACTCGCCTTCGTCGTGGCCGTGTTCCTTGGCGGTTCCACGCTGCTCATGGCGACTGAGTCCCCCCAATATGGGCTGGCCGCGCAAAACCACATCTATGCGCAAAAGCTCGTCAACGATATCGCCTCGTCCCATCCGGAGTTGGTGGCCGTAGGCCTCCACTGCGTCCCGCCCGGCGACAGCCGGCAATCGATCGTCGCCTCGACATTGAACGTCATTGGCAAGCCGAGCGACCCCGAGGACATCGTGCACGGCAGCACCACCATCGCGCCCAGCAATAAGGCGCCGAAGCTCGGCATCATGATGCCGTTGCATGATCGCGCCGCCCAGGAGATCGGCTCGCTGGCACTGCAGTTCAAATACCAGAAGGGGGATGACCAGGTGAAACTCCTGGCGCAGGCCACCGTCATTCGCGATCGTGTCGCCCGCGAGATCCCGGATCTTGCCGGGCTGTTCGCCACGCAGCCTTGATCAATTCGCCATGAAGCAACTCATCGCACCCCTCGCGGGATTATTGCTGGCCGGCGGCCTTTTCGCCGGCGAGTTCGACCTGAGCGGCCTGCCCGCCTACCAGCCGCAGCAGCCGGTGACCGGCGTGATCCGCAACTACGGCTTCGCGTTCGGCGGGCTGCTCAAGGTCTGGGAGGAGGGCTTTCGCAAATATCATCCTGACGTCACCTTTGCCGACACGCTGCCGACGAGCGACGCGGCCTTCCCGGCGCTCGTGACCGGCGTGACCGACCTCGCGCCTGACGGGGGTGAGCCCGCCATCACGGAGCTCCTCTCGTTTTTCGAGGTGTACGGCTATCACGCCACCGATGTCGTGGTCGCCTCGGGGACCTACGACGTCGAGGGCCGGTCTCCCGGGATCGTGGTTTACGTCCATCCCGACAACCCGCTGACGCAGCTAACGCTCGCCCAGTTGGACGGCATCTTCGGCGCGGAGCGCAACGGCGCGCTGCGGGGCTTCAAGTGGGACCTGAAGGCGGCCCGCGGCGCCGAGAAAAACATCCGGACCTGGGGCCAGCTTGGATTGACGGGCGAGTGGGCGGACCAGCCGATCCAGACCTACGGCCATGCCCCGTCGGGCACCACACGTTTTTTCCAACTGCGCGTCCTTCGCAACAGCGACAAATGGAATCCCAACTATCGCGGTTACGTCGAGACCGGCAGCAAGATGATCGATGATGACGACCGGGTTGAACAACGCGGTGGGGTGCAATTCATGCTCCGGGAGGAATTATTGAAGAATAAGTACGGCATCGCGTGGACCGTCGTTCCGCAGGCCAGCCGGGTGCCCGGCCCAAAGCCGATCGCGCTCGCGGCGGAGGAGGGCGGACCTTCCGTCGTTCCGACCAAGGCCACCTTCCAAGACCGTTCCTACCCGCTGGTGCGGAACCTGTACTTCTACCTCAACCGCAAGCCCGGCACGGCCGTCGATCCCAAGCTGAGGGAGTTTTTGCGCTACATCCTGAGTCGCGAGGGGCAGGAGGCGATTGTGGTCAACGGCAATTACCTGCCGCTGCCAGCTACTCTCGCCGCGGTGCAGCGCGCCAGGCTCGACTAAGGCAGCGCCATTGCATGAACGGAAATTCAGGCACCGTTCAGTCGGGGTTTAGCTTTTCTCGGCAGATTTTGGTTACCCCATGAGGCCGGCTGCACGAAAACTGCTTCTTTCCACCCATGTCTGGGCCGGTCTCGGCCTCGGGGTGTTGCTCGTGGTGATGGCGGTTTCGGGCACGCTGCTGGTGTTCCGGGCCCAGCTGGAGCGGCGGCTGGATGCCCGGCGATTTGTGGTCGCACCCGGCGCGGTGCGATTGCCTGTTGATGCCTTGGTGGCCCGCGCCCGGGCAGCCCATCCGTCCGCCGAGATCGAGAGTGTGCACAGCTATGGCGATCCCACCATGCCTTTGCTGGTCTACTTTACCAATCGGGAATATGTGCACCTCGATCCCTACACCGGTGCTGTGCTGGGCGTGCGGCAGCGCTATGGCGAGGGCTTCGGCTTCATCGAAGGCGTGCATAAATTCTTCCAACTGCCGCCGAGCATTGGCGAGCAGGTGTCGGGCTATACGGCGCTGGCGTTCAGTTTCATCATCGTGTCCGGCCTCATCCTCTGGTGGCCGGCCACGCGCCGCGCATTGAAGGCCGGGCTGGTGCTCAACGGGAAGCTGCGGGGCCGGCCCTGGAACCTGAGCCTGCACAAGGTCGTCGGAGCCTACGCCGCGCTGGTGCTGCTGGTCAGCTGCCTCACGGGCGTGCCAATCTCGCTCGATTGGGCAAAGCAGGCGCTCTACCCGCTGACGGGCTCGGTGAGGGCGCTGCCGCCCGAGTTGCCGGACCACGGGGTCTTCTCTGGCTTCGGGGCGGCCGTCGCGGCCGTTTCAGCCCGGTTTCCGGCGGCCCGGGAAATCTACGTGCCCCTGCCCAAGGCAGGGGTCGTCGCCGCCTACGCGATCGAGGCGGGCGCGCCCCATCCCAATGCGCGCTCCTATGTCTGGCTGGAGTCCGCCACCGGCCGCATCCGCCAGGCTGCTCCCTATGCGCAGGCGAGCGCGGGTCTCTGGCTCTATTACTGGATGATGTCGCTGCATACCGGGGCCGTGGGCGGCCCCTGGGTGCAGGTTATCCTGCTACTGGGCGCCCTCTCGGTTCCGTTGCTGGCGTATACCGGCGCTGTCAGCTACGTGCGTCGCCAGTCGAGCCGGGCAGCCAAGGTCGTGCCGCCGGGCCCGGCGTTGGCGCCGGTGGCGCCCGCTTCCGGTGGTTCACGCGATTTCCCACGTTAACTGTCTCTCGCTCATTGGGCTGCAGGCCATGAACTGAGGCGCTCCCTTTACCTCCCAAACCATGAAACTCCTCTACACCTTGCTGCGGTTGGTGGGCGGCCTACTTCTGGCCTCGCTCCCGGCCGTGGCCGCGACGCGAACCGTGCTCTTCGTCAGTCAGACCAAGCCGGCGCCTGCGGTCAGCGCAGCCGACGCCCTGATCCAAGAGCATCTCGCGGCTCTGGGCTTCACCGTGACCTTCGCCGATCAGACGGAGTCGGCCCAGGCTGCCAAGGGCAAGGATCTCGTCATCCTTTCCTCCGGCTTGAGCGCCCACCGGCTCGAGGGAAAATTCCGCGCGGTCCCGGTGCCGGTGATCGTTTGCGAATCCTACACGCTGCCGCACATGGGCATGACCGGACGCCGGCAGGAGCAGGACTTCGGCACGCAGGAAGGGAAATTCCGTTATGTCTGGCTCGTAAACGCCCCGCATCCGCTTGCGGCCGGCCTGCCCGCGGGCATGGTCAATGTGGTGAAAAAAGGTGGCGCGATGAACTGGGGCCGGCCCGGGGCCGGCGCGATCGTCATCGCCACCCTGCCCGGCGAATTGGACAAGTCGCCGACCTTCGCCTACGAGAAGGGCGCGACGATGGAGGGTGAAAATCTCGCGCCGGCGCGGCGGGTATTCCTGTTCCTCGACGGTGATGCCTTCCCCAATCTAAACGAGGCCGGCCTGAAGCTGTTCGACGCCGCGGTCCGCTGGGCCTCGAGCTCGGGGCAGGAGTGATCCTGACCAGCATCGGCAAGCGTTCCGACTAGCGGGTCTCGGGACGGACGCTGATCCTAGCGCTTCTTGGCCGGTCGCGAGTCGCCATACCGTGGCGAGCGCCGCACGGCCTGAATCACGACGAGGCCGATCCGCACGCGGGCCGTCCCTAGGAACAGTTGTGGGTTGTACCGGGGGCTTCCGCGGCGGCACGCCTCAGTCGAGCTTGGCCAGTTCCGCGGCCACCTCATCGGACCGAAGCGGGAAATAAGCCGAGGTGGGAATGAAGGCCTGGCCCTCCTGGCTCAGGATGTAGCGGAGCAACTCCCGCACTTGCAGGGGAAGCGGCTGCCCGGGAATGCGGTTGAGCCGGATGTACAGGTATCGGGTCAGCGGATAGCGGCCACTGGCAACGTTCTCGGGTGTGCCGGCTACATAGTCGCCGCCGGTATCCGCGGCCACCGGGACCGTGCGCAGCCCGGGTCCACCTTCTTCAAACCCGCCAAAGGCGATGGCCCCTTTTTCTCGCGCCACCGCGGCGGCCACCTCGGCGATCGTGCCCTCTTGCGCGGCGGCGCTCCAGGCACCGCCCTTGAGGACCGACATCTGCACGGACATCGCGTTCGGCGCGACCCGATTGGGTATGTATAGCGTGATCGGCCGATCGGCCCACTCTCCCGTGAGTCCCAGCTGACCCCAGCGGGTGATGGCACTTGGCAGACCCTGCCGGCGCTCGCGGCCGAAGATCGCATCCAGTTGTTCGATGGTCAGCCCGGCCAGCGGGTTGTCGGCATGCACGAAAATGGCCTGGGCTGTCGTGCGCTGCGGCGTATTGAAGCCGCCCCGGGCCACGCGGATCTCCAGTGGCTCGGGCTGACCGCGGACCGCCTGGTAGATCACCTTTTCCCCTGGCCATAGCTCGCGGCCCATGGCTGCAACGTCGGCCTCGCCGGCGAGCAGCGCCTGATACCCGTTGAGGGTGCCCTGGTGCGACCAGCGGCTGCCGCGATGCACGCCGGGTTGCGACCGACAGAACGCGGACATCCATTTTTCCATCATCGACTCCATGCCGTCACTGCCGACGGTGGCGATCGGCCCCGTCACCTGGGCGGTGGCGTGATAGGCGGGAATGCCGGGATCCACCGGCGGCAGGTAGCCGGCCAGCTTGACGCGCTCAAGGACGGCATCCGCGGCGCTGAGGGTGAAGAAATGCGGGTAGCGGGAGACGATCTCCTGGCCCTCGCGACTGAGGACGAAGAGCAGAAATTCCTTGGTCTTCTGCGGCAGGGGGGCGCCGGGACGCCGGTTGACGGCGAGGTAGAGATTGCGCGCAAGCGGGTAGGTGCGATCAGCCACGGTCGTGGCGGACGCGGCGACGAACGGCCCGTCCTCACCGGCCGCCAAGGCGACGGCCTTGGTGCCCGGCGCCTCGATGAACCCGGCAAAGGTGATCGCACCCGGGGTGGCCGCGACGCGCTGCAGCGCCGCCGCCGGGGTGGGCGCCGGTACAATGGCGGCAGCCCACAGGCCACCCTGCAATACGTGGTATTGAAACTCGAGCGAAGGCGTCACGTAGTCCGGCGGCGCGACCGGCACGATCAGGCGGTCGGCCCACTCGCCGGTGAGCCCCAGCTGACCCCAACGTGTCAGCGGTGCGGTCGCGCCGCGCCGGCGTTGGGCGCCGAAGATCGCATCCAACTGGGACAGCGTGAGCCGGGAGAGCGGATTGGACGCATGCAGGTGGATCCCCAGGGCGCCGGGTTGTCCGGCGGGGGTGAAACTGCCGGTGCCCACGCGGATCAGCAACGGCGCCTTCATCATGTCGCCCTTGAATTGGTGGGCATACGGCGCGAGCTCGGCCGGCCAGGGCTCGCGTCCAATCGGCGCCACGTCCGCGGTCTCGAACATCAGGGCGCTGCATGCCGCGGCGCCACCAGGGTGCGACCAAGGCTCGCCGCGGGTCACGCCGGGCTGATGTCGCTGGAAGGCCGCGAGCCAGGCGGTCATCAGCGGCTCCAGCGCATCGTCGCCGACACTGCTGAGGCCGCCGCTGACCGGCGCTTCCGGGCGATAGTCGGGCAGCGCGGGATCGATCGGCCCTGCCGCGCGAAGGCAGCCTGCCAGCAGGAGGAGCGCGGCGGCGGGTTTCACTGCAGCAGGGTGCGGCTGGCACCCGCCTGCTCGGCGCGCAGGGGAATGAAGACGGCCTGATCGAGAATGATCTGCTGACCCTCCCGGCTGAGGATGAACTTCAGGAATTCCTCCAGCACCGGGCTGAGGGGTTGCCCCGGCTCTTTGTTGGCGTTGAAATACACCAGCCGGCTGAGCGGATATCTGGCCGCCATGACGGCCTCGTAGCTCGGTGGTACCGCGGCGCCGCCGGACGGCGGGACGATCGCCAGCTGCTTCAGCCCGTCGTCGATGTACGCAAGCCCCGAGTAGGCGATGGCATAAGGATCGGAGGCCACGGCCTCGGAGAGGGGGAAGACCGTGTCCGTGAAATTGATATCCGGCCTCCACTCGCCCCGCTTGCCCTCCACGCTCAAGGCGCGCTGGCGGATGAATTCCTCAAAACCATTCCAGGGCTTCACGCCCCAGGCGTGAATCGGCTTGTCGGCCCACTCGCCGGTCAACCCGAGATCGCCCCATGTTCGGGCCGGCTCGCCGTCGCGATGGCGCGTGGCCGAGTAGATCGCGTCGATCTGCTCGAGGGTGAGCTGGCGGATCGGGTTCTCCGGATGGACGAAGAACGCGATCGAATCGAGGAAACCGAAATGCCGCCACGTGCCGCCCGAGACGGGAGCGCTGAACGGCGCGTAGCCGAATTTCTCCGAGAAGCCGGCGACGTCGCTTGGCTTGAGCTCGCGTGAGACCAGCACGAATTGCAGGTCGCCCTTGATGAGTTCGAGGGCCCCGAGGCTGCCGGCATAGGGGGGCGGCAAGTCGATCGTGACCTTGGGGTACAGCTTCTGGAAGGCGGCGATCCACTGCTTGGCCAGCTGGGCCAGCACGTCGGACGATGCACCCTTGACGTGCCCGCTCAGCTCTATGTCGCGCCGCGGCGCGTATGGCGGCAGGGCAGGGTCGAGAGTGGGTTGCACCGCCTCGGGCGTCGGGAGGTCGCGTCCCTGCTGTCGCCAGATCTCGGTCTGGGCGTGGCTGGGCTTGGTCGGCAGGGCGCGGCCATGCAGGACGGGCATTGCGCAGGCCAGGGCGGCGAGGGCCGCGGCCGCGCGAAGGAGGGGGGCGGACGAGAGCATGGGATGGGCGGGGTTTGCCGGCTGGGCATTCGTCCGGCGTGGGTGGTACTATTGTCAGGTTACCTTAACCGGGGCTTAATTCCGCCCTAACAAAAATTAAGCTGACGCGGCGGCCCCGGCTGGCTGCACGTGCGGCAACACGAAGACCAGACAAAGGCCCGAGCCGGCAGGGGGCTTTTCCGCCCAGATGCGCCCTTGATGCAGGTTCACGATGCTGCGGCAGATGGCCAGACCGAGGCCGCTGCCTTTTTCATGCTGCGTCGCATGGCTCAGGCGGACGAAGCGCTCGAAGATCCGCTCGAGATTGTCGTCGGGCACCCCGGGACCCTCGTCGCAGATCGCCACGCGCCAGCCGTCGGCGTTCAACTGGGAGTGGATGTTGATGCTGCGGCCGCGCGGCGTGTAACCGAGGGCATTCGCGAGGAGGTTGAGCAGGACCTGGCGCAACCAGTGCGGGTCGAACTCCACCTGACCCGCGCCCGCGTGGCTATACGTGAGGTTAACGCCGCGGCTGTCGGCAAGGACACGGGCATCCAGCACGAAGTTTTCCATGAACGGCTGCGGGTCACGTGACTGCCGTTCCAGGGTGATCGCATCAGCCTCGGCCCGGGAGAGGAAGAGCAGTTGCTCGATGATCCGATTCAGGCCGTTGACCTCGTCGAGCACGATGTTCAGCGACTCTTCCTGCGCGGGGCTCAGACCACCATCCATCAGGGTCTTCTCGGTGTGCAGGCGCACCAGCGACAACGGCGTCTTCAACTCGTGCGATGCCTCGGCGGTGAACCGGCGCACCTGGTTGAAGGACGACTCAAGCCGGTCAAAGGTCTGATTGAGCAGGCGGGCGAGGTTGGAGAGTTCGTCCTGCACCTGTGAAACCGGGATGCGCTCGCTCAGGTTGTCGGAGCTGATGTGCTCCGCCGTCACCTGGATCTGCCGAAGCGGCCGGAGTAGGATGTGGCTGAGGACGTAGCCTATCACGCTGCTGACGACCACCATCAGGGTCAGCAGGATATAAAACACTTCCTGGTAGGCGGCGACGAGGCTGCGCACCTGCTCTTTGGCGACCGCGATGCGCACCGTCATGCCCTCCCAGGCAAATTCGCCGATGCGCATCTCTCCGAGGTCGCCCATCACCGCATTGTATTTGCGCAACGCCGCCTTGTCCTGCGCGGAGTCATGGCTGCTCGCGGAGCCGAAGATGCGCTGCATCCAGATCGAGAGCAGGTGCCCCTGCATCGGTTGATCGGGGATTACCCGGTTGCCCAGGTTTCGCGAGCGATAGGCAACCTGACCGTCCGGCTGGATGAGCTCTATCCCGAACCGCACCGAGGCAAAGGGTATGATCTGGTTGCGCAATTGGTCGGCCGAAAGGACGCCCGCCTGCGGTCCTATGCGGCGCTTGACCTGCTCAAATTCCGCGGCGATGCCAGTGTCGAGCGAATGCACGATGTGCTGCTCGACCAGATGCCGCCCGATGCGGAAGAAGATGCCCAGCGTCAGGAACGAGGCCAGAGCGTACCAGAAGGCGATCCGGAAGCCGACCGACTTCATAGGAACTGGTAGCCCACCCCGCGGACGGTCTTGAAAAGCGGCTTGCCGGCATCGCCTTCGAGCTTCGCGCGCAGCTTGCTCATGTAGACATCGAGCAGGTTGGTATCCACGTCGTAATGGGACTCCCAGATCTTCTCACAGATCAGTGTGCGGGGCAGGACGCGGCCGGGGTTGTTCATGAATACCTCCAGCAGGGCGAACTCGCGGGTGGTGAGCTCAACCGGAACCCCGTTCTGGGTGACGCTGCGGGTCAGCAGGTCGAGCCGCACGCCGCGGTGTTCGAGCACCGGTTCCTTGCTGCTGGCCTTGCGCCGGAGCAGCGACCGGATGCGGGCAAGCAGCTCCTCCAGGCTGAAGGGCTTCGGCAGGTAATCGTCGGCCCCGATGTCCAGGCCCTTGACCCGGTCCTGGACGGTGTCACGGGCACTCAGGATCAGTACAGGCTCGTTGAAGCCGCTCTTGCGCCATTCCCGCAGCAACTCCAGGCCATCCCCGTCGGGCAGCCCGAGGTCGAGGATGATGCCGTCATAGTGCGTCTCGCACAGCGCGTCCCGGGCCTCCGCGCAGGTTTGCACCCAAGTGGTGGTGTAGCTCTGTTCCGACAGGCCCTTCTTCAAAAACTGGCCGAGACGACGCTGATCTTCGACGACGAGGACTTTCATGGCGGGGAGGGGTCGATTGAGAAATGGCGCGGGGCGCCGGTCAGGCCAGCGCAAAGACGGTTAATTTTAATTCAGGCAAGGTTCAGCGCTTATTAAGGCGCAGGGTCCATGCTCGGCCATGGACCGATCGGCGTGCTGGTCTTAATATGCCTCACGGACGCGAAGTCCATTCCTCCATGAGAAAACATGCCTACCTTGCCCTGATTCTGGCGACCCTGCCTGCGGCCGGAGCGCTCGCGCAGTCCGACCCCAGCCTGGAGGACCGCCTCAACTCCCTGGAGCAGCGCGTGCAGGTCCTCGCCCGGGAAAACTCCGAGCTGCGGAAGCAGCTCGGCTGGAAGGAAAATGTGGCGCCGGTGCTGCCCACCCCGGGCGGCAAGGAGACCAAGGTGGTGGTGGGCGGATTCCTGCAGGGGCAGGGCGAGTTCGGCCACGCCGCGGATTCCCGCTGGGCGGGGGTCAAGGACCGCTTCTTCTTCCGCCGCGCCCGCATCTACGTGGGCGGCGCCTTTGCCGAGGACTTTGAGTTCAAAGCGGAACTCGACCTGCAGGGCAACACGCTGAGCGCCGGCACCGCGCAGCTCGCCCGGGCCAACGAGATCTTCATCAACTGGAAAAAGTATCCCTACGCCAACCTGCGCTTCGGCCAGCTCAAGCCCGCCTACGGCAGCGAGGCCCTCGCGAGCGACACGACCATCCTGACAATCGAGCGCTCGCTGGCCAGCGACCGGCTCACCGACGGCCGCCAACTCGCCGTCGGCGCCGCCGGCGACTTCTTCGACAAAAAGCTCAGCTATTACGCCGTGGTCGCCAATGGCGACGGCGCCAATGTCAGCGCCAACGACAACAGCAAGTTCTCGAAATCCTTCCGGGTCAGCTTCACGCCCCTCGCCACGGCCGACGACAAGCTCGTGTTGGGCGTCGACGGCCTCTGGACCGAGGACTTCAATCTGGCCAAGAGTGACTTCGGCCTGGCCGGCAACCTGTTCACCGGCAAGCGCGCCATGACCGGGGTGGACGCCGCGTGGACGCACGGCCGCTTCGACCTGAATGCCGAATGGCTGCATGGCACCTTCAAGCCCGCCTCGGCGATACCCGCCCGCGAGTTCGACGCCGAGGGCTGGCAAGTCACCGCCGCCTGCTTCCTGATCCCGGCCAAGCTGCGCGCCATATTGCGCGAGGAGCAGTTCGACCCCAACACCGCGGTGGGCGGCAATACCTTCCGCACCCTCACGCTCGGGCTGAACTACTACCTCAAGGGCGAGGACATCAAATTCATGGTCGATTACCTCAATGGGCACGTGCCGAATGCCACGACGGACAACGATCGCGTCCTCACGCGGGTGCAGGTGATTTTCTGAGCGCACCGCGTCCGGCAGCGGCAATCTGAAAAGAATTTCAGCAACCGTTCATGTTGGGGTAAGCCGGGCCTTCTAGCCTCGGTCGGTCGGCTTCCTGTCCTCGGCGTCGCAATCTCCAACCCCGCTCCCATGCTCAGTCTAATCGGTTTCGCCACGATCCTCGTGATCGTCGTTCTCCTGCTCACGGGCAAGGTCTCGCCCATAATCGGCCTTGTCTTGGTCCCGATCGCCGGCGCCTTGGCCGCCGGCTTTGGCATCACCGAGATCGGCGCATTTTTCAGCGACGGTATCGTCAAAGTGTTGGGTGTCGTCACGATGTTCATCTTCGCCATCCTGTATTTCGGTCTGATGAACGATGTGGGCCTCTTTGATCCGCTCATTAACCGGATGATCGCCTTCACCCGCGGCAACATTATCAGCGTCTGCCTCGGCACGGTGCTGATCGGCGCGGTCGCCCACCTTGATGGGTCCGGTGCCACGACGTTCTTGATCGCGATGCCGCCGTTGCTGCCACTTTACCAGCGTCTGCGCATGAGCCCCTACCTATTGATGCTCTTGGTCAGCACGTCGGCTGCTGTCATCAATTTGGTTCCATGGGGCGGGCCGCTGGGGCGGGCCGCCGCGGTCCTCAAAATGGATCCGGTCGCGCTTTGGCGTCCCCTCATCCCTCTGCAAGTCATCGCCATGATCCTGATGCTGGGCATGGCCGTCATTTTAGGTCTGCGCGAGAAACGGCGGATCGCGCGAATGGCTAAGGCATCGGTCGGTGATGCTGATGGTGATGCCACGACGTCTGATCTCGCCCCCGCGCACGCGCCCTCGGCGGCGCTCGCTCGGCCTGGCCTGCTTTGGTTTAATTCGCTGCTGACCGTGGTCATGCTCGTCTTTCTCGTCTGGGGCGTGGTGCCTTCGGAGCTCACGTTCATGGTCGCCGCCAGCATCGCGCTGGCGGTCAATTTCCCGAACGCCAAGGACCAGATGAGCCGGATCAAGGCTCACGCGCCTAATGCGCTGCTCATGGCTGCAATCCTGTTGGCGGCCGGCTCGTTCCTCGGTATTCTTGATGGAACCGCAATGCTGACAGCAATCGCAACCGATGCTGTCGGCATCATGCCCCATGCCATGTCTCAGGACTTGCACTTGTGGGTTGGGATCTTCGGCATTCCAATCGAACTGCTCCTAAACACCGACGCCTTCTTCTTCGCCCTAATGCCCGTGGTGGAAAAGATCGTGCAGGGTTCCGGTGTCGATCCTGTGGCGGCCGCCTACCCGATGATCATCGGAAAAGTCACCGGCACCTTCGTTTGTCCGCTGGCGCCGGCCGTCTGGCTCGCGCTTGGTATCGGCAACCTCGATATGGGCAAGCACCTGCGCTACTCCTTCTTCTGGGTCTGGGGTTTCAGCCTCATTCTGCTAGGCGTCGCCTGGCTCATGGGCCTGTTCGCGCTTTAACCTGTTTTTCCTTCGCCCATGTCCAGCCCCGCCACGCCCCTGAGCCGCAATCCCCACCTGCTCCGGTGGGTCAATAAGGTCGCCATACTTTGCAAGCCCGCCGCCATCCATTGGGTCGACGGTTCGCCGTCTGAGTATGATGCGCTTTGCGCCCGCATGGTGGTCGACGGCACGTTCATCAAGCTGAACCAGAAGAAGTGGCCCGGTTGCTACCTTGCGCGCTCGGACGCGAGCGACGTCGCTCGCGTGGAGGACCGCACCTTCATCTGCTCGCTCTCTAAGGAGGCTGCTGGCGCTACGAACAACTGGGTCAACCCCTTCGAGATGCGCAAGACTCTCAAGGCACGCTTCAACGGCTGCATGCGGGGCCGCACGATGTACGTGCTGCCGTTCAGCATGGGCGTCCCGGGATCGCCAATGTCGCAGATTGGCGTCGAGCTCACGGATTCGCCCTACGTCGTCGTCAATATGCGCATCATGGCGCGCATCGGGCGAGAGGTATTCAAGCTGATCGATGCGGACTTCAAACGCGTCGTGCCCTGCGTCCACTCCGTCGGCGCCCCGCTAATGCCGGGCCAGAAGGACGTGGCCTGGCCGTGCAACAAGGAGAAGTACATCGTCCATTTCCCGGAAACGCGGGAGATCTGGTCCTACGGCTCCGGCTACGGCGGCAACGCCTTGCTGGGCAAGAAGTGCTTTGCCCTGCGCATCGCGTCGGCCATCGCGCGGGACGAGGGTTGGATGGCCGAGCACATGTTGATCCTCGGGGTGGAGGATCCCCAGAGCCGGAAAACCTACGTGGCGGCGGCCTTCCCCAGCGCGTGCGGCAAGACCAATTTCGCCATGCTCATCCCCCCGCGGCATTACCAGCGGCAGGGCTGGAAGATTTGGACCGTCGGGGACGACATCGCCTGGCTGCGACCCGACTCCAAGGGGCGCCTGCGCGCCATCAACCCCGAGGCCGGCTTCTTCGGCGTGGCCCCCGGCACGGGCGCGCACACGAATCCCAGCGCCATGCGGTCCTTGGCGCGGAATACGATCTTCACCAACGTCGCCCTCACCGACGATGGCGGGGTTTGGTGGGAAGGAATGACGAAAGAGCCGCCGGCCCACGCCATCGACTGGAAGGGCCACGACTGGACCCCCGCGATCGGCCGGGAAAAGGGTCACCCCGCCGCGCACCCGAACGCTCGCTTCACGGCCCCGGCCCGGCAGTGCCCATCCATAGACCCCGAGTGGGAGGATCCGCAGGGAGTCCCGATCCACGGCATCATTTTCGGCGGCCGGCGGGCAACGACGATGCCGCTCGTCTTCCAAGCCTTCAGCTGGACCCACGGCATCTACGTCGGCGCGACTATGGGCTCGGAGATGACCGCGGCCGCCGCGGGCACGATCGGCAAGGTCCGCCGCGATCCCATGGCGATGCTGCCCTTCTGCGGCTATGACATGGGCGATTACTTCCAGCATTGGGTCAACATGCAGCAAGCGCTGCACGAGCCCCCGCCGGTTTTCCACGTCAACTGGTTCCGCAAGGACCAGGACGGGAAATTCATCTGGCCCGGGTTCTCGGAAAACATGCGCGTCCTGCAGTGGATCGTCGATCGCATCCAAGGCCGCGGCCGGGCGATGAACACGCCGATCGGGTGGATGCCGCGCCACCGGGACATCGATTGGACCGGACTGGATTTCCCCGTCGAAAAATTCGAGGAGCTCCAACAGGTCGACCGCGCGGCGTGGAAGGCTGAGATCATCGGCCAGGGAGAACTCTTCTTCGATCTACACGCGTCCATGCCCCGCGAGCTCAGCTACGAGCGCGAGATGCTTATCTCGCGCATCCGCGCCTAGGTTACTTCAACGCAAGCAAAAGCCCGCCACCAACGATTAGGCCGGCGCCGCACGCGCTCCTCCAGGTGATGGGCTCGTGCAGGAACAGTCCGGCGAACACGAGGACGAACACAACGCTGAGCTTGTCGATCGGCGCGACGCGCGATGCTTCCCCGAGCTGGAGTGCGCGGAAGTAGCACAACCACGACAGGCCGGTCGCGAGACCGGACAGGATCAGAAAAACCCAGTTGCGTTTCGTGATCGTCCCGATCGCAACCACTTCCCTGGTCGCGGCCGCGATTGCCCAGACCAAGATCAGGACTACCGACGTGCGGATGGCGGTCGCTAGGTTGGAGCCGATGTTCGCCAACCCGAGTTTGGCGAAGATTGCAGTCAGGCCGGCAAAGAGGGCGGCCAATAGTGACCAAAAGAGCCAGTTCATGGGTGATTGCGAATCCAGTATTTAGGTAGGCGCCCAGGGATTTTGTTAGTTAGGGTGTCGCTGGGTCTAGGATGGATGCATCTGCGAACCACGCTGTCCGGGATAGTTTTGTTGGCAACAAACTGGCAACATTTTGCCTCCGCGAATCTCTCTTCGCTGTAGGAAAATGGGGCGGCCAACGGGATTCGAACCCGCGACCCCCAGATCCACAATCTGGTGCTCTAACCGACTGAGCTATGGCCGCCGTAGGAAGCCGGCGAAAATCGCCAGCCGTTTACGCGCTGTCAATCCCTAGTTCCCGCGGGGTTGCCTTGGCCCCGGGTGGGGCGTAATTTACCATCCTTGATGCCATGGATCGCCTGCGTGTCCTCACCTTCAACATCGCCCATGGCCGCGGCCTGACGCCGATCCAGGGTCTCACGCTGGCGCGAAAGCTCCGGGCCAACCTCCGGAAGATCGCGCACCTGATCGAGCAGATTGCGCCCGACATCGTGGCGCTGCAGGAAGTCGACGAGAACTCGCGCTGGGCCGGCAATTTCGACCATCTCGAATACCTCCGCCTGCACACCGGGTACCGCTACTCGGTCTTCGGCATCAACAACCGCCGCGAGGGCCTGCTCAATCTCAGCTACGGCAACGCCATCCTCTCGCGGCATCCGATCCTGGAGTCGGAAAACATCATCTTCGGCGAGAGCCGCGTGGGCGAGAAGGGCTTCCTCTACACCGAGCTCGACGTCGGCGGGCGCCGCCTGCCGGTCATGAACCTGCACCTGCACTACCGTTCGCGGCAGCACCGGTTCCGGCAGGTGGAGCGGGTGATGGATTACATCACCCACAAGCAGCACCACCGCCGCGGCCTGTGGCACATGCCGCCGATCGTCTGCGGCGACCTCAACAACTCGCACACGAGCCCTGACGCCACGGCGGAGCTCATGCGGTACTTCTCGCTGCACGGCCGCTACTCGCTGCACCCGCAGGAGGGCGGAACCTTCCCGTCGCCGCTGCCGCAGCGCACTCTCGACTTCATCTTCCTGCCCCCGGCCTGCGCCGACGCGCGGAGCGAGGTCGTGCGCAGCTACCTCTCGGACCACCGGCCGGTGCTGGCGGATTTCGTGCTGAAGGGTTGAGGATCCATGACTTCACGCCGGGTTTGCCATTCGGAAAATTCAGGCTTTGCCCCGGCCGCGGTTGCCGTGCACAAAAACGTTCCGCATGTCCCGTCTCCACGATGCCTTTGCCCGCGCCCGCGCCCAGAACCGGGCGGCCTTTGTCGCCTACCTCTGCGCCGGGGATCCTGATTTCGACACCTCGCTCGCCGCCTGCCGGGCGCTCGTGGAAAACGGCGTGGACGTCCTGGAGCTCGGCGTGCCGTTCTCCGACCCGCTCGCCGATGGCCTGACGAACCAGCTGGCCGCCCAGCGCGCGCTCGCCAGCGGCATGACGACGGCCCGGGTGTTCGAGCTCGTCCGCCAGCTGCGCACGTTCAGTACGGTGCCGGTCGTGTTCTACACGTATTACAACCTGGTCTTCACCAATGGCGTGGACGCCTACGTCGCCGCGGCCAAGGCGGCCGGGGTGGACGCGATGCTCACGCTCGACCTGCCGCCCGAGGAGGCGGGCGACGTTACGGCGGCCTGTCGCCAACATGGGCTCGACACGGTTTTCATCGTCGCGCCGACGACGCCCGACGCTCGCATGGCCAAGATCGCCCAGGCTGCGACCGGGTTCATCTACTACGTCTCGCGCGAGGGCGTCACGGGCGTCCGCGACCGGGTCGCCGGGAACATCCCCGAGGCGGTCAAGCGCATCCGCGCCCACACCGCGCTGCCCGTCGCGGTGGGTTTCGGCATTTCCACCCGCGCGCAGGTCGCGGAGGTGGCGGCGCACGCCGACGGCGTCGTCGTGGGCAGCGCGCTGGTCAACTGCATCCGCGACCATCTCGGCGCGCCCGGAAAAATCACTTCACGGCTGGCCGCGGTTGCGTCGGAGCTTGCCGCCGGCACGCGGCGTGCGGGATAGTATCGGCCATGGCTGGAGCGACGGACAACAAGCGAATCCTGCTGATCGACGACGACCGGCTGCAGTTCCGGCTCACGCAGCAGCATTTCAAGGCCTTTCGCTCCGCGACCTACGAGCTCGAGTGGGCTGCGACCTACGAGGAGGGGATCGAGAAGCTCATGGGCGGCGGCTATGCGGCCTGCCTGCTCGACTACCAGCTCGGGCCGCGCGACGGCCTGGCCCTGATCCGCGAGGCCATCGCCCGGGGCTGCCGGGTGCCGATCATCTTCCTGACGGCGGAGTCGGGCGAGAACGTCGACATCGCCGCGATGAACTCGGGCGCGCTCGATTACCTCGTCAAGGGCGAGATCAGCTCGCGCACGCTCGAGCGGTCGCTGCGGTACGCGCTCAAGCTGGGTGAGACCCTCGAGGCCCTGCGGCAGCTGGCGACGCGGGACCAGCTGACGGGGCTGCTGAACCGGCGCGAGTTCGAGCGCATCCTGCGCGAGGAGAAGGAGCGTTCACTGCGCTTCAATCAGCCCTGTGCGGTCATTCTGGCCGACCTCGATCACTTCAAGTCGGTCAACGACCGCCATGGCCACCCCGCCGGCGACGAGGTGCTGCGCCAGGTGGCGCGGCGGCTCGAGGGCAGCGTACGCAGCGTCGACCGGGTCACCCGCATCGGCGGCGAGGAGTTCGCCATCGTCATGCCGCAGGCCGACGGTGCGGTGGCGGTGGATTCCGCCAATCGCCTGTGCAAGCTGATCCGCGCCGAGCCGGTTCCGGCCGGCGGCGACTTGCTCCTGCCGCTCACGCTGAGCCTGGGCGTGGCGGTCTTCCCGGCGGATACCGCCAAGGGTGACGACATCGTCACGGCCGCGGACAAGGCGCTCTACGCGGCGAAGTCCGGCGGGCGCAACCGCGTCGTGCGCTACGGTGATTTGTAGGGCGCGAGCTCGCTCGCGCTTGGTTGGCGTATGCGGGCCGAACGAGCGCCCGCAAGCGGGCTGCCTACGGTGGCGGAATTCGGCGATTAAGCCGTTGGGGCCAAGATGCGCAGGCTCTGCGGGCGCACGCTGACCTCGACCGTTGCCCCCGCCTCGTGCGGTTCGCCGTCCGTGTGAATCAACCCGGGAGCGGGGCGCTCGATCGTGAAGCGGGCCGATTGCAGGCGATGGACGTGCGGGCAACCGTCGAGATTGCCGGCGAACAGCCGCCGCGCGAGGGGCAGCGCCTGCCAGAAGCTCACGGGCTTGATCACCGTCAGGTCCAGGGCGCCGTCGTCCACCCGGGCGCCGGGGGCGATGTAGCAGTCGTTGCCGTACTGGTTGGAATTGGCCACGGCCACCATCAGCGCCTCGGCCGCGAGCGTGGTCTCGACCGAGCGGATGTTCACCTTGACCGGTGTGAAGTCGCGCCAGGCGCGGAGCGTGGTTTTGACGTAGGCCTGGAAGCCGCGGCGGGGCAGGCGGGCGAAGCGGGCGGCGATGTCGGCGTCGAAACCCAGGCCCATGACGTTGAAAAACGGGTGGCCGTCCGCGACGCCGGTGTCGATCAGGCGCGGCTGGCCGTCGCGCAGGACATCGAACGGATCCCGCCCGCGGCCGACGATGCCGAGGCAGCGGCCGAGCCCGTTGCCCGAGCCGCAGGGGATCAGGCCGAGCGCGGCGGGAGTGTCGATCAGGGCCTGCGCGATCTCGTTCATCGTGCCGTCGCCGCCGACGGCCACGATCACGGTGCAGCCCTCGGCCACGGCCTGACGGGCGAGGTGGGTCGCGTGGCCGGGGTGGGCCGTGGCGACGAGCGTGGCGTCGAGCCGGTGGGTCGCGATGAAGTCGTGGGTGCGCCGCAGGGTGCGCGGGCTGCGGGCGTTGTGGCCCGAGAAGGGGTTGTAGATGAAGCGGTATTTCAGAGCGGCGAGCTTGGCTCGACCGCGGGCGATCGGCGAGTCCGGAAAGGCCGGACCGGCGCGAAATCACTGGCTTGTAACCGGGCCCCGCGGACGTTGAGAGTGCTGCCGATGTCCGCCCGACCCGTCCTGCACGTCCTCACCGGTTGCACCGCGAGCGGGAAGACCGAGCTCGCCCTGCGCTGGGCGGAGACCCACGGGGCGGAGATCGTGTCGTGCGACTCGCTGCTGTTCTACCGCGGCATGGACATCGGCACGGCCAAGCCCACGCGGGCGGAACGGGCGCGGGTGCGGCACCACCTCATCGACATCTGCGGCGTGCGCGAGCGCATGGATGTCGTGCGCTACGTGGAGCTCGCGCGCGCCGCCGTGGCGGACATCGCCGCGCGCGGCCGCGCGGTCCTGGTCACGGGAGGCAGCGGGTTTTACCTGAAGGCCTTCTTTGCCCCGGTGGCCGACGCGGTGGCGGTACCGGATGAGATTCGCCAGCGGGTGCGGGAAATGGATCCCGCGGCGGCGCTGGGTGAACTGCGCCGTTTGAACCCGGATGGGCTCGGCGATCTCGATATCGCCAATCCCCGGCGCGTGACCCGCGCCCTGGAGCGGTGCCTGGCCTCGGGTCGTGGCCTGCGCGTGCTGCGGGAGGAGTTCGCCCGGCAGCCGGCCCCGTTTGCGGATCACGCGGTGCGCCTGGTGCGCATCGCGCGCCCGCCGGACGAAATGCGTCACCGCATCGAGTCGCGGGTCGCGACGATGCTGGCCGACGGGCTTGTTGACGAGGTGCGGCGGCTGCTGGGCGAGGGCCTGCGCGATAATCCCAGCGCGGCAAGCGCGATCGGCTACCGCGAGGTGGTGGCAATGCTGCAGGGCGAGGGGGCCGAGGCTGAACTGCCGGCGGCAATCGTTCGCAATACCCGCGCGCTGGTGAAAAAGCAGGAGACCTGGTTCCGCACCCAGTTGCCGGAGCACCGGGTGGTCCCGGCGGCCGAGGCGACGGCGGCGACGTTGTTCGCCTAGCTGCCGCCACCGCGCTCGCGGTTGAGGCGGATGAAAATGATCACGTGGGTGGCGATGATCAGGGGCACCAGGAACGTCGGCAGCAGGCTGAGCGGGAGGTGCATGAACTCGCGCATGCCCGCGGGGGCGGTGAACGCGAGGCGGCCGGCGTTGGCGACCACGTAGAGGATGTCCACCAGGCCGATCACGTTCCAGATCGTGATGGCGCGCAGGCGGACGGCGGGAGCCAGCGGGGCCAGGAGCACGCCGAGGGCGAGCGCGGCGACCACGACGTCGCCGACGCCGGCCTCGAAAAACACCGGCGGCACGCGGTCGTGCGACTCCAGATAGATGAAATAGATGCCAACGAAGCGGGTCAGGTGCAGGCCGACCAGGACACGCAGGTCGAGGCCGTCGACCCAGGGGCGGAGCTGGTCCGAAGTCCGGTAGGCGAGCAGCAGGAGACCCGTGAGACCGAGGACAATCGCGGGGATCGCCGGGGCGGGGACCTGGGCGAGCAGCTGCAGCTTCCCCACGGCGAGGGCGCAGAACAGCCAGAGCAGGCCCAGTGCGCGCAGGGCGACCGGGAAGGGGGCGGAGGTCGGCGCCATGCCGTCAGTTGGCCGCGGCGACGGCGTCGCCGGCGGGGATGCCGTAGCGGCCGAGGGAGCTGCCCTCGAGGCGATGCAGCTCGGCGAGGGCGGTGCGGAGATTGACGCGCGACTGCAGCTCGTTGACGCGGGCCTGCTCGAGCAGTTCCTGGGCCTCGAGGACGAGGCGGCTGGTGGAGAGGCCGGCGTCGAAGCGGGCCTTCTCGAGCTCGTACTGCTTCTCGCTCAGGACGGTGGCCTTGGCGGCGATCTGGACGCTCTCGAGGTTGGTCTCGACGGCGCGGACGGCGGCGCGGACCTGGACCATGAGGTTCTGCTCGAGCTGCTGGAGGCGGGACTGTTCGCGGAGGAGGGTGTTCTTGGCGGTGCGGTACTGGGCCTTCTCGGCGCGCATGCCCCACGGCACGCTGAGGGAGAGGTCGAGCTGCCAGGCGTAGCCGTCGCCGTCGGGCATGCGGTCGAGGGCGCGGCTGGAGGAGCGGTCCTTGGCGTTGTAGCCGACCGAGCCGCCGAGGTCGAGGGACGGCAGGGCGGCGCTCTTCGAGGCCGCGACGTCGATCTCGAGCTGCTTGATGGCAGCCTTGCTGGAGAGGAAGTCCGGCTGCTGGTCGCGGGCGAGGTCGAAGGATTTCCGGAAATCCGGGACCGCCACCTCGGCGGCGGGCAGGGCGACCTCACCGAGGGTCTGGCCAAACTCGAACTGGCCGATCAAGTTGAGCAGGTCGTCCTGGCGGTCGCGCACGGCCTTCTCGGCCTCGATGACGCCGCGGCGGGCGTTGGCGACGCCGACCTCGGCCTGGAGGACGTCGAGATCGGTGGCGACGCCGGTGTTCTTGCGGGTGAGGTTCTCGTCGTAGAGCTTCTGGGCGAGGGCGAGGCTGCTGTTGCGCACCTTCAGCTGCTCGCGGGCGAAGACGAGGTTGTAGTAGGCGTTCTCGGTGTCGCGCACGACCTGGAGGAGGCTGGCCTGGTAGTTGAGGTTGGCGCGGGTGACGCCGATCTCGGCGCGGTTGATGCTCGCTCGATTGACGGTGGTGCCGGCGTTCTTGAGGAGGGGCTGCTTGACCGAGAGGGAGACGTCGGCGGTGTAGGCCGGGTTGAGCGTGCTGAAGGTGTTGTTGGTCTCGCTGCGGTCGAGGCTGCCGCTGAGGTTGACCGTGGCGCCGGTGACGACCTTCTGGGCGACGCCGAGGCGGGTGTCGGTCAGCTCGCTGCGGGTGCCGACGAGCGTGGTGGCGGCGACGTCGGCCTGGGAAACGGACTTGCTGGTGGTGGCCGTGAAGGTGGGATCGAAGCCGGCGCGGGAGATCGTGAGCGACTCCTTGGCGTTGGCCGTGTCGTACGCCTGGATCTGGAGGTCGAAGTTCCGCTTCATCGCGCGGGCGATGCACTCCTCAAGCGTGAGGACGGCGGAGTCGGCCGGGGCGGGGGTTTGGGCGACGGCCGTCGTGGCGAGGGCGGCGGCGAACGCGAGGCATTTGAGGCGGGTCAACGGGCGGAGATCCGGGAGCGACATGGCGGAAATGGGATTGGGCTGGGTGGTGAAGGCGAGAACACGCCCGGTGACAAAAAGTTACCGACTTATTCCGGCCGTGCTTCTCCGCGCCTTGAGACGCACGGGAAAGGGCAAGGTTGCGGAAAGTTCATCGGGCGCCGGGATCATCGGCGGTTCCGGAGGGGCGCCGAGCCCATTTGGGGCGAACGGTCAGGTCCGGGGATGAGCGGTCACGCTCGGCCGCGCCTCGCCGGGCGCGGCGCGCGGGTCAGTTCGCCTTGGGCTCGGTACGCTTGATCTCGGCGGCCACGAGGTCGTTGATCAGCACATTGGCGCCGAGGCGGGCCGTGAGGGACGCGAGTTGGACCCGGGCGACGGCGTATTGCGGGTTGGCCGGGGTCAGGTCCGGCAGCTGACGGCCGGCGGCGTAAACCAGCAGGCCCTTGTCGGCGTTGACCACCATGTCGGAGACCTGGCCCTGCTCGAGGCGGTCGAGCACGCCGAGGACCGAGTAATCGAGGTCCTTGGCGGGTTCGCGCAGGGAGAAAGGAGGAAGGGTGCTGACGGCCAGGTTGACCGAGTGCGCGCGGCTGGCGGCGGCCGCGGCCTGCTCGAACGTGTCGCCGGCCTTGAGGCGGGTCTCGATGAGGGTCTTGAGGGCGCGGCCGAGGTCGACGAAGCGCTTGCGGCGCTCGCTCTCGATGTAGTCGGTGGTGACCTGGGCGCTGACCTCGCTGAAGAGCGGTTTGCGGGAGGGCTGGGTCTCGTGCCAGAAGAGGACCGCGGCGCCGCCGGAGTGCGGCACGGCGTCGGAGAAGTGGCGGGCGGAGCCGAGCTTGAAGGCGGCCGCGGCGATGTCGGGCGACTGGCCGAACTCGGCCGGGCCGGCATTGGCGGCGAAGGGGGCCAGGCGCTGCGCCTTGAGGTTGCGGGCGGAGAGGAAGGCCTCGACCGCGGCGGTATCGTGGCTGACCCGTTTCTCGAAGAGGGCGTAGGAGAGGTCGGAGGCGGCCTTGATGGCGAGGCGGTGGGCGCGCTCGGACTTGAGCGTGGCCTCGACGTCGGCGCGGACGAGCGCGAAGTCGCCGGCCTCGGCGGGCTTGACGGCCTTGGGGTCCTTCGGGTCGTTGGCCGGCTTCGAGAAGCTGGCCGGGGCGGCGTCGAAGCGGGCCTTGACCTCGGCCTCGGTGACCGTGACGGCGGCGAGGAAGTCGGCGATGGGGAAGTTCACGGCGCTGACGACGACGCGCGGGCCGACCTCGTAGCGGAAGGAATTGTCCTCAAAAAACTTCGTGAGCTCGGCGGTGCCGGGATTGAGGGTCGGGGCGTAGGACTTGTAGTCGGCGGTGGCGACGTTGAGCGTCCATTTGGTGTCGGCGCGGCTGAGCTGCGTGCGCACATCCTCGTCGAGGACGTAGCCGGGGCCGCCGACGAGGAGCTGGGCCTTGCCGATGCGGACGTCGTCGGCGAGCACGCGGGCGATGTCGGCCTCGGTGATCTGGCCGGTCTTGAGGTTGTCGCGGAAGGTGGCGTAGCGGGCGGGGTCAAACGTGCCGCTTTCGCCGGCAAAGGCGGCGAGGGTCTTGATGTGGTCGGCGACCTCGGCCTTCGTGGTGGCGGGGAGGTGGAACTGGTCGGCGAGGTGGAGGGCGGCGGCGCGCTGGAACGCGTATTGCTGGAGCTGCTCGGAGCTGAAACCGGCGTAGCCGAGCTGGAGGGTGGCGCTCAGGTTGGCGTCGCCGAAGATGCGGGCCTGGCCGTCCTCGGAGCCGAGGTTGTGGCCGAAGAACTCGCGGGTCAGCACCTGCCGGTCGGCCCGGCCGAGGCCGGAGGAGGCGTTCGTGACGAAGACGAAGGAGACGATGGTGAGGCCCAGCAGCACGCCGAAGATGAGCTTAAAGTGCTGCTGAAAGTTGCGCTGAATCCAGGAGATCATGGGCGGAAAACCGCCTAAGGTAGGTGGCCCCCGGGGCGAGGCAAGGGCGAATTGACAACCGTGCGCCCGGCGGCCGGGTCAGGCGCGGGCCGCGCGCCGGGAGAGGCCGAAGGCGAAGGGCGGGCGCGAGGCGTCGATGGGGAACTCGCGCAGGAGCGACTCGATGTCCTTCTGGAAGAAGGCGGATTGGGTGAGGGCGTTGGCCTCGGTGTTGTACCGCTCGAGGATGGGATCGATGTTGGCGAGGACCGGCCCGGTGGGATCCTCGCCGAAGTCGTCGTCGAGGATCTTGAAGTCGGCCAGCGTGATGCGGTTGAGCGGCCGGGCCGGCTGGAAGCGGTAGTCGGAGGAGGACTCGCCGGGCTGGGGCGGGATGGGGGTGACGAGTTCCATGCGGCTGAGGCGGTTGATGCACTCGTTCAGCAGCTGGGTCGGGACGTTGAGCATCTGCCCCAGCTGCGTCGCGGTGCAGGGCGGCAGGCATTCATGGAAGCGCCGGCAGATCGTCAGCAGCACCACGAGGGAGAGGCGCTCGCGCATGGATTCGGCGAGGCTGTTCCAGACGATCTGCGAGTTGTGGTAGCGCGCGTTCTGGACGGCGTAGCTCACCTGCCCGCCGAGGAGCACGAAGAGCCAGAAGATGTACAGGCCGAACATCAGGATCGGCAGGATGCCCAGCGAGCCGTAGAGGCTCTTCGAGAGGATCACCCGGCGGAAGTAGAGGAAGGCGAGGAAGTTGTTCAGGACCAGCAGGACGGCGACGATGAGGGCGCCGATGAAGGCCGCCCGCCAATATACGTGGGTGTTCGGGATGTGCCGGTAGAACAGGGTCAGCACCACGACCAGCATGAAGATCGAGAGCGACGGGATGGCCAGCTGGAGGACGTGGAGCAGCTCGCGGCCCAGGGGGATGTTCTCGGCGAAGGCGGTGAGGAAGGCGCCGGCCGACAAGCCGGTGACGGCGGCGAAGAACAGCACCGCGCCGAGGGTCAGGATCGTCCAGTAGAAGACGATGCGCATCAGCCAGGAGCGGCCCCGATGCACGCCCCAGATCTCATTGAAGGCGTTCTCGATCGAGGTGAACAGCTGCAGGACGATGATGATGAGGGTGATGGCGCCGAGGGCGCCGGCGGCGCCGTTGCGGGAGCCGGCGACGAAGCCGTCGATGAGCTCGACCAGCTCCGGGTTGACCTCGACTTCGCCGTCCGGCGCGGCGGCGGCCGCCGCCTCCATCCCGGCCGGCGGCGGCGGGGTGTTGAGGCGGGCGGCGGTGACGACGTCGCTCTTGGTCGCGGGCGGGGTGGCGTCGCGGCTGATCTGCTCGTACTGGGCGATCTGGGGCGCGACGAACTTGATCAGGCGGTTGAGCGAGTTGGCGGCGAGATGCGGGTCGTTCTGGTCGAGCACGAAGCCCGCGACGAGCACCGCGATGGCGACCAGGGGGCCGAGCCCGAGCAGCGAACTGAAACTCAGGGCGGCGGCGCGGCTGAAGGCCTTGTTGTCCTCGATCCCGGAGAGCGTGATCGAGACCACGCGCAGGCACGCGTAGAGCCGGCCACGCAGCGAATTGTCCTTCAGGTGGTCCGGATGCCAGATGTCCGTGGTGTAGAGGCGGACCAGCCGCTTCCAGCGTTCAGCCAGGCCGGACATGGGCGCGGGAGGTCAGCGCGTGAGCAGCGCGTAGGTCGCCCCGGCCATGCCGGCCAGGCCGACGACGCCGGCGGCGATCACCGGGATGAGGCTCACCGTGACGGTGCAGATATAGAGCCCGGCGGATCCGGCGACCACGGCCAGCAGCGGAAGGCCGAGACCCTGAGTGTAGAAGATGAAGCCCATGAAGCCGAGCCCCAGCGCAGCCCGGAAGCGCACGAAGGGGTAGAGCGTCACCATCCCGAGCATGAGCATCAGGGCGAGGAAAAGGTCGATCGCGCCGAGGATCAGCAGCGGATGCTGGGGCAGCAGGGCGGGGTCGAAGGCGAGGATGAAATCGATGGACGGCAGGGCCTCGCCGGCGCAGGCGATGAGGAGCATGCCGATGGCGCTCCAGGTGCCGATCGCGGCGGCGCGGGCCATGGCGATGGCGGGATCGAGCTTGTCCTCGGTGTCCTTGGTCCGGCCCTCGGCGGCCGCGAGCATGTCGTCCACGGTGATGGGCGGGCGGCTGTCGCTGGCGGTGTTGAGGGTCTTGAGATTCTCCTTCGCCTTGACCACGAGCTTCTTCTTCTCGGGGAAGAGGGCGGCCTTGAGCTCGGTGCTGGCGCCGATGGCGGTCCACTGCTCGGTGCTGGCCTCGTAGTAGAGGGTCTCGAGCGTGAGCTGGCCGGACTCGATCAGGGAAGTGAGCTGCTCGACGTTGAAAGGCCCGCGGGCCTCGGTCTCATTCTCGTTGCGGATGTAGTATTCCTGCGTGGCCATGTGGGGATGGCCGAGGGTGGCCCCGGGGGGCCGGAGCGGCAAGAGTATTGTCGGGACGCAGCCGGCGATCCGGCCGCGTCACATCCGCGTCAGCGTGCGCAACCCGAGCAGCTGCAGGCCGGTCTCAAGGACGAGCAGCGTCCGGGCGCAGAGCAGCAGGCGGCGGGCCTTCACCGGGGCGTCATCCACGATCACTTTGTTGGCGACGTAGAAGGTGCTGAACTCGCCGGCTAGCTCGTAGAGATAGGTGCAGAGGAAGTGGGGCCGCAGCTGCGCGGTGGTGAGGTTGAGCACGGTGGCGAAGCCGACGAGCTTGCGGGCGAGCGCCAGCTCCTCCGGCGTCTCGGGCGGGGTCGCGCCGGCCATGGCGGCGGCGGGATCGAGCCCGGCCTTGCGGAAGATGGAGTGGATGCGGGTGACCGCGTAGAGGAGGTACGGCGCGGTGTTGCCCTCGAAGGCGAGGATCTTCTCCCACGAGAAGATGTAATCGCTGCTCCGGTTCTGCGCCAGGTCGGCATAACGGACGGCGCCGACGCCGACGGCATTGGCGATGTCGCGGCGCTCGGCCTCGGGAAGTTCGGGTGACTTCTCGGTGACGAGGGCGAAGGCGCGCTCCTCGGCCTCGGCAAGAAGGGCCTGGAGTTTGATCGGGTCGCCGGAGCGGGTCTTGATGGCCTTGCCGTCCTCGCCGAGGATGGAGCCGAAGGAGACATGCTCGAACCGCGGCAGGCGGCGGCCGGTGTGCGCGAACCATTTCTGCGTGGTGAGCCAGAGCTGCTCGAAATGATCGGACTGGCGGGCGTCGGTCAGCACGGCGATCGCGTCGGCCCGGAAGTGCTCCGTGCGGTAGAGCATCGTCGCGAGGTCGGTTGAGGCGTAGTTGGCGGCGCCGTCGGACTTGCGGATAATGAACGGCTGAGTCTTGAACCGTGGATGCTCGGGATGGAAGACGACGAGTGCGCCCTGGGACTCGACGGCGAGACCGGCGGCCGTGAGTTCCGTGTACACCTGCGGGACCTTGTCGTTGTAAAAGCTTTCGCCGAGCTGGTGGTCGAAGTGGATGCCGAGCTGGCGGTAGATCGAGGTGAAGGCGCCGGCGCTGAGGGTGTTGATGCGGTCCCAGAGGGCGCGGTTCTCGGGGTTGCCGGACTGCAGCAGCACGAGCTCGGCGCGGACGGCGTCGAGCACGGCGGGGTCGGCCTTGGCGGCGGCGTCGGCGGCCTTGTAGATGCGCTCGAGTTCCTCGAGGGGATCGGCGGCGAGGGCGGCGTCGTTGCGGAGGTGCTTGTAGCCCCAGATGAGCTTGCCGAACTGCGTGCCCCAGTCGCCGATGTGGTTGTCGCGGATGACCTCGGCGCCGCAGAAGGCGAGCAGGCGGCAGATGGCCTCGCCGATGACCATGCCGCGGATGTGGCCGACGTGGAGCTGCTTGGCGGTGTTGGGCGAGCTGAAGTCGACCACGTAGCGCTGGCCGTGGTAGAGCGCGGCGGCGCCGGACTTCAGGTGCTCCGCGGAATCATAGGTGCAGAGCCAGGCGAGGAGGGTGGCGGGCTTGAGGCGGAAATTGATGAAGCCGGGGCCGGCGATGCCGACCTCGAAGTGCTCGCGCAGGCTGGCCGGGAGGGCGGCGACGACCTGGTCGGCGACGGCGCGGGGGTTGAGCTTGCGGGCCTTGGCGTAGCCGAGCACCCCGTTGGCCTGGAAATCACCGTGCCGCGGATCGGCCGCGCGCAATTCCGGCGAAAAGGCGCCGGGCTCGAGGCCGGCGGCCTGGGCGGCGCCGCTCACGGCGGCCTCGAGGTCCGAGCCAATGTTGAAAGAGACGTGCATCCTGCCAGTCAACGGGTTGCCGGCGCCAACGCGCAAGCGTGGAGTGAGGCCCCCGGAAGGGGCCCAAAGCGCGGTGTCTCCGCCCTCGGACTGGGGCGTTTTGGCTCGACAAATCCAAGGGATGATGTTCAATCGCAAACTTTTCCGCCCTGCGGCGATGCCGCAGTTATTCACCATCAACTCACATGAGCAGCAAACGCACCATACCCGCCCGCCGTTTCATCAAGCCCACCTTTAATTTTCTGATCGAGAAGAAGCGCGACGGAGGCGAGTTCACGCAAGAGGAAATTCGTTATATCATTGACAGCACGTTGGATGGCGAGATGCCGCAGCACCAGTTGGCGGCGTTGGCCATGGCGATTTACTTCTCCGGGATGTCGGCGCAGGAGACGGCCGATCTGACCGAGGAAATGATGCTTTCCGGCGAGGTGATTGATCTTTCCCACATCGCCAAGCCCAAGATCGACAAGTACTCGACGGGCGGGGTGGGCGACAAGACCTCCCTGGTCCTCGTGCCCCTCGCGATGGCCTCCGGCGTGGTGGTCCCGATGATGTGCGGCGTCGAGCACGACTACATCATCAGCCCGCTCGACAAACTGGGCTGCTTCCCGGGCTTCAAGGGCAAGCTCTCGATCGAGGGCTTCACCTCGCAGCTCGCTCGCATCGGCGGCGCGATCGTCGCGCAGGACGAGAAACTCGCCCCGGCTGACGCCAAGTTCTACGACCTCCGCAAGGAGACCGGCACCATCCCGAGCCTCCCGCTCATCACCGGCTCGGTGCTCTCGCGCAAGCTGGCCGAGGGTTCCGAGGGCCTCGTGATCGACGTGAAGTGGGGCAACGGCTCCTTCATCCGCGACCTCGAGCAGGCCAAGCAGCTCGCGCGCTCGATGACCCGCGTCGGTCGCTCGATGAAGCGCCGCTGCGTCGCGCTGGTGACCGACATGAACCAGCCGCTCGGCGACACGGTCGGCACCTCGCTTGAAATCAAGGAGGCGATCCAACTCCTCAAGGGCGAGGGCCCGGAGGACATGAAGGAACTCGTCCTCAAGCTCGGCATGGAGATCGTGCGCCTCGCCGGTGTCGCGGGCTCGACGCTCTCGGCCAAGCAGACCGTGCAGCGCCACCTGACGGACGGTTCCGCGCTGCAGAAGTTCAAGGACCTGGTCAAAGCGCAGGGTGGCGACACCCAGTACATCGACCATCCCGAGAAATTCCCGGCGGCCCGCCACATCCGCAAGCTGCCGGCGCCGAAGCGCGGCTACGTGCACACGATCAACGCCGCGTTCATCGCGCAGGGCGTCTCGATTCTCGGCGCGGGCAAGGACTCGCACGGCCGCGTGGACCACGCGGTGGGCGTCTCCGAGATCAAGAAGGTCGGCACGCAGGTGAAGCAGGGCGAGCCGCTCATGATGATCCATTACAACGACGAGGCGAAGCTCGAGCAGGCGCTGAACCTGTTCAAGGACGCCTACCGCCTCGCGCCGAAGCGCCCGACCCCGCCGCCGCTCATCGTCGAGCGCGTGGCCTGAGGACGTCCGGCCAGCGACTCAAACGACAAAGCCCCGGTGTTCACCGGGGCTTTTTGCGTTTTGTTGATCCGGGTTCGCGTGCTAGAGGGGCTGGAATCGGTATTTCAGCCAAGCCCAGATCCAGCCGGGAGGATCCCGGAACATCGAGACCTTCTTGCCTTCCTTGAAGGACCGCGACGTATAGCGCACGGGCACCTCGATGGGAATGTGGCCCTTGCGCACGAGCTTGATCAGGATCTCCCAGTCGAAGTCGAAACGATTGGATTCGAAGCGCAGGCCTGCCAGGCATTCGCGCCGGAAGACTTTGTACATCGTGAACGGATCGCGCAGCGTGAGGCCCAGCGAAACGTCAATCAGGGCGGTGAAGAACCAGTGGCCCGCGTTGAGGGCGAACGCATGCAGCGCCTGCTCGTCGAACTTTCGGATGAACCACCGGTGGCTCCCGTGCCGGGATCCGAGGACGAACGTATGCGAGCCGGCCTGCAGGGGTTTCAGCAGAGCCTCATAGTCGGCCAGATCGTACTCCAGATCGGCATCCTGGATGAGGATGACATCGCCGGAAGCGCTTTCCATGCCTTGGCGGACCGCGTGACCCTTGCCGCGCGCTCTCTCCTGCAGCAGAATCCTCACGTGGGGAAGGTGACCGTACTCCTGAACGATCTCCCGGGTGCCGTCCGTCGAATTGCTCTCGACGACGATGACCTCGATCGTCCAGCCCGAGATCCGTTTCGAGGTGATCGCATCCAGTGCGGCCTGGGCCGTGTTTCGTTCGTTATAGATGGGAACGATCACGGACAGCTTGGGAACCGGCGGGAGTGCGGGCAGGTTGGGCTTCATGGCCGCGCTCCCGCCGGTTGCTGGCGCCACAGGCGCCACAGGCCGGCGGCGATCGATAACGCCCCCAGTGCGCTCAACCCGAGCGAGAGGGTGAAATGCTGCGGCCGGTAGGTATAGCTGATCCGGTAGGTGCCAGCGGCTGGCAGGGTGACTCCCTTGAAGGCGTGGTTGACGCGGAAATAGGGTTGGGGCGTGCCGTTAACGGTGACGCGAAAATCCTCGGCATAGTAGGTCTCCGTCAACACGGCCACGCCTGGTCCCGGGACCGCGAGCGTGAAGGCGGTGCCGTTCGGCGTGAGTTCGTAGTCCCGGGCAGCCACCACCGCGTCGCCGGCATCAGCGGTCATCCCGGTGGCTGCCAGCTGCGGCGGCAGGAGACCCGCGAAGGGGCGCCCGTCTCCCTGGCGGACGAGGGAAGCCAGTTCGGCCGGTGTCTGGTAGGCGCGCAGGCGATCGGTGAAATAGGCGCGGGGCCAGGCCGCGGGCCGGGCATACAGTTCGAAGTCCTGACGGTCGACGAGCTCGAGCCCCGGGATCGGCAGCGGTTCATCCCGCCGGGTGCCAAGGTAGTACCTGACATTCATCACGTCATGTGGCGGCAGCAGCTTGGCGGCGTCCTGCTCGCGGTTGAGCGCGTCCCAAACCCAGACGCGTTCAAGATCGAATGCCTGCGCGAACTCGTGGTAGTACTGGCTCCGCACGGCGTCGACGCCATAGAGGCTTTCCCAGCGCAAGGCGGTGTTGTAAGAGGGGAAAAGGTTGTTGCCCCAGCCGACGATCCGGGCGGGTTCGGTGCGCACGCGATCGAGCGTCGTGATGGACCCGGAACGGGCGTGAAGGTCGGCCCGCACCCCGGGCGAAAACGCGTAACGATCAAATTGGGTTTCGGCGTAGAGGGCATGCCGCCAAAGGGGCAGCGGGAACGCGAGCAGCAGCGCGACCCAGAGAAGCCCCGGGCTTCCCGTCCCGGCCCAACGGGGGACCGTGATCAGGACGGCCAAGCCGATCAGCGAGGCGGCGAGATAACCGGCGAAGAACTGGCTCTTGGGAAACTGCGCTGCGCTGACAAAGTAGAGCGCCAGCAGCACCCCGAGCGCGAGGAGCGTCCGCGACACGCCCGACCACCAAGAACCCTCCCGCAGGCGGGGTAGCGCCGCCGCGAAACCGCAGCCGGCCAGCACGATGCCCAAGGGAAGCATGACCCCGGAGAAGGTGTTGCCGAGGTGGCCGATATTGTTCAGGAACGGCACCTTCAGGATCATCGGGATTGGCACGATCGCGAAGGCCAGGCAGAAAGGCGGGATGGCCGCCAGAAGCAGCGCGGTGCCGGCCCGCTGGGTGCGCCACAGGCGAGGGTGGACGATCCACCACAGGATGCCGAGCATGAGGAAGGAGTTCAGGGCGGGTGCCAGGATGTTTTCGTCCTTCACCGTCTGCCGGTAGAAGATGTCGTCGAAGAACCCGATCACGTGCGGCAGCGTCAGCGCGTAGGCGTGTGGCTGGTCGTAGCTCGTGAACGAATGCTTCCAGGTCGTGAGGAACGTCAGCCAGATGGGGGTGCTGAGGAGCAGGAAGCCGGCACCCGCCGCACTGGCCAGGCCAAGCACCCGCCAGCGCCGGCCGGCGGCATCGGGGGCCAACCAGGCGAGGAGGACGCCCGCCAGGTCCATCCCCAGAATCATCATGTAGGCCTCCTTGACGGTGCCGCTCGTCATCACGATCCAGTGGGCCGCAACCAACCCCAGCAGCCCCAAGGCCTCGCGGCGCGGCGTTCGCGCCTGCAGGAGCACGATCCAGCCAAGCAACAGCAGCGGGGCATAGCCGACGCTGAAATTGGAGGGATGGATGATCCGGTAGGTGTAAAAGCCGATGAATGCGCTGGTCAGCGTCACCAGCATGGCGGCGCCCAGGTGGCGCGTGAGGAGCCAGACGCACACGCCGAGGGAAAAGGCGAACAGCCAGCGGGTGAGGAGGAACCGGGCATCCCATGCCCAGGCGGCGCTGTCGGCCGCGATCGTGAGCAGGTTGAACGGATCGCCAAACATCGACTGGCCCTGACCGAGCAGAGGTTCGCCGCAGAGCGAGTACCGGTTCCAAAGCGGCCACTCGCCCTGGCCGAGCGCGTCACGCTGCACCATCGGATAATACAAGTGCTGGAAGAGCAGGGCGCCCGTATCCGAGGCCATGGTGTTGGCAAACTGGGTGGAGGTGTCGCCCGGCAGCGTCGGCAGGTCGCCATACAGCATCAGGGATCCATTCGCCGGCGACACGTAGCTGCGGCCCTGGAAGATCACGGGGTGTGACTGGATCATGACCGCCACCAGGCCGGTCAGGGCCAGCGCCGTGAGGGGGCGGCTTGACAGGCGGCCGGCCAGCGTGCGGGCGAGTCCCTGCAGGCGCCGGGCGACGACCGGCAGGCTGATCAGCAGGCCAATCGCGAGCACGGTCAGGAACATGCGGCCGCCCAGCTCCCAGCGCACGGCCATCGAGGGACGCAGCACGAGCGGTTCATGCAGGCGCAGGCTGAAGACGGGATCGTTCCCGCCCAGGGTAATGTCGAACTCCAGGCTTTCGCCATTGATCTTCAGGCGATCGATCTGCTGTTCGGGCACGAAGTCAGCCGGGGCGAACTCCCGCACCACCCGGCCCTTGCGGTCCACGATGCGTGCCTGGGACAGGGTGAAGCGTCCCATGCCGTCCACCGGGTCGAAGCGCAGCGCCCGCATGGGCCCCATGGGCATCATGTACCGGTAGACCACGGGTTTGGGTTCGACCTTGAGGGGCTGGCGGGAGGAATCGGTCTCGTTGAAGCCTTGGCCGATGTCCCAGAACAGCTGCGTGGAACCGATCGCGGTCGACGTCAGCGTGACGTCGAAGAAGAAAAACTCCCGGTGCGGATTCGTGGTGACGAAATGCGGCAGCGCGGCGGCGGTCGCCAGCAGGACCGCCAACGCCATCGCCCGGAAATCGAACCACGACCGCATCATGCCGAACTGGCCGCGCGCTGCCGCCAAGCGTCGACGATCTGGCGGATCGTCTCCTCCAGGCTCACGGAGATGTCCCACGACGGGTAATGTGCACGCATCTTGCGCAGGTCGGAGTAGTAGCAGATGTGGTCGCCGGCGCGGTGCTGGTCGACGTAGGTATGGACCTGCGCCTTGCCGGTGAACTTCTCGGTGATCTTGAAGGCCTCGAGAATGGAGGTGCTGTTGGCCTTCCCGCCGCCAAGATTATAGACCTCGCCGGCGCGGGGCGCGGCGACGAAGGCGGCCATGAAGCGCGCGACGTCAAGGGAGTGGATGTTGTCCCGCACCTGCTTGCCCTTGTACCCGAAGACCTTGTACTCGCGGCCCTCGAGGTTGCATTTCACGAGATAGGAGAGGAACCCGTGCAATTCCACGCCGCTGTGGTTGGGCCCGGTCAGGCAGCCGCCGCGCAGGGCGCAGGTGGGCATATTGAAATAACGGCCGTACTCCTGGACCATCACATCGGCGGCGACCTTCGAGGCGCCGAAGAGGGAGTGCTTGGATTGGTCGATCGTGAACGTCTCGGGGATGCCGTGGGCGTAGGCCGGGTCGGCGTAATCCCACCGCGTGGCCTGCTCGACGAGGCGGATGGAGTTGGGCGCGTCGCCGTAGACCTTGTTCGTGCTCATGTGCACGAAGGGCGATTCCGGGCAGGCCTGGCGGGCGGCCTCGAGGAGGTTGAGGGTGCCGACGGCGTTGGTGTCGAAGTCGTCGAACGGGATCGCGGCGGCGCGGTCGTGCGACGGTTGCGCGGCGGTGTGGACGATGACCGAGGGCCGGATGGACCTGATCAACGCCAGGACGCCGGCCCGGTCGCGAATGTCCAGCTCGTGATGGACGAAGCCGGGGAGCTCCTGGACGAGGCGGTTCTGGTTCCAGCGCGTGTCCCCTTGGGGCCCGAAAAACACGGCCCGCTGGTTGTTGTCGAGACCGTGCACGACGTAGCCCAGATGGCGGGCGAAATGGACACACACCTCCGAGCCGATCAGGCCGGAGGATCCGGTTACGAGTAGGGTCTTGGCCATGGGCGAAAAGAAGGAGGTCAGACAGTCACGCTCGGTGCGTGGTTTCCAGCCGAATTATGGCCGATGCCCCGACCACGCGGCCTCTGGTCACAAGGAGCGGCGTTCATTCGAGGCGCGACCCGGGTGCGGGGTGGCGGCGTTGACACCAGAATCCGACCGCGGAACCGAGGCCCGCGACCAGGGCAAGCAGTCCGAGCGAGGAGTGCAGCCCCGCCAGTCGCTCCCACGCCAGTTCCTTGGCGAGCGTGTCCGCCACGCCGCGATCAGCCGTGGCGATGGGTGCGGAGGCGGCCACCCAGGACTCAGACTCGGGGCGGCCGTCGTAGAGGACCAGTCGGGCTTGAAGCCCGACATATTCGCGCACATCGGCCGCCCAGAACCCGATCCACGCCGGGTTGGGGCCCTGGCAGTCGACCTCGGTGATGAACCTCCCGTCCTTTTCCTCGATGCGCAGACGGAGGCCGTTGCCATGAGCCACCGGCCAGCCTGCATGGGGTACGACCAACCACGGCGTGGTGACGTCAAAGGGCCGGCTCCAGGCCGTGCAGGTGAGGGCCGGGCCCTCGGGTGCCGTGCCGGTGAACAAACGCTGCAGGGATGGAGGCGCCAGAGGGGCCGCACCGACCAAGCGTTCGCCGGGGTAGGTTTCCGACCCAGTGACCAGCTCCACCCCGAGCGGCCCGATCGCGCCGGGAGGATTCAGCAGGGCGTGCCAACGCGCGGTCGCGCCGAAGGTGAGTGGGCGCGGCCAGCAGGCCACGAGCGATAGGGCGGCGAGCGCGACGGCACCGGAAAACCAATGCAGCCGGGGCGTGGGTTCGATGATGAACCGCGGGGCCGGCTCCGCCGCGGGTCTGGCCCGCGCCAAGCAGAACGCGCCCGCGGCCAGGAGAAGGGCGGTCACGCCACCGATGACCTCAGCCCGGTATTGCAGCGATCGCACGAAGGTCCCGGCGGCATCAGGCGGGTTGGAGGGGTTCACCGAGGTGGGAAGCAAGGCCTGAAAACGGGGGTCGTCGAGGAGGCGTGTGACCTGGTCCACATCCTGGTAAAGGATCCATCGCGTGGCTTGCGCCTCGAGTCGGCTGCGGTCGCGATCTTGGAGGTACGATTGCACGGCCTCACGGCGAGCCTGGGCATGCGCGGAGGCGTGCAGGTGGAAATAGGCCGTGTGCCCGCCGTGGGCCAACTCCCACCAGCCGAAACAGGTCGTCGCCAGCCAGGCCCCCGCGAGGGCAACTGACACCTTGCGCCAGGGCAGCCCGGGGAGGATCCGCGCGATCGCGAGGGCATTGGCCAGCACCAGGATCAGGAGGAGCTCGCCGTAGCGCGAAACGTAGCCGCCGTAGTCGGCTCCGCGGGCGAAGGCGAGAGCGGCGGCCTGGCCCAGGCCCCACAATCCCAACGCCAGCACGGTCTGATCAAACGAGGCCGCCAGGCGCCGTGCCCGCAGCTGAAAGGCAAAGACCACGAGCGGGATGTTCAGCAGGATGAACGCGCCCGGCCGCCCGGCCGGCCAGCCCATCAGGTCAATCAAGGCATGGAGGAAATGCAGGGGTGAGCCGGCCGTCTGCGCGAACGCTCCTTGGGGCGGCGCGTGGGCCCGGACGACCGCAATCATCCCCAGCCCGGCGACGGCAATCAGGGCGGGGACAATCCACCGCCTGCGCGCGGCGCTCGGCCCCACCCAGGCACAGGTGAGGACCACCGCCACCGGGGCGATCCACATGCCTGCCAGCGTGAACAGCCCGGCAATGCCCGCAGCCTGCGCCCGCCACCAAGCCCGGGTGCCGGTGCCATGCGACACCGAACCACGCACGTGGAGGAAGAGGAAGATCAGCGCGAAGGGAAACTGGGATTGGAATCCCCAGGTGATGTTCTCCCATGCATGCGGGAGGATGGAGGCGAAGACCAGAAGGAGCGTCACGCCAATGGCGCCGGCCGGACGGAGGTTTTTTGCCACCCAGTGCGTGAATAGGGCGACGAAGCCCGCATACAACGCGGCATTCACCGTGGTCTGCACGAACGGATCCCAGCGGCCGGTGAGCGCGACCTCCAGCCATGCGGTCAGCCGGGTCCACATGGGCACGTGCTCGAAATGTGGCGAGAAAAAGACCCACGGGCGCAGCGTGCCCTCCAGCCAGGGCGCCAGCAGGTCGGCGGCTTCGATCTTCCACTGGTCATTGATCGCCACGTCGCCCGTGTACGCGCGGATCTCGCGCAGCCGGGCGGCGAACACGACCCCGGCGGCGCCCGCGGCCCAGACAATCGACGGCCAATGGGGGCGTGGGCGCATGCAGGGGCGAAGCGGCCTAGTAGACGTTCAGCCCGGTCCAGGCGGTCCAGTCCCAGGCAAAATTGCTCCGCTCGCCCGGGTGGATGCGCAGGCGCAGGTACCCGCCGTCGCGCGGCGGCAACGTGACCTTGAAATACTGGAGGCCGCGGTCGTTCAGGTGATTGGCGGGGTCGAGGTTCCGCTCAAGCAGCAGGATTTCCTCGGTGCCGAGCACCCAGGTGATGTAAAAGGTCGCGCCATCAGTGCTGTTGCCGTTGCTGTAGGCGCCCGGCAGGAACCCGAAAGCACCGCTGCACTGGGTCGCGCCCTTTGGTACGTTGAGTGTCATCTCGCTCGGGGCATGGAAGACCATGACCGGCCGGCCGTCGATCTCCCCCTCCGAAAGCGAGGTCTTGGCCTCGTACGTCGTCGGGGTCACGTCGAACATCCGGAACAACTGCTTGTCCGCCTCGCGGAAGAAATCCCGTCCGGCGAGGGAAGGCGGCAGGGCCGAGAGCTTTACCGTGTAATGATCGGCGAAGTAGACCCAGTCCTCGGGTGCGATGACGATCTCGAGCGAATGCAACAGCCGGTCGGGCTTGCCGCCCGCAAACTGCATGTAGCTCATGATGTCCTCCACCACGGGATTGATGATGAAGCCCGTGCGACCGAGGGGAAGGGGAAGCCGGTACTCCGTCTTGATGCCCTGGGTGTTCTTCACGCGGAGGATCACGATCGGCAGCTTGTAGAGGAATCCGCGCAGGCGGCCGAGCAGACTGGGCCGGACGTCGATGACGGCCCAGAGGGGACGGTCGGAGAACTCCTCCGCGACGAACGGCTGGCCGATCGCCAAGGAAGCCGTGCGCAGCGGCTGCGGTGCGATGGCCCCCGGGTCGAAGGGCCCGGCCTTGCGGCGCCAGAGCTGGAATCCCTTCTCGGAGAGGACGTACTCGTACCGGTGGACCAGCAGCGACAACACCTCGGCGTCGTCGCAGGCGACCAAGCGCTGGTCGATCGTATGCAACTTGAGGAGCACGAACTCCGGCGCGCGGTCGGAAGCGTAGTACTCGAGGTTCAGGCGGCTGAGGTGCGGCCGGTAGGCGGAATAACTCTGGAGCACCGGGCGGGGGCGGTAATTGAACTGGTTGTAGATCGCGACCGCCTGCTCGTAGCCGAGCACGTCGACCGAGGCCCCGCCGATCGTCGCCCGGGTTTGCGGCATTTCATAGTAGGCCACCTCGGCCCTGAGCGAATCCTGGTACTTTGCCCGCAGGGCGGAGAGATCCATCAACCCGGTGACGTTCGCGACCACGCGCTCCTGGGTGTTGCTCAGGAGGCCGCGGATCAGGCCGGGGATGGCATGGCCCACGCCCGCGAGCGCGAAGAGCACCAGGGCGAACCGCAGCGCGCCCTGGGTGCGGCGGAACCGGGGGCCGTCGTCGAGCAAGAGCGGGAAAGCCGTGGCCGGCAGGATCACCGCGTAGAAAAAGCCGATCATGTGCCCATCGGCGCGGACGAAGCCATGCTTCCAGTTCAGGAAGACAAATGCGCCCAGCGCGAGGGTGGTGGCGACCGCCCGGGCGCGGTCCGCCAGGGTGAACAGGAACACGAGCGCGTACGCGATGATGAGCCCGAGCGAGATCAGGCCGAGGAGCAGGCCCACGGGCGGGGTCGGGATCCCCATGGTCTCCTGGTAACCCTGGCTGATCTCCCAGGAATTATAGAAATATGCCGGCAGGTTCAGCGGATTCTGGCCGCAGCTGACCCAGCCGATGACGAACACCCCGGCAAACCAGCCGAAACGCCAGGCTGCGGCCTTGGGCTGCCGCCGCCACAGCAACAGGCCGGCCGTGCAGAGCACAAAGATGCCACCAATCATCAGGTTGGTGAACTTGAAAAGGCCAAGCAGGCCGATCAGGCCCGCGAGCAGGGCCGGTGTGAGCAGGTGCTTTTCCTCGTGACGGCGGAGCAACTCGAAGCCCAGGAGGGCGATGACCATCTGGTGCAGGCTGTCCTCGTAGGAGAGGCCGAGCAGGAAGAAAAAGGCGAAATAGGCATAGCGACTGTAGCCCTGCAGGCGGAGACCCTGGCGAAAAATCAGGCAGGAGAACACCAGGGCCTGGATGAGCTGCCACACCAGCAGGCTGTCGTAGTGCAGGCCGCAATAGGTCTTGCCCATCAGGAATCCAAGCGGCCCGTAGGTGAAGACGACGTCGGTGCCGAACTGCAGCCCGTCGATGAAGCACTTCGACAAGGCCATGCGCCAGGAGGCGTCGAGCTCGTTGGCCGGCGCCAGGGGGGGCGTGAACATGGCCAGTACCATCAGGGTGTAGAACACGATGCGCGCGACCCAGTCGGCGGCGGAGGTGGTGGCACGGTTGGATGGTTCCGTCTTACTCATGGAGCGAGGGGAGGTTAAATTGCGCGGGCGCGGCGTCTAGCGGCAATTTTCGAGCGCAAGGTCGGACCAAAAGGTCCAGTCGCTGGCGGCGTTGCCGGCCGGGCCGGGTTCGATGAGAAACTCAATCCGCCGAGCTTCGCCGGGTGGCAGCATGCAGCGGAAAGACTGCATGCCGCGATCAGCCGGTTCGCTCGCGGGTTGCAGCCACCGGCGGTGCAGGCTCGTGCGCCGTCCATTGGCATCGATCAGGTCCACTTGGAACTCCGCGCCGTCGGTCGGGGTGCGATTGTGCGCCGCATAGGCTCCGTCCTTGATCCCGAAGCGACCGCGGATGCAGCAGGCTTCCGGCGGCAGCTCGTAAGTCAGGCGCGAGGGCGCGTGCGCAAAGAACACGACCTGGCCCTCGTCGCGGGTGACGGAAGCGCCGAAGGGGGCCGAAATCTCCAGGGGGACCAATTGGCTGCGGTACTCGGGCAACTGGAACGCCGAAAGCTCCCGCAGGGTCAGCAGGGCACGGCGGGCGTCGATCTCGTGCACGGGACTCTCGCCGGTTCGCCCGTCGGCACAGGTGGCCCGGGCGGTGAGCCGGAACTGCGAACGTTCGCCCGCGGGGAGCCGGAAGTCGACGCTGAGCCCGCTCGCGGGAAGCACCGTGACGGAACCCAGTGACCGGTCTTCCAGGAGCAGTTCGAGCCGCTGCATCAGGCCAGCGGAGTCGTGGGCACTGACGTTGACGCTGAGGCTCCTCGCCGAGCCGCTGGCATAATGGGGGGCGAAGATCGTGACGCCGACCTTGCGATCATGGCCGCCCGGCCCGGGCAGGGGCGGGATCGTCGGCGGGGCCAGCCGGTATGCATCCTTGAGCACGAACAAGCGAAAGCCCTGGGGCACGAACTGGCCCGACTCGATCGTGACGTAGCGCTCGTGCACGAATTGCGCCAGGCGGGGGAACTTCTCCAACGGGTATTTGTTCCACGCGCGATTCGGACCGGGACTGCAATCCACGAAGAAGACCGGGCGATGCGTCTCGAGATCGTCCAGCAGCGTTTCCATCGCGCCGGGAACGATCGCGTAGTCGGTGTCCCGCTCCGGCGCGACGTTGGTCCAGGGTATCAGGCCGGTCACAAACGAGGCGTAAACGAAGCGCGAGGCGGGCCGTCGATTGGCCAACAGGTAGATGTCGGGATGGTAACCCCAGACGAAAATGCGCTCGTCCGGCGCGCTCGAGGCCGCGATGAACGCCGCGACGCGACGCGAAGGATCGACCGGCAGCGTGCGCCGGCGCGCCTCCCAGGCTCCCGCGACCAAGGTGCCCGCAAGCCCGAGCAGCAAGACCAGCACGAGCCCCCGCATGAACAGCCGCGCCCGGGTGGGTCCGGGCCCGACCGCAACGGTCAGTTGGCCGAGGTACCACGCCGTGCCCAGGCAGAGGGGCGGGAGGAACTGGATGCTGTAGTGATCGAAGCCGCGGCCACCAGAGGCGACGCCGATGAGCGAGGTCAGCGACCAGCCGACTATATAGATGCGTGCAGGGTTGGCACCGTGTTCCTCCGCCGATGGCGTGCGCTGGACCAGGTGGCGCAGGATCGAGCCCGCCGCCGCCGCCGCCGCCGCGAACAGGAGTGGCGAGAACGCGCCCAGCAAGCCAAAGGGTGTCCACGCCGAGGCGAGGCGGTCCGCCCAACTGACCTCCGGACCGTAGTAGACGAGGTTGTAGGTCCAGGTATAGAAGACAAAGTCGGCGAGGGCGCCGCGCAGGGCGTAGTAGGCGACCACGACGCCGACCACGGCGAGGAAGCCGAGCAGCAGGCAGGACGACTGACGCAGGAGCCGACGCCAGGCGGGTGGCGACTCCCGGGTGGCGAGGTAGTGGAGCGCCAGCAGCGGGGCGAGGAGGTCGAGGGCCCCGGGCTGTTTCGACAGCCACGCCAGGCCGAACAGCAGGCCGACACCGGTCAGGCGCCAGGTTTCCGGGGCCCGCGGAGCCGCCCAAAAGAGCCACGCCGCCCCGGACGTGAACGCGGCGACAAACCACTCGGTCACGTAGGCGTTGGCATCGCCCTGATAGAACATGCCGGTCGCGAGGATCGCGTAAAGGCCGCCGGCCCACCAGGCGGCGGCGGTGCCGGCCAGGCGGCGGGCGACGAGGAACAGCAGCCATGCCGTCAGGGCCACGATCATTGCGACCGTGGCGTGCACGGCATGGAGGTTGGTCTCGCCCGCGATGGCGAGGATCGCCGCCATGACGCCGTAGGTGAGCGGCGTGCGCTGGTCGACCGCGTCGCGGTACAGCACCCCGCCGTCGATCAGGGTTCGGGCGATGGATGCATGGATGGCTTCATCCACGTTCCAGCACTTGAAGCCAAAACTCGGCGCCCGGAGCCACCACGTGCCCACGGCCAGGACCAGGAAAACCAACGCCAGGCGCAGAGGCGGCAGGATGGTGGGCTTGGCGGGCAGCATCGTCGGCTAGGGGTTGAAGACCGGGCGGGCCCAACAGGTCCAGTCGCGCGAGGCGGTTCCGGTGGGGTCGGTCGAGAATGACAGCCGAACCGCGGCCCCCTCCTTGGCCGGCGGCAAGTCCAGCTGGTACGCATGAAGGCCACGATCGGCCGGGTTGGACGCCGGTGCCAGGTGCCAGCTGCCCAGCTCCACCCGGCGTCGGCCATCGCTCCAATGGATCCGGAAGGTGGCGCCATCGGTGCCATCAAGGCCGTCGTAGGCCTCGGGTGGAAAGCCGAATTGGCCGGTGAAGGTCTTGGCCCCGGCGGGCACTGGCATGATCATGATGCCGGGGGCGTGCACCAGCCGCACCTCCTCGTTGGCGATGTGCCGCACGCTGGGCGCGAACGGCGAAGCAATCTCCAGCCCGCCGGTATCATGCCGCGTGGGCTGCCTCAGGCGGTAGACGCGAAAGCGACCGTCGAACTCCAAGAGTTTGCGCCCCGGGATGTCGAGTTGCTGGATCGCCGGCATTTGGCTGAACTCCTGCACCAGCTCATAGCTGCTTTCGTGCAGCTGCGGGGACAGGTGCGGGAGGTCGCCTTCGCCCTGGGGCCGCAGCACCAGCCACGTCGGCTGGAGATAGGTGATGAGGTCGGCCCAGTTGGTCCCCACCAGGAGCTTGGCGCTGGTCAGCTCGCGCGACGACATCCCGGGCCAGTCGTGGGTCTTCAGGCCCGAGAAGAAACCGATGTAGCCGAGGGGCTCCATGAAGACGGAGTCCCCCGGCTGGCTGTGGGCCTTCAACCATTCGCCAATCCTGCGGCGCAGGCCATCCTCGACGTGGAGCTGCTGGGCCTTGACCTGACGGGCGGTACCCGTGGTCAGGGCCACCCCGCCGGCCAGCACCACCACCGCAAGTCCCGCGACCACACACCGCAGCCAGCGCTGGCCGCGGTCCCAGAGCTGGGCGGCCGCACCGGCCAAGGCCAGCGCCGCCAGGAGGAAGACGCTCGGGAAATACCAGGGGAAGGGGAAATACGGCACGAAAGAGAGGTAGGCGACGCCCCCAAAAAAGGCGAAGGAGGCCACCCTTACCTCCGCGCGCACGCGCGGCACCAGCCAGAGCAGGACGCAGATCGTCGCCAGGGTGCGCCCGAAGGGCACCATCCATGCCGGCCAGCTCGGGAACATGTAGTAGGAAGGGGCGAAGACGCCCTCGGCGGCGGCGGCTTTGCCCTGCCAGATCAACCAAGGCACCTGCCAGACGCCGTCGCCGAGCCGCGCGAGCGCACCCAGACCGCCGCTTTGCGCGCCCTTGGCGACGATGGTGTGCGGAACGGGCGTGCCGTAGTACCACGTGGCCCAGGCCAGCCAGGGCGCGTAGATGAGGCAGGTCAGCAGCCCGGCGCGAAGATACAGGCCGATGAGCTGGCGCCGCGAATGCCCGGTGCGCGCGGCGTCGTTGAAGAGCCAGGCGGCGCCGGCCACCAAGCCGATGTAAATGAAACTGTCCGGCCGGGTCCACATCAACCCGGCCCAGGCGCCGCCAAGGTGCACCCATTGCCGGGCCCCGGGCGCATGGTGGGCCCAAAGGGCATAGGCGAGAAACAGCAGCATGAACGCCGTCTCCATGCCGTTGACCGTGTAGTCGAGGACCTTCGCATCGGTGGCGACAAGCGCGACGAGGAAGAGGGAGGCCATGGCGGGATAGGCCAGGCGGCGCGCGAGGGCCACCAGCAGGGCGACCGACGTGCCCAGGGCGCCCAGGCACATCGCGCGGAAGATCCAGAGCGCGCCCGTGTCGGATGAGTTGAAGGTGAGCAGGCTGGCCAGCGCCGGCAGGAGGACGCCCAGCGGGGACGTGAAGGTGTGCAGGCGATCGCCCGCGTTGAAGACCAGGCCGTTTCCCGTCGCCAGGTTTTTGCTGGACCGGTATGTGATATAGAAATCCTCCCAGACGTGGTTCGTATAGAGGGCGAACAGCAACGCCGTGAGGCCGGCGAAAGCAAAGGCAAGGACGAGGTGGGGGCGCTGGATAAACCGGTTCATGCCGCGGGTGTTAGGTACGTGGAATGCATTTTTTTCGCGGGCGGTACGCGAAAATCAAGGACGCAATCCACCGTTCTGTCAGCGGGGCGCGGCGGGAGACGGGAAGCATCATCCCATCTGACAATCCGCCGCGCCAGTCCCGCCATCGGGTCGGGCGAGATTTCCCGGGGTTCCGGACGGTCGCCGGCGGGCTACTAGGTCATTCTCAGCGGCTCACCCGCAGGTTCCGCCAATAGCTCCACGCGCTGTTGAGGCGCCCCGAGGGTGGAGGCAGGGTGCGGAGAATGACCCTGCCTCCCGGGTTCGCCGGGATCGGCACGGCCAGAGACTGGGCGCCGCGATCAGGCGCCTGGCGCGCGGGGTCGAGGTGGCGTTGGAACAGCACTTTCCGCTCGCCGGCCGGGTTCTCCACTTCAACCGCGAAGACCACCCCGTCGGTCGGGCTCTCGCCGGCGTAGGCCTTGCGCATGATGCCGAACTCGCCCTCGAGCAGATTCATGCCCTCCTGCCAGGCATAGGTCAGATCGGTCGGGGCGTGGGCGAAGAGGCAGGGTTCACCGTCCTCCTCGGTGTTGAAAAGTCCGAATTGGGCTTGGCTGTCGGCGACCGGAATCAGCTTTCCATCCGCCTGGAGGCTTGTGCGCAGGGGCACGACCTTCAGCTCGCCCCAGAAGGCCCGCACGACGGCCGCGTCGCTGGCGGCCCTGATGGCAAAACGCACGCGACCGGCCAGGGGTTGGGGCAGGCTGATCCGGAAGGGGCGGAAGCCCCGGTGATCGGCCTCACGTTCCGGATCGAGTTCACGCCGCATCAGCTCCTGCTCCGTGCCGTCGGGCCGGAGCAGCGTGATGCTGAATTCCACCGGCTTGGCCTGGCGGGCGCCATACCATTCCTCGTCGAGCAGGCCGAATCCGCCGGTCAGTTCCGACAGGTCCGGCGTGAGGGGAAACTCGATCAGGGCCGGCGCTCCCGTGACGGCGATCGAATGCCCGTTGAACTCGGTGTGGTATGCCTTGCCGGTGACCTGCAGCTGAAGGGGCCGAATGGCCTCGCCGGCGCGGTCAAGGGTGACCGGAGACCTTGCCTCGAGGGGAACCCGCCTCATCCGGTAAACGGTGAAGTGGGCGTCGTGCTCAAGGTAGGGGCGGCCATGGACCGACAGGCGTGCAATCGCCGCCGATTGGTCGAACACCTTCGCAACCTGGTACGCCTCGGCCAGCAGGCGCGGGGCCGACAGGTTCAGCCGTTCGATCTCGAATGGTCGCAGCACGATCCAAGTTGGCTCCAGATATTGCAGGAGGGGACCCCAATTGCTGCCGACCTCCCGGCGGGCCCTCACCATTTCCTGCGAAGACATGCCCGGCCAGTCGTAGGTCTTCAGGCCGGAGAAATACCCGATGTAGCCCAGCGGTTCCATGAAGACCGTGTCGCCGGGCCTGGCCTGTTCATGCAGCCATTCGCCGATCCTCCGGCGGTTGCCATCCTCCACCAATTCCTGCTGGGCCGCGACCTGGCGGCCGACCTGCCAGGTCGTCCAGAGGTTCACGAGAACGAGCAGCAGGGTCGCCCCGGAGGCGGCCAGACGGAGCCGTTGCCCGGCCCGGCCGCGGGCCAGCAGCCAATCGGCCAACCCGGCAAGGGCCACCAGGGCGAGCAGGGTCGTGCTGGGAATGTACCAGGGAAACGGAAAGTACGGGAAATACGTCAGGTAGACATGGGCGCCGTAGAAGGCGAGGGAGGCGGCCCGACTCCAGGCGGCGACGAATGGCAGCGCCCAGATCAGGCAGCAGGCGGTCGCCAGCAGCCGCGAGGCGACGATGAGCCAGGCGGGCCAGCCGCCGATCATGTAGTAGGAGGGAAGGAAGGTGAGTTCGAGGGAGGAGGTCTTGAACCAGGCGAGGTAGGGCAGCTGTACCGCGGTGGCCAGTAGCCCGATGAGACTGTGGTCGGCGCCGATGTCCCCCTTGGCCGTGATGGTGTGCGGCACGGGCGTGCCGTAATAGGCCCACGCCCAGATAATCCAGGGCAGGTAGAGGACGGTCGTCAGGAGGCCGGCCCGCACGTAAAGGGCCAGGAGGCCGCGCCGGTCGGCGCCGGACCTCGCCGCGTCGTTGAACAGCCACATGCCGCCGGCGACCAGGCCCACGTAGATGAAGCTGTCGGGACGGGTCCACATCAGCCCGGCCCACGCGGCGCCCAGGTGCCGCCACTGGCGCGGGCCAGGGGAGAGATGGCTCCAGATCGCATAGGCCAGGAACAGCAGCATGAAGGCCGTTTCCATGCCGTTGATCGTGAAGTCCACGGACTTCGGGTCGGTGACGAGCCAGGCGGCCAGCAGGATCCCGACGCCTCCCGCCGCGAAATGGCGGCGCGCCGTGCGCAGGAGCAGCAGGGCGGCGCCGCCGAAGGCGGCGGCGCACATCACGCGGAAGATCCACAGCGCGCCCGCGTCGCTGGCATTCGCGGTCAACAGGGAAGCGGCGGCCGGCAGCAACACGCCGAGCGGCGAGGTGAAGGTGTGCAGGCGCTCACCGGGGTTGAAGACCAGCCCGTGGCCGGTGGCCAGGTTCTTGCTGGAGCGGAATGTGATGTAGTAATCCTCCCAGGTATGGTTCGTCCAGGCTGCGAAGAGCAGCGCGACGGCCATGGCGCAGAGGACGACGAGGAGGCCTGGGAACGGTTGCCGGCGGTCGGAATTCATGCGGGAGGTCTAGGGGTGCCGGGTCGCCGACGACGAGGCGACCCGAAAAAGCGCCGCCGGTGACGGGAACGCCGGCCGGCAGCGCCTGTGCCACGGTCGGTCACTCGTGCGCCAGCCAGGCTTCCCGCGCGATGTCGGCATGTCGGGGCAGCACCCTGGCGGCGTCGTGGAAACGACGGACCTTCGAGTACGCCGTGGGGGCAAGGGATTTGCCGCTGCGCTCCTTGGCCAGGCAGACGTGCATCATTCGCGCCAGGCCCTCGGCATCCCCCGGCTTCACGAGGTAGCCCTCCTGGCGCTGGCCGATGAGCTCGGCGATGCCGTGCACGTCAGTCGAGACGATCGGCGTGCGAAAGGCCATCGCCTCCATCACGACGCGGGGGAAGGACTCCTCATAGCTTGAGCAGACAAACAGGTCGGCGGCCACGAAGAAGTCGAATGCCTCCCGGGTTTCCGGCACCAGGGTGAGGTTCGGCAACCCGAGCCGCGCGATGTCCCGGCGCAGGAGATCGAGGTAGATCCCCTCGCGCGCGCCGACGAGGAGGAAGTGGACCGGTGGCCCGCCCCGGTGGTGGCGGTTGAAATGCTCCACGGCACGGATGAATACGTGCTGGCCCTTGCGCTCGCAGACGGTGCCGATGTTCGCAACGATGACCGCGTCGGTCGGCAGGCCGTGCTTGCGGCGCAGCGTCGCCCGGTCATGGGCGGCGCGAAACTGGTCGATTTCATCCAGCCGGATCCAGCTGGGCACGATGCGGAAATTCCCGCGGTTGTCGTCGGTGAAATAGGCCTCGGTCGCCCGGCAAAGGAACAGTGTCCGGGTGGCCGAACCGAGGGCGCGGTGCACGAGTGCGTGGAGCGGGAGCGGCAGCCTGGTCTCGAAGGCGCGGAAGACTGAAGTGCTTTCGTGGACGTAGAACAGGGAGGGGCGATCGGACTGCCGGGCGAGGTGCACGCCCCAGAAACTCAGCAGGGTGTTGCAGACGACCAGGTCGATGCGGTCCCAGTCGAGCCGCTGGCCGATCAGGTCAAGCTGGTGGTGGAAATCATCCTCGTCACGGGCGCGCCACAGCGGCCCGGGGTCGGCAATGGTCACGTGCGCGCCGAGCGCGTCGAAGGCCGGGCGCAGGGGTCCATCCTGGGCGGCGAGAAGCTCGAGCCCGAATCCCTCCGTGCGGGCGAGATGCGTGGCAAGCTCGAGGAGGAACAAGGGCGCGCCCTCGAGGTTGAGATTGTGGGTAAGCAGCAGCAACCGAAGCGGGCGCGCCCGGCCCGGCCTGGCGCCGGCGGTGGCAGCGCAGCGGACCTGCGCGCCATCGAGGCGCCAATGGGGGCTGAAGTAGGGATCGCGCACGCCCGGGTAGCGCTGGAGCCACGCCACGTGCTCGGCCTCGTCGAAGGTCACGCCCCGGGTCGCGCTGCCCCAGTGCATGAGCTTGGCCTGGGGCGTGTACACCACCCGGTAGCCGGCGCCCCGGACCCTCAGGCAGTAATCCACGTCGTTGTAGGCGACGCCGAAGGCCTCCTCATCGAAGCCGCCGAGCTCGCGGTAGAGGCTCGCCCGCGTCATGAGGCATGCGCCGGTGACGGCCGCCACCTCCCGGGCGACCGCATGCCAGACGGGCGGCACCTCGCGTTCCGCCACCTTGGCCCAGGGCGTGTCGGCCAGGCCCCCGTGCGGGCCGACGACGATGCCGGTGTGGTTGAGCGTACGGTCGGGATAGATGAGCTTGGCGCCGACGACGCCAACGTCCGGCTGCGTGAACCAGCCCGCCATCTCCTCGAGCCAGCCGGGCTCGAGCGCGTTGACGTCGTTGTTCAGGTGCAGCACGAGCGGCGTGTCGAGGTGCGGCAGGGCCGCATTGACGAGGCGCGAGTAATTGAAGGGCGCCTGGGCGTCCGGTGTGCGGACGACAACGCACCGGAGGTCGGTGCGTTCCTGGATGCGCTGGAGGTAACGCACGGCATCGGCGTCGCGTGAATGGTCGTCGACGATCACGAGCTTCACCTGGCGCCAGTCCACGGTTTCCTCGAGCAGCTCGACGCACTCCTGCAGCAGGTGGAGTCGGTCGCGGGTCGGGATGACGATGGTGACCGGCAGGGTTTCCAGGGTGCGTCGGGACCAGCGGAGCTGATGGAAACACCGGCGCTGCGCGTGGCCCGCCTCGGGAAGGAAAGGCGCCGCCGCCCAGCCGCGGCGCTCGGCGGCTTCAGCCAGGGCGCGGCGACTCTGCTCGTAGACGGGATGCGCGAGGTCCACTTCGCCGCCGGCCGCGGCGCGCCCGTGGTAGCACACCAAGGGGACGTGGGCGACGCGGCTCGGTTGGAGGCTGTCGCCCAGCCGAAGCAGGAGGTCCTGCCAGGCGGCGGCGGCGAAGGCCCCGCGCAGCCCCCCGACGGCTTGGTAGCGCGCGGTACGGATCACCGTCAGTTGGCCGGGAAACAGGCCCGAGAGCGCCAGCGCCGGGCTCCAGTCCGGCATGAAATTCGGGTCCCGCCGAACCCCGGCGTCATCCATGAGGTCCTCATCGGTGTACACCAGTTCCAGCTCAGGCTGGGCGGCGAAGCGCTCCGCCACCTCGAGCAACGCGTCGGCGGCGAGCCGGGCATGGCCGGGAATCAGGGAAAGGAGCGAGCCCTTGGCTTGCTGGGCCGCGCGGTTGAGCACCTCGATCCGCTGCGCGGGGGATGCCGGCAAGTGCCGGCAACGATCGGAGGCGGCCGGCGGTGGTACCGGTCCCACGAAGAGAGCCTCCCAATGCGCATGAATCTGCGCCTGCAGCGAGGCGACCAGCTCGGCCACCTGCGTCGCGGTGCAGTCAGCCGTGTCCACGATCACGCTGATCGTCGTGCGGGCCGGATCGAGTCCGCCCGCGATCCCGGAGAGGATCTCCTGCAAGCGCGGGCCCAGCCGGCTGTTCCGCTGCCAGTCGGCGTAGGGGTCGGCGACCGCCGCGCTCGGAAGCGCCGCGGGGGCCTCGCGCCGAAAGAGGGCATGGGCGGCGCGCAGCGCCCGCCATTGCCCGGACCAACGGCCGAGGCGGAACCCGCGCTGGCGGACGGCCCGGCGAAGCGCTCGGGCGCAATCCAGGAAATCCGTGCGGCTGTAGGCGGGCAGCGGCCGTTCCCAGACCCGGCAGGCGCGCGGATGGAACCGGCGGGCGAACACCAGGTGCCGCGAACCGTCCTCGAGCTCGGCGAACATACGGATCAGGACCGGCCCGGGCGCGGTCTCGTCGATGTCGAGCATCCCGAAGAACTGCGAGCGCCCCGCGTAGGGATGACCGGGAAACAGCGCGGCGGCCTCCGCGCGCTCCAGGTCGCCGTAAGCCAGTTCGTTCTCGACGAGGGGATGGGTGGCGGCGACGAGCCGTTGGATGCGCTGTTCGCGGTGAATGATCCAGCCCTCGACGCGCACCTTGCCGTATTGGGTGCCGCCGACGAGCTCGGGTTTTTCCAAGGCGCCGAAGAACGGCGGATTGGGCAGCGTGTCGAGCGGCACGGCCGCGCCCTCGAGCGCGAGCTCGCCGGCAAGGGCGTCCAGCTGGCCGTGGGGATCCTCGCGCCGCGCCTGGAGCAGGCGGTGCAGGTGGTCGGGAAACACGCCGAGCTGGTAGGCGGCGCGCCGGTCGCCCCCGCCGCTCACCCGAATCGGCGTGCGCCAGAACTCCACCCAGCGGTGGCCGGCATCGAGCAGCTCGAGGCGGATCTCACGGGCCCGCCGCGGGGGATTGACGCGCAGCAGGAAACCCGCGTGCGGCCGGCCGGCATGGCCCCGGTGGCGCCGCTCGATCTCCGGCCGCGGCATGCCAAGGATGCCCAGGTGCGGCACGCCGTCGATCACCGCACGGATGTCGGAGAAAACGGCATCGCGCTTCGACAGGAACCAACCTGCAATCCAGACTGGCTGGCCGGAGAAGACCCACTCGCGGGGTTCCTCGACCTCGAAGATGTAGGCGTCGTTTTCGTTCACGGGGGCGCAGCGCCACTAAGGCCGGCGGGCGGCGCCAGCGCAAGTCCGCCATGCGACCGCGGGCCCGCCGGTCTGCCGGGTCGCGGAATGACGAGCCGCTAGGATAGGCGCCACCACGCGGGGCGAGGGCGAGCCGGCGTGGCCGGGGCGCGGTCTTGCCGCACGGCGCCTTCCAACCAGGCAAGCCAGCGATCGCGCAACGCGGCGCGGTCGGGCATTCCCAGCACGCGGCGGCGGGCGGCCTCGACGCGCCGGGCGGCCGCGGCTGGATTGTTCGCGAGATCCAGCAGGGCGTGGGCAAGGGTGGCGGGTTCGCCGTTGACCAGGAACACCACCTCATGCGGGCGGAAAAAGTCGGCAACGAACGGCGAGGCGATGCTGATAATCGGCCGGGCGGCGAGGGCCGCGTCGAGCAGCGGACCGAGCATGGGACAGTCCCGGGACAAATTCAGGCGATAGGCCGGGACCGATGTGACGCCAGGTTCGAGCGCGGCCAGCAGCTCGTGGGCGCGGCGCATCACCGTGTCCTCCGCGGCGGGCCACGGGAAGGCTACGGCGTCGGCTGCGCCGGGCCAGGGTGGGATGATGGCGACGGGTTGCCCGGTGGCCGCGGTTGCCGCCACTGCCGGGGCGGTGCAGCAGACCCGGTCGACGGCGTGAACAGCCGACTGCATCTGCGCGACCACCACCGGCGGATAGGGCGTGGCGTCCAGCCGTCGCGAGAAATCCGCCACCGTGGCGATGCCGCGGCTCCGGGCGGCGTCCAGGGCCCAGGCGCATTCCGGCTCGAAGATCGCGACGATGTCGAGGTGCGCCCACCAGACTTCACGCTGCAGGGCACAGCTTGCGCCCGCGAGTGCCTCCGACGTGTCCGCTCGAAGCAGCGGCCGGGCGTCCACCCGCTGGACCTCCACGCCTGCGTCCCGGCAGGCCGGAAGCAGCGGGCCTTCCGCATGGGCCAGCAGGCGCACGGCCCAGCGCAGGGTGGCCTTGAGGTGAACGGCGAGGTCGATCGCCCGGTAGGCGGCGTCGGTGGGCTCCAGGCTGGCGAGGACAAACAACGCCCGCCGCGGGCGACCGCCGGCAAGGGCTGGTGGGTGGGCGCGGCTGATCGCGGGGATGCGGTCCGGGGGCATGATCAGCGGGAGTCAGCCACGCTGCAGGCCAACCGGACGTGCTGGGGCAGCGAGTTTGCCTGATGGTACTTCCGCAGCACCGCGGCGCGGGCGCGGGTGGCCCGGGTCCGATCCCCGGCGAAGTGCGCGGCGAGGGCGGATTTCAGCGCCTCGGCGAGGTGGTAACGGTCGCCCGGTGGCGTCAGCCACGCCTCGTCCTCGGCCAGCATCTCGGGGATGCCGTTGACGTTCGTGCTGACGATGGGGAGGCCAAAGGCCGCGGATTCCAGCAGCACGCGGGGGAATGACTCCTCGAAGCTGGTGCAGACGAAAACGTCGGCCAACCGGTAAAAGTCAAAGATGTCGCCTGTCTCCGGCAGGAAGGTCGCGAGCTCGCCCAGGTCGAGCCGGGCGACTTCCTCCCGCAGCATCTCGAGGTAGAGCCCGGGCCGGGCCCCGACCATCACGAAGCGGATCTTTTTCCCGGGGTAGGTGAAGCGCAGTTCCTCCTTCAGCAACGCGGCGGCCTGGATGAAGACGTGCTGCCCCTTGCGCTCGCAGAGCGAACCGATGTTGACCAGCAGCACGGCGTCGGGCTCGAGCCCGTGCTTGCGGCGGAGCGCAGCAGGGTCGGAACTCGCGGCAAAGGCGTCCACGCGACTGGCGTCCACCCAGCTGGGCAACAGCACGCCGTTGCCCCGGCGGGCGAGGCGGGCATGGACGACCTGCGTCGCGGCGGCGGTGTAAACCACGCGGTCGGCCGCGGCGAACGCCGCTTCGACCACCGGGAACAGCGCGGGGTGGAGCAGCGGCGCAAAGAACTTCCGGACCGGGGAACTCTCATGCACATAGAGGAGCGCGGCCTTGCCGGCGCGCTTCGCCGCGCGCACGGCCCAGAACGAGACCATGGTGTTGGCGATGACCATGTCGGTGTCCGCCCACGGCAGCGCCTGCGCCGCCGTGGCCAGGCGGTCCTCGAAGTCGGCGGCGTCCGTCGCGGCGAGCGCGGCCGAGACGTCGATCACCTGCACCGGCAGGCCATGGCCCTCGCAGACCGCCCGCAGCGGGCCCTCCTGCGGCGAGACGATGCGGATCGAGATGCCGGGCAGGGCGGCGAAGTGGCGGGCGAGCTCGAGGATGAACCAGGGCGCACCCTCGAAATTCAGGTTGTGCGTGACCACCAGCACGCGCAGGGGGCGGGTCGGAGCCTTGGCGACGGCCGGCGGCAGCATCAACGGCACGGGGCTGCGGCGCGCCGGGGCCGCCGCGGCATAGGCTGACCAGCCCTGGCGCAGCGCCGCACCCAGTTCGGACCACGGCGACCCGGGCAGGTGATGGCGGCGGGCCGAGCGCAGCAGCGCCCACGCGGCCCGCCCGAAGGTGAGGCGCGAAAGCGGGGGCAGCGGCGCCTCGGCCCCGGCGATCACGCGCGGCGTGAAGCGACGGGCGAAGACGAGGTGCTTTTCGCCGTTGGCGAGCTCGGCGAACACCTTCAGGAGCGCGGGCTGCCCGGACGAAGCGGGGAGGTCGACGTGGCCGAGGAAGGCCGACGTCTCGCGGCCGGGCAGGTCGGCGAAGACGCCGTCGACGTCGGTGCGCTTCAGGCCATGCAACAGCGAGACCTCGAACAGCGGGTCGATCATCGCCGTGACCCGCACGATGCGCTGGTGGCGGTGGGCGAGCCAGCCTGTGACGGAGATGCGACCATAGCGAACCCAGCCGAGCTCACGCGGCTCCTCGAGCGCGCCGTGGAACGGCGGGTTGGGCAGCGAGTTCAGGGGCTCCGCTAGTGCGGCGGAGACGGCGGCGTCGGCGAGCGCCGGCCAGGGTGCCGCCGGCTGGGCCGCACGGTGGCGGAGCAGCGGATCAAGGTGGGACACCAGTACCTCCGCCGAGGTCGGCGGTGTTGGACAGGGCGCGGCGCCGGGGGCGACGGTGATGGGCGTGCGAAACAGCTCCACCCACGTGCCGGTCTCATCGCGCACTTCCAGACGGAAGAGGCCGGCGCCGGCATGGGCTGTCACGAGCATCGTAAATCCGAGATAGGGCGGGCCGGGCTTGTGCAGGAAGCGCTCGTCGAGGCCGGGCTTGGGCAGGCCGTGGATGGCGAGGAAGGCGCGGCCGTCGATCCAGCACCGCAGGTCGGATATGATCCGCCCGTGGGGCGACCACAGCCAGCCCGCGACCCAACTCGGGGCGGCCGGAAAAACCCAGCCCGCCGGATAGATCTCGATGTCAAACTGCCAGCCGGCGGCCTCGGTCATGGCGTGGGGTGCCCGGCGGCAACGGCCGCGGCGAGGGCGGAATGGGCGGGGAGGACGACGTCGGCGCCGAACAGCGTGGTCACGCGCTGGCGCGCGGCGCGGGCAAGCTCGCGGCCGATTGGCGGCGAGAGCAGCAGGCGCGCAAGGCCTTCGGCCCAGGCCGCGGTGTCACCGGGCGGAACCAGTGTGGCCTCGAGGCCGGGGCGGGCGAGTTCGCTGATTCCCGTGATGGCGGAGGCCAGCAGCGGCGTGCCGCAGGCCATGGCCTCGAGCACGACGCGGGGCGACGATTCCTCGTAGCTGGAACACACCGTGAGGTCGGCCGCGGCGTAGTAGCCGAGGAAGTCGGGAGTCTCGCGATGCACGGCGAGATTGGGCAGCGCGAGGTCGGCGAGCACGGCGCCGAGGAGATCGTCGAACGGCGAGTCGCGGCCGCCGAGCAGCACGAAGCGCGTGCGGGCCGCGAGCGCGGGATGGCGGCGGTTGAACAGGGCCACGGACCGGACGAAACCGAGCTGGCCCTTGCGATCGCAGACCGTGCCCACGTTCGTGACGAGGAGTTCGTCCCCGCGAACGCCGAAGCGCTCGCGCAGCGCCGCGCGCGGGTGCGCCGCGAGCCACGCGTCGATGCGACCGACATCCACCCACCCGGGCGTCAGCACGCCATTGACGGGCGAGCCGGGGCCGACGTGGTGGCCGCGGGTGGCTTCGCTCGTGAAGCTCACGGCGTCGGCAAGCGTCAGCGCCTCCTCGGCCAGCGTGACCACGGCCGGCGGCACGTGCTCGCGGTAGAAGGCGGCGGGCGTGGTGCTTTCATGGACGTAGCTGAGGACGCGCGCGCCGGCGGCCTTGGCGCAGTGCACCGCCCAGAAGGTGGTGAACGTGTTGGTGATGACGAGGTCCGCGCCGCCGAAGTCGAAGCTTCGCCCCAGCGCGGCGAGCGCGTTGGCCGCGTCGGCGGCACTCGCCGCGCGGAAGACGGCCGCCGTGTCGACGAGCACGACGCGCGCGCCGCCGGCCTCGAACCGGGCGCGCAGCGGGCCGTCGCTGGGGGAGAGGACGGTGAGCTTCGAGCCGTGCGCGGCGAGGTGGCAGGCGAGGTCGAGCAGGAAGAGGGGCGCGCCCTCGAGGTTGAGGTTGTGGGTGGCGAGGCTGATCCGGGCTGGTGGGCGGGCGACGGCCCCGCCGCCAGGCGAAGCCGCGGCGCGGCGCCCAACCGCCCGCGGGGCAGGGCGGAGGTAAGCGTCGCGCAGGCGACCGGTCGCGGCGCGGAGCTCCTCGTCCTCGATGATCGGCACACCACGGTGCGCCAAGGCCCGGCGCCAGGCGGTCTCGGCGGCCGCGAAATTGGCGGCGGTCGCACCGGGCCAGGGGTACTTCTCCACGACGGAATCGTGGCGCCGCGTGGTCCGGACCTGCACGAGATGCAGGGCGCCGTCGCCGGTCTCGGCGTAGAGCCGCACGGCGACCGGGTTCGGCAGTTGCGCGGGCACGTAGACGTAGCCCTCGTAGCCGGAGACGCCGGCGACGGGATACTGCGGGAAGTGCGGGATCAGGTTGGCGGTGGCCCGGCCCAGCTTGAGCGGCTCCATGGTCTGCAGGTCGGCCGTGGCCCAGAGGCGCTCGATCTTCCCCGCGGTGTGAAAGAGGTAGCCGACCACGAGGACGAGGCCGAAACGGCTGGCATTCACCACCGAGGGTTCGTCGGCGTGGCCGATGAACGGCTGGGGTGGCGGCAGGAGGTCGTGGACCGGCGGGAGATCGGCCGCGAGTTCCGCGGCAAGGCGCCCCCAGTCGGCCTGGGGTTGGGTGCGGCGTGAGCGCAGGAGCAGCTCGAGGCCCCGGGTGAAGTCGTGCCAGCGAAATGCATGGGGTGCCGGGGCGGTCAGGGTGGGCGCGGGCGAACCCTCGACGCGATAGGAGACCGTGTCGAACACGGACCACACCCCCTCGAGCTCGAGCACTTCCAGCACGACGTCGACCCGGCCGGGGGGGAACTCGATCGCGACGCAGAACTCCGCGAGGGCGTAACGGCGCCCGGTCTGGAAATGCGCCGCGAGGTCGGCGCGCGGGCGCCCGTGGATGCCGGGGTAGACCTGTGCGCCGACGCGCGCGCGAACGTCCACGAAGTGGCCGCCTGGTTTCGGCCAGACCCACCCGCGGACAACCTGCCAGCTCGGCGCAACCGCGCTCCCGGGAACCGGGGCCTCGATGTGCGAATGACTGAAGGTGGTCTCGGGCATGGGTCAGCCGAGCCAGGCCTCGCGCACCATCTCAAGGTGGCGCGGCAGGGCGCGATCGTGGTGGTAATGGCGGGCGGCCCGGGCCCGGGCCATCGAGATCATGCGCCGGTCGCCGGCGAAGTGGTCCGCCAGGGCGAGCTTCAGGGCGTCGGCGAGCTTGAACGGGTCGCCCGCCGGGACCAGGCGGGCCTCGTCCGTGTTGGTCAGCATCTCGGCGATGCCGTTGACGTCGGTGCTCACGATCCGGTTGCCAAACACCATCGCCTCGAGGATGACGCGCGGGAACGATTCCTCGAAGCTCGTGCAGACCAGGAGGTCCGACAGGTGGTAGAAGTCGTAGATGTCGGGCGTCTCCGGGAAGATCCTCACTTCCTCCAGGCCCATGAGCTTGATGTCCTCGAGGAGCGTTTCCATGTACAGTCCCTCGCGGGCCCCGACCATCACCCACTGGATCTTGCGGCCGGGGAAGAGGGTCGGGAGTTCCTTGCGCAGCAGGTCGATGCCGCGGATATAGATGTGCTGGCCCTTGCGCTCGCAGACCGAGCCGATGTTGACGACCACGACGGCCTCGGGATCGAGCCCATGCCTGCGCCGCAGGTCCGCCCGGTCGTGCCCGGCGGCGAACCGGTCGATGCGCGCAAAATCAACCCAACTCGGCAGCAGGCGGAAATTGTCCTCGGCGTTCAGCGGCTCGTGGATGGTGCCGGTCGACCGCGCCGTGAACACGACGCGGGTGGCGAGGCGGAAGGCCTCCTCCACGGTGGCGTGCATCGCGGCGGGCAGGAGCGGCTGGAAGAAGCGCTTCACCAGGTTGCTCTCGTGGATGTAGAACGCGCTGGGCTTGCCGACCTGGCGCGCGAGGTGGACGGCCCAGTAGGCCAGCATGGTGTTGGCAACGATCACATCGGCCTCGGTGCAGGGGTGCTCCCTGGCGAAGGCGGCGAGGGCGGAGGTGAAGGTGGCCGCGGTCGTCGCCGTGGTGAGGGCACGGGTGTCCCAGACTTCGACGGGGAGGCCGGCCGCCTCGAAGCGCGCGCGCAGCGGTCCCTCCTCGGGCGAGACGACGCGGACCTGGACGCCGGGCTGCTCGGCGAGAAAGCGGGCAAGCTCGAAGATGAAGATCGGCGCGCCCTCGAACTTCAGGTTGTGCGTGACGACCAAGGCACGGAACGGCCGGGGCGTGCGGGCGTAGCGCTGATGGTAGGGATTCAGCGGCAGGTTGCGCGGGGGGAAGTCGAGGGCCTCGGCGAGGAAAGGGTCCCGGCGTGCGCCATGGCGGGCGATGTAGGCGAGGTGCTCGCGCTCGGCGTAGGCGTGGCCGCGCGAGGCGCTGCCGCGGTGGCGCAGGACGGCCTGAGGGGTGTAGACCGTCCGCGCGCCGGCGAGGCCGGCGCGGAGGCAGAAATCCACGTCGTTGTAGGCGACGCGCAGGTCCTGCTCGTCGAAGCCGCCCAGCTGCCGGTAGAGATCGGTGCGGGTGAGGAGGCACGCGCCGGTGACGGCGGCCACCGTGCGCGCGGCGTGCGGCAGGAAGAGGTAGCCGAGGTCGTCGGCGGGTTCGCGCTCGAAGAGCACGTGCGGCAGGCCGTCCTCGCGGCTCAGGGAGATCCCGGCGTGGTTGAGGGTGCCGTCGGGGTAGAGGAGCTTGGCGCCGACGATGCCCACGCCGGTGACCGACATCCAGCCGACCATGTCCTCGAGCCAGCCCGGGGCGATGGCCTCGACGTCATTGTTGAGGTGGAGGACCAGCGGCGTCGTGGCGCGGGCGGTGCCGAGGTTGACGAGGCGCGAGTAGTTGAAGCCCGCGGGATCGGCGGGGGCGCGCAGCACCGTGACGCGGAGATCGGCACGGGCCGGCAGGCCGGCGAGGTACTCGAGGGCCGCCGGGTCGTCGGAGGCGTCGTCAACCACGATGACCGCGACCGAATCGCGGGGAACGGTGCGGGCGAGGGAGTCGAGACAGGGCTGGAGGAGGTCGGGGCGGTTCCTGGACGGGATGACGATCGTGACCGGGTGCTCGCGGAGCAGGGCGGCGTCCCACTTCAGCTGGTGCAGGCAGAGCGCGTAGTTCCGGGCGAACTCCGGGAGCATGGGCTCGGCGCGCAGGCGGCGCCGGGCGACGGCCTCGGCGATGGCCCGGCGGGCGGCGTCAAACAGGTAGGCCTTCTGGTCGCCGCGCGTGGCGGTGCTCTCGGCGTGGGCGCGCCAGTGGTAACCGATGCCGGGCACGTGGACGACATCGTGGGCGGGGATGAGCTCCCAGCAGCGCAGGAACAGGTCGATATCCTGGGCGCCGTTGAACTCCGGGCGGAGGCGGCCGGCGCGCTCGACGACCTCGCGGCGGATGACGGTCAGGTGATGCGTGTAGTTATGGGTGAGCGCCATCTCCGGGCTCCAGCCGCCCTTGAACTGCGGGTCGAAACGGCGGCCGGTGTCATCGATCTTGTCCTCGTCGGTGTAGAGGTACGAAGCCGTCGGCTGGCGGACGATGGCCGCCGCGACGTTCAGCAGCGCGTCGTGCGGCAGCAGGTCGTCATGGTCAAGCAGGGCCACGAACTCCCCCGTCGCGGCATCGAGGGCCGAGTTGGTGGCGCGGGCGATGTGGCCGTTTTCCGTCCGGAAGACCGGCTTGATGCGGGCATCGCCCCGGGCGGCTTCCGTGAGGAGGCGGCGGACATGGGGTTGCGGCGAGGCGTCGTCGGCGATGCAGAGCTCCCAGCGAGGGTAGATCTGGCTGCGCATGCAGTCGAGGAGCTCGCGGAGATAGCGCTCGGGCGTATTGTAGGCGGGCACGACGACGCTGATCAGCGGGCCGCCGGACCGCCCCAGGGCGGCGGCGTCCTCCTCCAGGACCGCCCGCAGGCGGGGGGTGAGGCGGTTGTGGTGGCACCAGCGGTCGTAGGGATTCTGATCCCGGCGGCGTGCCTGCGCCGGCGGCGCGACCCTGGGTTCTCCCCGGCCCAGCGTGGCGGCGAGGTGGGCCTGCAGGCGCCGGATCTCCGCGCGGCTCTGGGACCAGCTGTCGAATTGGAAGCGGCCGAGGAGTCGTCCGCGCAGGAACGCGGCCACGACCTTGGCGAACAGCCAGGGCCGGTAGATTGGCACCGGGCCGGAGTGCTCGTCGCGCCGGTCGAGGTGCATCCGTCGCGCAAAGGCGAGCCGGCGGCCTTCCGGCGTGTCGGCAAAGATCTTCAGGTTCGCGGGGCTGGGGGTGTCCCGGCGGATGTCGACGAGCCCATAGTAGCCGGATTTCAGCGCGTTCGCATGGTCGGGCCGGTGGTGGGCGACGTCGGGCCGGTCCTTGGGGTAGACCAGGCGGTTCTCGGTCAGGACGCCGGTGGTGGCGCTGAGCTGGTTGATCTCCTGGCCGACGCCGAAGAGCCAGCCGGTGATGCGAAATTTGTCGTAGCCCGCATTGATCCAATAGCCGGGGTTCTCGATAAAACCCAGGAAATGCTCACCGACCGCGACGTCCGAGGTCGGCGTGAGGAGGTCGCGCAAGACCGCGTCGGTCTCCCGGCAGAGCGCACTCCAGTTGAGCCGGTGGAAGTGCCGGTAGAGGTACTGCAGCGATTGATAGACCAGCGCGGCGCGCAGGATCCGGGTGGGTTTCCGGGCCGAGGCGGGCAGCGCGGTGGTATCCAGCGGCGTGCGGAAGAATTCCTTCCAGCCCAGGCCGTCGTGGTAATCGAGGGCCAGTTCGCGGGCGCCGCGCCAGACCTGCACCCGTTGCATGAAACCGGTGCGGCGGGCCGCGAGGCTGCCGCCGAGGGCCAGCTGGGTGTCGGGCCGGTCCAGCCCATGGATCCCGAGATAGACACGCTTGTCGACCCGGGCGCGAATATCGAGGCAGGTGGCGCCCTCGCCCAGATAAAGCCAGCCCGTGATTTCCAGGCCATCGACCGCCGGCCGCCAGGTGGCAGGACTGTCGATGTGGTATTGCGGCGCCGGCGACGGGATCATTGGGAGGGCGAATTAAGCGGCGGGGCGCCGAGGGGAGTAAAGCCTGTTCCTGTCGGCTCGGAAGCCGTTGAATGTGGTTGGCAATTCCGCGGGGTTGGCCTTGCCTCGCCGCCTTGGATTCGCCCTCCCAGACGACGCGGTCCCCGAACCGGGCCGAGATTGCGGTCTCAGTGATCTTGTTCATCGCGGCCCTGGCCTTTCACGCCTGGGGCGTGTCGGTCGGCTGGAAAAGCCGCAACTTGCCTGGCGTGGAGTTCCGGCAGGCCCAGACCGCGCTCTCGACCTACCATATCAACCAGGACGATCGCTTTGACCTGGCCTATCCGACGCCCGTGCTCGGCAAGCCATGGTCCGTGCCGATGGAGTTCCCGCTCTACCAGTGGACCGTGGTCGTGACCTCGCGGATCACGGGCCTGGGCCTGACCAAGGCGGCCCGGGCGGTAAGCATTGCCTGCTTCTACCTGGCCCTGCCGGCGATCTTCCTCCTGCTCGCCCGCTGGGCGGTCCCGCCGGGGCGCCGGTGGCTGGTGCTCGCCCTGGTGGTGTCCTGTCCCTTCTATATATTCTACAGCCGCGCTTTCCTGATCGAGACGATGGCGCTGATGTTCGCGCTTTGGTTCTGGGTGGCGATGGAGCGGGCGGTGGCCGGGCGCCGGCTCGGTTGGCTCGCGCTCGCGATCGTGGCCGGGTGTGGGGCCGGGCTGGTGAAGGTCACGACGCTCATGATCTACCTCATCCCGGTGCTGCTTTGGTGCGGCTTGCGCCTGTGGCAGGGACGGCGGGACCTGGGGTGGCGGGGCGACCTGCGGTGGATGGTGGCCGCCCTGGCCCCGGCGGCGTTGAGCGCCGGGTGGTGGGTGGTTTATGCCGACCGGATCAAGGCGGCCAACCCCATGGCGGACTTCCTCTCCTCGGAGAATCTCCGGGACTTCAATCTCGGCACCGTGGCGTCGCGTTTCTCCGGCGAGCTCTGGGCGCAGAAGCTGCAGATCGTGACCTGGCAGCTCACTTGGCTCCCCGTGCTGCTCGGCGCTGTATTGCTGCCGCTGCTGGGCGGGCGGCAGCTCCGGATGGGCGCCCTGGCCTGCCTGCTCGTTTTCGCCGGGGCGCTGGTCCTGTTTCCCGTCCTCTACGCCTACCACGAGTACTATTTTGTCGCGAACGCGGTGCTGCTGCTGCTCGCGGCGGGGCTGGGCGTCGTGGGCCTTATGGAGACCGCGCGGGGCCGTGTGATCGGCCTGATCGTGGCGCTGGTTTTGTGCGCGGGCCAGGCGTACCGCTACGTCGCGCATTTCTATCCCGATCAGCGCGGCATCAGCCCCGGCGGGAACAGCCTGAGCCAACTGCTGCAGGCCATGACCCGGCCGAAGGAAGTGATCATCATTGCAGGGCAGGACTGGAACTCGATGACGCCCTACTATGCGCGCCGGAGGGCCCTGATGCTTCGCGAGGAAGCGACAAGAGATATGCCGCGGATCGATGCGGCCCTGCATGAGTTGGCGGACGAGCGCATCGGCGCGCTCGTCATCACCGGCCGGCCCTGGCGGGAGCTTTTCCCGCTGGTGAGCCGCCTGGCTCCGCTCGGGTTGTCCCCGGAGCCTTGGCTGGCCTGGGGCGACACCTGGGTGTTCCTGCCGCAGGATCGCTGGCTCGAGACGGTCCTGTGGCTGGAAGGTGCGCCGCCGCCCGGCGTCGGCCTGGTGCCCGGGACCCGGCTGCCGGCGGCCATGACGGGATCGTGGCGCGAATACTCCGCGCTGGGCGTCGAGCAACAGCAGCTCTTTGCGTCGATGCAGCCGGCGCCGCGACGGTTCCTGTGCACCTTCGAACCCCAGGTGCGCGGGAGTGGCAAGGACGCCGCGTTCAGCTTGCACCCGTGGACCCGGTTGGTCTTCCCGCTGCCGGCCGGCGCCCACACCTTGCGCATGGTCCTTTGGTTCGATCCGAGTTCCTACCAGGTCGCGGCCGGCGAAGATCCCACCGATGGGGTCGGCATCACCGCCCTGAGCCGCCGGCCCGGCGAGACGCCGCAGGTGCTGCGACGCTGGCACCTCGACCCGGCCGCGCAGCCTGCCGATCGCGGCGCGCAGCCGGTGGTGCTCGAGTTCACCTTGGATCACGCGGGTGACCTGGAGCTGATCGTCGACCCAGGGCAGCACGGACGCGACACGCGCGACTGGATCTGGATCCAAAACGGGCTCTCGATCAACTGAGCCCTAGCGTATCTCGATGCCGGCCCAGTAGGCCTGGTCGTAGGCGTTGTTACCCGCCGCGCCGGGACCGATGAAGAAGACCAGTTCCCCGGAGAAGGCATCCTCCTGCTCATAGGCCAACGCCTGCGGGCCACGATCCTCGAGGCGGGCGGCGGGATTCAACTCGCGCCGGAGCAGCGACCGCCGGGAACCGTCGGACCGTTGCTCGAAGATCTCGATGACCACGCCATCGGTGGCCTCGGGGAGAGGCTTGGCATGGGTTGCGGCCGGAAGGCCGACGACCGCGGCGATGCGCCTTGCGCCCGGGGGCGGCCGGAAGAAGAGCTCGGATCGTGCATGGGCGCTGATCACGGCACGTCCTTCGACCTGCTGCAGGCTGACGCCAAACTGGCTGCGGGCACGGTGCGGTGACGGCGAGCAGGATGGAAATGCAAGCTGGGTGAGATCCTCCTCCCCGGCCTCTATCCCGACCTCAGGTGACGGTGGGCTCACAAGCACGCGCGCGGTCGCGAAGGTCCGGTGGGCGAGCCGCTCGGCCGCCGGGTCCACCAACTCGGCGGCGAGATAAAGATCAGCATCATCGCTGGTGGCAAAAGCGTGCGGCGAGAGCCCGAAACGCTCGGCGCGGGCTCGAATCAGCGCGCGGTCGGGGCGCAGTTTGTTCCCTACCAGCACCATCGCGACGACCTTGCGCGGGGGCAGGCGCGCCGCGACGTCCTCCAGGACCTCCGTCTCGGCGTCGCGGCCGCCGGCGACCATGACGGCGCGGCGCTCGGCGTAATAGGGTAGCAGCGGATTCCAGTCGGCGCCGGAGATCAGCACCACGCCCTCGGCGGGCACGGATTCCCGGATGATGTCGGCCAGCGCCGGCGGCGGCGGCGCCTCCTTCCAGTAGTAATAGTGGTAGTTCCGGTCAAACGCCTGGTACTGCAGTCCGAGGAAGACCAGCAGGGCAACCCAGCGGGCCGCTCCCGGGAAACGCGGGTTGTCCCAGGCCGAAGCCAGCAGCATCCCCGCGGCGCCGGTGAGAAGCAGGGCGTTGGCCGTGAAATAGTAGTCGTGGACGTGGTAGAGATTTGCGAAGACCAGCGGTCCGCTGATGAAACCGGCGGCGGCGGCCAGGGCCACCCAGCGCGCCCGGCGGGTCGCGAAGGCTGCGCACACGAGGGCAAGGGCGAGACCGCCTTCACTGAGCACGTTGAGGAAAACGTTGTTCCTCAGGTTCTGCCAGAAGGACGGTTCAAGGCGCAGGCCCAGCGGGCCATAATTCCATTGTCGCAGCTCCGTCGAGGCCAGGAAGCCCGTATAGGGGTTTGAATGCTTGATCGCATCGCCATGGGAGATCCAGGCGTACGCGACACCCACGGCGAGGGCGACCGGCAGGACCACCCGCAGGGCCACCGGGCCGAGCTCGCGAGCCCTCCGGGCGACCGAGGTGCGCAGGACGGTGCGCGCGGCGTCGAGGCCCAGGGCGAAGGCCGGCGGGAGAAAGACCACCAGGGTCGTGATCTTCGTCAGGGCGGCCAGCACGCCCAGCGCGACGCTTGCGGCGAGCCAGGTGATGCGCCGGGTGGCCAGCGAGCGGTGCAGGGCGAAGAGAAACCAGACGGCGAAGCACAGGGCCGCGGTCTCGATCATCACGGTGCGGGGGTAGAAGAGATAGACCGGCGTGACCAGGATCACGGCCAGCGTGAGGAGGCGGCGCGAGGTGTTCAGCCCGGCCAGCGCCAGCAGGCCGTAGGCGGCCGGCAGCGTCGCGCCATAGAAACCCACGCCCACCAACCGCCCCGCCTGCTCCACCGGCAGGCCGCACACCATGGCCACCGCGGCGACGCACCATTGGTAGGTCGGAAACTCCATCGGGATCGACCAGGGCGGGCCAAAGAGCGGGGTCAGGTAGTCGAGCCGAAATCCCTCCTGGGTTACCCAGTAGGCGCTGAGCGCGGTCTGAAGTTGGCGGAACTCGTACCGGTCGAGGATGGATGCCTGCCACGAGCGCGTCAGCATCCAGGCCGCAAGGCCGACCATGGCCAGGAACACCACCCAAAGCCACCGCTCCTGCGACCGGTCGCGGCCTGTCTCCGGGCTGGGACTGGAAGTCGGTTCCGCCATGGCGTCAGTGCAGGGCGTAGCCGGCGGCTGCGCGGCGGATCCCCTCGGCGAGCGGGACCTGCGGCTGCCATGCGGTGGCGGCGACGAACTTGTCGTTGGCCAAGCGGCTGTCATGCACGTCCCAGGCCGGGGCCGGTTTCGGTTGCAGGGCGATCGCGCAACCCAGTTCCCGCTCCACCAGGCCGATCACTTCGTCGATGCGATGCGATTCCCCGGCGCAGAGGTTGTAGGTGCCGAGGAGGCGGTGGGACAGCACCAGCTCCAGCGCCGAGAGGAAATCCGTGTAGTACAGGAAGTCCTTCCGCGCCGAGCCGTCGCCCCAGAGCGCGAGCGTCTCGCGATTCATGCCACACCGCAGGGCGTGCGGGATCAGGCCTTGCGCCCGGCCGCTTGGCACCGGGTAGCCATAGGGATTCGAGATGCGCAGCACCGTGGTGGCGAGGTGGTCCCGATCCGTCCGGGCTGCGATGAGTTGCTCCGCGGCGAGCTTGGCCCGGCCGTAGGATCCGATGGGACGGCAAGCATCATCCTCGCGGCTGGGCCGGTCCGGGGCATTGCCGTAGACGGCCCCGCCCGACGAGAAAAACACGAGCCGTACGCGGCGCGTCGCCGGTGTCGCGGCCAGGGCGGTGAGCAGCCGCTCCAGGAACGGCAGGTCATGGCGCTCCTCGGTGCCCGGGTGCTGCTCGGACGTGGCGGGCAGCGAGCTCCACGCCAGGTGCAGGATCGTATCCGCTCCCGCCAGGACCGCGGGTTCCGGCAGGGACTCCAGCGGCTGGAAGCCGGGGCCGGCGTTGCGGGAGAACAGCGACACGGCGTGGGCGGGCGCGCGGAAATGGTCGGCGATGAGCGACGCCAGGCGGCCGCGGCCGCCGGTGACGTAGAGGCGCTGGGTCTGCGGGACGGGCATGGGTCAGGACCCTGCCAGAGTCTCGTAGAAGCTGGCAAGTGCCGCGGCACTCCGCCGCCAGCTGAAATGCCGGTCGGCAAAGGCCAAGGCGCCGCGGGCCAGCCGGTCGGCCAGCGCCGGATCGCGGCGCAGTTCCGCGACCGCCCGCGCGATGCCCGCGGCGTCGGCCCGCTCAAGCACGTAGGCATCGGTCCCGTGTCGGACCAGGCAGCCGAGATTTGCGCGGGGGAGGATGACCGGCCGGCCGACGGAGAAAAACTCGGGCAGTTTCGAGGGAAAGCGGTAATCGTTGAACGCATCCGACGTGCCGGGCTGCACGAAGATGTCGGCCAGCGCCATGAGCGGCGCCAGGTGCCGGTGATGCAGGATCTGCCCGAGATTGAGCACAAAGGGCAGGACCGCATCCCGCTGTTCGCCGAGGAAATCGACCGCGTCGAGACCGGTTCGGATGAGCGTCGTGGGACAGCCCGACCGGTTCAGCTCGAGCACCGCCAGGTATAACTCCCGGACCTCCCTGGCGTTGGCGGCATGCACGTTCCCGTGATAGAAGAGCACGGTGGCGCCCGAGGTCTCGTCCAGGACTTCGCGGAATGCATCCGGCCGGCGGCGAGGGAAGAAGTGACGGGCGTCCGCCGCCGGCCAGAGCGTGAGGCACGGCCGGCCTTGCGGCACGAATTCGCGGAGCCGATCAGTGATCACCGTGACGCCATCTGCCTTGGCCAGGAACTCCTGGCTGCGCCGGGGGTGCGAAAGATCGCCCGGTACCAACCGATCGAGTTCCGCCTCGGGGAGGTGAGCCAACTCGCCGGCCGGCCGGCCCAGCGTCAGGGCCAGGATCTCATGCTCGTTGTCCTCGAGATGCACGACGACCCGCCCCCCTTGGCGGTGCCGGATCTGCTCGGTGACCCGGCGCACATTCTCGCGCGTGGTCCAGGCATGGATGACGTTTGGACCGCGGCCGTCGGGAAACTCGACCCCGGCGGTCGCCTCCTGGTGCAGAAGTCCCCGAAAGGCCGGCTGGGCGTGATGCGCGAGCGTCGCGAGGTCGTGCGCCACCGCGACGGCGCACGCATGCCCGGCCGCCGCCAGCTCGTTGGCGAGGGCGGTCACATGCAGGGCGTTGTTCGCGGCAAAACTGCCGGGCAGGATGAAGAGCAGGTTGCGCGGGGTGGATGCGGGCGTGGGGCTCGCGGCGCTTGTGGGCCGGGGGGCCTCGCCCGGGAGGCCGACGCGCGCGGCCGTCAGGTCGAGATCGGGGGCATGGTTCTCGTCCCGATCGATGCTGAAGCACACGCGGGTGGGGGCGACCACGGTGCGCCCGTCGGCGAGGCGGGCCTTGACGCGCACCGGGCCGTGCCCGGCCACGAGGAAGTCGTCGCTGACAAACCCGGACCGCGCTGCATGCGGCACGCCGGGAAACGCCGCGGGCACGTCACCTCGTTCCTGGTCAACGCGGCAGGCGATCTCGCGGTGGCCATAACGCAGGTGCAGGTCCGTCACGGGTTGCGCCGTGTCGAGGGCCCAGCCGCCGACCTTGACGCGGTCGCGCAAGGTGCCTGCGGCGATCGGCGTGTCGACCACCGCGCGGAAGGGTTCGGCGGACGCCACGATGGTGAATTGCCGGAAGGTCAGCCATCGGCCATCGGAGGCCTGGGCCTCGAGGCGGGCGAGATGTACGCCCGGGGGCACCACGCCCGTGATCGTGAAACCGGAGTTGGCGGCGGCAGGTTCGCCGGGCAGCAAGCCGGCGGCGTCGGGCCGCGCCTGGCGGGCGGTCAGCTGCAGGATCGCGTCGGCGCAGGCCAACCGGACCGGCGGTGCGCTCCCTGCGCCGATCTGGCAACACCAGCCGGTGATGGTGATCCGGCCACCGTCAGCCCGCAACGGGCGCGGGGTCTCGATCTCCCCCTGCAGCGCGGGCGTGCTCATGGCAGGCTAGCGGGAAAAGCTGCGGCCGATCGCCCGCAGCCAAGCGGTCCAGCGCCAGCTGCGCGTGCGCTTGAGCGCGGCGAGGTTCGCCTCCAGCGCGGCGCACCGGTTGGATTGGGCCTCGGCGGCGGCTCGGAGATTGGCGGCCTCGGTCTCGAGGGCCGAAAGCCTGGCCCGATGGGTCGAGAGCGATTCCTGGGCCAGGGCGTGGTCCCGCTGCGCCTGCTGGAGGGTGGACTGGAGGCGCGCGGCGTGCGCCTCGGTGTCGGCCAGCACGCGGGCCAGGTGGGCGGCCTCATCAAGTTTTTGGTCGGCGAGCTGCTGGGCGGCCTGCAGCAGGGCCTCGAGTTCGGTCACCCGGGGCGCAAGCGTGTCGCGCTCGTCCTCCAGCTCCATGATGCGCACCTGGGCCAGGATCAGTTGCTGGCGCAGCCGGTGCGTGAGTTCCGGAGGCTCCGAGGGGGACGACGTCATGGGCGGGGAGCACTCAACGCCCGGGCTCCCGGGATGTGAAGCCTATAGTCGGAATGGGGGGACGCCTAGGTCGAGGTGCGGCCTGAGACGGCGACCGTCACTGATTGCAGCGGTTGCGCCAGCGACAGCTGCCGGGGTATCCCATCCGTTTTGATGATAAGTTCGCCTATGTGCAGGACGCGATGGGGCGGATTTCAAATGTCACCAAGACTGGTGAACTGTTCGATATCTATGATGCCGCCACCACGCATGGACTCAAGACCTCCTACACCTACGACTCGCTTTCCCAACTCAAGTCGGAAACCTCGGTGGACCTCGCCGGCTCGCCGGCCAATATCGCCGGCCGGCAGGACAGCGATTACTCCTACGACACCATTGGCAACCGCACTTCGGTGACGCACAACGGCCAGACGGCGACGTACACGGCCGATGACCGCAACCGCTACACCCAGCGCACGGTGCCGGGATATTTCGACGTGGCGGGGGCGGTGCCCGGCAGCACGGTCACGGTAACCGAGCACGGCGTGGGCAACCCCCAGACGGCGAGCCGCAACGGGAGTTATTTCTTCAACGCCTACCCCCTGACGAACACGGGCAACGCGGTATACACCCAGCTCGACCTCACGGACAACTCCTCGCCAGCAAACACTGGAAACACCAAGGCCTATGTGCCGAAGACCGCGGAGGCCTTCGGTTACGATGACGACGGCAACCTGACTGGCGACGGACGCTGGACCTACGCCTACGATGCCGAGAACCGCCTGATCCAAATGGAGACCGACACCACCAAGATGCCCTCGGGGCTCCCCCGCCAGAAGCTCGTATTCACCTACGACTATCTTGGCCGACGAGCGGGAAAGACCGTGCAGAACTGGAACACCGGCACTTCCAGCTATGACTCGCCCTATGAATCCCTGCGCTTCATCTACAACGGCTGGAACCTGATGGCCGAGTTGGATCACCTCGCGAGCGATGCCGTCGTGCGGTCATTCTACTGGGGTCTTGACCTGTCCGGCTCCCAGCAGGGCGCCGGCGGGGTGGGCGGATTGCTGATGACGCAAGAGGGTAGCAATACCTACTTGCTGGCCTACGATGCCATGGGCAACGTGCACGCCATGATGACGGCGGCGAATGTCACCCTCGGCGGCACGAATTACGTGGCCGGTGACATCGTGGCGGCCTACGAGTACGACGCCTTCGGGAATAACCTGCGCGAGTCGGGGCCGTATGCGGCGAGCAATCCGTTCCGGTTCGCCACCAAGTACACCGACATCGAGACCGGCCTGATCTACCACGACACGCGCTACTATAGCCCGAGCCTGGGTCGGTTCATCACCCGGGACTCGATTGGCGAACAAGGCGGGCTGAACCTGTATGCATATGTCTCAAACCGGGTGCCGAATGCCTGGGATTACCTCGGCATGGATCCCATCGACGACTGGGATCTGGTTGCGAACAGGTGGGAAGACACGGCGACTTTTGATCCCCCCGGAATGTATGACGATCCAAGAATGGATGCGCGCGAATCCCATGGTGCGGGCAATCTTCTGAGTAATGGTGTCGCGGACTTCTCGGGCGGGTGGGGATTTGGCAGTCGCGATCAAAGTAAACTCAACGAGATCCAAGCAAAGCTCGATGCCGGAAAGAACGTAACCGTGGTCGATGCGGCCGGTAATGTAGTGACGCTGACTCCCGGATCATTGACGACGTTTCAAAATTCGAATGGGGAATCGGCTATTGTCGGGAATTTTGCGCCAAGTGGCGCAGTTCGTGAGTATGGCGGCTTTGATCAAGGGCTCGAGACTGGTGGCAGTGGCCTGATTGTTACCCGAGCCGGGATCGAAGTTAACAGAATAGGTTTCAGAGACTTTGATAGCAAAGTGAAGGCGGCGGTAGATTTTATAGGTGCCCTTGAAAAAACTGGAATTGGCTTCGATATGATGCCAACGGGAACGCCGTCAACTTTCCAAGAAGCCGTCGAATTTTGGGCTACTGCAGTCCAATACGTAGGCGAGAAATCGGAAGTGATCCCCAGTCCAACAAACTATGCCTCGGCCGTCTCTGCGGCCTTTGACCGATTGAATAACACTCTTGGTAGAACCGGTCCGTTCGAGGCTCGAACCGTTATCGATTATAAGCAGCTAGAAACACGGCCGTTTTTGATTTTTTGGACCCAACAAACATGGGTGCCATATACGAAGATCGAAGATGTGCGTGGCCCACTGCCTGGTGGACTATTTACATCGGTGCGAGCCGCTACAGACGAGGCTTCCCGTGTGCTAGTCGATCGAGTTAAAAATCTCGGAAGTAACAATGGAGGGCTGGGACGTTGAAACCGAAAACTTTCCTCATTATCAGCATCGTTCTCTTCATTTGCGGCTGCAGTGAAGATACTGCAAAGCTGCTTTCTGAGCGTTATAATGCTGCGATGGTCGTTTACCACGAGACCGATCCTAAAGCGGCTGAGGAGGCATTGGTTAGTTTGCATGCGCTCCTTGTTGAAAAACGACAGGAGGCACCCGGGGCCGTCAACTATGATGAGCTCGAAGGCATCGTAAACCTTAGGCTCTATGGGCTCTATGAATCAACCGGTAGACTTGTGGAAGCAACCGACGCGCTGCAACATTCTGTACGTTTGCTGCATAGACGCCTTACTTCTGCTACCGATGATAGTCAGCGAAAGGAACAGCTCAAAGCTCTGCTGATTGAACTCGAGCGAGAATTTCCGCCAAAGTGGAAGTTAGCTAACACTGGGCGACCTATTGCCCCATGAGGGCCGACAGTACGGATCTGGTTGAAATAGATGACTAGAAGGGCACGCCGAAGGGGACACGTCTCAAATCTTAACAAAATGAACGCGAGCGGCGGTGGCCGAGTTCGGCCCTGATCTATATGCATCCGGTTGAATCCTCATCGTCCTCTCTGATCGCTTATAATGTACCGGATTGGTGGGCGGTCACCTGTGCCGACCTGGAGGGTCTCGCCGGAAAACTGATCGGCACCATGCCGCGCGGTTGGGTGCGGCAAGGCGACAACTTCATCGAAATCTGCGGCGAATACGGCGCCGACGCTCGACACCTTCCACAGGAACTAACCGCCTTGGCCGCGGCCACCCAGCGCATCAAGTCGTCTGCCGATCCGGTCTCCGTCTTGAGAGCCGCAGCCTTCTACCACCTGCGGTTCCAGCGCATCCATCCCCTGGTGGAAGGCAACGGCCGGGTCGGCCGCCTGATCCTCGCAGCTCAACTGCAGGGCGCCCTCGACCTGCCGGTCCTCGATCTCCTGCATGGGCTGAAAGACTGGGAGGCCGACTACAACCGCGTGTTTGCCTCCCGGGAATCCGCCGTGCGGTTCGAACTCCTGCTCGACCTCCTGGTCCGCATCACCGGCATCCTGTTGCCGCCTGAAGCCACCGCGCTCCCCGAGCGCCTCGATCCCGTGCACCCGCAGAAGCGACTGCCAAAGCAAAAAGGCCCGCGCATCGCCCCCCGAGACGCTGCTGTCGCGAAAATGATCCAAGCGGCACACGCCGCGCCAGCGCCGAGCCGCTGTCACGTCGTCTGCTTCCTCCTGCGCTGCGCTCCGTCCGGT
>JAHCAZ010000110.1 GCA_019634615.1 Opitutaceae bacterium
AGCGGGCCGACGGGCGCTATGGGGGCGAGGCGCCGTCATGACCGTTTATGTCGACGACGTGCGCCATGCGTTCGGCACCATGGTGATGTGCCATCTGTGGGCCGACACGCTGGACGAGCTGCTGGCGATGGTCGACCGCATCGGCGTGCAGCGGAAATGGATTCAGGGGCACGCCACCCTGTCGTTCGGCAAGTACCGCAACGCCTCATGGGTCCACTTCGACATTGCGCTCAGCAAGAAGGCGCTCGCGATCAAGGCCGGCGCGGTGCTCACCGACCGCTACGGGCCGCTGGAGCATTGTGCGCGCCTCGATGTTGCCTCGGGTGACGCGGCGCGGGTCGAGCGCGGCGAGCGCCGCCTCGCACAGCTGGCCGATATCCGCGCGAGGGCGGCATGAGCCGGATCCTCGTTGCCTGCGAGTTCACCGGCACGGTGCGGCGCGCCTTCGCGGCCCGCGGGCACGATGCCTGGTCGTGCGACCTGCTGCCCGCCGAGGATGGTTCGAACCGGCATCTCGTTTGCGATGTGCGCGACATCCTCAACGACGGCTGGGACATGCTGATCGTCGCGCATCCGCCATGCACAAGGCTGTGTAATTCCGGCGTGCGCTGGCTGAAGGTGCCGCCTCCGGGTCGCTCGCTGGACGAGATGTGGGCCGAGCTGGAGGCCGGAGCCGCCTTGTTCTCCGACTGCTGGAACGCGCCGGTACCGCGTGTCTGCATCGAGAACCCGATCATGCACGGCCATGCCCGCACGCGCATTCGCGCTTACGAGAAGCCGGCGCAGATCGTGCAGCCGTGGTGGTTCGGCGAGCCGCAATTCAAGGCCACCGGGCTCTATCTGCGCGGCCTGCCGAAGCTTGTCGAAACCGACCGGCTGGTGCCGCCGGCGCGCGGCAGCGACGAGCACAAGGTGTGGTCGCGCGTGCACCGCATGTCGCGTTCGAAGGACCGCGGGCGCGAGCGTAGCCGCTTCTTCCCGGGCATCGCAGCCGCCATGGCAGACCAGTGGGGGCCGCTGCTTGAGGCTGTGGCGATGGAGGTGGCGGAGTGATGGATATCCCCGATATCGCGCTTTCCGTCCGGCAGCCTTGGGCGTGCTGCATCGTGCATCTCGGCAAGGATATCGAGAACCGCGACTGGCCGACGCGCTTTCGCGGCGAGGTGGCGATTCATGCCTCGAAGGGCATGACGCGCGACGAATATGAGGGCTGCCTTGCCACCGTGCACGCGGTCAGCCTGACACAGCCGTTCGGGGCGGGCGGCGTGTTCCCCGCCCTCGATGAACTGCCGCGCGGCGGCATCGTCGGCGTCGCGCGCATCGTCGACTGCGTCGAGTGGTCGGCGAGCCCGTGGTTCTGCGGGCGCTTCGGCTTTGTGCTGGCCGATGCGCGGCCGGTTCCATTCGTGCCGGTGCGCGGCGCGCTCGGCTTCTTCCGCTGGCGCGAGCGGGTGCTGGCATGAGCTGGAAGGCATCAGCCTGGGCGAAGGAACAGCGGCTTGGCTCGCCCGCGGCGAAGTCGATCCTGATGTGCCTTGCCGATTCCGCCGACGCCGACACCGCCGCCTGCTGGCCCTCGCAGGCCCGGCTGGCGGAGGATGCGGAAGTATCGGAGCGCACGGCGCGCGAATGGCTGCAGCGGCTGGAGGAATGGGGCCTGATCGAGCGCCAGCGGCGCAACCGGGCCAGCGGCGCGCGCGCTTCCGACATGATCGTGCTGAAGCTCGACCTGCGCATCACCGACGGCGCTGAGCGCTGCCGCGCGATCAAGGAAAACGGCGACGAGCCGAATTCTGACGACGCCGG
>JAHCAZ010000111.1 GCA_019634615.1 Opitutaceae bacterium
TGGCGGACCCGCAAGAGAACGGGGACGACGTGGCGGCAACTCACCAGGAACTGGAGGCGATCCTTCGCGGCGCGCGCATGCTGCGCACCGCGCTCGGCCCCGCCATCGCCCGGTTTCTGGAAGACCCCGCGATCGTCGAGGTGATGCTCAATCCCGATGGGCGGCTCTGGGTCGACCGGCTGTCCGAGGGGCTTTCCGATACGGGTGAGTTGCTGACGGCGTCAGATGGCGAGCGGATCATCCGCCTCGTCGCTCACCATGTCGGCGCCGAGGTTCATCCTGGCGCCCCCCGCGTCTCGGCCGAGCTACCCGAGACGGGGGAACGGTTCGAGGGCCTGTTGCCGCCCGTGGTGTCCGCGCCGGCATTCGCGATCCGCAAGCCCGCTGTCGCTGTCTTCACGCTCGACGACTACGTGGCAGCCGGAATCATGGCGGCGGATCAGGCCGAAACGCTGCGCCAGGCCGTCGCCGATCGGCGTAACATCCTCGTTGCCGGCGGGACCTCGACCGGCAAGACCACTCTCACCAACGCGCTCCTTGCCGAAGTCTCCAAGACGTCCGACCGCGTCGTCCTGATCGAGGACACGCGCGAGCTGCAATGCGCCGCTCCAAACCTCGTCGCCATGCGAACGAAGGACGGCGTCGCATCGCTTTCTGACCTCGTCCGCTCCTCGCTCCGCCTGCGGCCCGACCGCATTCCTATCGGGGAGGTGCGCGGCTCCGAGGCGCTCGACCTCCTAAAGGCCTGGGGCACCGGCCACCCCGGCGGCGTCGGGACCATCCACGCCGGCACCGCCATCGGCGCGCTGCGCCGCATGGAGCAGCTCATCCAGGAAGCGGTCGTCACCGTTCCGCGCGCGCTCATCGCCGAGACGATCGATCTGGTCGCCGTCCTCTCTGGCCGCGGCGCGTCCCGCCGCCTGGCCGAACTCGCCCGCATCGAGGGCCTCGGCCCCGACGGCGACTACCGCGTCACCCCCGCAAGCCCGCCGCTCACAGGAGAACCGTCATGATCAAGCATGCTTTGCGCATCCGCCGCCACATCGCCACGGCGGTGTCGGTCACCTTCCTCACACTCGCCCTGGCGCCGGCCGCCCATGCGTCGGGTTCGTCGATGCCTTGGGAGGCGCCACTTCAGTCGATCCTCGAATCGATCGAGGGGCCTGTCGCCAAGATCATCGCGGTGATGATCATCATCATCACCGGCCTGACGCTGGCCTTCGGCGACACGTCGGGCGGCGCCCGCAAACTGATCCAGATCGTCTTCGGCCTGTCGATCGCCTTCGCCGCGTCCAGCTTCTTCCTGTCCTTCTTCTCGTTCGGCGGCGGGGCGCTCGTCTGATGGCCGACGGCGCGGATCATGGCGGCGAACTGCCGGGCTTCTCAGTCCCGGTCCACCGGGCGCTGACCGAGCACATCCTGCTCGGCGGCGCGCCGCGTTCGCTGGCCATCCTGAACGGCACTCTGGCCGCCGCGCTCGGCCTCGGCCTGCGCCTCTGGCTGGTCGGCCTCGGCCTCTGGGCCGTCGGGCATTTCGCGGCCGTCTGGGCCGCCAAGCGCGATCCCCAGTTCGTCGACGTCGTGCGCAAGCATCTGCGCATCCCCGGCCACCTGTC
>JAHCAZ010000112.1 GCA_019634615.1 Opitutaceae bacterium
ATTCTTCGGGCCGTCCGGCTCGAATCCGGAAATCGACGCCGTGTCGCAGGAAATCGCCGAGGTGCGGGCGACGGTGACCGCGCTCACCACGCGGCTTTCCGCCTGCGAGACGACGCTGGCGAAGCTGGTGAAGGGCGCATGAGCACCCTGCTGCACCGCGCCGGGATCACCCATGTCGACCGGGGTGGTCGACCTCACCTTGAAAGGAACGACCATGAGCCGCGTGCTGCGCAGCTTCCGTGAAATGCTTGGCCTGGTGTCGAGCGGCAGCTTCTCCCGCCACCTCGACGAGAGGCTGGCCGAGGCGATCGACGCGCTCGAGCAGTGCCCGGCCGACAAGTGCAAGGCCTCCATCACCGTCACGGTGACGCTCGACTACGAGCTCGGCCGCATCGACATCAAGCCCGAGGTCAAGGTCAAGCTGCCCGACACGGCCAAGTTCGTGAAGACGCCGTTCTGGGCGATCGACGGGCAGCTGTCGCTCGAACACCCCAACCAGATCGACATGTTCCCTCCCCGCCAGGCGCGCGCCGAAGCGGAGGCGGAATCCGCCGCGGGTTAGCGCCCGCCCCCGCTCCTCCCAACCGGAAAGGAAACCGCCATGGAGAAGCAGCAGCAGCCGCTCGACGCGCATGCGATCGAGCTTGTGAAGACGCTGGCCGTCGAGGCCGGCGAAGCCGCCATCGGCACGATCGAGACGAAAGGCCTCGGCGAAGGCCTGCCGGCCGAAATCCCGATCCTGTTCGACCGCAAGGCGCAGCGCGTCGTGTCGCTCAAGTCGACGATCGAGGAGTTCCGCACCGCGCCGGCTATGCCTGCCGGCACGGCCAAGGTCACCACGCTCGCCTCCTTCGTCGAGCTCATCAACCGCCACAAGGACGAGGAGTCGGCGCTGTTCGGCGCCACTGCCTGGCCGAACCCGAAGCTTACCGCCGTGCTCGACTACTTCTCCGCCAAGGTGGAGCCGCGCTTCGGCCGGCACCGTGTCGAGTACGGCTTCCCGCTGACCGAGGAGTTCAAGGCCTGGGTCAACGGCAACGCCAAGCCGATGAAGCAGGAGGAGTTCGCCGCCTTCATCGAGGAGCACGTGGCCGAGCTGGCTTCGCCGATGGATGGCGAGCGCTCCGAATATGAGCGGCTGTTCAACGAGAAGTGCGCCACGCCCTCGGAGGTGCTCAGCCTGTCGCGGCACCTGGAGGTGTTCGTCAACGCCAAGGCCAAGCAGGGCATTCGCCTGCAGACCGGCGAGCGCGTGGTCGAGTTCAGCCAGGAGCACATGAACGCCAAGGGCGAGCCGGTGACGATCCCCGGCGTGTTCATCGTCTCGGTGCCGGCCTTCATCGACGGCGAGGCGGTGCGCATTCCGGCGCGGCTGCGCTATCGCATCGGCGGCGGCGACATCGCCTGGTTCTACCAGCTCTACCGCTGGGAGTTCTTCCTGCGCGAGCAGGTCGTGCGCGACCTGAAGACGGCCGCCGACGACACCGACCTGCCGGCCTATGAAGGCGCGCCGGAGGCGTGATGTCAGGCGGCGCCACCACTTCCGCGCCGCCCGCCAGCGAGCGGGCGGCGGCGACGTCGTTTCCCACTACAGCATTTCTGGG
>JAHCAZ010000113.1 GCA_019634615.1 Opitutaceae bacterium
TGTCGTTGCCCGCGGCCAGGCCCTGCGCCGCCTTGGCGTTGAACGTGCCGCGGACGCTGATCCCCTTGGCCAGCAGGTCGCCCAGGCCCGCGATCCGCTCGTCGAACTCGGCCATGAGGTCGCGGGGAGATCGCCCCCCACGAGGCCCCCGCTCCGCGTCCGCCGCCTCGCGCTTGCGCCGGGCCTCATCGATCGCGGCGGCCAGGCGCTCTTTCGCGGCGTCGAGGGCGGCACGCGACTCGGCCAGGCCCGCCTCCGTGTCCTTGCGGAGGGCCTCCTGCGCGTTCTCGAAGTCCTGCCCGATCGCGGCGAGCGTGGCCTCATGGATGGCCGCGGCCTGCTCGCGCTCGGCGGATCGCCGGCGCTCCCGCGCGGCCACGTCGCGCTGAGCGGCCTCCTCCAGTTCGATCAGGCGTGACTCCAACTGCTGATCCACCGCTTTCTTGGCGGCGTCCACGTCCAGCCCGGAGTCGAACATGCCCTGGATCTCCAGCATCCGCTTGGCGACCCACGACGACGCGGACTCCCAGATCTGCCGGAAGCCGGTCGTGAAGTTCGCCCAGGTCTTGGAGAGGAACGCGGTCGTCTCGATCCACGCGACCTCGATCGCGTGGAAGCCGATCTCGGCGGCGGCGAGCGCCCCGTACCACATGGACTGCGCCGTGCCAATGAAGAACTGCTTGGCCGCAAGCCAGACCTTGTTGAGCGCCGCGATACCCTGCTGCCAGGCGACCTTGAGCGAGAGCCACAGAATCTCGGCGGCGAGCGCGATGTCGCCCGCCGCGAGGGCGTCGGAGATGCCGCCGATGACCTTGGTGGCCCAGTCGCGCAGGCGCGTGAACTGTTCCCCGAGCCATTCGAGGGCGGCCCCGCCCGCGCCGCTGGTGATGAGCAGGGCCGCGCCGAGGCCCACGACGGCGGCGACGACCAGGCCGATGGGGCTGAGCAGCGCCCCCAGCGCCGCGCCGACCAGCCCGAACGCCGCCCCGATGCCGGAGACGACGCTCGCCAGCACGCCCATCGCCGCGCCGACGCCGCTGATCGCCACGCCCAGGCCGATGAGCGCGGCTCCGACGACCACCACGCCCGCCGCAACCTTGAGCGCCCACACGACGACTTCTCTGTTCCGCTTGATCCAATCGGTGGCGGCGACGATCACGCGGGTGATCCGAAGCGACAGGTCCTTGATCGTGGGCGCGAGCGCCCCGCCGATGGCGAAGACGCCCTGCTTGACGACCCGCCAGAGAATGTTGAGCGTGTCGTTGAGTTCCGCGGCGTCCCTGGCCGTCTGCGTGCTCACGGTCAGGCCCAAACTGCGGGCCTGCGACTGCAACTCCTCGATCCCTGCCGAGCCGGAGGAGAGCAGGGGGAGCAACTTCGTCCCGGCCCGCCCGAAGATCTCCATCGCCAGAGCGGTGCGCAACGCGGGGTCGATGACCTGCGACAATCGATCGGCCAGGCGCTTGAACTGCTGATCGGGCGAGAGGCCCGCGAGGTCCTCGACCGAGAGTCCGAGCAGGGAGAGAGCCTGCTGCGCCGAGGCCGTGCCTTTGGCCGCGTCCACGAGCGACCGCTGCATGAACTTCAGG